>NZ_SMLF01000003.1:0-380962 GCF_004349155.1 Flavobacterium sp. GT3P67
GACTAAATTAAAAAGAAGAACCGAAAAACACACCAAATCCTCCTTTTATCAACTCTATACTATACATACGTATCCTTTATCTTTATCCTCCTTTTTATTCAATATTCCCAATTACGCAGCATTACGGATGATTTAAGCGAAATATAACTAACCAAAACCACTCTCCTAGCCCCGACAACAGTGAAAATTTTTCTCTCTCGTTTCTTTTACGAAAGAAAAAATTACTTCACTATACTTTTATTTTTATTAGACTTCAGTGAATTTCATTTGTAACGAATAGCGGGAAATAGCTCCTAAACAAAAAAATTTGCTCTTTACCTATATATAATGTGTACCTATTTTGTTTTTACACCTATATAGTAACAAACCTTACATATATATTGTATGTATTTTTGTAATGGTCTATATTTGCATTCTTAAAATAACAAACAATGATTAAGATTACTTTGCCCGACGGGTCAGTTAAAGAATTTGCTCCAGGGACAACTCCTATGGATGTTGCCAAGAGCATTAGTGAAGGATTTGCCAGAAATGTAATTTCGGCTTCTTTTGATGGTACAACTGTGGAAACAACAACTCCTTTGACGACGGACGGCAGTCTTATATTATATACATGGAATGACGAAGGCGGAAAAAAAGCTTTTTGGCATTCGACTTCACACGTAATGGCGCAGGTTCTTGAAGAAATGTATCCTGGGATAAAATTAACTCTTGGACCAGCAATATCTAATGGATTTTATTACGACGTAGATTTTGAAGACCAGAAAATCACAGATGCCGACTTTAAAAAAATCGAAGATCGTATTCTTGAAATTTCAAGAGGCAAGCATGAATTTAAACTACGCCCAGTTTCTAAAGCTGAAGCTTTGGAACTATATAAGGACAACGTTTACAAAACAGAGCTGATTACCAATCTTGAGGACGGGACAATTACGTTTTGCGATCATGATACATTTACTGATTTATGTCGTGGTGGTCATATTCCAAATACCGGAATTATCAAGGCAATGAAAATCATGAGTGTTGCCGGAGCCTACTGGCGTGGTGATGAAAAAAACAAACAGTTGACTCGTGTTTATGGAACTTCGTTTCCTAAACAAAAGGATCTAACTGAATATCTGGAATTACTGGAAGAGGCAAAACGTCGTGACCATAGAAAACTAGGGAAGGAACTTGAACTGTTTGCATTTTCACAAAAAGTAGGCGCAGGTTTGCCATTGTGGTTGCCTAAAGGAGCAGCTTTGAGAGATCGCCTAGAACAGTTCTTGAAAAAAGCACAGAAAAAAGGCGGATATGAGCAAGTGGTTACGCCACATATAGGTCAGAAAGAATTATATGTAACTTCAGGACATTATGCAAAATACGGTGCCGATAGTTTCCAACCTATAAGTACTCCAGCTGAAGGAGAAGAGTTTTTATTGAAACCAATGAACTGCCCTCATCACTGCGAAATATACAATGTACGTCCTTGGTCATACAAAGATTTACCGAAACGTTATGCTGAGTTTGGTACAGTTTACAGATACGAACAGAGTGGTGAATTACACGGTTTGACTCGTGTAAGAGGTTTTACTCAAGATGATGCCCATATTTTTTGTACTCCGGAACAGCTGGATGAAGAGTTTAAGAAAGTAATTGACTTGGTACTATATGTATTCGGTTCATTAGGATTTGAAAACTTTACAGCTCAGATTTCTTTGAGAGATAAAGAAAATAGAGATAAGTATATAGGTACCGATGAAAACTGGGAAAAAGCAGAGAATGCCATTATCAATGCCGCTGCCGACAAAGGATTGAATACTGTTGTTGAATACGGCGAAGCAGCTTTCTATGGTCCAAAATTGGATTTCATGGTAAAAGATGCTTTAGGAAGACAATGGCAATTAGGAACGATTCAAGTGGATTACAACCTACCAGAACGTTTTGATTTGACGTATAAAGGATCTGATAACGAATTACATAGACCTGTGATGATTCATAGAGCACCTTTTGGATCTATGGAACGATTTATTGCGATTTTATTAGAACATACAGCAGGAAATTTCCCTCTTTGGCTAATGCCGGAACAAGCTATAATATTGTCTTTGAGCGAGAAATATGAAATATATGCGAAAAAAGTTTTAGATTTGCTAGAAAATCACGAAATTCGCGCCCTCATTGACAACAGAAACGAGACTATAGGTAAGAAAATTAGGGATGCCGAAATGCAAAAAACCCCGTTTATGTTGATCGTAGGCGAGGAAGAAGAGAAAAATGGCACTATATCTATCCGTCGTCATGGGCAGGAAGGAAAAGGAAATATCAGCGTTACAATAGAAGAATTTGCTGCTATTGTAAATGAAGAGATCAATAAAACATTAAAAGTATTTACAGTTTAACTTAAATTATAAAGTCATAGCAATAAGAAGCAACAGAGGTTACCAACCTCGCGTAGAAAAAAAAGATGCCCACAGAATAAACAGCCTTATTCGTGGTGTACAAGAAGTAAGACTTGTAGGTGAAAATATTGAGCCTGGAGTTTTTAAACTTTCGGAAGCTTTAAGATTAGCTGATCAATTTGAATTGGATTTAGTTGAGATTTCACCAAATGCTGATCCGCCGGTTTGTAAAATCATGGATTACAAGAAATTTGTTTACGAGCAAAAGAAACGTGATAAAATCCTGAAAGCGAAATCTACACAAGTAGTCGTTAAGGAAATTCGTTTTGGACCTCAAACAGATGAGCATGATTATGAATTTAAGAGAAAGAATGCTGAGAAGTTCTTGAAAGAAGGAGCTAAATTGAAAGCTTTTGTTTTCTTTAAAGGGCGTTCGATTATCTATAAAGATCAAGGTCAAATATTATTATTGAGACTAGCAACAGATCTTGAAGAGTTTGGTAAAGTGGAAGCGATGCCAGTTCTTGAAGGAAAGAGAATGATTATGTTCATTGCTCCGAAAAAGAAGAAATAAGTCTTAAAGTCGAAAGTCATAAAGCCGAAAGTCATAAGCTGACTTTTAAACTTTAGACTTTTAAACTTTAGACTAAAAGATAGTAAGTAAGAATAAATTAAAACACTAGGAAAAAATGCCTAAAATGAAAACCAAATCTAGCGCCAAGAAACGTTTCAAAGTTACTGGTTCTGGAAAGATTAAAAGAAAGCATGCTTTTAAAAGTCACATCTTGACTAAAAAGTCTAAAAAACGTAAATTAGCTTTGACACACTCAGCGCTAGTTCACAAAACAGATATGAAAAGCATCAAACAACAATTAAGAATTATTTAATTAAGTCTTAACGTTGAAAACTCAAAGGTCTTAAAGACTTTCGACATTCGACTTTAATAACTTTTGACTAAATAATCTTTAGGTTAAAACAATTTAAAATAACCTTGGAGTATGGCCATTAAGTGCTTTTGATTAAATTCAAGCCGCCTGCTACAAAAACACATCAAAATTATGCCAAGATCGGTAAATTCAGTTGCTAAAAGAGCAAGAAGAAAAAAAATAATGAAGCAAGCCAAAGGTTTCTTTGGTAGACGTAAAAACGTTTGGACAGTTGCTAAGAATGCGGTAGAGAAAGCAATGTGCTACGCTTACCGTGACAGAAAAGTGAACAAAAGAAATTTCCGTGCTTTATGGATTCAACGTATCAACGCTGGAGCTAGATTGGAAGGAATGTCTTATTCACAATTCATGGGTAAAGTAAAAGCTAACGGAATCGAATTGAACCGTAAAGTTCTTGCAGATTTAGCTATGAACCACCCAGAAGCTTTCAAAGCAGTACTTAATAAAGTAAAATAAACGTTTTATCAACTCAATTTAGATTACTTACTTATATAGAAACCTCAATCGAAAGATTGGGGTTTTTTTGTTTTTAAAATTTAGTTTTAAATAATACTATTGTTTTAGATATTTATCAATAATATATTGCGTAATAGGTTTTAATGGTTTATCAGTTACAGGATGTAAATCTGGAGATGAAACTGTCCCAATATCATCTGCTAAAAATAATCAAAATAATACTCAATTCTATGTTTCATAAAGTTTTAACTAAAGAAATTAAAACAATGTAACCATTTAAAACACTAAGAATAATTTAATTGACACATAGAAACTGAAAACTCTAGCTCTTCTTCTAAAACTATACTCTAAATTGCTTAGGAGATATATTAAGTATTTTAATTAATTTCTGTATTTTCGAGAAATGATTCTAAAAAAGTTACACACCATAGTTTATTTTTTATCATTGTTCTTCTTTTTAATACTTCACTCCTGTGAAAAAAAGACGCTAAACAATCCCAATAAAAAACATAATACAGCTGAAATTGACCGACTGGTTGACCTAGGAGACAAATATTTTGAGGAATCAGAATATGATAGTTCCTATTATTATTTCAACAAAGCTAAATCAGCCTGTGATGAAAAAAAAGATGTTTCTAAAATCATCTATTCAATATCAAATTTAGCTACTATTCAACAAAACCAAGGGGATTATTCTGGTAGTGAAACTACCGCTATGGAGGCGATTCCTTTTTTAGAAAAAACTACAAATCCCAAATATAAATGGAATATTTATACCATAATGGGTATAAATTATTTATATGTATATGATTATGAAAATGCTCTTTATTACTACAATAAAGCATTAAATTTAAAAACTGATGAACTTCGAAAATCAGATATAAAAAATAACATTGCTGCTGTATTTATGGAAAAGGAAGATTATAATACCGCAATAAAAATTCTACAACCTTTAACTTTCAAAAAAGAAGTTTTAAATAATCCCGAATCATTTTCGAGGGTAATCGATAATTTAGGCTATTCCTATTTTAAAGTTGGTGATTCAAAAGCAATTAATTATTTGAATCAATCCTTAAAAATAAGAACGCAAAGAAAGGATGACTGGGGACTGATTTCAAGTTATCACAATCTTTCTAAATTTTATCAAAAAAATAATCCAAATTTAGCTATAGATTATGCCCTAATAACTTATGGAAAAGCAACAAAGCTAAACAATATTGAAGGTCGATTGCTTAGCTTAAAATTATTAATTGAACTCAATACTGGAAATAAATCCAAAGAATATTCTCTGAAATACCTCCATATCAATGATAGTATAAATAAAGTGAGACAAAAGGCTAAGAATCAATTTGCCAAAATAAAATACGATTCAAAAAAAGAAAAAGATGAAAATCAGAAACTAAGAGCCCAAAAAATACTTCAATCAGAACATCAAAAAAAGAGAAATTTAATCTTATATTTAGTTGTGGGAACCATTACTATAATAAGTGTTTTTATAACTAATTTACTTTTAGCCAGAAATAAAAGAGAAAAGATCAAAGCTTCTTATAATACCGAAATTCGGATTTCTAAAAAACTTCACGATGAATTAGCTAATGATGTTTATCAAACTATGGCTTTTGCTGAAACTCAAGATTTATCCACAAATCATAATAAAGAAATATTGATTTCCAATCTAGACACCATTTATTCAAGGACACGAAATATATCCCGAGAAAATAATGCTATGCAAACCGGGCCTTTATTTATATCTGATTTGAAAGAAATGATGTCCGGGTTTAATACACAGGAAGTAAATGTGATAACTAATGGAATGGATTCAATCAATTGGATGGCATTAGATAGTAACAAAAAAATCATCATTTATCGTGTTATCCAAGAATTGTTAGTCAATATGAAAAAACACAGCAAATGCAGTTTAGTTGTTTTAACTTTTAAAAAAATAGGAAACAAATTACAAATAGATTATACTGATAACGGGGCCGGAGCAACATTAGAACAATTAAATTCGAGAAATGGGCTCCAAAATGTGGAAAACCGTATTCAGGCCATAAAAGGAATAATTACTTTTGATACTAAATCTAATAAAGGATTTAAAGTGCAATTTATTATTCCAATATAATATACGATTCTATGTTTCATAAAGTTTTAGTAGCCGAAGATTTAGACAGTATCAGTATAGCAGTTATTCAAGCTCTAGAGGAAATTTCTATCTTAGAAATTCATCATGCCAAATACTGTGATGATGCATTTTTAAAAATAAAAAAAGCATTTCATGACAATCAGCCTTATGACTTATTAATTAGTGATTTGTCATTTAAACAAGACCATAGAGAAAACAAGCTCGGCTCTGGTGAAGAACTAATTGAGGCAGTAAAAAAAGTACAACCTGATATCAAGACAATAGTATTCTCTATAGAAGACAAATCCTTTAGAATAAAATCATTATTCAATAACTTAGAAATTAATGCCTATGTATCTAAAGGAAGAGATAGCATTCCTGAGCTAAAAAAAGCGATTCAACGCATTTATAACAATGAAGAAATCAAACCATCATCTGAAATATCTCATGCATTAAGAGACAAATCCCTTTTTGAAATTGAATCCTATGACATTTCACTTTTGAGATCATTATCTAAAGGTTTAACTCTTGAGGATATTTCATCGGAATTTAAAGACTCTGGAATCATTCCAAATGGCAGTAGTAGTCTCGAAAAACGAATCAACAGATTAAAAATATACTTCAAAGCCAGTAATAATGTACATCTTATTGCCATTACCAAAGATTTAGGTTTAGTATAATAGTTTCTGTTTCTCTCCAATAAAAAACGGCACAACAATCATAGAATCCGTTTAAGAAAACCAACAATTTCAAATCTTAGAAATTGAATGCTATTATTTAAAAAAATAATTACCTCTTTTACGGTTTCCCGTAAAGAAATGATTTCTAAAGATATTAGGTTTGGCCAATAAAACTTAAAATCATATAAAATGGCAGATTTCACGAGAGAGGACTTAGCATTTACTGGATATTCGCAAACAATAGATGCTGACGATTACCCTAAAACTATCGAAGTTCTTGATAGGGTTTATGTTGATAAAACAGAAGAATTTGAAGTAATACATTTCTGTAATCAGTTTTTAAAGAAATACAAAGTTCCTCAAACTAAAGCAAGTTTTCAAAAAGCAGAAGGCTTTTTACAACATCCCTCTTTGGAAAACGAAATCTACAGATCTCAATTATTAGACTGGATTGCAAGTAATTGGGTAAAACTATAATAGTCTTTTATTTCAATGCATTTCTTTTTTTTGATCGTTTACGGGTTCCCGTAAGGCAATCTCCTTTATCAAACTTACTTTTGATGAGATAAAAAATCCAAGTGATTTTAAAAAAATAATTGTGGTCATGAAGAAAAACGAAGCTAAATCCATTCTGAACGTACCCGAAAAAAATAAAGAGGAACTAATTCTAGACAAATGGGATGAAAAACTCAATGACTATAATAATTATGTCAAAGAGTATCTTATGTAATATAAAAAATCTCTTAAAGGGAATAGCGTTTCATTATCAAAATATCCATATTTGAAAGTAAAGTCTGAAAGATTAAGCAAAAAACTGAATAAAGGAATAAAGAAAGAACTATTAACAAAAAAGCAACTTACAAAAGTTTTTAAAATTCGAAAAAAATAGAGAATGCATGTTGTAACTAATATATTCTTCAAAAATAAATGAAAAAAATTATACTTCTAGGACTCTTGTTATTCATAGCATTATTCTCTTTTTCCTCAAAAGAACAACCAGAAAAACAAAGAGATACACAAAATAAATATGATGCGAATGAAAAGCAACAAATGAATAATCAAAACAAACATCCATTAAATAAATTTGATGATCCCATACAAACCACAATAGGTCTTTCTGATAAGCAACGCCCAGTCAAACATTTTTCCAGACATCGAAAAGGGAAAATTATCTACATAAAAAATAACACAAAAACTCATAATACTGTTTTTGAATAAAATAGTCTGTTTTTTATCCAAATGAGGAAAACCGTAAAATACTATTCTTTTTAGTAGGTAGTTTTACACAAATTAAAAAAAAAAAAATCAATGAAGTCGTCAATTATTTTGAAATCCAATCTGTTATTTTCAGCACATGTAGCTATAATTTTTTTGGGTTCAATCTGTATCATTTTTTTAGTATATAAAATTTGGAAAAGGAGATGAAAATAAAAAAATCGTAAAATGATGCTTTATTTTTATGGTTTAGCTTTAAAACAAAAGGAAGAATCATTAATTTATTAAATTCAAAAACTAAAAAATTACATAACAGAAATTTCAGAGTTAATTCACTATTTTTGCCATCACACCTGTCTTAGAAAGAGAAGAAATAAAGAGGAATATCACCGAAAAAAATCAAACAAAATATTCTAAATTCATAATTAAATATGAGGTTCAAACAATTATTGATCGGTAATTTCCGTTATTCTTTAATTAAAAAACTTTAAAATACAATCCCCAAATTGAAACCTCTCTTTTCACTTCTACTTTTACTTATTTCCTCCGTTACTTTCTCCCAAACCAAACTCCTTTCTTGGAACATAGAAAACCTTGGAAAATCTAAATCCGATGAAACGATAAGCTACATAGCCAATACACTTCGTGACTATGATATCATTGCGATTCAAGAGGTTGTAGCGGGTTATGGTGGTGCCCAAGCAGTAGCCCGATTAGGTGATGAACTCAATCGAAAAGGAGCCAAATGGGATTATGTAATTAGTGATCCGACCAGCAGCAGTGCTTACAAAACGGAACGTTATGCCTTTATTTGGAAAACGAGTAAAGTCAAGAAAATAGGGAGAGCCTGGCTCGAAAAAAAATACCATCTAAAGATTGATAGAGAACCCTATTTCTGTACGTTTCAATATGGAAATAAACAATTTACTGTCGTTAATTTTCATGCTATTACTAAAAATAAACAACCTGAAACAGAGATAAAATACTTCAAGTTTTTACCCGATGAATATCCCAACTTGAATTTAATATTTGCAGGTGATTTCAATTGTCCGCAATCACACACGGTTTTTAATCCTTTGAAAGAAATGGGGTATCAATCGATTTTGGTCAACCAGAAAACCTCTTTGAAACAAGAATGTAAAAATGGTAAATGTCTCGCTTCTGAATTTGACAATATGTATTACAAAACTTCAAAAATAAAAACTCTGAATTCGGGAATTATCCCTTTTCATGAAAATTTTAATTCCCTAAAAGAAGCCAGAATAATATCCGATCATATTCCTATTTGGTTTGAATTCTCTTTAAATTAATCTCAAAAATAGGTATCGATTACACTAAAGGCTAATCGAAAACCTCAAATTTATCTCCATCAAAACTGGCAAAAACCATACTGGGATGCGAATCCTTATGAAATATATTTCCTTGGTTGTCAATAGCAATTGCACCCGCAAAACCATCATAAGGTTTTAATTCGTTGAAAGTTTTAATAAAGGCGTCTTGTAATGTAAAACCATCTGTAACGCGAGTCACAATTTTAGCAGCGGTAGCATTACTCACAATGTCCTCACCTACTCCTGTCAAGCTCACTCCGCAAGATGCATTGGCATAATTTCCCGCAACCGTTGCAGAATCTGAAATGCGTCCAGGAATTTCAAAACCTTTTCCTCCTGTTGAAGTTGCTACAGCAATTTTCCCATTTGTATCTAAAGCGACACAACCCACAGTTCCGGTTCCTAATGATTTTAACTTTGCTTCATATTCAACGCGACGTTGTGGAATTTCAGTCGAAAAAGGTTCAAAACCATTTTCTCTTGCAAAATTAGTTGCTCCACTTCCACCTAAAATCCTATCATCATATTGCATCAATATTTGAGCCACCTGAACAGGATTTTTCACTTCTTCGATATTGATGACACCGCTCATTTTCTGGGTTTCTCCATCCATAATTGCGGCGCTCATTCTGATTTTTCCGTCACTTTGAATTTGGGAACCAATTCCTGCATTAAACAATTCATCATCCTCCAAAAGTGAAACTGCATAAACAACAGTTTCTAATGCTGAATGTGTTTTTAAAAACGCATAGGAATCTTTTACAATTCGTTCTAATGCATTTTGTTTGGCAATTTTTGTTTCGTGATTGGTGGATGATTCCGAAAAAAAACCTCCATGTATGATTAGTTTCATAGTATTGGGAATTAAGTGTTGAGTGTTGGATATTAGACTAAAGCCCTAAACTAAGTACCCAAAACCTAATTAAATTATACGTAATGTGAAGATTGAATGTGCATTTTATGGGTTTCTAGATTGTAGGTGTCAAATTTGCTCATGACATGCGTTACCAAATGTGAGATTGATATCGGCTGGCCTAATTCTACTTTCGTCAAATTGGTATCTTTAATCTCACGGCCATCTACCAAAATAACCAACCCGGAACCTATTGCTTCCATCTCTACATTATTGGTGATCAACAAACCGGTATCTTCTCCAAGTCCTATTCCCAAAACTCTTGGATTCCCAACAACAGCTTGAAAAAGCCTGCCAATTCTCCCGCGTTGTACAAAATGGGTATCGATAATAACTCTGTCAATTAAGCCTAATCCACTTGAAATTTTCACCTCACCTTTCAATAAAGCTTCTGAGCTACTGCCTTGATAAATCATATTATTAGAGGCCGCTGCAGCTCCTGCTGAAGTTCCTGCATAAATAAATTCTTCATTGTGGTATTTATCCAATAAAATGTCATGAAATGGTGTCCCACCAAGAATGGAAGTCAATCGCAATTGATCGCCACCGGTAAACATAACAATATCTGCCGCTTTTAATCGAGTCAAAACTTCCTCTTCTGCTGCTTGTTCCCGTCTTTCGATATGAAGTATATCTATATTTTTAGCATTCAAATATTCAAAAGCCTTAACATATTCTGGGCCAATTTCGCGTGGAATAATTGAAGCAGTTGTAATGATTTCTATTCGTGAATTTTCTTTGTGTTTTGATTCGTTTAGTATCCTTTTTAAAATTCCAGTTTCAAAAAAGTTTAAATTGTTAGTTGCATTTTTATCCAAATCAGTTTCAGTAAAACTTCCTTTATCTACCGCACCACCTATTATTATTAGTTTTCCTAGTATATTCATTTTGTAAAAATAACTAAAAAGATAAAAGAAGCTATTGAAGTACGCCTTTTTTTTTAATTATCACAAACTCAATGTTTATTGTTTATTTTTAAGGTTATAAATTTTGATTCCTATTTTTAAAAAACTACTTTAGTTCTATTCTATTCTTTTTTTTAAAGAATATCCTCTCATAATCAGTTCTTTTATAAGTTAGAATCTATTGTATTCAAATTAAGTTATCACGCATCTATTTTTAGTTCAAAAATAATCTATTCGTTTTATGAAAATAATTAAAGTACAAGCACTTCGTGGTCCCAATATTTGGAGCATACAAAGAAAAAAATTAATCCAAATGCGATTGGATTTGGAAGAAATGGAACAGTTTCCAACTAACAAAATAGATGGATTTAGAGAACGTATCGAAGCTATGTTTCCTACGATGATTGAACATCGTTGTTCAGAAGGTTGTCGCGGCGGATTTTTTTCCAGAGTGGAACGAGGCACTTGGATGGGACATGTTATTGAACACATTGCCCTTGAAATACAATCTTTGGCAGGTATGGAAACGGGCTTCGGTAGAACCCGAGAAACCAAAACTCCCGGAACTTACAATGTCGTCTTTAGTTATACCGAAGAAAATGTGGGCCTTTTTGCCGCAGAATCTTCTGTAGCAATTGCCGAAGCATTAATTGCTGGAACAGACTATGACTTGAATGCCGACTTACAAAAAATGCGTGAAATACGGGAGCGTGTTCGTCTAGGACCAAGTACCGGAAGTATTGTTGAGGAAGCAGTTTCCAGAAATATTCCTTGGATACGATTGGGAACAAATTCTTTGGTTCAATTAGGATATGGAATCAACCAAATGCGTTTTCAGGCAACAATCACCTGTAAAACCAGTAGTATTGCGGTTGACATAGCGTGCAATAAAGAGCTCACTAAAAAAATGTTGGATATGGCCTCAATTCCTGTTGCCAGTGGAAGCATTTGTGTAGACGAAGAGGATTTGGCTGAGACTATAAAAAAAATTGGTTACCCTATCGTATTAAAACCATTGGATGGAAATCATGGAAAAGGAGCTTCAATAAATGTTACTAATTGGGAAGATGCCGTTTCGGGCTTGGCTTTCGCCAAAGAATACAGCAAACGAATCATTGTAGAAAAATTCATTACCGGATTTGACTTTAGAATATTGGTAATTGATAATAAATTAGTTGCTGCTGCAAAACGTGTTCCTGCACATGTAATAGGAAACGGAAAAGACACTATTCAGGAATTAATTGAAACAACTAATCTGGATCCAAGAAGAGGTTATGGCCATGAAAATGTATTAACTCAAATAGATGTCGATCGAGACACCGAAGATTTATTAGAAAAACTAGGCTATACTTTAGAAACCATTCCGAGAAATGGTGAAATTGTATTCCTAAAATCTACTGCAAACTTAAGTACTGGCGGAACTTCTGTGGATGTTACCGATATGATGCACCCAGAAAATATATTTCTTGCCGAAAGAATTTCAAGAGTAATTGGACTCGATGTGTGTGGTGTAGATATTATGGCGGAGAATTTAACACAACCGTTAAAAGAAAATGGCGGCGTAATTCTGGAAGTCAATGCGGCTCCAGGTTTTAGAATGCACCTTGCTCCTTCTGAAGGATTGCCAAGAAACGTTGCCTCGCCAGTAATTGACATGTTGTATCCTCCGGGAAAATCGTGTCGCATTCCTATAATCGCAGTTACGGGAACAAATGGAAAAACTACCACCACCCGACTTTTGGCTCATATTGTAAAAAATAATGGATTCAAAGTGGGATTCACCACATCAGATGGGATTTATATTCAAAACCATATGATGGAAAAAGGCGACACTACCGGACCTATCAGTGCTGAATATGTTTTGAGAGATCCAACGGTGGAATTTGCAGTTTTAGAAACGGCTCGAGGTGGAATCCTTCGTTCCGGTTTGGGCTTTAGCCGTTGTGATATTGGAATTATTACTAATATTCAGGAAGATCATTTGGGTTTAAGTGACATTCATTCCTTAGACGATTTGGCCAGAGTAAAAGCCACGGTTGTAAAAAGCATCAAGAAAGACGGCTGGGCAGTTTTAAACGGTGACGATGAACATTGTATAAAAATAGGCCAAGATTTGAATTGCAATGTCGCTTATTTTAGTTTGAGTGAAGACAGTGATTTTATCAAAAAACTTTGTGCCGAAGGAAAAACAGTTGCGGTATATGAAAACGGATACATTACCATCAAAAAAGGGGAATGGAAAATCCGGATCGAACGCGCCACCCATGTTCCATTAACATTAGGCGGGAAAGCAAAATTTATGATTGCCAATGTACTTGCTGCTACTTTAGCGAGTTATTTATGGGGATTTAAAACCGAAGATATCAGTTTGTCATTACAAACTTTTATTCCAAGTGCCGCACAAACTCCAGGTCGTATGAATATTTTTGAGTTTAAAAAATTCAAAGTATTGATTGACTTTGCTCATAATGCTTCCGGTTATAAAGGTGTCGAAGAATATTTACAAAGTGTTGAGGCTACCAAAAAAATTGGGATTATTGCTGGTGTGGGTGACCGTCGTGATGAAGACATTAGAGAATGCGCTTCAATAGCCGCCAGAATGTTTGACCATATTATCATCCGACAAGAAAAATACCTGAGAGGAAGAACCGAAGAGGAAATCATTGATTTAATCCTTGATGGAATTAAGAATTCAGGTAAAACTGTAACGTATGAAATTATTCCTAAAGAAACTGAGGCGATAAAACATGCCATAAATTGTGCCGAAGAAGGAAGTTTTATCACTGCATTGAGTGACGTAGTTACCAATGCTATCGATATTGTACAAGAATATTTAGACAAAGAAAACGAACACGGAATCGTGTAGTTTTCCCCATTAAATGAAAAAAGCTACTGTAACAGGTAGCTTTTTTTGAAATTAAACTATTTTTATTTTACCAATGACTTTTTCAATAGCTATAACTTCGTCAGTTCGCTTCGCTTGACTCGAGCTGTCCGTTATATCTTTTTCACTTGTTCTCGATACTCGTTTTTCAAGCGAACTCGAACTGACGTAAAAAAGGTTACCACTGCCATCAGGCCAAAAATTACTGTCTGAAACAAAAACATTTTAGAAAATAGACATCCCCGTTTTAGTGGTCAATAATTCCAATGCACTCATTCCTAACTCTGAATTTCCTTTCTCGTTTAGGCGTGGGCTCCAAGTGGCAACTACAAATTTTTTCGGATACAAAGCAGCGATGCCTCCTCCAATTCCACTTTTTCCTGGTAATCCTACTTTATAAGTAAACTCTCCCGACTCATCATAAAAACCACATGTTTGCATAAGAGCATTCAACCTTTTTACTTGACTTCGCGCCAAAACGTGAACCCCTGATTTGGTTTTACCTTCATTCGCAAGAAAGAAAAAAGCATGGGCTAATTCCTTACATGTCATTTCTATGGAACATTGATAAAAATAAAAATCCAAAACCGTTTCTACATCATTTGTAATATTCCCAAACGACTTTAAAAAATTTGCCAAAGCAGCATTCCTGAAACGAAAGTCTTTTTCAGATTGCGCTACTTTAAAATTGAAATCAACAGTTGGACTTCCAGAAATCAATCTTATAAAATCCAGAAAATCTTGTTTTGGATTTTTCAAATGTTTCACAAGCATATCTGCTATAACTATTGCGCCTGCATTTATAAATGGATTTCTAGGAATACCTTTTTCATATTCTAATTGCACTAAGGAATTGAAAGCACTTCCAGAAGGTTCCACTCCCACTCGTTCCCATATTTTTTCATCCAAAAAGGAAAATGCCAATGCAACCGTTAACGCTTTGGAGACACTTTGAATAGAAAATTTTTCATTACAATCCCCAACTCCATAATCTTCTCCATCAATAGTTGTCAAATGTATCCCAAATTTATCAGGATCAACTTTTGACAATTCCGGAATTGAAGTGGAAACGTTTCCAATAGTTGGAATCATTTTTGCTTCTTGATATACTTCTTGTAAAATAGCCTCGTAGTTCATTGCCTTATCAATTGTAAATATTAATTGTTACCCTGAGCGCAGGCGAAAGATTAAATCCTAAATCTTTTACGTTTTCAATTTTTTCTTTCTCGCAGCGGGAAACAATACATTATTCAAAATCAAACGATACCCCGGCGAATTAGGATGCAAATCCAACACCGTAGGAGGATCACCTACTTGATGCTGGAAATCCTCTGGGTCATGTCCACCATAAAATGTGAACATCCCCTTTCCTTTTTGACCATGAATGTAACGCGCTTCACCATTAACCTCGCAAGTACCCATCACCAGAATATTAGATTTAATTAAAGGAACATCAAAAGCGGTGGTTTGTCCCATGAATCCTTTTACTAATTGGGTATGATTTTGACACAGCATACTTGGAATTGGATCCCATTTTGCCGAAAATTCCATTAATGTAAAATAATCTTTCTCCATAGGAACTCTTCTTTTCGAAGTCATATCAATATCTGAAAATTCATATTGTTCCGGTCTTCTTTCTAAAATAAAATCTTTGAAGGCAAATGAATTACTGTAATTCATTTTTGATTGGTAATTTCCTTGACTCGGATCCCCATCGAACATAGCTTCACAAATATCCACACCATCCGCTGCCAAAGCAATATCAAAACTATCCGTTGCGGAACACATGGCAAACATAAATCCACCACCTATAACAAAGTCTCTAATTTTTTTAGCAACAGCGACTTTTTCTTGAGACACTTTAGGGAATCCTAATTTACTTGCCAGTGATTCTGCTTCTTTCTTTTGCTCAATATACCAAGGTACATTTTTATAAGCTCCGTAAAATTTACCGTATTGTCCCGTAAAATCTTCATGATGCAAATGCAACCAATCATAAAGTAATAGTTGGTCGCTTAAAACTTCTTCATCATAAATTGGTGTGAAAGGAATTTCAGCATACGTTAACACCATAGTCACCGCATCGTCCCAAGGCTGTTTTCCTTTAGGAGTATAAACAGCAATTTTAGGTGCTTTTTCCAGTACAACAGATTCCATATTTTGGGAAGGACTGGATATTTCATTTAAAATGGCTAACTCTTCTCCATCAGAAATGACCTCAAAACTTACTCCTCTAATTTGACATTCTTTTCTAATTTCTTCAGCATCAGGCAATAAAAAGGAACCTCCACGATAGTTAAGTAACCAACTGGCTTTGTAATTTTTATCTAAACACCAATAGGTTATTCCGTATGCTTTCAGATGATTTTGCTGGCTCGTTTCATCCATTGGCAACAAAATAAAAGAAGCCTTAGCTGTTATTGATAACAGAAAAAAAAACGAATACAATATTTTTTTGGACATAAGTATAAATCTATGTTAGCTATAAAAACAGGTAAAAATACGCATTTATACACTGTTCGAAGTCGCTAGCTTTGAATAATATATTAAGACATATGAAGATCATGAATAATAATGCTATACAAGAGAGAAAAAAAAATCAGCCTTTTAAAATTTTTTTAAAAAGAATTGGCTTGTTCCTATTAATCGTAATACTCGTTGTGTATTATGTACTTTCTATTCAATTTATTCTTTCTTAATTTTCAATATTTTAAAAAAATTGACATTTGTTAAAAAACCATTAAAGTAAAATTTAAATTTTTTAAATCCTACTCCTGAAATAAGCTATAGCTCCAAAACTATACAATAGCTCTTTCAAATATAGTTAAAATATTCAAGCGTTAAAAAGTCATGACACCTTGAATCTTGGTCCCCCACTCCAAGTCATTGAGAAAACCTACCCAACATTACTATTGGCTTTTTTATTAATCCATAAAACAAAATGCCTATGACTCTATTTTTTAAAATAGGCCTTAATTCCATCTTTTTATAAAAGCGTAAAAAATAGGGACAAAGCCTAAAAATCGATTCCATTTTCCTTTATAAAGAAACCATTGCATTATTTGGTTTATCCAATCATCATTTCTATTGGAACAACTGATTATAAGGAAAAATGAATACCGAAATATCATTTTACAAAACATTTTTATTAATACCACACATCATGAAAACATTTATTATTACGTTGTTATTGGTAAGTTTTACAAATGCAACATACAGTCAAGACAATATGCTTAGTGATTTTGAAAATGGAAATCTGGAAACAGAAGGATTACCTGGCATGGTTATAAAAACAAACGGGAAAGTTTCATATGTATATTTAACCGATAAACATCCCGATGCAGCAGTAAGAGAACTTCAGAAAAAATTTGTAGAATATTCTATTCTAAAAAACAATGGAGAAAATCCCATATAAAGACTTGATCTGGAAAGCAAAAAAGGTACTATTCTCGCATTATATAGCGAAGATCAAAAATTAATTAGCGTAGATGAAAAATATAAAAACATAAAACTACCTGCTATCGTTATGCATTCTATTCTAAAAGAGCTCCCAGGTTGGGTAGTTACACAGGACACGTATTTTTTTTCTCAAAAAAATGGCATGGTTACAAAAAAACAGTACAAGATTAAAATAGAGAAAGAAAATGAAACACACACTATTGTAGTATATGCAGACGGTCAGATTAAAAAATAATGCAGCTGTCTTTTAAAAAACTATGATGAAGAGACTGCTCAAAATTAATTTTTGAGCAGTCTCTTCTGTCTTTTTTTCTTGATAAATATTTCAGCTTATAAACTAACGAACTGGAAATTTCTTTATTCTAATAAATCCCCAAGAGTCACAATCTCGTTTTGTATAGCATAAACCACTAATCCTGCAATATTTTTACATTCCGTCTTCAATAATAAATTATTTCTGTGCCCTTCTACTGTTCTGGAACTGATAAATAGCTTTTCGGCTATTTCATTACTGTTATATTGTTTACATAATAACAACAGCACTTCTTTTTCCCTATTGGTCAAATGTTCCTCATCAAATCTGGATTTCGATATTTTATTGGGAGAGACCGCACATTCCTGAATAATTTTCATCACATAATCCGTATAATAAAAACCTTTTGCAGCCACTCCATTTATGGTGGCTAACAATTCTTTGGGTGTTGCATTCTTTATCAGATAAGAAACTGCTCCAACTGCTATCATATTAGCCACAAAAGATTTCGAATCATAACTCGTTAAAGCTATAATTTTAAGTTTAGGAAACTCTTTATGAATAATCTTTGTGGCTTCAACTCCATTTATTACTGGCATTTTCAAATCCATGATAATAATATCCGGGTGATTATTTTTATTGTTGTGGAGGAAAGAAATCAATTCATCACCATTAGAAGCTTCAAAAACAATTTCAATATTTGTTTCACGTCCCAATAAAAAAGAAATTCCTTTTCTAAAGAGAATTTCATCATCCACTAATATTATTTTTATAGTTTTGTTCATTTTTAAAAATTAAAAACTACTGAAACTCCTTTATTCACAGCGGAATCAATAGTGATACTGCCATCTAAAAAGGCCACTCTGCTCTCTATATTTTTCATTCCAAGACCTTTTTTATTGGTATCATTTTTCATGTCAAAACCAATTCCGTTATCCGTGTAATGACAACTTCTCAATCCATTTTTTTCTTCAAAAAGAATAGAAATAGAAATGGCCTTTCCATGACGGAGTGAATTATTCATAAGCTCTTGTAAAATTCTAAAAACATGCAAATGCCTGTCATTATCAGCAATAGCAAATTGCGTTCTATTTTCATAATTTACTGTGACAGCTTTGGAACTACTAAATTCCAAACACAATTCTTCCACACCTGCATCAAGCCCAAATTTTTCTAAAACGGGAGGCAATAAACCATGTGCAATTTTTCTGGAATTATCTAAAGCTTTCGCCGTAAGATTAATAATATTAGCCGTAATTTCATTAATCTCGTTTTCGGACAAATTTGGTGTTGTCAACAAATGAGAATTCAGTGAAACTATATTGAGTTTAGAACTGATATCATCATGCAAATCTTGAGCTATTCGTTTCCGTTCTTCTTCTTGCGTAATAATTACCGCACTTAAAAGCTCTTTTTGATACTGGATTTCTAAATCTTTTTTTTCTATTTCCTGTTGGATAATTTTCTTTCTCGAAAAATAAAAAAATAAGACTAAAACCACTGACATTATTATAAAAAATGCCGAAGTATACAAAATGATTGCAACAATTTCTTTTTCGTATGCCAGATTTATTTTCATCACTTTTATTATTGACGTATCTTATTTGAAAAACTCTTTTTCCATTCGACCAGTATAAACACTTGATAAATAATATACAAAAAGCTATTCAAAATCCACGGCATTTTATTAAATTTTGAATGCAACATAATTGCCAAATTTCCAGTAAGAAATAAAATGGTACTACCGCATAAATACATGAGAATTCCCATATTAATATAATAGAATTCTTTTTTTTCATTCAATAAATTATAAAAATGAAAACTCGCAAACACGATCAGAATAAAAGAAGTGAGGAATATTTCGAATAAATTAAATTTAATAAACAAGCTGACATCAGTGGAATACTGAATTGCTAGGACTAACAAACCGATAATAAATCCTATCTTTACAATCCTTTTTTGATACTCTTCTTTTAAAATTTTTTCATAAAAAAGACTTAATATGACAAATTGCCCAACAAAATAAAAGTGTGATAAAAACAAATTATTACACTTTTGTTGAATCAAAATTTCAGCCCAAATTTGAACGACAAAAACTAATCCTAAATACAAAACAAAAAATTTATAAGCTTTCCCTTGATTGGGAAAACTTATAAAAAAAAGGATTAAATTCAATAATAAAATCAAATATCCAATATATGCTAATATTTGATTCATAAATACTATGTTAGTAAAGGACTACTAGGATCACAGTCAGTTGGACAAGGTCTTGTAAAATCATAAATATCATCCTGCTCGGCAGTCGCATTCCCCACCCCAACGGTAATCATATCTACATAAATTTTTGTTACAGGATCGTATTTCGTACCCACAATCATTAGTTTCTCCACTCCATGATCATCAATACCAATATAGGCTCTTACGGCATCTACTCCTTCGGCTAATACTTCGATCAAATCTACTTTTGGGATTAAGAATGCATGCAATTCATGGTGTTTGTTGTAGTTCCCTTCTTTTTTGGTCCATCGTTTGGCCCATCTTTGTGCCTCTATTAGCGGAATAGTATTTACTTTTTTTGCAACGCCATTTGCATTATTTCCTGTTGTGGCTTCTTCTGACATAGTGTTTAGTTTTTTTGGTTATACCACTTTTCCGTTAAGAGAGAGAGGAGCTAAATTACTGTTTTTTTTGTGCTTTTATGAAGAAAAGGTTTATATATAAAATAAAAAAATGTCACACTAAATAAATGCCACCAGTTTTGAGAGTTCCAATAATCTACCAAGAAGAATTGAACATGAATTTTAGTTACAAAAAAAGCCTACAAACGTAGGCTTCAATGGTATTTCAAAAAAGTGATAGTATTCTAAAAAGGAACATCGCTATCATCATCCGGATCATTCAAATTACTTCCAAAAGCATCGTTGGCTGACGGGAGATTTTTAGTGATAAAAGGATTATCTTCCTGATTCATACTCGATGGTAAATCATCATAACCGCCACTGAAATCTTCCAGATTATCAAATTTTCCCAGATGTCCAATAAACTTTAGTCTAACGTTCTCAATACTACCATTACGGTGTTTGGCAATCATTATTTCTGCCTGCCCTGCAGTTGGTGAGGCTTCATCATCATCCCACTCGTCAATTTTGTAATATTCAGGACGGTATAAAAACGATACAATATCAGCATCTTGCTCAATCGCACCCGATTCACGAAGGTCAGAAAGCAAAGGTCTTTTACTCGAACCACGGGTTTCCACCGCACGCGACAATTGAGAAAGGGCAATAACCGGAACATTTAATTCCTTTGCTAATGCTTTTAAGTTTCGGGAAATCGTAGAAATCTCCTGCTCTCTATTTCCTCCTCCTTTTCCGTTTCCACCAGCCGTCATCAATTGCAAGTAATCGACAATAATAATTCGGATACCATGTTGCGAAACCAAACGTCTTGCTTTAGCCCTTAAATCGAAAATAGACAATGATGGTGTATCGTCAATAAACAAAGGTGCTTTTTCTAAATTCTTAACTTTGGTGCTCAATTGTTCCCATTCATGCTTTTCCAGTTTTCCGGTACGTAATTTCTCTGATGACAAACCTGTTTCAGAAGAAATCAAACGGGTAATCAACTGAACCGATGCCATCTCCAGAGAAAACAAGGCAACTGGCATTCCGTAATCAATCGCCATATTTCGTGCCATCGACAATACAAAGGCTGTCTTACCCATTGCTGGCCTTGCCGCTATAATAATTAAATCACTTGGTTGCCAGCCCGAAGTAATCTTATCTAATTTATCAAAACCTGTCGCAACCCCACTCAGTCCTTCTTGACCGGCAATTTCCTCGATTCTTTTTTTGGCTTGTAACACTAAACTCTGCGCTGTTTCGGAACTTCGTTTAATATTTCCTTGTGTTACTTCGTATAATTTAGATTCGGCTCTATCCAATAAATCAAAAACATCTGTTGTTTCATCATAGGATTCTTCTATAATTTCTGAAGATATTCGAATCAAACTACGCTGAATAAATTTTTGTAAAATAATTCTGGAGTGAAATTCAATATGCGCCGAAGAGGAAATCTTTTGTGTTAGTTGAATTAAGTAAAAATCGCCGCCTGCTAAATCTAATTTTGCATTTTTCTTAAGTTGGGCAGAAACGGTTAATAAGTCAATAGGCTGTGTTTCTGTAAACAGCTGGACAATAGCCTCAAAAATATGTTTGTGTGCATCTTTATAAAAAGCATCTGGTTGTAAAATGTCAATCACATCATCAACCCCTTTTTTGTCAATCATCATGGCACCCAGCACCGCCTCTTCTAAATCGAGAACCTGAGGAGGCAATTTCCCTTTTTCTAAGCTTATAATTGTTGTTTTATCTACATTTACAGGGTTTATATTTCTGAAGTTTTCCATGGAGCGAAAGTAGCAAAAATTAAAAAAATATTGTCATTGAGTTGTTACAAATAATTGTTCATAAGTAACTATTTTTTGTTTATAACCAAAAAAAAATCCGAAACGGTAAGGCTTCGGATTAAAGATTGATTTGTAAGATTTTACTCTTTATACTCACCCATTTTACTGTATTTATCCATTCTTTGGGCTATTAATTCTTCTGTTGATAAGTCTTTTAATTCATTAAAACCTTTCATGATATATTGCTCCACCGTTTTGAAAGCAGTCTCTCTATCATAGTGTGCTCCACCTAAAGGTTCTGGAATAATATCATCAACTAATTTTTGTTTTTTCATATCAGCAGAAGTCAATTTTAATGCTTCGGCTGCTTGTTCTTTATACTCCCAACTTTTCCATAAGATCGAAGAACACGATTCTGGTGAAATAACAGAATACCAAGTGTTTTCCATCATGTATACTTTGTCACCAACTCCTATTCCTAATGCTCCTCCAGAAGCTCCTTCACCAACAATTACTGTAATGATAGGCACTTTTAAACGAATCATTTCAAATATGTTTCTGGCAATAGCTTCCCCTTGTCCACGTTCTTCTGCTTCCAATCCAGGATAGGCTCCGGGAGTGTCAATCAAAGTCAAAACAGGAATATCGAATTTCTCTGCCATTTTCATCAATCGCAATGCTTTTCTATATCCTTCAGGATTTGCCATTCCGAAATTACGGAACTGACGAGTCTTTGTATTAAATCCTTTTTGTTGACCAACAATCATAAACGATTGTCCGTCAATTTTTCCTAAACCGCCAATCATGGCTTTGTCATCTTTAAAACCTCTGTCTCCAAAAAGTTCTAAGAAAGTATCACCGCATAAAGCACGCACATGATCCATCGTATACGGACGGCTTGGATGTCTTGATAGCTGGACACGTTGCCAAGCAGTCAAGTTTTTATAAATTTTTCTTTTAGTCTCTTCTAATTTTTTGTTGATCTGTTTGCAAGTATTCGTTACATCAACATCCGATTCCTGACCAATAATAAGACATTTATCTAACTGTTCTTCTAGTTCTTTTATTGGAAGCTCAAAATCTAAATATTCCATAGGATTTTTGCGTTTTTGTTTTTATTTGGAACCGCAAATATAAAATTTTAAATCGTTCAAAAAGGTAAATTTTATATTTATGTGTAAAAATTTGCTTCTCAAAAGGTTGAGAAAGCTATTCTTATTTGTCCTTTTGATAGTGTTTTATAACTCCGTTCAGGATTACGGTGATTACTATTATTAGTGCGCCGATGTAAAACTCAAAGCTCATTTTCTCTTTTCCGCCAAGGATAAAGTACGCCAAAAAAATTCCGTATACCGGCTCTAAATTTGTGGTCAGCATTACGGTATACGGCGTTAATTTCCGCATCACTTTTACTGATGCCGTAAAAGCATACGCCGTACAAATGGAAGCCAGAATCAGTATTAAAATCCAATTATTTACCGTTAGAATAAAGAAGTCAGCGGTGAATTTTTGTTGGAACAAAAAGTAAATGGTAATAAAGAAAACACCTGCCAGAAATTCGTAAAAAGAAATCACTGAAGGTTCGTGCTTTTCTATCAATTTTCCGTTCATTAACGTAAACAAAACACCTAATAGGATAGATGCCAAGGCGTATAACATTCCTTCCAAATAGTTAATTTCGACCTTCATAATCAATGCCAAACCAGCAATAATGATAAGACCAAAAAACACTTCGTACCAAAGTACTTTTCGGCCATAAAAAACAGGCTCTAATATAGAAGCAAAAAAGGCTCCCAACGAAAAAACGGATAGTGTTATGGATACATTAGAAACATGAATGGCTTTGAAGAAAAAGATCCAATGTAAGGCTATCAGCAGTCCCACAAAAATCAATTTCAAGAACGATTTTAAAGGAATCTTAAATGATATTTTTTTGAATGCAATAAACAAGGCTAAAAACAGCCCTGCTAAAACCATGCGGTACCAAACTAAAGCATCGGCTGTAATGGTGATTAAAGCTCCTAAAATGGCGGTAAAACCCCAAATAAAAACGATCAAATGAAGGTTTAAATAACTTTTTAATTTATCGTTTTGCATTTCGTAATAAATAAATGGCTAAAATTCCAAAAGCAATATTAGGCAACCATACGGCTAACATGGGTGGAATACTCGATTTTTCGGCCAATACGCCAAAGATTTTATCAAAAAATACAAAGGCAAAAGCCAATGCAATTCCAATAGCTAAATTGGTACCCATTCCGCCTCTTCGCTTCATGGCCGAAACTGCAACGGCAATAATGGTAAGAATAAATGCCGATACCGGAACGCTATATTTTTTGTATAAAACCACCAAATACACATTAATATTGGATGATCCTCTTTCTTTTTCTTTTTTAATAAAGGCATTCAATTTCCCTAAGCTCAAGGTTTCTGCAATGTAAACTACTGGCGTTAAATCTTCTAAATCAAAAGTAAAAACAGCCTTTTTTTCAGGTAGTTTTTCAATTTTATCATTGAGTTCGCCCACCGTTCTTTTGGTATAATCATACATGGTGTACGTACTATCTTTCGGGTTCCATTTTATTCTGGAAGCGGTAATTTTATGGACTAACTTCTGGTTTTTAAACTTTTCCAACGAAAAATTAAATGCAGTTTTAGACTCTGTATTAAAACTGTTTACGTAGATAAACTCATTATCACTAATTTGTCTGTAAACGTCCGTATTATCACCACGCATCGCTTCTTTTCCGCCCCCTTTCAAGTACGTATATCTAAAATTATTGAATCCTTCACTCGCTGCAGGAACCACAAAGAAACCCATTAGCAATACAAAAACAGAAACAATGGAAGCGCCAATTATATAAGGTCTTAAAAAACGTGTGAATGAAATTCCGGAGCTTAAAATAGCAATAATCTCCGTATCATTCGCCAGTTTTGAGGTAAACCAAATCACCGATAAAAACAAAAATATCGGAAAAAGGGAATTTGCAAAATAAACCGTAAAGTTGTAGTAATAGAGCGCAATCTCTAAAAACGGAACTTTATTTTCCAACATTTTATTGATCTTCTCGGATACGTCAACAACAATTCCTATGGGGATAAACAACAACAGCATCACCGTAAATGTGGCTAAATATCTTTTTAGGATGTATTTGTCAATTATTGTTAGCATATTTTAAATTATGAGTTATGAATTATGAATTATGAGCTACACGCTAACTCCTAATTTATACATCATAATAATTTTATAATCTTTGGTTCATATTTTTCACCATCATTTCTTTCCAAGGTCTGAAATCGCCTGCTAAGATATGTTTTCTGGCTTCACGAACCAACCACATATAAAAACCAAGATTGTGTATCGTGGCAATTTGTTTCCCTAAATATTCATTGGCAGCAAAAAGATGACGCAAATACGCTTTTGTATATTCAGTATCCACATACGTGATTCCCATTTCATCAATTGGAGAAAAATCATCTTCCCACTTTTTATTTTTGATATTTATCGAACCGTTGGCCGTAAATAACATTCCGTTTCTGGCGTTACGCGTAGGCATTACACAGTCAAACATATCAATTCCAAGGGCAATATTTTCCAAAATATTGATTGGAGTTCCCACGCCCATCAGGTATCGCGGTTTATCTTCGGGTAGGATTTCACAAACTATTTCGGTCATCGCATACATTTCCTCTGCAGGTTCCCCTACCGAAAGTCCGCCAATCGCATTTCCTTGTTGGTTTGAATTCGCAATATATTCTGCTGATTGTTGGCGCAAATCTTTATAACAACTTCCTTGAACAATTGGGAAAAACGTTTGTTCGTACCCGTATTTAAAAGGCTGTGTGTCTAAATGATTGATGCAACGATCCAACCAACGGTGGGTCATTTTCATCGAACGTTTCGCATAGTTATAATCACATGGATACGGCGTACACTCATCAAAAGCCATGATAATATCGGCACCAATGGTACGCTGAATTTCCATAACATTCTCTGGCGTAAAAAAGTGGTACGAACCGTCAATATGCGATTTGAACTTCACGCCTTCTTCCTTAATTTTTCTATTCGCCGAAAGAGAATACACTTGGTAGCCACCAGAATCCGTCAAAATATTACGGTCCCAGTTCATGAATTTATGCAAACCACCCGCTTTCTCCAGAATTTCGGTTTGTGGTCGCAAGTATAAATGGTAAGTATTTCCCAAAATAATATCTGGGTTGATGTCTTCTTTCAATTCACGTTGATGCACCCCTTTTACAGAACCTACGGTTCCTACAGGCATAAAAATTGGGGTTTCAATCACACCGTGATCAGTGGTAACAGTTCCCGCTCTGGCTTTGGACTGCGGATCTTTTTTTAATAAATCAAACTTCATAGTAACGTATTTCACCCGATTGTTCGGCTGGCAAAGATAGGTTAATTTGAAACCCACATCAAAAAATATTTTTCTTCCAATAAAATAAAATAGTGGGTTCCTGACAACCAAAATTTAAATACTTTTTCGGAAGAAAATTAGATAATTACATAATTTAAAAATTTAATTACCATTTGGAAAATCATTTTGGGCGTGCCCTAAAAAGGTCGCGCTATCCGTTGCAAACGAAGTTCACTGAACTCCTATAAAAAATAACTACTAGGTGAAGTAATCTCCCGAAGAAAAATCGGGAGGATTTCCACTGCTATCCATCACGCAAAAGAACTTGAATGGCAGTTTTAAAAATCAATGTTCAACTTCAATCCAAAATCCCAATTTATACTATTAATTTTACATATTTGATTTTAATAAAGTATGATGCTTCAGACCTATAAACAAGTTGTCATACAGTTTAGTAGAAGGAGAACAGAAGACTTAAAGATAGTTTAACTATATACAAACTTTACATTTTAAAAGATAAAATTATCAAATAAAAAGCATTGTTCTTAATGATTTTTATTTGATAAAAATCACACTAAAGAACGAAACCAATAACACAAATAAATTAAAGTAATTAGAATAAGTTTGTAACTTTAAGTAGATATTTTACGTATAATCATTCACAGTAAGATTAATATTTTTAATTTATAATCATTATGAATTGTTAAAATACATACAAGATATACATATTCGTAACTATATTTATAATCATATATAATATGTCTAGTTTAATTATCAAGGAATTACCTAAATCTAAAGTAGAGACTGTAGTCGAAAAATTAGTGTTGAATGCTCATACTTTAAAAGCTAATTTAAAATGCTATACAGGACAACAAGGAGATTTTTGGGTTAGCATTATACCTTCACTTAATGTTTCTGGATATGGTAAGACGGAAAAAGAGTCTATAAAAGACTTAAATTACAATGCTACTTTATTTTGTGACGATTTATTTTCTGTGACTGAGACCCAAAGAAGAGGAGAATTGAATAGACTTGGTTGGGTTTTAAATAAACTGTTTAAAAAAAAATACTCAAAATCTTATATAGACGAGAACGGAGTACTACAAAATTTTGATTTCCCTGAAAAAGTTAAAAAAACAATTTTAGAAACAATATAAGTTGGGCAATAATAGACCCGTAAAAAAAAGCGATTGGGAAAAATTTTTGCTTGCTCACTGATGTTCTAAAAAAAGACACAAAGGAACTTCACACGAACATTGGAAATGTCCAAATTGCATAAGAACAATAACTCATAGAGGACAAGATAAGGAAATACCTTCACTACATTTGTCCACAAACTTAAAAACTATGGGATATAATCTACAATATCTTTATGAATGGATAGAAAAAAATTAAACTTAATATTAGTTAAATATATATATTATCCAAAAAATTAAAGTTTCGAAATTGTCATTTTTAGGTTTTTATCTGAGTTTGACATTTTTTTTAATACATATAACTTAAATCGTGGAAAAAAGAAACCGAAATTAACCATTAACCAAAAATATTATGAGAATATTCACTAATGAAGAAGCTAAATCCATCACTAAATATTATTCTGAAAAAATAGTTGAAATGCCTATCACTAAACCTGACAACTCTAATCCTTTTTTGATTTCTCCCGACCGCGTTGCTATTCCACAATCGTTAGCGCAGTTTTGCAAACTGTGCCCACAATAATGAGAAAATAGGACAACAAATTATGAGTAATTCATGGCTTTTTGTTATTTTTAAAACCAAAAATATCTACAAAGTATAAAGTCACAACAGCCGAAGAACGAACTAAAAAATGAATCAGAGGTGATTTTAGTTGCTAAATTGGAATGGGCACAGTTTGCAAAACTGCGCTAACGATTGTTTGTAAATACAAAGCGATCTGATATATAATAAACTTCTTTTTAAAATGATACTATCCTTTTTTGCAACACAAGCAGCATTTAGAGAATGGTTAGAAAAGCACCACAAAAAGGAAACTGAACTACTCGTTGGTTTCTATAAAGTGAGTAGCGACAAACCTTCCATGACTTGGTCGCAATCCGTGGATCAAGCACTTTGCTTTGGTTGGATTGACGGTGTACGAAGATCAATTGATAATGAAAGTTACAGCATTCGTTTTACGCCACGAAGAAGCACCAGTATTTGGAGTGCCATCAACATCCAGAAAGTCGAGGAACTCACTAAAGCCGGGTTAATGACTCCCGAGGGACAAAAAGCATTTGATTTACGTACAGAAAATAAATCCCGAATTTATTCTCACGAGAAAGAATCGGTTGCTCTTGCCCCAAATTACGAAAGCCAATTTAAAACGAACACATTAGCCTGGGACTTTTTTAATGCACAAGCGCCTTCCTACAAAAAGGTAATGATACATTGGATAATGACAGCAAAACAAGAAAAAACCAGAATATCACGGCTTGAAAAAACTATACAAATCAGTGAACAACAAAAACGAATGCAATAAAAAGTAAAATACTAAATAATTAAACAACCAAAATGCTTCAATTCAACCGCACTTATTTTGCTTTTACAGTATTCCTTTTTCTACTGGAAACAGCCATCGCTTTGTTTGTTCATGACAACTTTATAAGACCTTATTTTGGAGATTTTTTAGTGGTTATGCTACTCTATTGTTTTCTGAAATCGTTTCTAAACGTTTCCGTTTGGGTCGCCGCTGGCCTTGTGTTGCTCTTTTCATTTGCTATCGAAATCGCACAATATTTTAATACGGTTGAAAAACTAGGATTACAGCACTACAAAATCGCTAAAGTAGTTTTTGGAAATTCATTTGCCTGGATGGATTTACTTGCCTATATTCTTGGCATTTTGACCGTAATTAGCATTGAAAAAACTCACTTTAAAACGACAAAATAAAATACATCGTTTCAAGAACTATCACTAAAATAAGCTATTTCACGCAGCAAATTCTTATAAAAATATCTTACGTTTGTAAGAACATTACACTAAAAACTTTAAATTATGATTCAAAAACTGTTCTCCCCAAATTCTTGGTCCGCAAATGCAACCGATTGGGCTTCGCTTATTTTACGATTAACACTTGGTTTATTGATGTTGAGTCATGGTATTCCTAAACTGATGAAGTTAATGAGTGGCACAATGGAATTTGGTGACCCAATAGGCATTGGTGCTCCTGCATCATTGGCTTTGACTGTTTTTGCCGAGGTTTTGTGCTCCCTATTAATTGTAATAGGTTTGTGGACCAGATTGGCGTTGATTCCGCTAATTATTACAATGGGAGTTGCTGTGTTTGTTGTTCATATTAATGACGATCTGGGAACAATGGAATCTGCACTGCTATATTTACTATCCTATTGTGCTCTATTTTTATTGGGAAGCGGTACCTATTCAATGGATGCTGTTTTGAAAAGAAAAGCATTGTAAAAAACAATTTCATATCAGTTAAATCGTATACATTTACTCCAATTAAACTGGAATGAATAAACGCTTTAAAATTGTAGAAATTATAAAATAAGGAATCATAAATGGAAAATTTAAGACCCAACGGCCAAAGAGCAAAAATTGCCATTATGTTAATATGGATTGTGCTTACAGTCGAAATAATTTCAATACTTTCTGATTATTTGCAATATGATTTATTACAAACTGTTGCAAATGGTGGGCAAATCTCTACAGAAACAGCAACAGAGAATGATTTAAGACAAAAAATTATAGCAATGATTTATTTGGCAGTATTTATAATTTCGGGGATTACTTTTATACAATGGTTTAGGAGAGCCTATTACAATCTTCATCTAAAAGCAGAAAGTTTATCCTTCACCGAAGGCTGGGCTGCAGGTTGCTGGTTTGTACCAATTATATGTCTTTATAGACCCAACCAAATTATGAAAGAGTTGTATCAGGAAACTCAAAATTTGTTATCTAAAAAGAATGAAAATTATGCTCAAAATCTAACATCCCATTCCATTGGATGGTGGTGGGCGTTATGGATTATTTCTTCATTATTAGGCCAATTCATTTTTAGATATTCCTCGAAAGCTGAGACAATTGATGAATTGACTGTGAGCACAGTTGCTAGTCTTATTGCTTCAATAATTGGTATACCTCTCGCCATAATTACTGTAAAAGTCATTAAAGATTATTCTGAAATTGAACCTTTACTTTATAAATTGAACGATGAGGAAGAAGAAGAAAAAATCATACCTGATACTGACTTACAACCTTTAGAAAATTAATTTTTCTTATAAAAAGATCCAAATAATAACACTAATAATGATTCCAGAAAGCCTAATTGAAACTAAAAATCTTGTATTTGACAAATGCGGTTTTGAACTCCGAAATCTTGAAATAGAAAAAGAAAGTACCGAATATGGCGCCTGTAAATTTGATCTTGACACAGTCAAAATACTCTTTCGTGTTGCCAAAATTACCCCTACAAAGATTGGGCAATTTGTAACTTTTTGGAAGAGAATTGAAAAAGGACCTATCGAGCCTTACGCTATTTCAGACGAGGTTGATTTTTTTATTATAAACACTAAAAGTGACAATCAATTTGGTCAATTTATATTTCCAAAATCTGTGCTTTGTCAACAAGGAATTATCAGTACCAATTTAAAAGAAGGAAAGCGAGCAATTCGCATTTACCCTCCTTGGGATTTGACGGTGAGCAAACAAGCGCAAAAAACCCAAAAATGGCAAGTGGACTATTTTTTAGAAATTCCATTGAATCAACCCCTAAATTTAGAAAGAGCGAAACAGCTTTATGCCCTGATAGATTAATAATCTTTAAAATAACAAAATGGAAGTAGCAAAAATAATTAAAGAAAAACTGGGAACTATAATCGATGTTCGCTCTTATGATGAATTTATGGGTGGTCATGTTGCTGGTTCCTTCAATATCCCTTTGAATGAGATACCACATAGAATGCAAGAAATACAGGAACTTAAAACACCTTTAATCCTTTGTTGCGCATCGGGAAATCGAAGTGGACAAGGGCAGCATTTTTTGACCCAACAAGGGATTGAATGTTACAACGGCGGTTCATGGCTGAATGTCAATTATTATCTATCTCAAATCAGTTAAAAGGGAATTACTAACAACCACTCAAAACTAAAAACAGAAAGTTAATTTCTTTAAAAATCATATATTTCGTATTTACAATTAGTTAATTAACAGTTGATTAAATTTTAATATGTTTAATTTTATCAAACTTAAAATTAAGTAATCCGTTTGTAACGAATTCAGTATTACTTAGAAAAAAAAATTAATCTAAAAAACAACTATTATGAGAACCGTAATTAATAACAAAGAAAATGTGAGTGGAGTTGTAAAAGCAGGTGCAAATCCAGCACATGGCTTGAGAGATTTATTTGAAGTTGGACTAAAAGATATTTATTGGGCAGAAAAAGTATTGACTAAAACGTTGCCAAAAATGGTAAAAAATGCTTCATCACCAGAATTAGTTAACACTTTAAAAAAACAGTTAAGTGAGACACAAGAGCACGTATCACGTCTGGAAAAAATATTTGAAGTAACAAGTATTGCACCAATTGCAAAAAAATGTGATGCCATGCAAGGGATATTGAAAGAGACCAATGGCCTTATCAAAGAAACCGATATTGGTATGGTACGGGATGCGGGGATGATTGCGGCTGATCAAAAAGTAAAACATTATGAAATTACAGCCTATGGCACTTTACATGCTTTTGCTAAAACTTTAGGAGAAGACAAAGCAGCAAATCTATTGGCCATGAGCCTTGATGAAGAGAAAAAAATGGATGCTGCACTAACCGGAATTGCTGTATCTACCATCAATAGACAAGCCTTTAGAGCTGACACAATTACTAATACTTAAATATAATTATAATTTGGAGAATCTATGATTATATTTTATTTCTCCATCTACAAAAAAGCCCGCCAAATGCGGGCTTTTTTGCGGATTATACAAAGTTAAACCGAGAATTTTATTCCAGTTAAATTCTAACGGAATCTTACATTAAATATTCCTAAAAACTTTTGCGGTAACCCTAAATAAAAATTACATTTGCACCAGTTTAACTTTTACACACAAAATGAAGCCTAACACACAACAATTAAACGATTTAACAATCCAAGTCAGAAGAGATATTCTTCGAATGGTACACGCTGTCAATTCAGGTCACCCAGGTGGTTCTCTAGGTTGTACTGAATTTCTGGTAACCTTATACCAAAACTTGATGGAACGCAAAGAAGGTTTTGATATGGACGGTATTGGAGAAGATCTTTTCTTCCTTTCAAACGGACATATTTCTCCTGTTTTCTATAGCGTTTTAGCGAGAAGCGGTTATTTTCCGGTATCGGAATTAGCAACTTTCCGTTTGATCAATTCAAGATTACAAGGTCACCCAACTACTCATGATAGTTTACCTGGAGTCAGAATTGCATCAGGTTCTCTTGGACAAGGATTATCAGTAGGGATTGGTGCTGCTCAAGCTAAAAAATTAAATGGTGACAACCATATTATTTATACGCTTCACGGAGATGGTGAGTTACAGGAAGGTCAAAACTGGGAAGCAATTATGTATGCTTCTGCAAAAAAAGTGGACAATCTTATCGCTACAATCGATTTAAACGGAAAACAAATTGATGGAACAACTGACGAGGTTTTAGCAATGGGAAGTATCCGCGCTAAATTTGAAGCTTTTGATTGGGATGTTTTAGAAATTGAAAAAGGGAATGACATCGAAGCTATCATTGCCGGAATGAATGACGCAAAATCAAGAACAGGAAAAGGAAAACCAGTTTGTGTGTTGTTGCATACTGAAATGGGTAATGGCGTAGATTTTATGATGAATACTCATGCATGGCACGGAAAAGCGCCTAATGATGCTCAACTGGAGAATGCTCTAGCACAAAACTATAATACTGGAGGCGAGTTAGACTACTAAGAATTGAGATTGTTGATTAACGATTTCTGATTTCAGAATTTTTTAATCTTTCAATTTTTTAATCTTTCAATTTTAAAAGAAAAATGAAAAAATATACAAATACAGGAAGTAAAGATACTCGTTCGGGTTTTGGAGCGGGAATGACTGAATTAGGTCAAAAGAATGAAAATGTGGTTGCACTTTGCGCTGATTTAATTGGATCATTGAAATTTGACGATTTCAAGAAAAATCACCCGGAGCGTTTTTTCCAAATTGGAATTGCCGAAGCAAATATGATTGGAATTGCAGCGGGCTTAACAGTTGGTGGTAAAATTCCTTTTACAGGAACTTTCGCTAACTTTTCTACAGGAAGAGTCTATGATCAAATTCGTCAATCAGTGGCGTATTCTGAGAAAAATGTAAAAATTTGTGCCTCACACGCTGGATTAACATTGGGTGAAGATGGCGCAACACACCAAATTCTTGAAGATATTGGATTAATGAAAATGTTACCGGGAATGACTGTAATTAACACTTGTGATTACAATCAAACCAAAGCGGCTACTTTAGCATTAGCAGATCATCATGGTCCGGCTTACTTGCGTTTTGGCCGTCCGGTTGTTCCTAATTTCATGCCAGCTGATGAGCCTTTCGTAATAGGAAAAGCGATTCTTTTAAGCGAAGGTTCTGATGTAACAATTGTTGCAACTGGACATTTAGTTTGGGAAGCTTTAATCGCAGCCGAAGCTTTAGAAGCAAAAGGTATTTCTGCTGAAGTAATCAATATTCACACCATTAAGCCATTGGATGAAGAAGCGATTTTGAAATCATTGGCAAAAACAAAATGTATTGTTACTGCTGAAGAACACAATATCCTTGGTGGTCTTGGCGAAAGCGTTTCCAGAGTATTAGCATTGAACAGTCCTGCTCCACAAGAGTTTGTAGCTGTAAATGATAGTTTTGGAGAATCTGGAACACCAGAACAATTAATGGAAAAATACAAATTGAACAATCAAGCAATTGTTGAAGCTGTAGAAAGAGTAATGAAAAGAAAATAATCTTTTCCTTTTACACTAAAAAAAATCCAGTTCAATTGAACTGGATTTTTTTTGGTTTCTATTTTTTAATTGCACTTCACTAAATGTCTTTTGATTCTGTCTGGATTAGTGGTATTTCCATCACAACTTGGTATATCTGCAAAAGGAATTAAAACGCCATTAGTACCTGTAATTTCTAATTTTGTACTAAGTCCATCTCCATCATCATCTATATCTAAAAAGTTAGGAATTCCATCTTTATCCGTATCATCCGGATTTGGGACTCCTGTTGCAAAAACTCTCATGTAACCATCTCCGTTTTCATCTTCTTGAAAATTCATAATTCCATCTCCATCAGAATCAAGTCTATTAATCTCGTATAATTTAAAACTAAAGATTAAAGGCGCATAAGCTGGAATAGTGGCACTTCCTGAGTTATAATAACCTAATCCTGACGGAAGAAACATCACTCCTGCTCCAAAATCTTTGTGGGTTACCGTTCCATCAGCATTAGAAGTATAGGTGCCCGTTTTAAATTGAGGAAAAGCTTCCCCCCATCCAGTTATTGTAGTTGTTAGATTAAAAAATTGCTGTGGATTTTTTGATTCTTCAAAAAAGACAGCAGTTAATGCCGCAGCTCCTGATGTGGTTATACGCTCTAAATAATCGCCTTTATATGCCGCTAATACACCATCAACATTAGATGGAGACCGTCCCACTCCTTCTCTTAAAACCAAGTAATATAATTTATAAGTAATATCATGAAGCTTTACGTCTCTGCTCTTAAGCTGATAATCCGTTTGATTCCAAATTGATTTTTGCAATCCTCCATTTGGAATTTTTGTGATTTTTATATCAAAATCAGCTGAAACTTCCTCGATATAATATGTTTTTAAATATTCTTCAATATCCGTTAAATCAGTAGCATATTGTACTGCATAATCTCTAGGTGGTTCCATTTCTGCGGCAGCATCATCTTTTGAACATGAAAATAAAGAGACAGTTGTAATTAATAGAATAAAATAATACTTAAATTTGTTCATTATAGCTAATTTTTTAAGTGCGCAAGATACAATATTGATTGATTTTTGTAAACTATTTAACTCCGATTTTAGAAAATTTATGAGAATAGATAAATATTTATGGTGCATGCGGTATTATAAAACCAGAAATATGGTTACCGAAGCCTGTAAAAAGAATCATGTGACTGTAAACGGTCTTGTTGCCAAGCCATCAAAAGAGGTTTTTCCTACTGATAAAATTACGTTTCGGAAAGACCAAATTACCCAAATCATTACCGTTCTGGATATACCAGAGAATCGTGTTGGAGCTAAATTAGTTGATATCTATCGAAGAAATGATACTCCGGCAGAAGCCTATCAACATTTAGAACTACTGAAATTATCCAAAGAGCATTATCGAAAAAATGGCACAGGAAGACCTACCAAAAAAGACAGAAGAGATATCGATGAATTTGGGAATGAAATAATTACTAAAGAGGATGACGAGTAAAACTACAGCATTACTTTTTTAACCTATCAAAATGATTATTTCAATTTTAAACAGTAAACCGTTAAACAACAAACTAAAATAATGAGCAAAAATATCATCTTAACGAATCAAGAAATCGAGCATAAAATAAAAAGAATTGCTTACCAAATCTATGAAACATTTGTAGATGAAGAAGAAATTGTAATCGCAGGAATTGCCACTAACGGTTTTACATTTGCAAAAAAAATAGCTTTGGTTTTAGAAACCATTTCTCCTCTTAAAGTTTCGCTTTGCGAAGTACAAATTAATAAACAAAATCCCGAATTACCAATTCACACTTCCTTATCAAAAGAACAGTACGCCAATAAAGGCTTAGTTCTTGTTGATGATGTATTAAATTCAGGCACCACATTAATTTATGCAGTAAGGCATTTTATAGACGTTCCTTTGAAAAAATTTAAAACCGCAGTGCTTGTTGATAGAAACCACAAAAAGTATCCTGTAAAAGCTGATTTTAAAGGCATATCTCTTTCAACATCATTATTGGAGCATGTGCAAGTAGTTTTTGATGAGAACGATGATAATTATGCCTATTTAAGCTAAAATTGCAACAATATCAAGTACGGTTTGGTCGATTGTCTTATCGTCAACAACAACCTTATATTGCGCTTGATTGTAATAAAAGCTTCTCTCAAAAAGATGCATAGCAATAAACTCTTTCATCTCAGCGTCGCTTTTATTTGCAATAAGAGGACGCTTACTTTTATTATGGCTCAATCTATTGAACAAAGTATCTATTGAAGCTTTGAGGTAAACAGATACTACATTATCGCCTTTTAGCAACTCATGATTATTGGCATAACATGGAGTTCCTCCACCTAAACCTATGATTAATTGTTCCGGCGAATTCAATAATTCGATAAAAACTTCGTGTTCTAACTTTCTAAAATAAATTTCTCCGTGCTTTTCAAAAATGGCATTTATGGACAAATTTACTTTCTCTTCAATCTTTTTATCCAAATCCACAAAAGGGATTTCGATATTTTTTGACAACTTATTTGCAATTGTGGACTTACCACAACCCATATAACCTAATAATATAATTTTTTTCATCTGAATAAAACCTTACAAATTAAGGTGTTGAGTGATTTTGTTAAAAAAAGACAAATTTATAATAAAATTGCTTGGAAAACTCCAAAATAAGTCCTTATATTTGCACCCGCATTCAAGGAAAGAATATGACTCGATAGCTCAGTTGGTAGAGCACATCACTTTTAATGATGGGGTCCTGGGTTCGAGCCCCAGTCGGGTCACAAATTTTGTGATCAACACATACTTTTCTTGAAGCATTGACTCGATAGCTCAGTTGGTAGAGCACATCACTTTTAATGATGGGGTCCTGGGTTCGAGCCCCAGTCGGGTCACAAAAGGTCGAGTAATTTATTACTTGACCTTTTCTTTTTTAAGGCCACGTGGAGAAACGGTAGACTTGCCAGCTTGAGGGGCTGGTGCTCGCAAGGGCGTGTGGGTTCAAATCCCACCGTGGTCACATCAGAAATTAAAAAAACTAACGCAACCTCAATAAATAAAGGAGTTGCGTTTTTTTATACTAAATATTTAAACGACAATGCACACGACAACTATCGATTTACAACTTCAATCTTGTATTATTAGGTTTGTGCGGTATTATAAAGTTCCTTCAAGTTTAATCAAAAAAAATATTATTATCAAAAAAACCATCGATAAACTCCCCGTAATAAAAAAAAATGCCCCTAAATAGAGGAATCTCTTATCGTTTTTGTTTTCTTTTCTCATGCCTTATTATTCCCTTCTACTAACCATTTCTTTACCTTTTGATGCAATATAAACTTCCAAAACATAACAAATTGTGAGTATGTCTATTGCAAAATAACAACCAAAAAACTGTTTCCACAATACCCCCTTTAGGTGATATTTCATTTAATAATAAACGGGTGGATAAGCAAAAAAAACAATACTTTAAACAAAAAAAAGGAGATGCCTTCATCATCAGAGCTAATATAAACAACATAGTGAAGGACAACAAAGCGTCATTGATGATTGTTCAACGTTCCAATTGAAGTCAAAAAGCGGGCTTACCTAGCGTTTTATTAAAGCTATAGAATACGGAAGCAAATGTGATATTAAAAACATAAAAATGTTTTGCAAGTAATTGTATTTCTATACTCATTATAAAATCAATACCAACAAAAAAAGCGTCTTGACATACTATCAAGACGCTTTTTTTATGATTTAAGAATGCGTTTATTTCATTAACTGCTGCAAAGGCTTCAACTGCTCTAAATCAATATTAGATTGCTGTAAAACGCTCATCATAGTCATAATATTAGCAGGATTCATATCCTTGCCTAAAATTCGAACAATAGCAAAACCATTTTCCTTTTTATTAGCAAAGAACACAAACTCTTCAATATGCTCATCAGTCCCTACAAAGCTCACCGAAGCACCTTCTTTACCTGAGCCAAACTTCATAAGCTGTTGGTACTTTTTGTCTTTTAGAATCAAATTAACTTTGGCACGTTCAATTTCAAATTCCGCTTTATTCTTACCATTTAATTTGAAAGCCAAAACATTCATCTTGTCAAACGACTTCAAAGCATCACTCTGTGCCAGTGATAATTTTGTTTTATCAACATTCAAAATATTAGGTGACATATCAAGAGCGATGAAATTTTTGTTCTCGGTATTTTCCACAAAATACTTTTGCAAGGTTGGTTCCGAGTTACAGCTCACGAGAAATAAACTCAACAGCAGCGCTAATCCATAAACTGTTTTCATCTTATTTTTTTCCTTTAGTTGCTTTCTTCAAATCTTCCCCTCCAGGAATTTTCATCTTATTAGTCAGAACGGACAGTTCATCTAAATCAAAATTACCTTTCAAAGACATTAAAACGGTATCGTCATTTTTAGCACCTTCTATAAACATAAACAACTCTCTTATTTGAGAATCACTTGCCCCTGATTTTACTAAAATTTTAATACTTCTGCCATTCTCATTGACACGCATTAACTCTTCTAATCCAGCAGTCTTTATGTATTTATCGGCTACAGCTTTCATTTCGCCTTCTATTCTGGCACTTTTAGTCGTAAACACTTTCAAATCATCCAGTTTCTTTATCAAGCTCAAGTATTGTTGTGTTTCTTTGTCAGAAGCATCCATTTTTACTTTACTCATCAAGTCAAACATTTTTTTATTGACAATGATAGATGTTACGCCTTCTTGCCCGTCGAATTTATCAAAAGTCGCTTGTGCAAAAAATGTACTTGAAACTAATGCAAAGACCAATGTGAGTATAATTTTTTTACTCTTATTTAAATTATTGTTCATTTTGTTGTTATTGATTATTGATTTCATTTTTTTTAAATTTTTATGGTTTAAAACTATTATTTTTTTGTTTTTACTGTTTACTCAAGGCAATTAAGAACCACCGGACTGTTTTTTAGTATTAATGAATATTTTGTCTTTTGTGGTTTGATATTCTTGAATATACTGTACACTTTCTATGCCAACATTTACATTATCTGACAATAATGACAATGCTTTTTGAGTTGCTCTGAAAGCCTTTTCAGGATCGTCATACGTTCCTAAATCCTGACTTTTATTTACAACATCAGCACTATAATAAGCATAGGTTCCTATTCCCAGCAAAACAACAACCGAAGCCGCAATTGATATCCACGCAACATTACGTTTTTTAGATTGTGGTGGAATTTCTGGCGTAAACTGATGGGCTGCCGCAAGAGAGAAATACCCAAATATGGGTTTGTATTGTTCTAAATGCTGCGCAACATTCAATGAAGAAAAATAATTACGTAATTCATTTTCTTCAGCAATACTGGTTTCTCCCTGAAAGTATTTTTCTAATAAATTTTCTGTTTTAACTGATTCCATAATTGTGTGTTTCTGTCATATAATCCCGTATCGTTTTCCTTGCTCTTGAAAGCGCCACCCGAATCGCACTCTCATTCATATCGAGTATTTTTGCGATTTCTTCAAATTCATATTGTTCAATATCTCGCATTTGAATTATCAATCTTTGTTGAACGGGTAATTTATCCATTATTTTCTCAACCCAATTCAAACTGTCCAAATCTTCCATTTTTTTCTCCAGACCCGGTTCTCTATCTACATAATTTGTATGAACGATTTTTAGATTTCCGGTTCTTTTCGATTTTAGCTGGTCCAAACAATAATTTTTTGTCATTGTCATTGCAAATGCTTCTACACTGCTATACCCCGCTAAATTTCCATTTTTACTCCATAATTTCACCAAAACTTCCTGAGTAGCGTCTTCGGCTTCCTCAGTACTTACGAGCAATCGCTTAGCCAGCCTAAAGACTTTGTCTTTAAAAGGAGTGACGAGCAGCACAAACTCATTTTGGTTCATAAAAAATTAGGTTTTTAAACTGGTTATATAATGGAGACGATTCATTTTTATTTTTGCAACAAAAAACATAAAATAAAACTAAAGTTACTATTTTTACGTTAATTATATTAAAACCCACATAATGAGAACAAGTTTCAAAATTACACTTTTATTATTTATAGCAGCTTTCACTTTTCAAAGCTGTCAAGACAATGATGATGTTGCACCACCAGCCAGTTTAGATATTCAAGATTTTATTTGGAAAGGACTCAACCAATATTACTTATGGCAGGCAGATGTTCCAAATTTAGCAGATGATAGATTTGCAGACCAAACTGAATTAAATACGTTTCTAAGAGGATATCCAGTTCCTGAAGATTTGTTTGACGCGCTTAGAGTTGACAAAACTATTGATCGATTCAGTTGGATTGTAGATGATTATTTAGAACTGGAAGGAACACTTCAAGGAACTACTAAAAATAACGGTATTGATTTTGGTTTAAGCAAAAAACCTGGAAGCACTACTGAAATATTTGGTTATGTTCGTTATATCATTGCAAATTCAGATGCATCGAACAAGAACATCAAACGTGGTGATTTCTTTACTGCCGTAAATGGAACTCAACTTACTTTGAGCAATTATGAGGCACTATTGTTTGGTGCAAACGAAACTTACACCTTAAATCTAGCGGATTATAACGGAACTACTATTGTTGCCAACGGAAAATCAGTAGAATTAACGAAAACCGTTTTATCTGAAAATCCAATTTTAATCAACAAAGTAATAACTTCCGGTTCACATAAAATAGGATATTTAATGTACAATGGTTTTTATGCTAATTATGATACGCAATTGAACGATGCTTTTGCTTCTCTAAAATCACAAGGAGTTACCGACTTAGTTTTAGACTTACGCTACAATGGTGGTGGTTCTGTACAAACTGCTACACGATTAGCGAGTATGATTACGGGACAATTTACCGGAAAGGTATTTGCAAAGCAACAATGGAATGCTAAAATTAATGCGTATTTTGAAACTAACAATCCAGCAGCTTTAATAAATAGCTTTACTGACAAAATAGGAACTACCGCAATAAACAGTTTAAACTTGACTAAAGTTTATATCTTGACTAGCGCAAGTTCAGCATCAGCTAGTGAACTTGTTATCAACGGATTAGAGCCTCACATCAATGTAATACAAATTGGCGATGTAACTGTAGGGAAAAATGTTGGGTCAGTTACACTATATGACTCTCCTACTTTTGGTTCAGAAAACAGAAACCCAAACCACAGATATGCCATGCAACCGATTGTATTAAAAATTGTGAATTCAAATGGTTTTGGAGATTATTTCAATGGATTACAACCTGATTATTTAATAAAAGAAACAATTAGTACTTATGGCGTTCTTGGAGACACTGCTGAGCCTTTATTGAGTACCGCTATTGGAAAAATAACCGGAACATCCAGAATGTTGAAACAAAGCACTGGTGTAGATTTTGAGTTTTTTAAAGATTCGAAATCAATAAAAGGAATCCAAAATCAGATGTATATTGAGAAAGCTCCAGAAGGACTTTTGAAAGCATTGGAATAAAATTGATTTCATAAATTATAAAAAAAAGAGGCTTTCATCACTGAAAGCCTCTTTTTTTTATAATCCAAAATTAAAGAATCCGATTTTTCCCAACAAAAAACCCGTTCCAAATTAGGGAACGGGAATTAAGACTAAAACTAAAATAATTTTTTTTTATTTATTTTTTAGAACAAGAAATTCAAACCTAATTTAAAATTTCTTCCTCTAGTAGTGTATCCGCGACTTTCAACAAAATCTTTATCCAAAATATTATCTACTGTACCAAAAATATTCAATCTATTTTTTATCAATTCATAACGAACAACGGCATTTACCAATTGATAGTCTTTCAAAATTTCGGAGTTTAAAACAGGATTATAAGTAGGCCCCGGGTAAGTCGTGTATTCTAAATATCTGTCTGACACAAATTGATACGCCAGATTAAAGGCAAGACGTGTTGATGCTTGCACATCCACGGAAGCATTTACTTTATGTTTTGGATTTAGAATACGAGATTGTCTTTCTAATTCGGTGAAAGTATAATTGGCATTGAATTTTACTTTATCATTAAAAGCATAAGAAATCATTGTTTCAAGACCTTTGGCTTTGTTTTTACCATCAACATTAAAGTATTTATAAGTCATCAAATCAAATCCTATTGCATCTTCCTCTTCTCTTTGAAAAACAACTACATTTAAAACCAATTTTTTATTTACTAAACTTACTTCAAAACCAACTTCGGCAGTCGCATCTTTCTCTGGAGATAAATCCAAATCACCATACGGAGAGTATAATTGGTACAAACTTGGAGTAACAAATGCAGTACTATAAGAAGCCAATACCTTTAATGATTCTGAAAAGCTATACGATGGATTTACGTTATACACTAAATTATTTCCGTATTTACTATGAATAGTATAACGTGCTCCGGCATTTAAATTTAATCCAAAGTCAGAATTATAAACAGCCGTTACATAGGGATCAATCATATTGAATTTTGCTACATCAGTTGTAATTGCATCATACTGGCTTGTGTTTGACATTTCGTGGAACTGAAATTGCGCTCCTGTAACCACAAATAATTGAGATGAAATTTCATATTTATTAAAGGCATCCACATTAACGCTTCTTGACTTTGCTTGAAATAAAGATCCATAACTAAAGATGTCACGGTTGATTACATTTGCACCCGTATTAATTACCAATTCTCCTTTATTATATTTATATTTTGGAGAAAAACCAACTCTAAATTGCTCTGAAAGGCTAAAGTTTGTTAAATCATCTGAAAATGAACCTGCATCAAAACCGTTTTTCATTCGGTCATAATTAGCAAAGAAATCCAACGATAATTTCTTAGTTGGCGTAAAACCAATTTTCACTAAAGAATTTACTCTTGAAAAATCATCGCTTTCAAATTTAGTATTTGAATTTAATGGTCTTGCCTCAGAAATTCCTGTAGTTTCAGTACTATTTAAAGAAGCAAAATAATTTACTTTTTCAAAACCACCATTTACAGCAAAGCCCTGATTGTAATCTTGTATGCTATAATTTGCATTTTTGGCAGCTGTTTGCGTACCAATATTCACGTATGCATTTCCAGCAATAGCTTTTTTACCTGCTTTTTTAAGTGTAATATTAATCACACCAGTTGCTGCTCCAGAGCCGTACAACGTACTTGAAGCGCTTTTCATAATCTCAATACTTTCAATTTGCTCCACAGGAAGCAATCTCAAATCATACGATAAACTAATCCCGGAAGCATCTGTTACCGGAACACCGTCAATCAAAATTAAAACCTGATGATTTCTTCCTCCACGAATGTAAAGTCCCAAATCTTTCCCATTACGACTCTGATTTCCATTGATTTCAACACCAGCTACCGTACTTAAAATTGAAGCTACTGATTGTCCTGCTTTTTTCTTCAAATCTGCAGCAGTAATTTTCACGATAACTTTTCCTGATTTTTCTTTTGCCAATGCAAATTTCGAATCGGAAACAACAATCTCATCAAGTTGTTTTGGCTCTTGTTCTTGTGCATACGTGTTCATTGCAAATAACAATGCAATCGCACTAAAGCGAATGAATTTTTTGTTCATTTTAAAAATGTAAATTTTAATAATTGTTGGGAGAAAAGCATAGAATGACCCATACCCAAACCTTTTTTCCCGAAAGTTTGATACTCGATGTAATAGGCAGGTCTCCTGGCTTGCGTCTTGTTGTTTACCTTCCCAAGAAACTGAAATGAATTCAGCTAACTCAGTGGTTTTGTAGATAACAACAAGCTTGGTAGCTTACAGTTGCGGGTACAGCGTGAGATTTTTGAATTTGAATAATGATTTCTGATTTTTAAATCTAAAATCGTTAATTTTCAATCACTCTCTTCCCTTTTAATGTGGTTTGAAAAAACAAACCTCAACCTCAATACGGCGGCAAAGATAAAATTATATTAAGTTAATAACCTAAATAATTGCGAATTTTATAATTCAATTTTAATTACAGCCCCAAAATCTACTTTATTCTGAAAAGCATCCTTTAGCGATATATCCGAAATTTTACATAAAAAACTTCGGATCACTCCAGCATGTGCCACAATGATTACTGGTTTTGAATTGGTTGCATGAAGTTCATTATTTATAAAATCAACTACTCGATCATGTAAATCTGTAAATGACTCTCCATTGGGTACACGAACATTTACAAAATCAGTCATCCAAGGTGTGAAATCATCAGGTGGAATTACATCCCAATTTTTCATTTCCCAATCCCCAAAATTCATTTCCATTAAACGGAAATCTTCATTAATAACAGCAATTTCTGAATTGTCTTTTATATAATTTGCCAAAAGCACACAGCGAAGCAAAGGACTCGAATATAATATTGCATCTTGAGGCAATTGGCTCAAAACAGAGTAAAAAACAGCGTCATAAGGCTCCATGATTTTCACATCCGATTGTCCATAACAAATTCCTTTTTCGCAAACCGTTTCCGTGTGACGTACTAAATAAACTTCCATAATGCAATAACTGATAGATAAAAAACTACTTCACAAACCTGTTGGGTTGCACCCAAACAATCTCCGGTATATCCATCAATCCATTTCTGAAAATAACGGGCTAAAAAAAATCGAGTCAGAAAAACAGGGATTAAAACCAACAGTATTTGCAATTGGTTATAGGATAAAATAACTAATGGTAGTAATCCAAAAAAGAAAGCTCCCACCACTTCTCTCCAGGAATAACTTTGTGCAATAGGCTTGCTTTTACTGGAAGCATCCTCACGAGAATATTCATGGGTAAAAACAATTGAAATCGCCGCTAACCGACTGATCGAATGCGCTGTAATAAGCAATAATAAAATTACAAATTGTGAATTGTAAATTATAAATTTAGGATTATCCGACACATCAATTAATTGAGTCAACCCTTGAAATTTAAGCACTAACAATAGCACTAAACCAATAGCTCCATAAGCACCAATGGCGCTGTCCTTCATAATCATCAGTATTTTTTCTTTGGTCCAACCGCCACCAAAACCATCGCAAACATCAGCAAAACCATCTTCATGAAAAGCTCCCGTCACTAAAACGGAAGCAATCATAGAGAAGATTATCGCAATTTCAGGAGCAATTAAATAATTAAAAACACAGTATACTCCAAAAGCAACGCTACCTACAATCCACCCAATTAATGGAAAATAACGGGACGCTTTATTTAAATAATCTGGATTATGATCGATGTTTTTAGGACACGGAATCCTGGTGTAAAACATTAATGCCGTAAAAAATATGTGTACTTCTTTTTTCATTTTTGGAATTATTTTTTGATTTTATTTCTCACGTAGAGACGCACTGCAGTGCGTCTCTACAATCGTACGTCTCTATCGTTTATCGACCGCTAACCCCCGCAGATTCAAAACTCGCCATATCATTCAAGAAAGCTACAGCCGACTCAATTATAGGAAAAGCAATGGCACAACCCGTTCCTTCGCCCAATCGCAAATCGAGTTGCAATATAGAACGAGCTCCTAGATAATCTAATATTTTTTGATGTCCTTGCTCAGCAGAAGAATGGCAAAAAATAGCATTTTTAATAATGGACGGATTCTTTTTAGAGGCAATTAAAAAAGCGACACTACAGATAAAGCCATCAACAAGAATCAACATATTGGCTTCTTTTGCCTGAAGCATTCCACCTACCATTTGCATGATTTCAAATCCACCGAAATAGGCTAACTTGTTATCTAAATCATCCGAACCATCATAATTAGCAAGGCATTTTTTAAGGATACTAATTTTTTGATTCAACTGTTCTTTATTTACACCAGTGCCTTTTCCTACGCAATCTTCAATTGGTAATTCTAAAATAATACTCATTAAAACTGAAGCAGTAGCTGTGTTCCCAATACCCATTTCACCAAAACCAATACAATTACTGCCCGTTTTTGCAATAGAGGCAACAATTTCACTTCCTTTCATAAAACACAATTCAACTTCTGTTTTACTCATTGCAGGTCCTTGTAAAAAAGAGTGTGTTCCCTTCCCTATTTTAGCCGAAATCAAATCCGTATTCATAGGAAAATCATAATTCACACCCGCATCTACAATAGCTAATTGAATCTTATTTTGTTTACAAAACACATTGATTGCTGCGCCACCACTCAAAAAATTACTCACCATTTGTCGGGTTACATCTTGCGGATAGGCACTTACACCATGATTTGCAATTCCGTGGTCCGCTGCAAAAACAACTATATTTGGTTTTGTAATTTTAGGTTCTAAAGTTTGAAACACGATACCGATTTGTTTGGCGAGCACTTCTAAAACTCCTAATGAACCCGTGGGCTTGGTTTTTTGATCGATTTTATGTTGTAACGCATTTGCAAAAGCAGCAGTATCAATTTCCTTTTTAGAATCAAAAAACACTTTCTCCACCTTACTTTCGTGCAAAATACTGATTTCCTCAACCAATGGAATTTCTTGTTTTTGTTTCCAATTCAGTTGTTGCAACATGGGTTGATTGTCATAATTAGTAGCCGGTTTTCCCACACAAAAATACCCCAAGGGCTCCATATTTTCAGGCAAGCCTAATAATTGCTTGAACTGATGGTAATTCAATATGGAAACCCAACCCATAGAATACCCTTGCTCGGTTAAAGACAACCATATATTTTGCGCCGCACAAACGGCACTAAACTTTACCGCTTCATTACTCCCAACGGTTCCAATCGTAAAATTATTCAAAACCGAACGGTCATAGCAAATGACCAAACCAAGTGGTGCTTCTTCAATCGCTTCCAACTTAAGAGCTTTGTATGCTAGTTTTTGTTGTTCGTCATCCGTTAGCGCAACAGCTTTTTCATCATAATCTAAAAACAAAACTTTAATAGCTTTCTTTATTTCAGCCGACTTGATCAGATAGTATTTTGTAGCATCAGTCAAACCCACAGAAGGTGCCCAATATCCCGCTTGCAGCGCTTTTTCTAGAACAGCATCCGGTACTTGATCCTCCGTAAAATGACGGGTGTCGCGACGGGATTTTAAGATTTCATCTAAATAAGTCATGTTTTTTTATTTAAAAGTTCAATGGCAAAAATCAATGACAATGGCAAAATTAATTTGAAAAAACATTGCTTTGATATTGATTTTGTTATTGAAAAGTTATTCTTCCCAAACAATGAAACAATAATTCTCATAGGTAATTCTAGTAAATTCGGGCAGTTCAATCGCTCCCGAAAACAGCGGACAATTAATTACCAACGTATGAAACTCCCCATTTTCACCACAAGGATCTATGCCTTTTTCGTGTAATTCGTGGGCTAATTCTTTGGTCAAAATTTTTCCCAAATAATGTTCTCCCATCATTATATTACAAGAAACAATCATCGTTACAATTCCGTTTTCAAGCATTTGGTTTACCAAAATAATTCGGTCTTGTTGCCACAAAGGTAAAATTGTTTTTAGCGATGCTGCTGCACATACTTTATCTTCCCAATCTTTGTGAGGTTGCAAATCAATATCACCAAAAACGGCTGCTTCCAAATCATATTTGGCTTTCAGCATTTTCAAAACTGCAATGAATTTGGCTTCATAATCACCCCAAGTTGCGGGAATTCCTTCCAGAGGTAATCCCATTTTTTGGGCTTGTTGATTCAAAATAGACAAAGGCAATCCGTGAGAACGGGAAACTTTTCCGTTTTCATTCATCATATTGAGCAGCACTTTTGGAATAAATCCTTGCTGAATTGCTTGCATCATTGCATAACAACTGTCTTTTCCGCCACTCCAAGAAGTTACAAAATTCATTTTTTCCCTTTTATCGTTACAGGAATTCCAGAAACCATAAGCACAACGGTATCGGCAGTTGCAGCTATATATTGATTCATCCAACCTTGAAGTTCGGTGAATTTCCTACCAATATGAGTTTCTGCATGAACGCCCATTCCTATTTCATTTGTTACAATAATTATAGTTGCATTTTCTTGATTGGCAATGGCGTCAAATTCGGCTTTAGCTTCTTCTAAGCACAAGGGAACATCGTTTTTAGTATCCACGAAAAAGTTCGTTAACCAAAGCGTAACACAATCGACGATAGCTACTTTTTCCGAAAAATCAATTTCGCTCAAGTGTTTTTCTTTTTCGATATTAATCCATCGTTCGTCCCGATCTTTTTGATGGCGATCGATTCTCTTTTGGAAATCATCATCCCATTTTCGGGCTGTAGCCACATACATTGGTTTATCCGACAATCCTTTTGCTAAATTTTCGGCATAACTACTTTTACCGGAGCGTTCACCGCCAGTTATTAAATATATCATTTTTATATTTTTTTAAATCCATACGGACAATGTCGACATCCATTGCCACAACAATTACCTCTTTTTAGATGAAACCAAGCTTTAAAAACATAGTTCCCATTTTCTAAATAATAGTCAATTCCTTCTATGAGATTCGTCGTTTTGGGTAAATCTTTGGCTTTATTATCCGTTGCAGTTTCAGAAGATAGTGTTGCAACATATTCGTCAATTTTAGTGGAGCAGGCAGTTGTAAAACAACTGGAACACAAGCAATCCACCACTTCTGACGGAGTAAAAATGGGTGGAAAATTATTGCACCAGCATTTACTTCCTTCAGGTGTGTCCCCACAATTAAAAGGAGTTCCGCAAGTAGAACAGTTTTTGACTTTAATGCTATTCATTTCGTAAAGATAGTATTTGTTCAATTTTTTACTGCTAAAAATAAACAAGAAATTTTATAAATTTGGTATACCTTTGTCGCTATCGAAAAATTAAATCATGAAATTCACCTTTAAATTAATCCTTTTTGTTCTCTCTTTTTCAACTTTCGTTGGATGTAAAAAAAGCGAAAACCTAACCGTAAAAGAAAGTACTGATTCAAAAAATGCAATCGAATATGCCTCGGGACTTTCTATTAATACCTACGAAGGATATTCAGTAGTGACGGTTTCAAATCCTTGGCCTGAAGCCAATAAAAACTTCACTTATATATTAAAAGAAAAAAACGGCAGCATTCCTGATAGCCTTCAAAAATACACAACAATTTCAGTTCCTTTAGAATCAATCGTCGTTACCTCAACGACCAATATTCCTTTTTTGGAAATGCTGGGAGTTGAAAAATCACTGGTGGGTTTTCCGCATACTGATTATGTTTCTTCTGAAAAAACCAGAAAACTAATTGATGGTGGCGCTGTTAAAAATATAGGACAAAACGAAAAATTAAACATGGAGCAACTCATTGATTTGGCGCCTAATTTAATTGTAACTTTTGGAGTTGACAACAACAATCCGATGATTGATAATTTACAAAAAAGCGGACTTAATGTACTCATACAAGCGGACTGGATGGAACAAACGCCGCTTGGAAAAGCAGAATGGATTAAGCTGTACGGTGCTTTATTTGGAAAAGAAAAAGAAGCCAAAACGCTTTTTGATGGAATCGTTAAAAATTACAATGACGCGATACAATTGGTTGCAACCCAACAACCAACAGCAACCGTTTTATACGGATCTATGTATCAAAATCAATGGTATGTAGCAAGAGGAAATAGCTGGGTAGCCCAATTTATGAAAGATGCCAAAGCAAATTATTTGTGGGCAAATGTGGAAGGAACAGGAAGTCTTAGTTTGCCTTTTGAAAAAATATTAGAGAAAGCAAAAACAGCGAAATATTGGATAGCAACAGGTTCTTTTAAAAATAGTACTGAATTCGAAAACAGCAATACGCATTACGGGCAATTTGACGCTTTAAAATCTAAAAATGTATATACTTTTGAAAGTAAATTAGGCGCAACAGGAGGAACCATTTATTATGAATTGGCGCCAAGCAGACCGGATTTGGTCTTGAAAGATTACATTAAAATCTTCCATCCTGAACTGCTTCCAAATTATACTTTTACTTTTGCACAAAAACTAAATTAAATTGGCGAATCAAAAACGAAATACGATTCTATTTTTCTTGCTTACTTTGGGGCTTGTTCTATTGTTTTTTGTAAACATTAGTTTTGGTTCCATCACCATACCTTTTAAAGAAGTCTATACCAGTTTAACGGGTGGTCAAGCGAGTAAATCTACTTGGGAATATATTATCATCAATTATCGGTTACCCAAAGCCATTACGGCAATTCTCGTTGGAATGGGATTATCAATCAGTGGTTTACTGATGCAAACTTTATTTCGAAATCCATTGGCCGGACCTTATGTTTTAGGACTGAGTTCTGGTGCCAGTTTAGGCGTTGCTTTCGTAATATTAGGAGCGAGCTTACTTCCGCCTTTTCTAAGTACAATTTTACTATCCTCGTATGGTGTTGTTTTAGCTTCAACTATAGGAAGCTCTATTGTATTACTCGCCGTTTTAATGGTATCACAACGGTTGCGCGATACAATGGCCATCTTAATTGTAGGGTTAATGTTTGGTAGTTTTACCAGCGCAATAGTAGGTGTTCTTACGTATTTTAGTTCGGCTGAACAATTGCAAAAGTTTACGTTTTGGTCCATGGGAAATTTAGGCAACTTATCGTGGTCTTCTATATTAATTTTATCCGTTTGTGTGGGAATTGGCTTATTATTAAGTCTGTTTAGCATCAAGCCACTGAATGCATTGTTATTGGGCGAAAATTACGCTCGCAGTTTAGGTTTGAATTTCAAAAAAACACGATTAATTATTATTTTTGCAACAAGTATTTTAGCCGGAAGCATCACCGCGTATGCAGGCCCAATTGCCTTTGTAGGACTGGCAGTTCCGCACATAGCAAAATTAGTATTCCAAACCAGCAACCATTCGGTTTTGTATTGGAGTACGTTACTTTTAGGGGCTTCGATTATGCTTATTTGTGATGTAATTTCAGAATTGCCCGGATTGGAGATCACTTTGCCAATCAATGCGGTGACGTCAATAATTGGGGCTCCTGTAGTAATTTGGTTGTTGGTCAGTAAACGAAAAATGATTGCCTAATGGAAAAAAAAATCATCTTACAAGCGTCTCAAATCAGCATTGGCTATTCTCATAAAAAAGAGAAAATCGTAGTGGCCTCGAATATCTCTATTACTTTAAAAAAAGGAAAACTGATTGCTTTAATTGGTGCCAATGGCATCGGAAAATCTACCCTTTTAAAAACGATAACGGGAATCCAGAAACCGCTTTCCGGTGCTGTATTCTTGAATGAAAAGAAAATTACTGATTACGAACCTTTGGATTTAGCACAAAACCTAAGTATCGTTTTGACTGAAAAATTACCGCCCAGTAATTTAACCGTTTTTGAACTCATTGCTTTAGGAAGACAGCCCTACACCAATTGGATGGGAACTTTATCGGATCTTGATATTGTAAAAGTTAACGAGGCCATGGCACTGACTCAAATCAGTCATTTAGCAACAAAAAAACATTATGAGATCAGTGACGGACAATTACAAAAAGTGTTGATTGCACGCGCATTGGCCCAAGACACTCCGTTAATAATTTTAGATGAACCTACCACTCATTTGGATTTATTGCATAAAGTAGCTTTATTCAAACTTTTGAAAAAGCTTACCCATGAAACCGGAAAATGCATTTTATTTTCTACCCATGATATTGATATGGCGATACAATTGAGTGACGAAATGATTATCATGACACCGGAAACAGTGCTTCAAGACGAGCCTTGTAATTTTATTTCTAAAGGAAGTTTTAATACTTTATTCAAAGATGAACATATTGTTTTTGACGCTGACAAAGGGAAGTTTACAATTGTCTAAATCATTGCCCTTTCAATAAATTAATACTGACAGTCGCTAAATCAGAATCCGGAAATCTCCTGAAGAAATTAGGATCCGGATACAATCCCGCTTCAGCAGCTACTTTGTGTAAAACCGGAATTTCAACAATATACTGATCCGAAAAGCCATGCGTGGCGTCATAAGCCGTAGCAGCCGTTTTCCCCAGATTAGCAGCAGTCAAATTTGGAGCAATCGTATGCAATTCAATCATTAACAATCCGAATTTCCGAACATATGGCGACCATTTATGCAGATGTTCCAATAGGTTTTCTTCGACCAAACTATTATGGATTCGTTCTCCTCTATGTGCAAATGCTCCAGTGGAATGACTCAGTCTGCCTTTGGTGATTTGTTTAGGCATTTCCCAAATTCGGTTGTGATCCAAGAAGGTTCGCACATTCAGCAAATCTTTCAAATCAATGTTATAATTTTCCAATAAATCATTGGCCAACAAATCCGGCTGGCCAATATCTCCCCAAATTACTTTGGCCCAAATATCAGCTTTGATTAAATTGGCTCGGGTTACTTTCAACGCCGCCTGGTTATAATCGGCACCCACAAGGAATAAAGGATAGTCATCCAGCATTTTTCCCCGCAAGGTTTGTCTTTCGATTACAGTATAAATATGTTCAATAAATGCTCCGTTTCCACAACCCATATCGAGAATTCCTTTTGGCTGATCCTCAATTGGCAAATTAAACAATTTGATAATAATTTCATCTACAACTTTAAAATACGTGTCATGTGCGCCTCCGCTTCCCCAAACATTCATTTCTCGGTCCACATGAATTTCATCTTCACCCTCGGCAACCGTTCGCAGTATATTTGGGTTACCAAAAAGCAAATCCTCCATTTTACTGAAAGTAGGCAAATAAGAAACCGTCACACCATAAGCAGCAGCTCTTTTGGCAAAAAACAAACCCATTTCCGTAAACTGATAATTCCCTTTTTTTTGGGTAAACCACCCCAAATGAGTAAAGAAATCGAGAATTATTTTGAAATTTTCGGGGGACTTATGAAATTCTTCGGGACGGAAGGAAATCTCCATAAAATATTTGTGAAACATGCCACTCATCCCAAGACGAACTAAAGTAGGACCTACCAAACATCCTTCTATATGTGTTAAAATCTGATGCTGAACAGAATTCGTCAGCGGATCAATCGAAAAAGAAATTTCGTAATTGCGCTTGTATTTTTCGAAAATAACACGCAACCGTTCAAAAGGAGCTTCTTCAAATAATCTAGGGTGAAATTGCATCGAAAAATGCAATAAATCAATCACATCTTTATACAAATGAAACATCGAAAAAGCAGTTTCACTTTTATCATTGATGCTAAATTTAATTGTATCGGTAGCATTATTGACATGATAATTCAGAAATCCTTGAGAACATAAATTCCGTAAACCCAAGTTGAGATAACCTTCATTTGCTTTAAAATGTGAGGTAAGTTCGGTAAGTGTCACTTCCTTTCGGTCAAGAATATAAGACAGCACTCCTTTTTTATGCAATTCATACGCAACAGGTGCAGTAACCAAACCATCCAAATGTTTGAAAATGGTACTTCTAAGGAGAACTTTATCAATCATAAAATAAGCTTTAAAGGAGGGAAAATACAATTTAATCCGGAATCACCTTCTCAAATATATGACATTTTACCCATAAAACGGACTGTATTTTTAGAGTCTAAAATTTACCGGTTATTTGCCTCTTTGCTTCGCCAATGACAAACGCCACTGAATTTGCAATATTGAAACTTCTAATTAACGGCGACATTGGAATTGTCAGATGATTGGGAAATTCGTTTAAGACAGCTGCACTCAAACCTTTACTTTCTTTTCCAAAAACCAACCAGTCACCATCTTGAAAATCATTCTCCAAATACGATTTTTCAGCATGGGAACTCATCAGGAAAACCCGGGATAAATCTGGAATTTGTACTTTCCATTCGGCTAGATTTTGATATTCTGTAACATCAAGGTGCACCCAATAGTCCAGGCCGGAACGTTTCAGGTTTTTATCATTAATGACAAACCCAAAAGGATGGATTAAGTGCAAACGGCTTTCGGTACCTACGCACAATCGGCCAATATTTCCCGTATTATTTGGGATTTCAGGTTCTACTAAAACGATGTTTAACATATTATACTTTTTTAAAGATTGAAAAATTAAAAAATTGAAAAATTCAGATCAAATCCTTTAAATTTCTATTTGAAAATTTTCTACTTCCAGAACTTCTCCCGCTTGTAAATCATTAAGATGTACGTTTCCTATTCGAACACGAACCAATCGTAACGTAGGAAAACCCACAGCAGCAGTCATTTTTCGTACTTGGCGAAACTTTCCTTCATTGACTGTAATGGAAGCCCAAGAAGTAGGTCCGTGACGTTCATCCCGTATTTTTTTCCCTCTTGCACCAAAATCGGGAATTTCGTTTATCAGGAACGCCTTGCAAGGTTTCGTTATGTATTTGGTGCCATTAAAACCTATTTCGACACCTTTTTGCAATTGCTCAATTGCTTCCTGATGGATAACCCCATCAACTTGAACATAGTATTCTTTATCGACTTTTTTACTTCTTATGATTTCGCTCATCATTCCGTCCGTGGTCAACAACAATAATCCTTCGGAATCTTCGTCAAGACGGCCTATTGCCATCGTTCCTTTGGGAAAATTGTGCAATTCTCCAAGCAGTTTCTTTTTTCTTTTTAACTCGTAAATAAACTGACTCAGATACCCGTAAGGTTTGTGAATGATGAAATGAGAATGAGACATTTTATTGTATTATTTGTGCGTGCAAATATAGTTTTGTTTTTGCTGGATTTAAAATAGTGTTGCGATACATTTATTGGTGTAAACCAAAAGCTAAGTTAAATGATTAAATTACTTCGTTTAAAAGACGTAATATTATAATAGCTAATATGATATCATTAAAATTAAACATCATGGAAAATAACGATTTAGGTTCAAAAAAAACAAACAATAAGCAAAATATAAACGAAGGATTTAGCGGTCAGAATCTAGCCAAAAATACGAATCCTGAAGTATCACATCTAAAATCAGAGGTAGAAACTGATAGTCATGGAAATCAAAAAATTGTTCAAAGAGCACGTAATATTGACGGAACTCTCGAACAGAATGAGGACTGTACTCCTAAAAACTTAAGTTCAGATGTCGCGAATGTTTCCGAAGAACAAGCTAAAAAAATGGTAGAAAATAAAGATCATAACTCAGACATCATCCCAAATCGATATCCTAATGAACATCCTGATAACAAAGAAGACAGAGGGAATATCAAACTAGACGAATAAAAATTAATTTAGTTTAAAAAGGCCAATACAAATCTAATTCCGTATTGGCCATTTTTATTTTCTATCTAAATTACTGCTTCTTATTTTCCCAATCCCAATCAATAAAGTCCCAAAAAAAAGAAAAGCCAATAGCATAAAAAAGCTGTTAAGCAACACTGTATTGTAACCCAACAGATTCACATCGATAAACGGATACGGGTAAAAATTAAAAAAAGCGCCCCGAATTAAAGTGTAAACCAAATATAAGGAAGGGAAAATCAGCCAAAGGAAAATGTCTTTGAATCCCAATGCTTTTTTAGGAACAAAAAGAATCCAATATACGAAAACCAAAATTGGAATAACCAAATGCAACAATTCATCCACTACTTTTTGAGAACCCGTTGGAGCCCATAAAAATCGCAGAATCGCATTGTAAACAAGTCCTACAATGGTGATGTATAACGTAATTGCTGTTGTGTTTTTAGGTTTCGAAAAAAACAAACCCCATTTGGATTTTGGCTTAAGCCAAAGAAAAGTAAAACATATAGCCACCAAAATATTCGTTTGAATCGTAAAAAAACTAAAAAATCGAACAATTGTCTCCGGAAGAGAGGCCACACGATTGATAATGATAAGATACAATTGCAATACAACAGCAAACCAACCGACAATAGCTATAATTGCAAAAAAACGAGAATTCAATTTTAAAGATTTATCCTGCATATTTTTAAAAGTATAAAAATTAATTGACAACTAAATTTACAAATCCCTCAATACTAAAACTTAAGGTAGTATTTTGATTTCCGAAAGGAAACAAGGAAACTTTTGTTTATTTTTACAAACTTACAAAAAGAAATTCTATGTCAAATATGCTTCCGTTTTTATTGATTTTCATTGTTGCTCTCGTTATTGGTATTTTCATCGGTAAACTGATTTTCTCTGCCCGATTCCAGTCGGAAAAAATTAGTTTAGAAGAAAAACTGATTGCATTTTCTTCCCAATTCAATCAACTAAAAGAACAGATTATTGTAGACAAAACAACTTTTGAAAAACAATTAGAAAACACCAATACTGAGAAAGAAAGTATTCGAAACGAAAAAGACAGCTTAGCCATCCAGCTTTCTAAAAAGGAAGTTGATTTTGAAAATCTTTGGGAGCGCAACAAAGAACAGAAAGAAGAAGTCGAAAAATTACAGGAAAAATTCACCAAAGAATTTGAGAATCTCGCCAATAAAATATTAGAAGAAAAGTCTACTAAATTCACGGAGCAGAACAAGGAAAACATGAAAAACATCCTGTCGCCTTTGCAGGATAAAATTCATTTGTTCGAAAAGAAAGTTGAAGACACACACAAAGAAAGTATTGATTATCATGCAGCTTTGCGCCAACAAATTCTAGGCTTACAAGAAATGAATATCCAAATGAGCAAAGAAACCATCAACTTGACAAAAGCTTTGAAAGGCGACAGCAAGATGCAGGGGAATTGGGGCGAATTAGTTTTAGAACGCGTTCTTGAAAAATCAGGATTAGAAAAAGGCCGTGAATATGAAGTACAACAAGCTTTCACTACCGAAGATGGAAATCGCGTTTTTCCTGACGTTGTCATCAATCTGCCGGATGGTAAAAAGATGATTGTCGATTCTAAAGTTTCTTTGACAGCTTATGAAAAATACATCAATGAGGAAGATGATATTCTGAAAATCGGATATCTAAAAGAACACGTCAATTCCATCAAACGCCATGTAGAACAATTAGGCAATAAAAATTACCACGATTTATACCAAATAGAAAGTCCTGATTTTGTCTTGCTTTTTATTCCTATTGAACCCGCATTTGCTATGGCACTTAATGAAGATACGAGTTTGTACAACAAAGCCTTTGAGAAGAACATTGTCATAGTTACGCCTGCGACTTTATTAGCTACTTTACGAACTATTGACAGCATGTGGACCAACCAAAAACAACAGGAAAACGCTTTGGAAATTGCGCGCCAAGCTGGCGCATTGTATGATAAATTTGAGGGTTTTGTAGGTGATTTAATCAAAATTGGAAAGAAGATAGACGAGAGTAAAATAGAATACAGCGGTGCCATGAATAAACTCGTGGAAGGAAAAGGAAACTTAATCGTGAGTGTGGAGAAATTGAAAAAAATGGGAGCCAAAGCGAAGAAAGCACTTCCGGAAAGCATATTAAATCGAGCAGAAAAAGACGAAAATCAACTTTTAAACTAAACAAAGAATGAGGAAATTTTTAATGGTTATTGCATTAATACTTGTAGTATCAGTTGCCGGTTATTTCGCTTTTTTATACAATGCCACGTATAGCGAAGGGGTACGTTCAGGCGAACTAATAAAAGTGAGCCGAAAAGGAGTTGCATTCAAAACTTGGGAGGGCGAAATAAGTCAAGGGATTTCTGGAGCACAGATTTTCTCTTTTTCGGTGATGGACAATCAGGAAAAAGTGATTACTGATTTGAAAGATATGGAAGGTAAATATGTTCAGGTAACTTATGTGGAACGCTATAGAACATTTCCTTGGTGGGGCGATACGCGCTACTTTATTACAGACGTAAAAATGGTGAATTCTCCTTTTAAAATAAAATAAATGAACCGTACCTTTAAAACTGTCGCATCCTCTAATATTCGAATTTCAGAATTGATGCTACCGTCACACACTAATTTTAGCGGAAAGATACACGGAGGTTATATTTTGTCTTTATTAGATCAAATCGCTTTTGCCTGCGCTTCAAAATTTTCAGGAAATTATTGCGTAACCGCTTCAGTAGATACCGTGAATTTCTTAAAACCAATAGAAGTAGGCGAACTCGTTACAATGAAAGCCAGTGTCAATTATGTAGGTAACAGTTCCATGATTATTGGCATTCGTGTAGAAGCCGAAAATATTCAAACGGGAAAAATTAAACATTGTAATTCGTCTTATTTTACTATGGTCGCCAAAGACAAAGAAGGCAATAGCATGCTTGTTCCCGGATTAATTCTGTCCAATCTTAATGAAGTACGTCGCTTTTGCAATTGCATCAAACAAATCGCCTTAAAAAAGGAAAAAGACCTACACGAAGAAAAGTTTGATTACACCTCAAAAGAATCATTAGAGAACTTAAAAAAATACAACATTAAGTTGGAACTATGATTGTAATAATCATTGGTAAAGACGGCTTTTCTACGAATATTACATTTTAGAATTACAACCTAATTTCTGATTAAAAAAACCTTGAAAAATTAACTGATTTGGTGATTTTTCAACGGCTTAATGCTTTTATTTCATTTGTTTATTTCGTAACTTTAAGTAATTTAATTCATAAACCACTATGAAAAAAATTACTCTAATAGTATTACTAGTTATTGCGTTTAGAACTATTGCTCAAGAAAAAATGGTAACTTATGGAGGCACCATACATTTTGAAGCTTCAATCCCTTTATTTGAAGAAGTGAAAGCAATGAATGAAAAAACAACCTGTATTTTGATAACTAAAACGGGACAGATTGCCTGTTGGATGAACATCAAAGATTTCAAATTTGAAAGAAATCTGATGGAAGAACATTTTAATGAAAACTACATGGAAAGCAACCGATATCCCAGAGCAGTTTTTAAAGGTAAAATCGAAAAATTTGATTTAAAAAATATCAATTCAGTCGCTAAAGAATATAAAATAAATGGGAAAATTACCATTCATGGCAGAACTAGAAAAATAGGCATTAATAGTACCCTAAAAAAAGTGGATAAACGAATTGAAATTAACGCTCAATTTCCCTTAAACACTGATGATTTTATGATTCAAATTCCTTTTATTGTTCGCAGCAAGATATCTAAAAGTGTAAACACACAACTCATTTGTGTCTTAGAATAAATCTATTTTGCTATACAATCTCTTAATGCCACTTCAAGATTTTTAAATTGAAATTGAAAACCAGTTTGTTCAATTTTATCAGATGAGACTCTTCTTCCAGTCAGGACAATTATAGCCATTTCCCCCAGTACCAATTTTAATACAAAAACAGGAATATTAGGCAACCAAATAGGATAACCAAAAATACGCGCCAATGTTTTAGAAAAAATAGTATTGGTCGTATTGTCATTCATTGCTGCGTTATAAGGTCCTTCCATATTTGAATCAACTATTGCCTGAAAATAGATGCTACATAAATCATCAACATGAATCCATGGCATGTATTGCTTTCCGGAACCCAATGCAGAACCCAATCTAAACTTGAATAAAGGAAGCAGTTTCTTTAAAAAACCATCATTTTTCCCTAATACCAATCCCGTGCGGATTTTTACGGTTCGAATATGCAAGTTTTCAATAAAATCCAAAGTCCCTTCCCATCTCTGGCAGGTATACCCTAAGAAATCATTTGCAGGAGGCGTGTTTTCTGAACAAATCTCTTCGCCATTTACGGCTCCATAAATACCTACCGCCGAAGCTGAAATAAAAGCTTCGAGTTTTTTATTGTTCTTTTTTAAAACGGAATACAACAACTGAGTAGATTTTTCCCGGCTGTCTATAATAGCAGCTTTTCGTTTGGCGGTCCATCTTTTCTCAGCAATATTTTCACCTGCTAAGTGAATCATATAATCAGCTTTTAAAACCGCTTCTTCATCGATAGTCTGATTTATAACATCCCATTTGTAATAGAAAATGTCACCCTTGTTTTGTTTTTCACTTCTACTCAAGATGGAAACTGAGTACCCTTTCGCTATCAATAAGCCTGTTAAATGGCTGCCAATAAATCCTGAACCTCCACTGATTAACACATTTTTTTTCATCATAATGTAAAGCTAATGATTTATAATGATATAAAATTATATTAAATTTTGTTTAACTTTATTAATATATAGTTAAACATTTCATATCTTTATACTTTAATTAGAAATATACAAAAAATGGCTGCTAAAAAAACAATACTAACAAAGGACAAAATAGTTTTAATGTACATGAACTATGTACTCGATCATAGTGAAAAACCGAAATCAGTATATCATTTTGCAAAAATAAATGATTTTACGGAAGCTGATTTCTATACATTCTTTGGAACTATAGAAAGTATCGAGAAAGAGATTTTTAAAATGTTTTTAGAAAAAACGGTAGAATTACTGAATAAAAACAAAGAATACGAGATGTATGATATGAAAAGTAAAATGCTAAGTTTCTATTTTACTTTTTTTGAAATTCTAACAGCGAACAGAAGTTATGTTATGCTCGTTTTAAAAGAACACAACATTCAATTAAAGAAACTAATGCAACTTTCTAAACTTAGAAACAGTTTTAAAAATTATCTGATTGAAATAATCTCAGACGAGTTTAGAACGCAACAAGAAAAACTTCAAAATTTCCAAGAGAAAGCATTTCAGGAAACGTCTTGGATACAACTTTTATTGACGCTAAAATTCTGGCTAGATGATTCTTCTCCTGCTTTTGAGAAAACAGACATCTATATTGAGAAGTCTGTAAAAGCCACATTTGAATTGATGAACATCACTCCGCTAGATAGCTTAATAGACTTTGGAAAATTTATTTTCAAAGAAAAAATATACAACAAGTAATGAAAACGATAGACTACATACCTACTACAAAAATTGAAAGAGCTACAAAACTGGTGCAAACAGGTGCAAAAGTTGGTGTAAACTACCTGAAATATTACGGAAAAAAAATGGTTAATTCAGATTTGACTCGTGACAAACTCAACGAAGATAACGCAGAAGATATTTATGACGGACTGAAAAGTTTGAAAGGAAGTGCGCTGAAAGTAGCGCAAATGTTAAGCATGGACAAAAGCTTTTTGCCGCAGGCTTATGTAGAAAAATTTTCACTTTCACAATTTTCTGTTCCTCCACTTTCGGCACCATTAGTGTTAAAAACCTTCAAGACAAATTTTGGAAAAACACCTTATGAAATTTTTGATGAATTCAATGCTAATTCTGTTAATGCCGCAAGTATAGGACAAGTTCATGTTGCAGTAAAAGATGGTAAAAAGCTGGCTGTAAAAATCCAATATCCTGGCGTTGCCAATAGTATTTCGTCAGATTTGGCTTTGGTAAAACCAATAGCGATTAGAATGTTTAACCTTCAGGGGAAAGATTCTGACAAGTATTTTAAGGAAGTTGAAGACAAATTGATTGAGGAAACCAATTATTTATTGGAATTGAAACAAAGCCAAGAAGTTGTTGAAGCCTGTAAAAAGATTGAAAATTTGGTTTTCCCGAATTACTATTCTGAATATTCATCGGAGAAGATTATCACGATGGATTGGATGACAGGAATACATCTTTCGGAGTTTACCAATAAAAATGACAATCAGGAAATCGCAGACAAAATTGGTCAAGCTTTATGGGATTTCTACATGTATCAGATACATATCCTGAAAAAAGTACATGCTGATCCGCATCCGGGAAATTTCTTGATTAACGATGAAAACCAATTAGTGGCACTGGATTTTGGTTGTATGAAACTAATCCCTAATGACTTCTATATTCCTTATTTCGAATTAATAAACAAAGAAGTAATTGATAACAAGAAACTTTTTAGCCAAAAATTATTCGAATTAGAAATCCTTAGAGTGGATGATTCCAAAGAGGAAGTGGCGTATTTCACTCAAATGTTTTACGATTTGTTATCGCTTTTCACTAAACCTTTTCAAACCGAAACTTTTGATTTCTCGGACGCAGCATTTTTTGAAAGCATCGCACAATTGGGCGAACGATTTTCAAAAGACACAAATCTTAGAAAAATGAATGGCAATCGAGGTTCCAAACACTTCATTTATATGAACCGAACTTTTTTTGGATTATACAATTTGATGTTTGATTTGAAAGCGAAAATCGTTGTCAATGAATATCAAAAATACAACTAGTGAAAAAGGGAAATCTGCCTTCAAAAATGTGTTTGGTTTGTAACCGACCTTTTAGCTGGCGGAAAAAATGGGAAAAGGTTTGGGACGAAGTCAAATATTGTAGTGAAAAATGCAAAAGAAACAAAAAGGGTTAGTCTGGTTTAGAAATGATTTGAGAGTCAATGATAATGAATCTTTGACAAATGCTATTGATGAAAATGAAATCGTAATCGCGATGTACTGTTTTGATCCAAGGCATTTTAAACAAACAAGATTTGGTTTTAAGAAAACAGAGAAATTCCAGGCTAAATTCCTAATTGAATCGGTAACAGCATTGAAACAAAATCTGGAAAAATTAAATATTCAACTTTTGGTGTATCATCAAAATCCCGAAGATTCTATTCCCGAAATTGTAGCTCAAAACGAAATTAATTCTGTTTACTTTCAAGAAGAATGGACAAGTGAGGAAATGGAAGTTTTAGAGAATATAAAATCGAAAGTTTCGGATTCAGTAGCGTTCAAAAGCACTTACAATCAGTTTCTATTTTATCCTGAAGACATTCCGTTTGACATTTCATCGATTCCAAATGTTTTTACACAATTCAGGAATCAGTGTGAAAAATTGACAAAAGTCAGATCTGAATTCGCAGTTCAACCGAAGTCTGAAGAAAATTGGACCACAAACGAAACTGTAATTCCTACGATGGAAACATTGGGATTTAGTGATTTTGAAATAGATTCCAGAACGGCATTTCCTTTTTGCGGTGGTGAAAACGAAGCGCTACAAAGACTGGAGCATTATTTTTGGAAAACCAAAAAACTAAGTGTTTATAAATTGACTCGCAACGGATTAATTGGGACTGATTTTAGTTCGAAATTTTCTCCTTGGTTGGCAAACGGTTCCATTTCGGCGAAAACTATTTATTGGGAGATTGTTAGATATGAGCAACAAATCAGGAAAAATGATTCTACGTATTGGTTGATTTTCGAACTGATTTGGAGGGATTATTTTAAATATGTTTCGATGAAAAATGGGAATTCGATTTTTAAAATTGGAGGAATTTTAGACAAAAAATACGATTGGAAAACCAATCCATCAGACATAAACAATTGGATTAACGGCACGACAGAAGAGCCTTTTGTAAATGCCAACATGATTGAATTACAACAAACAGGCTGGATGAGTAATCGCGGGAGACAAAATGTAGCATCTTATTTTGCAAAGGAGCTTCTGTTAGACTGGCGTATCGGAGCCGCTTATTTTGAAGCGATGCTTATTGATTACGATGTACACAGCAATTACGGGAATTGGATGTATGTTTCAGGAGTTGGAAACGACCTAAGAGATCGAAAATTCAATATTAAGCTACAAGCTGAAAATTACGACGGGCAATCAAAATTCCAGAAATTATGGCTGCAACAACAATTATTTTAAAAATTAAATGAATACAAACAAGAAACATATCAATGTAGTTTGGTTTAAAAGGGACCTTCGTTTACAGGATAACGAAGCGATTTTTAATGCTACACAAACTGATACACCTACTTTGTTGCTTTATGTATTCGAAAAATCTTTAGAAAACGATTCGCATTACAGTCCGAGACATTGGAATTTCATCAAGCAATCGCTTGTAGATATCAATAAACAACTGGAACAATCGAACACACATGTTTTAGCGGTGTCCTCAGAGGTGCTTCCCGTTTTCAATACTATACAAGAAACATATAAAATAGATTCGGTTTTTTCGCATCAGGAAACGGGATTAAAAATCACGTACGAAAGAGACAAAACCTTTAAACGTTTTTGTAAAAACAATCAAATCAATTGGGTTGAAAACACCAATAACGGAATTTTTAGAGCGTTGAGAAACAGAACGGATTGGGTTTCAAAATGGGAAAAATACATGAATGAACTCCAATTTATTTTTGATTCGAAAGCAGAAAATTTCCTCGATACGGAAGCAATAACAGAACTCGAAAAAGCATTAGAAAAGACAAATTTAGAAACCATTCCGGATACTGTTTTTCAAAAAGGAGGCAGCACAATGGCTGGTAAATATTTACAAAACTTCTTTGACGAGCGCTATCACAATTATAATTCCCATATTTCAAAACCTTTATTGGCTCGAAAAAGTTGCAGCAGATTATCCCCATACATTGCTTGGGGAAATATATCATCCAGGCAAGTTTTGCAAAAAGCAGCATCGTTCAGATTGACGTGCAGCCATAAAAAGCAAATTGACTCTTTTATATCCAGACTGACTTGGCAGGCCCATTTCATTCAAAAATTTGAAATGGAAGAAGTCATGGAGTTTGAAAGTGTCAATAAAGGCTTCCATTCGTTGAAAAAGAAAGTCAATGAAAATTATATTGAAGTTTGGAAAACAGGAAAAACGGGATTTCCATTAATCGATGCATCTATGCGGTGCTTGAATGAAACCGGTTATTTGAACTTTAGAATGCGTGCCATGTTAGTATCGTTTTTTACACATAATCTATGGCAACCTTGGCAAGAAGCTACACAACATTTATCACAAATGTTCTTGGATTTTGAACCCGGAATTCATTTTCCGCAGTTGCAAATGCAGGCTGGTGAAACCGGAATCAATATGTTACGTATATATAATCCAATAAAGAACAGTTACGAACACGATCCTGATGGTGAATTTATAAAAAAATGGGTTCCGGAATTGCGCAATTTGCCACGAGGATTTGTACATGAACCGTATAAAATGACCTATTTAGACCAGAAATTTAATGATTTCGAAATAGGCATCAGTTATCCGAAACCAATTGTAAATATGGAACGGACGAGAAAATTTGCCAGTGATTTTTTATGGAAAATGAAGAAAAATCCATTGGTAAAAGAGGAAAGTTCCCGCATATTAAAGTTACACACTATGGCTGATATTGGCGACAGCGAATAATTTTTCAATAGCAATTTGAATTAAATAAAATATCGTGACTATAAAAAAAGAACTTACTGATTTAGACAAAGACCGAATCATAGAAATGGCTTGGGAAGACCGAACCACATTTGATGCGATTTTAATGCAATTTGGATTAAAAGAACAAGAAGTAATCGACTTGATGCGCATCGAAATGAAACCTTCGAGTTTTAGAATGTGGCGCGAAAGAGTGCAAGGCCGTAAAACAAAACATGAAAAATTAAGGGATTTTAAGAAAGGACGTTTTAAATGTACCATGCAAAGACAAATTAATAATAACAAAATTTCCAAACGATAAAAATTAGTGTTCAGTGAACAGTAATCTGTTAAAACAACAATATATATAAAATGAAAAACATAGTAATCATTGGTGGTAGTAAGGGAATTGGTAGTGCAATTTTGTTGCAACAATTAGAAACAAACATGGTGTACAACATTAGTAGAAACACGCCAGATATCACACATCCCAATCTGAAACACTTTTCTGCAGATGTTTTGCAGGATGCACTTCCGGAAATAGAAACTATTGACACCTTGATTTACTGTCCGGGTTCCATCAATTTGAAACCAATAGGAAGTCTTAGTATCGATGATTTTAGAAATGATTTTGAAATTAATGTAATTGGCGCAGTAAAAGCCATTCAGAAATATTTACCTGTTTTAAAAAAGGGAACTAATCCATCGATTGTTTTGTTTAGCACCGTAGCCGCAAAATTAGGAATGCCGTTTCATGCTAGTATTGCTACCGCAAAAGCAGGAATTGAAGGATTAGTGAAATCGCTGGGAGCAGAATTGGCTTCGGTAGTACGCATCAATGCCATTGCTCCCACGATTACCGAAACATCACTTTCGGCAGGTATTTTAAGAAATGATCGAATGAAAGAAAATATGGTGGAACGCCACCCGATGAAAGGTTATTTGAAACCGGAAGAAGTGGCCAATATGGCAAACTTCCTGATTTCTGAAAATACGAAATCAATCTCAGGTCAGATATTCGAAATGGATTACGGAATAGTGACTTTTAAAATCTAAAAAAATAATTAGCCAAACTTAATATTGAAAGACAGCATACCATGATAAAAGAAATGAAAAGTTACGAAAAAATCGAACAATACGATACTGAAATAACGGAAGCTTTAGCTGCTAATTATAGAGTAATAATTGAAAATTTAGGGGAAGATGTTACTCGTGAAGGTCTTGAAAAAACACCTGAACGTGTTGCAAAAGCAATGCAATATCTAACTCATGGTTACGGATTAGATCCTTTGGAAATACTAAAATCAGCGATGTTTATCGAAGACCATCAACAAATGATTGTGGTAAAAGACATCGAAGTTTACTCTATGTGTGAACACCATATGTTGCCGTTTTTTGGAAAAGCACATGTCGCTTATATTCCAAATGGTAAAATTGTAGGTTTAAGTAAAATCCCAAGAGTCGTGGATGCTTTTGCCAGAAGAATGCAAGTTCAGGAACGATTGACAGACCAGATTAAAAACTGTATTCAGGACGCTTTGAATCCACTTGGTGTAGCCGTTGTTATTGAAGCCCAACACATGTGCATGCAAATGCGAGGCATTCAAAAACAAAACTCAGTTACCACAACATCATCTTTCACCGGTGCTTTCGAAAAAGACAAAACCAGAAAAGAATTTATTAGTTTGGTTTCTAATAAACTGAGTTAATTTTAATAACATCACGATTTTTAAATTATAAAATTAGTGCCTTAACGGCAAAAAAACACAAAATCATGAAAATTCTCTTAACAGGTGCAACAGGTTATATCGGGAAGCGACTTTTGCCTTTGTTGGTGGCACAAGGACATGAAATAATCTGTTGTGTAAGAGATAAAAACAGGTTTTATTGTCCAATAGAATTTCAAAAAAGTGTTACCGTAATTGAGGTCGATTTTCTCAAACAAGAAACATTGAAAGCCATTCCAGATGCTATTGATGCTGCTTATTATCTGATGCATTCCATGTCAGGATCTGCTAATAATTTTGATGAATTAGAAAGCGTGTCAGCACTGAATTTTGTGCAACGATTGAATGAAACCGAAGCAAAACAAGTTATTTATTTGAGCGGAATCGTAAATGACAAATCCCTTTCGAAACATTTATCATCCAGGAAAAAAGTAGAAGAAATTTTAAATATTGGAACGTTTGCCACGACAACTTTACGAGCTGGAATTATTGTGGGTTCTGGAAGTGCTTCGTTCGAAATCATTCGGGATTTAGTGAATAAATTGCCCATTATGATAACTCCAAAATGGCTCAACACAAAATGCCAGCCGATTGCAATTCCAGATGTACTTGATTTTTTATCCAAATCCTTATTAAATCCGCTTACCTACAATCAGAGTTTTGACATTGGCGGACCGGATATTTTAACGTACAAAGAAATGCTTTTGGGTTTTGCAGAAGCAAAAAAACTAAAGCGATGGATTTTTACTGTCCCAATAATGACTCCAAAATTATCCTCGTATTGGTTGTATTTTGTAACCTCAACATCGTATAGACTCGCATCAGCATTGGTTAGCAGTATGAAAGTCGAAGTGGTTTGCAGTGATAACAGAATCAATGCTTTATTGAATGTTTCTCCTATGACCTACAAACAAGCGCTTTCCCGTGCTTTGATAAAAGTAGACGAAGACAAAGTAGCTTCGAGCTGGAAAGATTCCTTAATCAGCGGGCGTTTTAGCAGCAATATGTCGGAGTATTTGAAAGTTCCAAAAAAGGATTGCTACATCGACCGCCGTAAAATGGAAATCATAGACCGCGATTTTACCATCAGCAGAGTTTGGTCCATTGGTGGTGATTCGGGTTGGTATTATGGCGATTGGCTTTGGAATTTACGAGGTTTTATAGACAAATTATACGGTGGCGTGGGTTCCCGAAGAGGAAGAACGAACCGACATGACATTCATTCCGGTGATGCCTTAGATTTTTGGCGTGTTTTGTATGCCAATAAAGAAGAGGGAAAGTTAATTTTATTTGCCGAAATGAAATTACCAGGTGAAGCTTGGTTAGAATTCAAAATAATAGGAAATACTTTGTACCAATCCGCAACATTCAGACCAAGAGGAATTTGGGGAAAATTATACTGGTATTCCGTTTTGCCATTTCATGGATTTATTTTCGAGGGAATGCTGAAGAAATTGATCCGTTAGTAAACAAATATCCTTTTCTATACCTGCTTGAAAAAGGAAAATAAAGATTGAACGAATTATGAATCCGTTCAATCTTTATCTTTTTATTTTAAAATTCCGGCTTTGTAAGTCGCAATCGCTCTGTCTCTAGCCATAGCATGTTCTACCATTGGTTTTCCATAACCTAAATCAAATTCTGGAATCCATTTTCGGATGTAGCTTCCTTTTTCGTCAAATTTTTTCTGTTGTATTTCCGGATTGAAAACACGAAAATAAGGAGCGGCGTCACAACCGGTTCCTGCCGCCCATTGCCAGTTTCCTACATTGGCAGACAATTCATAATCCAGTAATTTTTGAGCAAAATAAGCTTCACCCCATTGCCACTGAATCAATAAATGCTTGCAGAGAAAACTCGCCACGACCATTCGGACTCTGTTGTGCATGTATCCGGTTTCATTGAGCTGACGCATTCCGGCATCGACCATAGGATATCCAGTTGTTCCCGAACACCAACGTTTGAAATCATCTTCGTTATTACGCCACTGAATCCCATCATACGCTGATTTGAAGTTTTGTGTTACGACTTTTGGGAAACTGAATAAAATTTGCATGAAGAATTCTCTCCAAATCAATTCACTCAAAAAGACATCATTTTTATGAAATGCCCAATTGACTAATTTCCTAACGCTTACGGTTCCAAAACGCAGATGTGGCGAAAGATATGAGGTTTTGTCCAAGGCTGGAAAATCCCTTATATCGTGATAATTTGCAATGAATTTTAAATTGTACGGCTTTACTTTTATTGGACTTTCTTCGAAACCTATTTGTTCTAATGTTGGAAAAGTAAAACTATTTTTATGGAAATTAGAAAACATATCCGTGGCATCATATTCTGGAACCGGAGCCATTGATTTGTATTTTTCTAACCATTTATTTTTAAAAGGAGTGTAAACCGTGTACGGCAATCCAGCAGCCTTTATGATTTCTTTTTCTTCAAAAATTACTTGGTCTTTAAAAGAATAAGAAATGGTATTGTTGGCTTCCAAAATTTCACAAATAATGGTGTCACGTTGTATGGCGTACGGTTCGTAATCTTTGTTGAAGAAAACTTCTTTGACATCGAATTCTTGAATCAGCGATTGCCAAACGTCAATAGTTTTTCCTTTTTTTACCAAAACAGAACTTCCTGTTTCCTGTAATTGTTGATTTATTTTTGAAAGTGATTCGTAGATGAAACCTACTCGAGCATCGTTTTTTGGTAAACTGTCTAAAATGGAATCATCAAAAATAAACAACGGAATCACTGGATATTTAGACTTCAAAGCTTGAAATAATCCAACGTTATCTTCTAAACGCAAATCGCGTCTGAACCAAAAAAAAGATACTTCTTGTTTCACCATTATTTTGAATTAAACATTTGATCTACCATAACACGTCTGTGATCAAAAATGGCTTTTAATTTATTTTTTACGATAAGTGTGTTCATAATGCGACCAATGAAACCCAAAGGCAGCGCATAATGAACCAAATCAGTCATTTTTACTCCGTTTTCAGTGGCTTCAAAAAAATGTTTGTGATGCCACAATGCATAAGGACCAAAACGTTGTTCGTCGATAAAATAACTATTCTCTTTTACAAATGTAATTTCAGTAACCCAAGGCAATTTTAATCCTAAAAGTGGTGATACTTTGTATTGTATTATTTGCCCTGCGTACATGGATTTATTATCGAAATCTGTGATTTCGAAACCCATTGTTTCCGGTGTAATTTTCTGAAGATTACTTGGACTGGAAAAAAAAGCCCAACATTCTTCTAAACTTGCATTAACATGTTGAATGCTTTCTTTTTTATAGAGTTTCATTTTTACAATTAAATTTTATAGTACTTAAAAGGCACGAATAGCATTCCGAAACACTCTCCTTGTTCCTTACCCAAATGTTTGTGATGTACTTTGTGTGCTTTGCGTAATCCAATCAAATACTTGTTATTGGTGTTTTTGAACCACTTGAAACGTTGGTGGATCAAGACATCATGAATCATGAAATAACAAAATCCGTAAAATGTGGTTCCGAGACCAATAAAAAACAAATAGTTCATTCCGCCTTCAACTCCAAAGTAAAAAAGTAAGATACTGGGTATAGCGAAAATTAGAAAGAAAAAATCATTTCGTTCGAAAACATTGGCGTATTTAGGTTGGTGATGATCGGCATGAAAATACCACATCAAACCGTGCATAATGTACTTATGTGTAAGCCATGTCACACATTCCATGAAAAGGAAAACACCCAAAAAGATTAAAAAAGAAATCATTGTTTTTTTATTTAATTAAAAATATACTTTTCAAAACTGGTATTATTTTATACCAATTTTAATTTATACGTTACAAAAGATTGCGCCAAGAGACCTGCTTTGGTATAATTAGAAACCCGAATCCTTGCATTTCCAATCTCATCGCAAGGTGTGTTTTCTAATTTTTTTAGTAGTTTTTTGTAGTACACAAAGGCGGTGTAAACTCCAAACTTAGCTTCTATTGGCAATTTCACAATTCCTTCATAGGCGACTTTGAAATCTTCTTCGATTTCATTGATGATTGCTGTTTTAGCTTTTTCATCGAATGAATTCAAATCGACTCCCGGGAAATAATTTCGGTTCAATACCAAATTATCATCTTTCAAATCTCTCAAAAAATTAACTTTCTGAAAAGCAGAACCCAATCGCATGGCTTCGTCTTTTAGTTGCTCATATCGTTTATTATCACCGTCAACAAAAACCTTTAGACACATCAATCCAACCACATCTGCAGAGCCATAAATATATTCATCATATTCAGCTTTGCTGTTATAATCGGATTTGATTAAATCTAATTTCATACTTTTCAAAAAAGCCTGAATCAAGTCATCAGTAATGTTATATTTCTTTACCGTTTGCTGAAAAGAGTTCAAGATTGGATTTAAACTTATTCCTCTTTCGATTGCTTTGTAATACTCATCCTCAAACTCCGTGATTAAACTTTCTTTGTCAAAACCGTGAAATGAATCTACAATTTCATCGGCAAAACGAACAAATCCATAAATACTATAAATGGCATCTCTTATACTAGGCGACAACATGTAAACCGCCATAGAAAAAGAGGTGCTATAGTTTTTTGTAACTAGCTTACTACATTTAAAAGATACGTCATCAAATAATTGCTTCATATTATTGCTCTGAAAATTGCTTGTTAATTAATTCTGACACTAATTTTCCTGAAATTAATGCTGGCGGAACACCCGGTCCCGGAACGGTCAATTGACCTGTGAAATATAAATTCTTTACTTTTTTACTTTTTAATTTAGGTCTCAAAAAAGCGGTTTGCAATAACGTATTCGCCATTCCGTATGCATTTCCTTTATAAGAGTTGTACTCCGATACAAAGTCGTTTTTGCAAAATGATTTTTTAAATATAATATTATTTTTCACACTTTGCTGTGTTAACGTTTCAAAACGATCTATTATTTTTTCAAAATATTCTTCTCGTAACGCCTCATTATCAGTGATTCCTGGAGCCAGAGGCACTAAAAAAAAACCGGACTCCATTCCTTTGGGAGCGGCAGTTTTATCTGTCACTGATGGAAAATTGGCATAAAACAACGGTTCTTTTGGCCATTGTGGTTCATCATAAATATCCTTAGCATGCTGATAAAAATCGACATCAAAAAATAATGCGTGATGTGAAATATTATCTATTTTTTTATTGAAACCAACATAAAACAATAATGATGAAGGTGCGAAAACTCGGCTGTCCCAATATTTCTCAGAATACGCACGATGTTCTTGATCCAATAATGTTTCGGTATGATGGTAATCGGCACCACTCAAAATCAAATCGGAAGCAATTGTTTCGCCATTTACAACTAAAGCCTTAGCTGTTTTATTCTCAACAATTATCTTTTCAATATTAGAATTCGTTTTGAATTTGACTCCTAATTCTAATGCTAAACTTTCCATGGCACGAACCACATCAAACATTCCTGTTTTTGGATGCCAGGTTCCAAGACCAAAATCGGCATAATTCATAAAACTGTAAAACGAAGGCGTATCGGATGGTTTTGCACCAAGAAACAAAACTGGAAATTCCAGAATTTGAATCAGCCTTTCATTTTTAAATTTCTTACGTATATCTTTACTGATGTTGCTGAAAAACTGTCCTACTTTTTTAGCCGTTTCAACGGTTATTAACTCCAGTGGAGAAACTCCCGGACGGTATACTAAATTCTTTATGGCAATATCATAATTGCTTTTGGCCTCAGCCATAAAATCATTTAATATTTTTCCACTACCTTTTTCAATCGCTTCAAAAGCAAATATTATATCGGTTAAATTATCCGCAATGGTAATAAAATCATCGATTCCGTAATACACACGATACGCTGGTGATAACTTTATTAACTCGTAATAATCAGAAGTTTTTTTATCAAAATCAGCAAAAAAACGATCGAACACATCTGGCATCCAGTACCAACTTGGTCCCATGTCAAAAGTAAAACCCTCCATTTTTAATTGTCGAGCTCTTCCGCCAATTGTCGCATTTTTTTCATACACGCTAACATCATGACCACTTTGTGCTAAATAGCAGGAAGCAGCAAGCGAAGAAAACCCAGAACCTATAATTGCAACTTTTTTTATTTCTCTCATTTGTTTAGCAAATATACGAAAAGTTTAAACAAAAAATTAAATTTCATCCACTAATTCAGAAATGGAATTGAAAATTGATATTTTATCTGAGAGTCCTTCTTTATTAATAAACTCAACCAAACGTCCAGTATACCATAATTCAGTAGTATCATCCAGTAATTCTTCAGACATTTTTTGGATGTATTCGTCCAAAATATCTCTTTCAGGTTGCACCGTGAGATAGGAAATAAAAATAATGGAGTCAAAATGTTTTTTTAAATCTTTTAAATTACTGATGGGCATACTTTCACCCAGATAGATGGTTTTATAACCCAATAATAAAATTTCATAATTTAAATACATCAACCCAAGTTCATGAATTTCATTCATAGGAAGAGAAAGCACAAAAACTTTATCTTTTTTAGTTTGCTTTAAAACCTGCAATTTCTCAGTATTTATGAGTAATTTTTGTTTGATTAAATAGCTGATAAAATGCTCATGAGCCGGCGTTATGGTATCTGATTGCCATAATAATCCCAGTTCGTTCATCAAAGGAATAAAAACTTGAAGAAATACTTCCTTGAATGATTTGTCAGCAATCAACCAATTGTAAGTATTGAAAAATAATTCTTGGTCAAAATTCATCATCGCCATCTTAAATTCACTCACAGCATGGCTTTTGGCTGTTCTATTCGAAATTATTTCTCGTACAAGAGACGGGATTTTATCTTGAGGATACGTAGCTATTTTTGAAATTTTATATCCATAGTCGTGTAGCAAAGTAATGTTTAATAGTTTTTGCAAACTAGCCAAATCATATAATCGGATATTAGTATCTGTACGCATCGGTTGAAGAATATCATATCTTTTTTCCCAGATTCGTATCGTGTGCGCTTTGATTCCTGAAAGATTTTCAAGATCTTTAATACTAAACACACTTTTTATATTGTTTATCATTTATCTAAATTTAATAAACAAATGTAAAATAAATTTTAATATAAATTTGAAATAATTTGAAAACTATTGTATTATTCTAAAGTGACGTTGTAAAAGGCATTTAATTTGTCTAAATCAAGAATAGTTTTGGAATTATCAGTGCTTCGCGTATACATAGGTTCAAATTTTGCTCCGTAAATAACTTCTTCAAAAGTATACGAAGTACGAATGGCAACGGTATTACTAAACATATCATCAAAGGTTTTTATAAAAACAAGGATTTCACCATGAATATTATCAAAATCTTCTTTGGTTAAGTTATAAAGTGGGCTGTTTTCTGTTATGGGATGCACCAAAGTCCAGCTTAAGGTTAATGCATTTATTCTTTCCAATTCTAATGCTAAAGAATAAAATTTATTAGTCTTTGCACCATTCTCTTCCACACTCATTCCGAGCGTCATTTTAGCTTCGGCATCAGTAAAATTAGTATTTTTAAAAGGTGTAATCCTAATCATTAAACCTTTTGTTTCCCCATAAGGAGCGATCAGGGCATTGTGTGAAAACTTCAAAAAAGCGGTGGGCTTACTGAAACGCCCAAAGAATAAACCGGTCGCAATTGCAAAACTCAACAATCCTATCAATGCCTCTACAGCCGCTAATAAACTGGTTAAAAAACCGGAAGGACTAATGTGCCCATACCCCACTGTTGTAAATGTTTGTGCACTAAAAAAATAGGCCTGACCAAATTTAACCCAATTTGAACCTGAAGAATCAATCCCATTCAAATTTTCGATTCCAATTGCATAGTACAGCAACGCAAATAAAAAATTCATCCCCACATAGAATAAAAGAAGAATTAACATAAATTTCCATCTTGGCAAATCAATCATGGTATGATACCAACTAATGCGATGCAAAAGTTGCATGCCTCGCTTTTCTACATTAGCAGATCCATTTTTATTCACAAAACGTCCACCATAATTATTAGCATTTGTTCCAAAACCAGTATTCGTATCTGCCTTTGCTTTTGAATTTATTTTCTTCATTGCAGTTATTACTATCCATTTGTTGTGAAGTAAAAATAGCAAAAAACATTTTATAAATAAGTAGTGATTTTAGTTTTTAAATAAGTCTTTCCTTAGTCTAAATTGTTTTTTATTATGCTACTTTTTCATTTGTAAAAACCATGTTTTTTAATCGTCCTTAATATTCCTTTTCAATAATTTTTTTAGCATAATTTATAATCTCAACACTAATATATTTTAAAAAAAAATCGCAATCATTTGAAAATCAATATTTATGTGTAATTTTATTCTTTTACATAAAACTCAAAATTATGTATAACGAGATATTAAAAGATAGAATTGAGGCTGGTTTATTGCTTTCGGAGAAACTAAAAAAGTACCAGAATAGCAATACCATAATAATTGCCGTTCCCAAAGGTGGCGTGCCTGTGGGATATGTAATTGCTAAAAACTTACATCTTCCTTTAGATATTGTGCTCTCAAAAAAAATAGGACATCCTAATAATAAAGAATTTGCGATTGGTGCCGTCTCATCAGATTCCATGATTCTTGATGAGCATTCAAATATTCCCAAAAAGTACATTGATGATGAAATTATCCGACTGCGGAAATTAATGAAAGAGAAATACGAGCTCTACGTGGGCAACAGAAAACCGCAGGATATAAAAGGGAAAAATATAATTTTAGTAGATGATGGCATCGCTACAGGAAATACTTTGCTTGCCAGTATCGCAATGTTACGAAAAAAAAAACCTGCAAAAATAATTGTCGCCACGCCTGTAATACCTTATGACACCGTGCCTGTATTTAAAAAAAATACTGATGAGTTTGTCTATTTGATGGCTCCCAAATATTTTAGTGGAGTAAGCGGATTTTACGAAGAATTCAATCAAGTGGAAGATAAGGAAGTGATACAATTGTTGCGTCTTCCCATTAGCACTGAATAATATGATTTTAAGATGCGGTTTTATTTTTAAAATTTGAAATGATGGAGAAATTAGATTTAGATATCCCTTTATCATCTGTAACATTGAAAGGAGATTTGATAATTCCTGAAAATGCAAGAGCAATAGTCATTTTTTCTCACGGAAGTGGCAGTACCAGATTCAGTTCCCGAAACAGAGTGGTAGCCGAGTTGATTCAAAAACAAAAGATAGGCACATTTCTTTTTGACTTACTCACGGAAGAAGAAGATAAACTTTATGAGAATCGATTCAATATTGATTTACTGAGTGACCGATTGATAGAAACGACGCAATGGCTGATGGACTATAAGAACATTAAAGATTTGCCCATAGGTTATTTTGGTGCAAGTACTGGAGCTGCATCGGCATTGCGGGCGGCAGCTTATTTTAAGAAAAAAATAAAAGCGGTAGTTTCCCGTGGCGGACGTCCAGATTTAGCCATTACCGAATTGCCACAGGTAACCGCTCCCACTCTGCTCATTGTAGGCGGTCTTGATGTTGCGGTTATTGGCATGAATAAAATGGCCTACGGTCAATTAGAATCCGTAAAAAAAATAAAAATAATCCCCGGAGCAACACACCTTTTTGAAGAACCTGGAAAATTACTTGAAGTAGCTGATTTAGCAATTGTTTGGTACAAAAGGCATTTGGTAAACAAAAAAGAATAATAACACACATAAAAGTTTAACAATTAAACACAATCACAATGGCAACAGTAAACACGTACATCACCTATAATGGGAATTGCGAAGAAGCGTTCAATTTTTACAAATCAGTTTTTGGCGGTGAATTTTCTTATTTTGGAAAATTTAAGGACATGCCACCGATGGACGGCAAAACTTGTCCTCCTGGAGAAGCAGAAAAAATAATGCATGTATCCTTACCCATTAGTAAAGAAACGGCTATAATGGGAAGTGACAGCTTCGAATCCTTTGGAACCAAAACCATTTATGGGAATAATTTCTCGATTTCCATCAATGCAGAAAGCAAAGAAGAAGCTGACAAATTATTCAATGCGCTTTCAGCAGGCGGAAAAGTGGGAATGCCAATGGAAGATGCGTTTTGGGGTGACTATTTTGGAACTTTTACCGATAAATTCGGGGTCAACTGGATGGTGAATTTTGATAAAAATCAAGCGAAATAAAACACACCTGAAAAAAGTAAAACACGAATTTCACAAATTTACATGAATTAATTCGTGTAAATTTGTGAAATGCGTGTTTAAACATCAAGCCCAATATTTGGGTCTACAATGTAGGATTTCCAGAGATTTTTTCTTAATATTCTTATATTACATCTCATTTACGAAGTTCATTTTCCTGTATCTGAGCAACAGCTTTTTTCAGTACTATATTTATTGATTCAAAAAGGGCTAACATTTGCTCTTTATCTTGCGTTTCCCTAACCAATTTTTCAAGAGTTTTTACATCGTCAATAATGGAATTTATTTTGAAAATTTCTATACTGGGCTTTATTTCATGTATCAATTGCCCCACTTCCATAAAATTATTGTTAATAATTTTATGTTCTATTTTTTCAAGTATAACTGCAGTTTGCTCTACAAAAATTAGCATCATTGAATCTATAAATTTCACATTTCCTTTACTTAAATCATATACTGAATTTAGATTGTATAGTTTATTCGTACTGGCAATCTCTTTCGCATTCACTGACAACGAAGTCGTATTATTTCTGACATGTTTAGCAATAGTTTCAATCATTACTTTCTCATCAAAAGGCTTAGCTATATAGTCATCCATCCCTGCTTCACGGCATTTTTCAATTTCAGATTTAAAAACATTTGCAGTCAGAGCAATAATTGGCGTAGTAAGTTTAAATTCATTTCTTATAATTTTTGTAGCCTCAATACCATCCATTTCCGGCATTTGGATATCCATGAGGATAATATCAAAATCTTGTCTTCTCAAAATTTCGAGCGCTTCAAGTCCGTTTTCTGCTTCGGTTACTTTACAATTGAAATATTGCAAAGAATTTTGGGCTACCAACCTATTTAAATCATTGTCCTCTACCAAAAGGATTGATATATTGTCTATTCGCACTGACTCTTTATCAACATGTATCTTATTTATATTTTTTTCATTGCCTTTATTAAAACTAAGATTAATTCGAATTGTTGTTCCTTTATTTTTTTCACTTTCAACATCAATTCTTCCTTCCATTAATTGAACAAACTCTTTAGTTATAGCCATACCTAAACCCGTACCTCCGTATCTTCTGGTTATTGCTTTGTCTTCTTGAGAAAACTTATTAAAGATAGTATCAACAAATTTTTTATCCATGCCTATTCCTGTATCCGAAATAGAAATACTCACTTCTTGGGAAATATCGGTATCGCTTATGAGTTCACAATTAACAGCTATTTCTCCTTTTTGGGTAAACTTTAAGGCGTTACCAACAAGATTAAACAATATTTGTTCCAATCGTAAGGCATCTCCATTTAACACTTGGTGAATCGCTTTTGAAATATTCGCAGTAAGATTTAATCCTTTTTGTTCTGCTTTAGACTGAAGCACACTGATTACGTTAGTTATAGCATTTTCAAAAACAAAATCTTCATAATCAAGCGACATCTCGCCTGCTTCAATTTTTGAAATATCTAAAATATTATTAATAATGGCTAATAAATGCTTCGAAGCAATGGAACTGTTTTCAATATATTTCTTTTGAAGTTCCGTAAGTTCCTGTTTTTCTAATTCTCTTAAAAATCCAATAATTGCATTAAGCGGTGTTCTTATTTCATGGCTCATATTGGCCAAAAAAGCTTCTTTAGCTTTTGAAGCTTCCTGAGCTTTTATTTTCTCTTTTTCAAGGGCGATTTCCAGCTGTTTTTGTTCGGTTACATCCAAATGGATCCCAATGGAGCCAATTAATTCCCCTTTGTCATCATATTCCGGTGCCCCGCCTATTGCCCACCATCTTGACTCACCACTTTTGTTTTTCACACATAGTTGGTAAACATCAGAAACTCCATTTTCTCTCATTTCCTTTTTGGAATTCATAATCTCAGAATTTTCTTCAGTAGCAAAAACCTCTGATGCATTTTTTCCCAGAAGATCATCCATTTCATAACCGGAAATGGATAAAAAACTCTGATTGGCAAATTGAATGATCTCATCGTTATCAACCACCATTAAACCAAGATTCATATTGGCAATAATATTTCGGTATTTTTCTTCTTGAGATTTTAGATTTTCTTCTGCTTTTTTCCTTTCTGAGATATCCTGAATAAAGGAACAGAAAAATGTTTCGCCATTCTGTTTTATAGGAATTATGGAAATTTCTATGGGAAATTCATTTCCGTTTCTGTTTATGGCCGTAATTTCAAAATGTCTGTTTAAAACAGGGCCGTCACCCGTTTTCATATAGTGCTTCATTCCTCTGTTATGTGCTTCAGCATATTGATGAGGAATAATTATTTCTGATAAATCTTTTCCTAACACTTCCTCTTTCTCCCAACCAAAAATAGTTTCGGCAGGGCTGTTCCAAAAAGTAATAATCCCATTGCTGTCTATCGTTATAATAGCATTTAACGAAGCATTCATGATGAGTCTGCTTCGCTTCTCACTTTGTTCCAAAAGATTCCTATTTTGTATGCTTTGGGTAACATCTACATACCTCCAAAGATGACCTTCAGATTCATTACCTATAGAAATTGGTATATAGTCTCTTTCTAAAAACCGGCCGTCAATCCTCTCCAGAAGTTCATTAGTCACAACCTTTCTTTCGGCTAAAATTTCATTGATTCTGGGACTAAAAGCTTCAGGTTCCTTAAACAAGCTTTTGTACTGTTCTTCTGAGTTGGTACAATCCACCCCAATCATGGTTTCGGGTAGTATTGGAATTGAAAATACATCGCAAAACGATTGATTGGTAAACAATAGTTTTCGGTTTTCATCTTCCATTAAAATCCCTGCCGGAAGATTGGCCAATAATGTTTTTAATAATTCAACCGTTCGTGAGAGCCGATTTTCAGTTTCTTTTCTTTTTCTAATTTGTTCGCTTATATACCTAGAAATAAAGAGTGAATTGTTCTTTTCTTCTTCATTAAAAGTATCGTAATTTTCTTCATCTTCCTGAAGGCTTTCATATAGATTTTTAATGGTGTTCGTCTTTAATTCATCCTCGCTTTTTAAATCTTCATTAACTTCGCGGTATTCTTTTTCGCTTTCTTGAAAAGCGTGATTCATCAAATTTTTATCTCTTTCAAAAGTCAGATAAGAGTCATTAATCGCCTTAAAAAAAGATTTAAACTCATTATTTTCGGCAAATTCAAGAGTCAAGTACTGCTTTATTTGTTTCTGCAAAAGTTTATGAAAACCCATAATTAGTCTATTTCGTTTATACAAGTGATGGTCATTGTCTGGTTATGAAGTTCACAATTTGCTAATGGTTTTAATGGCGAAATTTCTCCATAAGAATAAAAGCCAGTAAGTGTGGTATGGTCTCCAAAAATAGCTTCCACTGCCTCAACTTCTTCCTCAACTCTATTTCCAAGAAGTATTTTTCTGCCAACACAACTGATTAGTATCGCTAATTTAGGCTTGTCTTTGGACATTTCTAAACAAGAAATTGCAGCCTCAGTTGAGGCATCAATTAATTGGTCAAAATTTGCTTTCGCAAACCGGACTTTACTTCCTTCCGGAATGTCTCCTGCAAAAGTCATCGTTTGATTTTCAGCATCAATAGAAAGAATAGCCCTAACAACAGGGTCCTGATCTTCATCTAATTTAATTGATAACGGAAAATGCAGCGCTGACTCTGGTAGTTCATCCGCATATTCCCTTAAATACTTTTTATATATGCCAAGTGCACTTTTATGGTCTATTTCAAATAAAACATTTGCCTTCGCTTTGGTAATAGTCCTTTCTATACCAAAAGCTTCCCAACCTCCTGATGAACCATGAGACAAAACCAATTTATCCCCATAAAAACCTATCGCAATAATATTTCCTGATTCGGGTCTTTGATTTAACCCTACAATTGTTTTTTCAAATTTTGTTCCATCGCCAGCTAAGCCACCTGTTATTAAAACCTCATTATTCTTTAAGAAATTCATTCCTTTTACCAGTTCGCTCCCGTTTACTTTTCCGCCATCGGATAGCACAAAAATGAGTTTTAAATTTTCTTGTGAAAAATTTTGAATAAGTGCTTTACCCGCTTCAAAGCTGGAAGAATAATCATCGATACGAACTTGTGTAGTTTCTAAAGAAGTTGATTTGAATTGAAGGGCAACCAATGAGATTGTGTTGTCTAAAACTTCATTTTTAAAAATTTCTCCAGCAGAGGAACATAATGCAATTTGGGCATTTGGAAATTTAATTTTAATTTCATTAAAGGGATTGTCTTGAGACAGTAACTCCCTTGATCCGAAACCAATTATTAATTGGGCTTCATTGAAATTCATATTCTCATTATTTCTTTCTCTGAAAAAAATATTGTTTTTGTACAATAATGACGCTATTTTCATACCTATTTTTATGTTAGAAAGACTTAGTTAATACCATTTAGAAGAATAACATCTCTATATTTTCAATATGCCAATTATTTATTAATGCGATTTTAAAGATTTTAAAAAAAATAGTCCTAAAAAATGTGAATCTTAAGAGTATACATTGCGCTCTAATCCCAAGCTTAATCCTTTACTAAAATAGTAAAAAAGAATCAATCTCGCTATTTTAAAAAAAGAAAGAAAAAACTTAAAAGTAAATTTACAATTGCCAATTCCTTAAAACGGCATTTTTGGAGTTTGATAAAACAATCGCTTTTTTTCCTAAATTAGTTGAATCAAAATAAATGCTATGAAAAAACTAACCAAAGAAGATATCAGTCAGGAAGTATTTGACTTATACGATGACTACGCCCATAACAAAATTGAAAGAAGACAATTCGTCGAGAAACTATCCTTGTTTGCGGTAGGAACGCTTACGCTTCCGTCACTTCTTAGCTTTATGACACCAAATTACCTGGATTCTATTTTGATTAAACCCGGTGATCCAAGGCTGAAATCAGAATTTATAATCTACGATTCTCCTAAAGGCGGTGGAAAAATCAAAGGCCTTTTATCCCAACCCACAGGAACCAAAAAAAATTATCGGGAATTATTGTTGTACATGAAAACCGTGGACTGAATCCGTATATTGAAGATGTAGGACGAAGAGCTGCCGTGGAAGGATTCATCACTTTGGCACCCGATGCCTTATCTCCACTGGGCGGTTATCCAGGGAATGATGATGCGGGAAGGGAATTACAGAAAAAACGTACCCGTGAAGAAATGCTCGAAGACTTCATTGCAGCTTATGAATACTTAAAATCACACAAAGATTGTAATGGTCATATCGGTGTGGTAGGATTTTGTTTTGGCGGTTGGATTGCCAACATGATGGCGGTCAAAATCCCAGATTTATGCGCCGCAGTTCCCTATTACGGAGGACAACCCACTGCCGAAGAAGCCGAAAAAATAAAAACACCCATTATGGCGCAGTATGCCAGTTTAGATACTCGCGTAAATGAGGGTTGGCCTGCATTTGAAGCTATACTTAAAAAGAACAAAGTAGAACACACCGCTTATTTCTATCCCGGAGTGAATCATGGTTTTCATAACAATACCACGCCCAGATACGATGAAAAAGCCGCAACTTTATCGTGGACAAGAACCATTGATTTTTTCAAGAAGAAATTGAAGAAGAAATAATTTCAGAATTATGTTATGCAAAAGTTCAAATATTTTGTAAACACAAAGCAATAGCGAATTTAGCTACATTTAATAGCTATAAAAAAATGTCTGATAACTTTCAAAAATACGGTGGCCTGTTTCAAGTAGATGTTGAACATTTTGAAGAGTTTTTTTCTCTTTTGAAAAGTATTACGCTTGGAAAATCAGAGTTCTTTTTACAACAGGAAGAGAAATGCCAGTATATTGGTTTTGTAAAAAACGGTACGATGAGAAGTTTTTATAACAATGAAAATGGTAATGACATAAGCTTTATTTTTCATTTTCATAATCAATTCTTTACTGATTATGAAAGTATATTGTGTGACAAAAAATCAAAATTAAACATACAAGCAATTCACAAATCAGAACTTTTGCTTTTACATAAGGATGATTTACAAAAATTATATAACAAAGAAGCTTAATGGCAGGAATTCGGTCGAAAAATGACAGAAAAATTATATCTTGATGCAAAAAAAAGAATCGAAGACTTACTATACTATACCCCTGAAAAACGATATAAGAATCTATTAAAAGAAAACCCATTGGTTTTCCAACAAATCCACCAAAAACACATTGCAAGCTTTTTGGGTATTACGCCACAATCTCTTAGCAGAATAAGAAAACGAATTTCTACTAATTAACTTAAGTGAATGTTTATTGAATTTTAAGTGGATAGCTTTGTGTTATAACAATTTAAAAAATAAAAATTATGGCAACAAAAGACTTGACCATTATTTTGGTCCATGGTGCTTGGGGCGATGGCTCCCATTGGCAACACGTAATTCCTGCATTGGTAAAAGAAGGTTATAAAGTACGTAGCGTTCAAAATCCTTTAACCTCATTGCAAGATGACATCAACAAAACAAACGATTTAATTGATGCACAAGACGAAAAAGTCCTATTGGTGGGACATTCTTACGGAGGAGCAGTAATTTCAGGAGCAGGAAACCACGACAAAGTTGTCGGCTTGGTATTCATTGCTGGATTTGCACCCGATGCAGGTGACAGTTTAGGCGCACTTTTAGGTCGACGAGCTTCCTCGGGAGGAGCCAGTATTTACCCCGATGCTAAAGGATTTTTATGGATTAAATATGATGAATATCACAAAAATTTCTGCCAAGACTTAAATGAAGAAGACACCTTGGTAATGTCTTTAGCGCAAAGACCAATCCACAGCCAATGCTTTGGCGACATAGCAGGTACACCAGCGTGGAAAACAAAACCGAGTTGGTATCAAATTTCCAATCAAGACAATATGATACCACCAGTAACTCAGAAAGAAATGGCAGAAAGAATGAATCCTAAAAAAATCATTAATCTTGACGCAGGACACGCCTCTTTGGCATCTCACCCAAAAGAAGTAACAGCGCTGATTTTGGAAGCGGCATCAACATTTGAATAAAACATACCGCTAATAGGGGTTTACAATAGTAGAGAAACAGTGCTTAATTGGACATTTATGCATATTTGCATCAGTGTTTAATAATTCTCTACCATCGCAAAGCACTGACCCTGCTGGTGCGAGCGTCCCACCCCGCTCTACGAAGAGTTAGTCTGTATGCGCTGGGCAAACGTCTCCGACTTTGACCCCGTAACTATAAGCAAATAAAACACTATCCCACAAAAAAGCCCCAAACGGGGCTTTTTACATATACTAAATTCAAGTATTATTTACTCAAATACATTTTTCTTCTAGAGTACAATTCGTAGAACTGATCGTCCTTCAAATCATCAATAAACAAGATGCTTTCTCCTGTTGATTTCATTTCCGGTCCTAATGCTTTATTTACATTATGGAACTTACTGAAAGAGAAAACCGGTTGCTTGATGGCATATCCTTTCAACTGTGGGTTGAAAGTAAAGTCGGTTACTTTATTGTGGCCTAACATTACTTTAGTCGCATAATTCACATACGGTTCTCCGTAAGCTTTCGCAATAAAAGGAACCGTACGAGAGGCTCTAGGATTCGCTTCAATAATATAAACGATATCATCTTTAATCGCAAACTGAATATTTATTAAACCAACCGTTCTCAAAGCCAACGCAATATTCTTGGTATGGTCTTTTATTTGTTGCATGACAAACTCCCCTAAGTTAAATGGTGGCAAAGTCGCGTTACTATCTCCAGAGTGTACTCCGCAAGGTTCGATATGCTCCATAATTCCTATGATGTACACATTTTCGCCATCGCAAATTGCATCGGCTTCGGCTTCTATTGCACCATCTAAATAATGGTCTAAAAGCAATTTATTTCCTGGAATCGTTTTCAATAAATTGATTACGTGTTCTTCTAATTCTTGTTTGTTGATTACAATTTTCATTCCCTGACCACCCAACACGTACGAAGGACGAATCAATAATGGAAAGTCTAAAACATCTGCTAAAGCCGAAGCTTCGTCAGCCGTTTCGGCGATACCAAATTGTGGGAAAGGGATTTTCAAATCGGTTAAAAGTTCAGAGAAACGTCCTCTGTCTTCGGCTAAATCCAAAGCATCAAAACTCGTTCCTATAATTTTAATACCGTATTTAGACAATTTTTCAGCCAATTTAAGAGCCGTTTGCCCTCCTAATTGCACGATAACACCTTCTGGTTTCTCATGTTGGATAATATCGTAAATATGTTCCCAGAAAACCGGTTCGAAATATAATTTATCGGCTGTATCAAAATCAGTCGAAACCGTTTCCGGATTACAGTTGATCATGATGGTTTCGTAGCCACATTCTTTGGCGGCAAGCACACCGTGAACACAAGAATAATCAAATTCGATTCCTTGTCCAATTCTATTTGGGCCTGACCCAAGAACAATTATTTTCTTTTTATCAGTAACTATACTTTCGTTGTCAACGTAACGTGTTCCGTCCGCTTTTTCTATTTCGGCTTCAAAAGTCGAATAGTAATAAGGCGTTTTTGCTTTGAACTCCGCCGCACAAGTATCCACTAATTTGAATACACGATTGATGTTCATTGTAGTACGCAACGTATGCACTTGGCTTTCCAAGCAACCTACCATGTGCGCGATTTGTCTGTCTGCAAAACCTTTTTGTTTCGCTTCCAACAATAATTCTCTTGGCAAAGAATCTACTTTATAGTTTGAAATTTCTTTTTCTAACGTATAAAGTTCTTCGTATTGTTTCAAGAACCACATATCGATTTTGGTAATTTCATGAATGCGACTCAACGGAATTCCCATCGCGATAGCATCATAAATTACAAAAACACGATCCCAACTCGCAAAAGTAAGTTTCTCGATAATCTGCTCGTAGTTAGTGTATCCTTTTCCATCAGCACCTAATCCATTCCTTTTGATTTCCAATGATTGAGTGGCTTTGTGCAACGCTTCCTGGAACGAACGTCCAATTCCCATTACCTCTCCAACGGATTTCATTTGAAGTCCCAATGTTCTGTCAGCTCCTTCAAATTTATCAAAGTTCCAACGTGGAATTTTCACAATCACATAATCCAAAGTTGGTTCGAATAAAGCCGAAGTCGATTTGGTGATTTGATTTTGTAATTCGTCTAAGTTATATCCCAAAGCCAGTTTGGAAGCAATTTTTGCAATAGGATAACCCGTTGCTTTTGATGCCAAAGCGGATGAACGAGATACACGAGGATTGATTTCAATCGCTACTATATCTTCTTTATCGTCAGGTGAAACGGCAAACTGCACATTACAACCTCCGGCAAAGTTTCCGATGCTGCGCATCATCAAGATTGCCATATCACGCATTTTTTGAAAAGTCGTATCAGACAAAGTCATCGCAGGCGCAACCGTGATTGAATCTCCCGTATGAATTCCCATTGGGTCCATATTTTCGATAGAACAGATAATTACAACATTATCGTTTTTATCTCTCAAAAGTTCCAATTCATATTCTTTCCAACCCATTAAAGCTTTATCAATTAAAACTTCGTGAATTGGTGATGCTTCTAAACCTCTGGTTAAAAGTTCATCAAAATCTTCTTTTTTATAGACAATAGCAGCTCCGGTTCCTCCAAGTGTAAACGAAGGACGAATTACTAATGGAAAACCAAATTCCTGAGCAATTTCTTTTCCCCTAAGATATGAAGTACATATTTCTGCAGGTGCAGAAGGCACCCCAATTTTTTTAAGCAATTGTTTGAACTGTTCTCTGTCTTCCGTAATATTAATGGCATTGACATCAACACCTATCAACTTTACTCCGAAATCCTGCCAAATTCCTTTTTCATCTGCTTCCAGACACAAGTTTAAAGCGGTTTGTCCTCCCATGGTAGGTAAAACTGCATCAATTTGCGGATGGGCTTTAAGGATTTCGATAATTGATTTCGTCGTTAATGGCTTCAAATAAACATGATCGGCCATGGTTGGGTCGGTCATAATTGTTGCCGGATTGGAGTTTATCAAAATAACTTCAATTCCTTCTTCACGAATAGAACGGGCAGATTGAGAACCTGCATAATCAAATTCGCACGCTTGACCAATAACAATAGGACCTGAACCTATTATTAAAACTGATTTTATGGATGTATCTTTTGGCATTGTATGGTATTATTGTGTTGTGTAGTTGTTGTTTTCAAAAGATTAAAGTTACTGAACTCAAACCCTTTAACTGTAAATCTTAAACTTTTTTTAACGAATAGGTATAAAAAAAGGCGATACTAAAAAAAGTAACGCCTTATTTATGTTTATAGAAACATTATTTTTTGTGTCTTGGTTCGCAAGAAACAGTCAATTTATGTCTTCCTTTAGCTCTTCTACGCGCAAGAACTTTTCTTCCATTAGCAGAAGCCATTCTGTCCATAAATCCGTGCTTATTTCTTCTTTTTCTTTTCGATGGTTGAAACGTTCTTTTGCTCATTGCTTTGTATCTTTAAAATCTTATTTATATGTCTTCCTATTTTTGAATAACTGTTATTCTAAAACCGAGTGCAAATATACAAAGACTTTTTTTTCTCACAAGCAGTTTTGTAAAAATATTTTCAATTCATTTTACTATATTTGTGATCTTAAAATAATCACACTATGTTTCACAGAAATATTAAACTTATTATCGCCGGACTAATTATCATTACTGGCATTTGGCAATTTACAGAAAGTAATATCGGTAATGGAATTTTCCTTATATTATTGAGTGCATTTCCTATTTTCCTTTACTTTAAAAACGAATTCATCTTATTAGCCTTCTTAAAACTAAGAAAACAAGATTTTGAAGGCGCTAAAAAATGGTTGGCTTACATCAAAAACCCAGAAACAGCTTTGGTACAAAAACAACAAGGATACTTTAATTACCTGCATGGAATCATGCTTTCGCAAACAAATATCAATCAAGCGGAGAAATATTTCAAAAAAGCAATTGAGTTAGGATTATCAATGGATATGGATTTGGCTGTAGCCAAATTGAATTTAGCCGGAGTTGCAATGACACGCAGAAGGAAATTAGAGGCTACTACCTTATTGAATGAAGCTAAAAAATTAGACAAACAAAATATGTTGAAAGAACAGATTGTGATGATGAAAGAACAAATGAAGAAAATATAATTTTTATAATTATCGAAAAAGGGGCAAATGATACACATTTGTCCCTTTTTTTATTTGGTTCCTATTCTACTTTTCGCAAGAACAGAACTACTTCACATTTTTAAAATCAACCCTATAAGAAATATAAGTTCATTTAAGCAATTGCTGATTTTAGTTTTTACGTGACTTATATTTCCTTATATGACTGTCCTGCTAAACAGACCATGATTATTTTTTTACTATCATCAACAATGAGATTAAGAGTCAATTTTTTCAACAAATTCTTAAAAAAATCACTGAATGTCGTGAATGCCGCTTGATATCTTTATTTCTTGTTTAAAAAAAAATCTCATTCTTAAAACAGAACAAAGCCAGCATCTCTTAACCTCTAAACCTCACTGCTTAAGAATTACAATGTTTTCTTTGTTAAATTCAACATTTACAGGTCTTTACAAAGCACTTTTGTAAGTTTGAATTTTAATACAGAGATTGAAATATTTTTTTTGGCATTCGTAACGGACAGTCATATTTCCTTAAATGCCATATATGGTTCAAAAAATCAGTTAATACCCATTCAAAGGAATCTCGATTTGGTATTTTTTACCGGTATCATTTATTAATTTAGTTTCCCTGAGCCAAGGATTGTGAATTTTCAAAATCTTATAGTTAATCCCTTCACTTTTAGCAAAATCAGCCAAATCTGTAATTGTACTATCAATTTCAATTTTTCGAGTTGGCAAAATTCCATATAAATCTTCCGGAGCAATGGTAAATCCATATTTCACAGGATTCGTCATGATTTCTTTCAAAGCTAAAATCCTGAAAACATAGCGAGACGTTTCTTCGGTAAGCAACAAATCATAATAATTAGATACTTTTTGGATGCCAATTTGTTTATTCACACCTGTCATTCCTCCGTTATAAGAAGCTGCCGCCAAGGTCCAGCTTCCAAATTTTCCTTTGGCACTCAAAAAATAACTGCAAGCCGCATGCGTTGATTTTTCTAAATCATAGCGCTGATCCACATTTTCATTGACTTCCATTCCGCGCTCCTTGGCTGTATCAGGCATGAATTGCCAAATTCCTCTTGCTCCTGCTGGCGAAACCACATTTACTAATCCACTTTCTATAACTGCCAGATATTTAAAATCATCCGGAATACCGTTCTTTTTTAAAATAGGCTCAATTACAGGAAAAGCACGATTCGCTCTTTTTATAGCTAAAATAGTGGACGCATGCAGATTTACATTTACCAACAACTCTCTGTCCAAACGCTCTTTTACATCCGATATTTTCAAGGGAGTTTCTTCACCTGCAAAATCCAATTTTACAGGAAAATCACTAGCAATTTCTTTTGCTACCTCTTTTTCTTCGTTCGGATTTTTAGCAGCAAAAATAAATACACCGCTCGCAAAAATCACGGTAAGGACCAAGGCAACTTTATTAATTAATTTCATTTTTTCTTTTTTATGCCTTTCATATAGTTATAAAAGTGCGTTTACTGTTTTTCTGTTCCCAATATAATGGAAGGTAAATTTTCATTCAACCATTTGTATTTGTTCAAAATCATTATATGCGTCCCTCCTTTTACAACGACACAATTCTTGATATATTTTATAGGAAAAACATCATCCATATCTCCATGAATGTGGATTACTTTTTCATCTGCAGCAGTTCTGTTCCATAAAATCACCTGCTCCACCGCCCAATTCAAATAACGAATATCTCGAACCGAGAGAAATTTCTCGTAAAGCTTAAGTCTTTGATTTACTTTTTCGCCAAAGGAAAACTTAGCAAGACTCTCAATATTTGCAATCAGATTCATGGGAATTAATTTATAGGCTTTGGTAGTTTTAGCAATTTTCATTCTTCTGGGAAATTCCACATTACTTTTGACACTCGAAATGATAATAACTTTCCTAGCTTCAACATATTTAGCCATTTCCTGTACCAAAATACCTCCAAACGAAACTCCGATTAAAACGGGATTAGCATGTTTAATTTTAACTGTAAGTCTCTTCGCATAATCCGCTAAAGACTCTTTATCAAGAGGAATTTCCCATTCCAAAAGATGAATTTCAAAAGCATCCTCCGGAAGCGCAATTCGCTCAAAAATGGCAGTACTTGCCGCTAATCCTGGCATTAAATAAACTGGGATTTTACTCATGATTGTTTTAACTATTTTTCAATAACGTCCGATTTATTATCTCTATTTTTTTATAAAATTAATTTTTTAATTGAAATCAAGCTGATTTACTACTTTATATTATCAATAATTTATGACTGCAAAACTATTTTGAATAGAATTCAAAAATAAAGCTAATTTTGGTTAACTTAAAATTACGATTATAAGCATTGACTGACAAAGAAGGAGCTGCACCAAGATACGCCAAGAAATCATTTGATATTGAGAATCAAATCAATACCTTTGTAAATATCGTTTCGCCAAAAGACAGTAATGACGAAAATGCGCTTTGGATTTACCAGAAAACTTTTTTTTATTTAGGTATTTTCGATAGCAATTCACTCGACATATGAAGCTAAAATTCCTCAAAACGGAGTTTATTTATTTTTTAATTGATAGCGAAATAGAAGTTAATAGTCAAATTTGAAGGTAAGAGATACCATGGGAATAACTCATCTCGGTCTATTCGAGATCAAGATTAGCACCAAATTAAAAATACTATTGGCAGAAACACCAATGAATCAAAGTTAATTATTATGGAAGCAGGAATCATTATGGAAATCAAAGACAATACTTTTTCAAGACAATTTGAAACTATGGTAGACGAAGGATTAGTTTCTGTCGAATATTCATTTCAGGAGAAAAAAATATTTTTAACAAAAATAAATGTGCCCGAAACATTTGAAAACGAAGAATTCATTTCTAATTTCCTAAAAAATATCATGGAGATTGCCATTGAACGAAAATTAAAAGTGGTACCTATTCTTCCTAAAATAGTAGTTTTTTTTAAAAAAAATCCTGTTTACAAAGAGTTACTTCCTCCCGGAATACGATTATAAAAAAAGGGCCTGTTTTACTAAAGAACAGTCCCTTTGAAAAAATTATATTAAAGTAGCAACTGAATAATAAACGGCTGCTGAATACTACTTTTCTATCTCTCGCATACTGTCCATTTTCTTATGAGCCAAGAAACCGGCAATATCTTCAAAATGTTCTACTACTCTTTTATTTCCAAACTCAAAAACTTTAGTTGCCAATCCATCCAAGAAATCCCTGTCGTGAGAAACCAAAATTAATGTTCCGTCAAAATCACGCAACGCATCTTTGATAATATCTTTGGTTTTCATGTCCAAGTGATTCGAAGGCTCATCCAAAATCAATAAATTAACTGGTTCCAACAATAATTTTATCATTGCCAAACGCGTTTTTTCGCCACCGGAAAGTACTTTCACTTTTTTGGTCACATCATCACCCTGAAACATAAAAGCTCCTAAAATATCTTTAATTTTAGTTCGAACATCACCCACGGCAATATCATCAATAGTTTCAAAAATAGTGGCGTTTTCATCTAATAAAGAGGCTTGATTTTGAGCAAAATAACCAATTTGGGCATTATGACCAATTTCTAAACTTCCGCCATTTATTTCGATTTCTTTCATAATGGCTTTGATCATCGTTGATTTCCCTTCCCCATTTTTCCCTACGAAAGCTACTTTTTCTCCTCTTTCAATGACCATATTTGCATTCGAAAAAACAACGTGATTGCCATACGATTTTGTTAAATCTTTTACAATTACCGGATATTGTCCTGAACGAGCCGCAGGTGGAAATTTTAGTTTCAAAGCCGAAGTATCCACCTCATCAACCTGAACAATAACCAATTTCTCTAACATTTTAACACGGGATTGAACGGCATCCGTTTTAGAAAATGTCCCTTTAAAACGATCGATAAAAGTTCTATTATCAGCAATCATTCGTTGTTGTTCATCATACGCTTTTTGCTGATGCACACGTCTGTCTTTTCTAAGTTCCAGATAATGAGAGTATTTAGCTTTATAATCATAAATACGTCCCATCGTAACTTCGATGGTACGATTGGTAATATTATCGACAAAAGCTCTATCGTGAGAAATTACCACAACTGCTTTGGCTGAATTAATCAAGAAATCCTCTAACCATTGAATACTTTCAATATCCATATGATTGGTAGGCTCATCCAGTAAAATTAAGTCTGGTTTTTGCAAAAGGATTTTAGCCAGTTCAATTCGCATTCTCCATCCTCCAGAGAATTCTGAAGTTTGGCGGACAAAATCTTCGCGGACAAAACCCAAACCGATTAGAATTTTCTCTACTTCGGCTTCGTAATTTATTTCTTCAATAGCATAAAATTTCTCGCTTAAGTCAGAAACTCTTTCGATTAATTTCATGTATGCATCACTTTCATAATCCGTACGAATGGTTAATTGTTCATTGATTTCATCAATCTCCGCTTTCATTGCAAAAACTTCTCCAAAAGCTTTCGACGTTTCTTGCATCACCGTTGCACCGTCTGTAGTCAACAAATGCTGAGGCAAATAGGCCACAACAGCATCTTTTGGTGCCGAAATATTACCGGTTGAAGGCTTGCTTTGACCCGCAATAATTTTAAGCAGCGTCGATTTTCCTGCTCCATTTTTACCCATTAGGGCAATTTTATCATTTTCATTTATAGCAAAAGAAACATCACTAAAAAGTGTTGTGCCACCAAATTGCACAGAAATATCGTTAACTGTAATCATTTAGATTATAAGATTTTTAGATAATTTGATTATCTGATTTTAAAAGTGCAAAGATAGATTAATTCAGTAATTGGACAATTGAATAATTTATAACAATTTAAATTTTAAATACAAGAAATAAAAAAATTAAACCGAGCACAATAATAGTGTTTTTTTATAGTTTTGTAGTTGATATTTAGACCTTTACTAACTGAAAATATTTTGCATTTGAAACAAAATAAAAATCTTAAAAACAACAAATCCCTAAATCATGATGAAAACAGTTATCCATGTTTAAACAATGTAAAAAACAGGAGAATAGTGTAGAAAACAAAATCGATGTGTAAACGAAAAACCTAATTTTTCTAGGTTGAATGAAAATTTAAAAACTAGTTCATGAAAAAAACATTAACAATTATTCTCTTATGCGCTTTTAATTTTATTGTAGCTCAGAGCAATGAAGAAATTGTACAGAAAGCTTGTGAAGTACAAACAAAATGGGGTTCTAAAGCCAAAAATAAAAATATTATTACGCTAATTGATTTTTCAAAATCAATCAACGAAGCAAGGCTGTATGTTATTGATTTAAAAAATAACAAAATACTTCTGACCAGTAATGTTGATCATGGTTCCGGCTCAGGAACCGGATTGACTCCTAGTTCATTTAGCAATATTGAAGGAAGTAAAGCCACTTCATTAGGATGTTATGTTACGCTACAGACCTATCAAGGCATGTGGGGATATTCTTTAAGATTAGATGGTTTAGAAAACGATAAAAATTCGAATGCTTTGAAAAGAAATATCGTGGTTCATTCGTCAAAAAAAATGTTTAGTAAGTTCAGTTGGGGATGTTTTTCTGTTCCTGACAATAATGCCAATCCCTTGATTGACTTGATAAAAAACGGCTCCCTTATTTATGCTTATCAATAAACAGCTATTTACTTAGTAGTACTTAAAATAAAAAAAGCCTCAATCAAGAGGCTTTTTACATTGTATATAAAGTAGAAATTATTCTTTTCTCCACTTTTTTGATTCCTCAAAAACATGTTCTAGAATAGCTTCTTCTCTTTCGTCAAAATCCACATTTCTACGACTCATTACTAATCGAGCCGTTTCAAAAGCTTTTTTGGTCACATAAGTGGTAAAACCGGAAGCGCCACCCCAGGAAAAACTAGGTACAAAATTGCGAGGAAACCCACTGCCAAAGATATTAGCACTCACTCCTACTACCGTCCCCGTATTGAACATAGTATTAATTCCGCATTTGCTGTGATCCCCCATCATCAATCCGCAAAACTGAAGTCCAGTTTTAGCAAAACCTTCCGTTTCATAACTCCACAATTTCACTTCTTCGTAATTATTCTTTAGATTAGAATTGTTGCTGTCAGCTCCAATATTACACCATTCGCCAAGAACAGAATCTCCAAGGAACCCATCATGTCCCTTATTCGAATACGCAAAAAGCACTGTGTTTTTTACTTCACCACCAATTCTGGAATAGGGTCCAACAGTTGTAGCGCCATAAACTTTTGCAGCCATTTTTACTTGCGCATTTTCGCACAAGGCAAAAGGCCCTCTGATTACGGAACCCTCCATAATTTCTGAATCTTTACCTATATATATAGGACCTGTTGAAGCATTTAAAGTTACAAATTCTAATTTTGCTCCTTCTTCTATAAATACATTCTCCGGCGAGATCACATTGACACTTTTTGGGATGGGTTGTGATTTTCTATCCTCGGTTAAGAATGCAAAATCTTCTCGGATAGCCTGTCCATTCTTTGAAAAAATATCCCAAGTATGTGCTACCGTTAAACAATCATCCTTGTATTCAATAATTTCATAGGTGTCAAAATCTACTTCTTCTTGTTCCTCATTCGTATAAAAAGCAATGACTTCATCGCCTTTAAAAATGGCTTGATTTGGTTCCAGATTACTAACCAGCTCTGCTAATACATCATTAGGAAGAAAAGAGGCGTTTATCATTACATTTTCTTCTAATTCTACCATTGGAAATTTCTCTGATAAATATTCCTCTGTCAATGTAGTTGTAGTAGAACCCAGACGCATTTCCCATTTTTGACGAATGGTCATGATTCCGATAAGAATATCAGCAACCGGGCGTGTGAAAGTAAATGGCAAAAGTGCATTTCGAGCGGGACCATCAAAAAGGATGTAATTCATAAATAAATTGATTTGGCAATTATTAAAATATTGATTTGGTTATCGGGTTCAAAGTTACAAAGATTTATATTTATTTTAATGGGAGTGACTGTATAACTCATTCTATATTAAATAAAAAAAGCCTTCCAAAAAGGAAGGCTTGATTGTATTTGAGAACAAGTTAAAATTATTTAACGTGTTTAGCGTATTTAGTTTTGAATTTATCAATACGTCCTGCAGTATCAATAAGTTTAGATTTACCTGTGTAAAAAGGGTGAGATGTTCTAGAGATCTCCATTTTTACAACTGGATATTCAACTCCGTCAACTGTTAATGTTTCTCTTGTATCTGCAGTAGATTTAGTGATAAAAACTTCGTCATTTGACATGTCTTTAAATGCAACTAATCTGTAATTTTCTGGGTGAATTCCTTTTTTCATCTTGTTAATCTTTTTTATTTGTTAATTATAACTTGTCTTGAAGCTTTTCTTCTAACAGAAAAGGTATAAACTCCTTATAACTTTTTGTTTTACAATATTATTTTGAGTTTGCAAATTTACAATTATTTTCCAATAAACAAATCTTTGCATCACTTTTTTTATATAATCGTAAAAAACGATTTTTAGCTACGAATATATTGGGAATTGTTATATTTGTGGATTAATTCTAAAACAGTAACAATGATAAATGAAATTATTAAAAAGAATGGAATAACCTTTGGAGTAACAATTGGAATTGTTTCTGCATTAATTACTTCGACAATATACGCTATTGATTTAAATCTGTTTACTTCTTGGTGGATTGGAGCTTTAAGTATTTTAATATACCTTGTATTGGGAATTGTTTTACTTTCGAAAACAAAAAAAGAGCTCAACAATGTTTTCTCTTTCAAAGATGCTTTTACGACTTACTTCATTGCTACACTAATAGGTATTTTAATTTCTACTCTTTTTAATGTTCTTTTATTCAATTTTATTGATCCTTCTGCTAAAGAGACTTTAAGTGAATTAATGATTAAATATACTGTCAATATGATGCAGAAATTTGGTACACCAGCATCAGCCATTAATGAAGCAATAGCAAAAATGAAAGAAAACAATCCTTATTCTACATTGGAATTACTAAAAGGATCCGTTTTTAGTATTGTTTTTAGTTCAATTTTCGGATTAATTTTGGCAGCATTTTTCAAAAGCAAATCTACACAAGAATAAAAATTAATGAATTTATCTATACTCATACCGCTTCTTAATGAAGAGGAATCGCTTAATGAACTCTATAACTGGATCATCAAAGTGATGCAATCTCATAATTATTCTTATGAAATCATTTTTCTGGATGATGGAAGTACCGATAATTCATGGAATATTATCGAAGGATTTGCCCAAGAAAACCCAAACGTTAAAGGGGTTCGTTTCATGAAAAATTTCGGAAAATCACAAGCCTTACATGCCGGTTTTGCAAAAGCCAAAGGCGATGTAATTATCACCATGGACGCCGATTTGCAAGATAGCCCAGAGGAAATCCCGGGATTATATGATATGATTACCAATGGTAAATATGATTTGGTTTCCGGTTGGAAAAAGAAACGCTACGATTCTGTTGTGGCAAAAAACTTACCTTCAAAATTATTCAATTGGGCAGCGAGAAAAACATCGGGAGTTGAATTGAATGATTTCAATTGCGGATTGAAAGCGTACAAAAATGTTGTTGTAAAAAACATTGAAGTTTCGGGCGAAATGCACCGATACATTCCAGTTTTGGCAAAAAATGCCGGTTTTGGAAAAATTGGTGAAAAAGTGGTGCAACATCAAGCCAGAAAATATGGAGAAACTAAATTTGGGATGGAACGTTTCATCAATGGTTTCCTGGATTTAATAACCATTTGGTTTCTTTCCAGATTTGGAAAAAGACCAATGCATTTATTTGGTGCCATAGGCTCCGTAATGTTTATCATTGGTTTTATACTTGCCGGATATATTGGTATTTCAAAACTATATCATATGTATAATGACATGCGCTATAGTCTGGTAACGAGTAATCCTTGGTTTTATATTGCACTTACCACAATGGTTTTGGGAACACAATTATTTTTGGCTGGATTTCTTGGTGAAATAATTTTGCGAACAAAAAACAATGAAGAGCGTTATAAAGTGTCAAGTGAAGTTAATTTTTTATAAATTTAATTAAAACTAAATTTAAAAGAAATAGTTATCGTTTAGCCAATACCTAGCCCTGGTAGCAGCGGCATCCTTTTTCTTTTTCTTCTTTAAAAAAAGAAAAAGATACAGCGGATAGCAGGATATAGCTTCTAAAAAAACAAAAAACTGTATTTAAATTTTAATTACGAATTTAGAAACTAAAAAAATATAGCATGGATATCAAACAAAACATTTTGGACGCAGTAAATGAGTGGCTTACGCCAACATTTGACACCGCTACTCAGGAAGCTATTACCGAATTGATAACTACATCACCTAAAGAACTGGAAGAGAGTTTTTATAAAAATCTTGAATTTGGGACTGGTGGAATGCGCGGTGTTATGGGTGTAGGAAACAATCGCATCAATAAATATACGCTTGGAAAAAGTACGCAAGGACTATCGGACTATATGCATACTGCATTTCCAAACCAACCTTTGAAAGCCGTTATTGCTTACGATTGTCGTCATAATAGTGATACTTTGGCCAAATTAGTTGCGGATGTTTTCTCGGCTAATGGAATTGAAGTCTATTTGTTTTCGGAATTGAGACCCACACCAGAATTGTCATTTGCGGTGAAACATTTAGGCTGTCAATGCGGAATTGTTCTTACGGCATCTCACAATCCGCCGGAATACAACGGATACAAAGTATACTGGGAAGATGGCGGACAAATTGTGCCACCGGAAGATGAGGGAATCATCAATGTTATTGAGAATTTAAATTACAATCAAATCAAGTTTACTGCCAATGAAGATTTGATACACTATATTGACAAGGAAGTTGATGAAGCTTTTATCAGATCGACTATCGAGAATGCCAGTTTTGGAACTTCGGCTAAAGCCAAAGAAAATCTAAATGTTGTTTTTACTTCGTTACATGGAACTTCAATAACGTTGGTTCCTGATACCTTATCACAAGCAGGTTACACAAACGTTCATATTGTTCCGGAACAAGCGGAGCCAAATGGTGATTTCCCAACGGTAAAATCTCCAAATCCTGAAGAGCCGGAAGCATTGACGATGGCATTAGCCTTGGCTGATAAAACCAATTCTGATATTGTTATTGGGACTGATCCTGACTGTGACCGTTTAGGAGTTGCCGTTAGAAATAACGAAGGCAAAATGACTTTGCTTAACGGAAATCAAACCATGATTTTAATGACTGCCTTTTTATTGGAACAATGGAAAAAAGCAGGTAAAATCAATGGCAAGCAATTTGTAGGTTCTACAATAGTTTCTACTCCTATGATGATGGAATTAGCGACAAACTACGGCGTAGAATGTAAAGTTGGTTTGACAGGTTTCAAATGGATTGCCAAGATGATTAAGGATTTTCCGGAGTTGGAATTCATTGGTGGTGGTGAAGAAAGTTTTGGCTACATGGTAGGCGATGCCGTACGTGATAAAGATGCTGTGGCGGCGACTTTATTGATTTGCGAAGTGGCGGCTCAAGCCAAAGCTAAAGGAAGCACTGTTTACAAAGAATTACTAAAACTGTATGTTGACAACGGTTTTTACAAAGAATACTTAGTTTCATTGACTAAAAAAGGAATGGATGGCTTACAGGAAATTAATCAGATGATGATTGATTTACGTGAGAATCCATTGAAAGAAATCAACGGATTGAGAGTTGTAATGATGGAAGATTACCAATCTTCAATTGCTAAAAACTTGCTTACCGATGAGGAAACCAAAATGGAAATCCCAAAATCGAACGTGCTTATTTATTACACTGAAGACGGCTCTAAAATATGCGCCAGACCAAGTGGAACGGAACCTAAAATAAAATTCTACATCAGTGTAAATACTGAATTGGATTCCGTAGAAGATTTCAACGAAGTAGAGAGCATTTTGGACAACAAAATAAAAAATATTATTGCATCAATGCAATTGAACTAATTTAATAAAAAATTGATTTTTCAGACAGACCCGATAAGTGGAGAACTCATCGGGTCTTGATGATAAAAAAACAACTTAAATGGACTCAAATTTCAAAAAAATTATTCCTTTCACAAACCCATATCGCTCTCATGTGGTCTGGAACGTAATATTCAATATTTTTTACGCACTGTTTAGTACCTTGTCTTTTATTGCATTAATCCCAATGATGGATGTCCTTTTTGGTACTTCTGAAAAAATCGATAAAAAACCTGTTTTAGAGTCTATTTTTGACATCATCAAATTTTCTAAAGAATACTTATATTACAACATCACACTACTAACCGAAAAGAATGGTCCTGAATTTGCCTTACTGTTAGTTATTGCCATAGTAAGTGTAACTTTTCTATTAAAAAATCTATTTAATTACCTAGCATCCAATCATTTGATGCATCTTAAAAATGGTGTGCTGAAGGATTTAAGAAATTCAATGTATCACAAAATCATTAACTTACCTGTTTCCTACTATTCTGAAAAAAGAAAAGGTGATATTATGGCTCGAATGTTAGGTGATGTAAACGAGGTTCAAAATTCTTTTTTTTCTATCTTAGAATTGATCGTTAAGGAGCCAATGACCATCGTATTCACTCTTGTTGGTATGATTGCTATAAGTTTCAAGTTAACCTTGTTTGTCTTTATTTTTATCCCACTTTCAGGACTATTAATATCAAAAATTGGTAAATCACTGCGCAGCAAATCCGAAAAAGTTCAATATGAAAACGGCTATCTAATTTCGATTGTAGAAGAATCGTTATCTGGACTAAAAGTTGTTAAAAGTTACAATGCCGAATCAAATTTTAAACAAAAATTTAATGATTCAGTCACCCGAGTTTTAAAATTGTCCAACAGTATAGGTAAAAAAAACAACTTGGCTACGCCTTTAAGTGAGTTCTTAGGGATCATTACTATTTGCATATTGCTTTGGTTTGGTGGAAAAATGGTACTTGCTGATACATTACCTAATGGAAAAGCATTACTTGATGGCGCTAAATTTCTAGCCTACATGGGTCTTGCTTATAATATCTTAACTCCTGCCAAAGCCATTTCTAAAGCCTCTTATTCGGTAAAAAATGGACTAGCAGCTGCTCAACGTGTTTTTGAAGTTTTAGAAGTAAATAATGAGATTACAGACAGCGAAAATGCAATTAAAAAATTAGCTTTTGAAGACAGTATAGCAATTAAGAATATTAATTTTAGATACGAAGACGAGAACGTTTTAAAAGACTTTTCACTTAACGTAAAAAAAGGGCAAACAGTTGCTCTTGTAGGACAATCCGGAAGCGGAAAAAGTACGATTGCCAATTTATTAACTCGTTTCTATGATGTAAATGAAGGAACAATAAGCATCGATGAAATCAACATCAAAGACATTAATTTGCATTCCCTTCGTGATTTGATGGGATTAGTGACTCAAGACAGCATTTTGTTTAATGATACCATAAAAGCAAATATCGCACTTGGTAAACATGACGCCACGGATACAGAAATCATCGAAGCGTTGAAAATTGCCAATGCGTACGAATTTGTAAAAGACTTACCACTCGGAATTCACACAAATATTGGCGACAGCGGAAACAAACTTTCCGGCGGACAAAAACAACGATTATCAATTGCCAGAGCAGTTTTGAAAAATCCTCCAATTATGATTCTCGATGAAGCAACATCAGCATTGGATACCGAAAGCGAAAAATTCGTTCAAGTAGCTCTGGAAAATATGATGCAAAACAGAACTTCAATTGTTATTGCACACCGTCTTTCGACTATTCAAAAAGCAGATTTGATTGTGGTGATGCAAAAAGGAAAAATAGTCGAGCAAGGAAAACATGACGAACTTATTGCAATGAATGGCATGTATAACAAATTAGTGACAATGCAGTCCTTTGAATGAAGATTGCAGATTAACGATTTTTGATTTAAGATTTTATTGAGGGTCGAAAATCTTTAAATAATTCAATTTTTTAAATTTTTAAATCTAAAAGATGTACATCAACAATCCAAACATAAAACTTCCTGAAGATCCAAATACTGTTGTTTGGAAATACCTTGACTTATCTAAGTTTCTTGATTTGTTGTTGTCACAAAAGCTGTTTATGTCGCGATCCGATAAATTTGAAGATCAATATGAAGGCACCTTTAGCGAACCAACTTTTGAGGAAATAAAAAAACTTTCCATTGACAATCCTGACTTTTTAAATTTTTACAAAACCCATCGAGAAAAAGTAGCCATTAGCAGCTGGCATATCAATGAATATGAATCGTTTGCTATGTGGCAGATTTTTACGCAAAACAGTGAAGGTTTAGCGATTCAATCCACAATTGGCAGATTACAGGAATCGCTTGGTCCTGAAACAAATTTCTATCAATATATTGGAGAAGTAAATTACATCGATTACAAAAAAGAACACATTCCGTTTGACGATATGTTTTTCCCTTTTTTGTTCAAGCGAAAAAGTTTTCAATATGAACGTGAAGTTCGTATCATTTCTGACATTGGCGAAAGCACTATCAAAATCAATGAAGGACTGAAAATTAGTGTAAATATCAATCAGTTGATCGAAAAAATATACATTCATCCTAAATCCGAAAACTGGTACAAAAACTTAGTTATCCAATTAGTAAAACAACTGGGATTTGATTTTACCATAGAAAAATCAGACTTGGAAAGTGATATTTTGATTTAAAATTATCGCTTCTAAACCGGTTCGTAACCAATTATTTTCCATTCCTTTTTTGACAAATCAATATAGTAGTAATTCACCACGTCTTTCTTATCAAACTCTCCATTTTTATTGGTATCCTCTACGGTTCTGTAGTACAAACGATTTTTAGATTCTATCAATTTCCAATCTATTAATTCCTGTAAATTATACGATATCTTAGTGAATTTTTTACCGCTAATTTCGCTTAAATACAATGCTTTAATATCACTTGTATCTAATTTTCCGTCTTTGTTTGTATCCATGTCGACCATCGTATACACCATAATCTGATTATTGGTTTTATCAGCAACCGACTTCAAATACGTAGCTGTTTGAATCAAAACAGGCTTGTCTGTCAATTTTCTGATGGAATCCGAATCTACTTTTTGAAATTTTATATTTTGCAAAAACCCGGTAATTTCAAATTCTCCATAATTAGAAATGGTAAAACTCAAATCATTGACGCTGGAAGAACCATATCTCGATTTTATCCCTTTCTCACGAATACTTAAATCCGCTACGGGATGAATCAAATAATCCGTTCCTTCCATTTGAAGTGGCAAGTCGGCAATTTGTATTTGAGTAGAATCGGCTACGGCAATTGCTTTTCCTTTATTAGATCCATTATAAGTCACTTTTGGCTTTTCGATTTCCTCTTTGCAACTGGCTAAAAGTAAAACTGCGATTCCTAATATTGTGATATGTAGTTTTTTCATGTTGTTGTACTATTAAAATTCAAATGTAATCATTTTTAAAAATGGTAATGGTATTCGGTACTTGATTTAACTAATTAAAATTGGGTTAAACTTTTCTAATTGTTAGCGTTTACAACTTCGCCGTCAATTTCACATTAAAAACTCTGGTGGTCATATAATTAGGAATCGCATATTGATTTTTAGAATACACATCCCGAACCCAAGTATTCGTAATGGCATTTTGATTATCAAAAAGATTGAAAATTTCTAATCCTATCGCCAACTCTTTAAAGTCCTTAAACCAACCTGTATTCTTTTTTACTGTAGTGTTATCTATAAAAACTTTGGAGAAGCCAACATCCACACGGCGGTAATCATTCAATCGATTTTGGTACAAATAAGGATCAGCATACGATGGCGAACCACCCGGCAATCCAGTATTGTAGACCAAATTCAAGTACAATTTTATACTTGGAATATTAGGCATATAATCTTGAAACAAAAGCCCAAATTTCAATCTTTGGTCCGTAGGTCTGGCAATATATCCTTTATCATTACTGTTTTCTTCTGTTTTCAAGTAACCAAAACTAAACCATGATTCTGTTCCGGGCACAAATTCCCCGTTCAAGCGAACATCTAATCCTTGCGCATAGGCTGTTGCATTATTATTTGCCGCATAACGAATGCGAACATTGTCAATCGTATATGTATTTACATCCGTCAGTGATTTATAATACAACTCTGAAACCAACTTGAAAGGGCGATCCCACATTTTGAAACTGTAATCATTGCCAAAAACAAAATGAACAGATTGTTGCGCCTTGGTATTGGGTTGCACATCTCCATCTGCATCTCTCAATTCCCTGTAAAATGGCGGTTGATGGTATAATCCTCCCGAAAGCCTAAAAACCATATCTTTCTTCCAATCTGGTTTTATGGCAAATTGTGCTCTGGGGCTAAAAGTAATTTGGGATTTACCCGTTACATTATCGCCTGTAACTTCCCAATTGTGCACGCGTACTCCGGCATTATACCAAACTTTACTCGTACCAATATTCGCTTTCAAACTCCATTGACCATAACCGGAAAATCTATTGATGGAGTTAAAATTAGTCGCTCGGATATTTTTATACGGAACAAGCGGTCCGGTGTAAGGCGAATACGGCTGATCATTTTTAGGCAAATCAACAATTGGTGGATTCAATGAAAAACCAGCCGAATCAATTACCTCCCACTCTATTATTCTGTCACGAATAGATTCCCGTGTATACTTAATTCCCCATTCAAATTGGTTTTCTTTCCAATCATGAAATCCTTTTATCTCTGTATTTACAATTAGTGCATCCAAATCATTTCTGGCATGACTCAACTGAGAACCAATTCCTCTTGTAAAAGCGACTTCTCCAAAGGTTTCTGATCCAATGCTGGAATCCACTTCTCCTAAACGGTATTGGGCGAAAATATCAAAATATTCTTGTTCTAAAGTTTGAAAAACAGAACCGATAAATTTCAAAGTAAAATTATCCGAAACATTAAAAGTTGTTTTTAAAGCCCCAAAATAAGTATCATATTTATCCTTTTCCTGACCTTCATAAAAAACAGTAAGTGCCATAGGATTGTCAATGGTTCCAAAATTAGTCTGTCTCGTTAATGGCTGATATTGGTATTTATTTTGTGAAATATTCCCAAGAAAACTCCACTGCCATTTAGCCGAAGCCTGATAGTTTATATTGGTTTGAATATCCGCAAATGAAGGGGTGAAATTCGTTTGAGTCTCTTGGCTTTTTACCAAGAGGCTGTTGTTGCGGTATCGAACTCCCGTAACCCCAGACCATTTTTCATTCTTGGACACCGCATCAACGGAAAGGCTTCCGCCAAGAAAACTTGCTTCAAGGCTTGCGCCAAATTTAACCGGTTTTCTATAGGTAATATCCAAAACAGACGATAATTTATCTCCAAACTTAGCTTGAAAACCTCCCGCCGAGAAATCAACATTTTGAACTAAATCCGTATTGGTAAAACTCAACCCTTCTTGTTGTCCCGAACGAATCAGGAACGGACGATAGACTTCAATTTCATTTACATAAACCAAATTCTCGTCATAATTCCCGCCTCGAACTGCATATTGCGTACTCAATTCATTATTAGAATTTACTCCAGGTAAGGTTTTTAAAATGTTTTCGATTCCGGCATTAGCTCCTGGAATTTTTCGGATGATTTCAGGCTCAATTGTTGCAACACCCTGAATCAGTTTTCGGTTATTGGATGTCACAATCACTTCACCCATTTGCTCTTCCTGATCACTCATCACTGGGTTGAACTCCTTTTGTTCATTAGAATCCAAAGAAAAAATTACCGTTATTTTTTTCAACGAGACATGCGTAAAAACTAACGTTACTTTTTGGTTCGCAGGGACTTTTAGATCATAAAAACCATTTTTATTGGATTGAGTGCCAATACTGGAATAAGAAACATTTACGTTTTCTACCGGTTGATTGTTTTTGTCTAAAATCACACCTTTTATTCTAGCCGTTTGGGCCAATAAACTTAGGCTTGCGAAGAAAAAAAAGAAAACAAAAATTAATTTATTAGTACTCAAATGATTTGGTTTTTATTTTTTTTGGCTTCTAAAAAAACGAGTTTCAAAGGTAGTCGAATTTCCTACATTATCAATCACCACAACTTTTAAATCATTAGCACCATCAGCAACAATTCCATCACTGAAATAATGAATTAGTTTTCTGGTTTTATTATCATATTCGAATAATACCCATTTTCCGTTTAAATAGCCGTTGTATGATTTTATACCTGACAAGTCATCGTATATGGAAAGCTGAATTGTTTTTTGCTCGCTGATCCATCTCCCTTCTACAGGAACGGCCATACTTATTTTTGGTGTAATAGTATCTGCAACCAAAGCATATTTTCCTAAAACTTTAACCTTTGTATTGAATACGCTGTCTTTTCTATAGGTTGGATTGTAATTTACTTTTTTTCCTTCGATTCTACCAATGAACATTTTTTCTCTTTGCGCTTCAGTCGATTTTGTATCTTCAATTGAAACCGTAAAATTAGTGTGAGCTGGAACAGTATCGTCGTGTAAAAACAAAGTATCATTTTTTACATCAAAATTCAAATCAAAATCTTCGTAAAAAGTTCCTGCAGGAAAGAAAACCGACATGTTTGCTAAAGCAAAATTGCTATCTTTATTAGCTTTGACAAAATAATTCGATTGCACTGGCTCAGGACTGATTATTGTAGTCAATAAATCATATTGAACAGGAATGGCTATTGTTTTTTTATTTCCAAAGAAATCCGAAACTTCAATGCGATACAGCGATGCTAAATTTGGAGTAACTTGTAGCACTCCTTTATTCTCATCAGCTTGGATAATGCTCAAATTATACGGGTTTTTCATAAAAAGCTTCTGAACCCGTTGTTGCATTTTCTTATATCGCGAATAATCAATCAGCGCATTAATGTAGCGCATGTCGTCGAATGAATACGTATTGAATTCATACCCGAAGTTTGGTTTTCCATTATAAAAAGATTGCACTTTATACACTCCGTTATTATTAAACGAGACATCATCAGTGTCATAAGCAGAAATTCCAAAACCTATTGCACCGTTTGCAACTACTTTGTCAGATAAATAGGTTCCGTCTTTTTGCAATGAAACATTCAGTAATAAAGGTCGTTTCGAATGATTGACTGTAGTTTTCGAATCTAAAGGATACACATAAACTCCTGAAACAACTGGTTTCTTAGTATCCTTTAAAAATTTATTGTACCCAAAAAGCATCGGATTGATTATGAATTCTGTTTTAGAATCCCGAAATTCAAAATGCAAATGCGGTCCTTCGGAAGCTCCTGTATTACCAGAGAAAGCAATAATTTCTCCTTTTTTCACCACCATTTCATCTGGCTTAAAAAACATTTCAATTTCAAATGATTGTGCTGCATAATGCGTTTTCTTGATGTAGTTTTCTATTTCACCATTGGCCATTTTTAAATGTCCATAAACGGATGTATACCCATTAGGATGATTGATGTAGATTGTTTTTCCGTTACCAAAAGTAGATATCTTTATTCTTGACACATAACCATCGGCCACTGCATATACTTTTAATCCTTCTTTTTGTTGCGTTCTTAAATCAAAACCCGCATGGAAATGATTGGGTCTCAACTCTCCAAAATTCCCGGATAATTGCATCGGAATATCTAATGGTGAACTAAAATAATCTTTTGGATAGTCAACTTGTGCAAAAACAGCAGTGCAAAAAAATAAAAAAAATACAGAAAATCTCATCGTTTACATTTTTGCTAAGATAAAAAAAGTATTCAAAACAGCGCTAAAAAAAATAGTTCGTAACCATTTGTAAAACTGATATTTAATTAATTTAATGCAAAAAAAATAATAAAATATTGCAAAATTAAAAAGGAATACTAACTTTGTATGATTATGTAATGAATAAGATATATAATGAGTGCAATTGCAGAAATTATTGATACTCTTGAAAATAAGATTGAAAAACTTTTTACAAAAATGAAAGGTTTGGAGAAAAACAATCAAGATTTGAAAAACGAATTAACAAAAACTGCATCCATAATACAAACTCAATCACAAGAGATTGAAGCGCTAAAAACGCAGTATGAAACACTCAAAGTAGCAAATACATTACTAGGCAGTGACGATAATAAAAGAGATACGAAGCTTAAAATAAATTCATTAATTCGCGAAATTGATTACTGTATAGCACAGCTATCAGATTAATAAAAGATATGGACGAAAAGCTTAAAATTAAAATATCAATCGCAGACAGAGTCTACCCGTTAACGGTTGATTTCTCTCAGGAAGAAGGCCTTAGAAGCGCTTCGAAAAAAATTGATAAGATGATCAAGCAATTTGAAGAAAATTACGCGGTTCGTGACAAGCAAGATGTATTGGCAATGTGTGCTTTACAATTTGCTTCACAAACGGAACAAAAACAAATTGATAATGCCATAGATGGAGAAGCAACCATCGAAAGAATTAAAAAAATCAATTCGATTTTAGATCAATATCTCGACAAATAAACGTTCTTTACAAAAACTAAGATACTGCCTACATTAGTTCATATTTGGTAAACTCAACACTAACAATTTAGAATGAGCAAATCATCGTTACTATAGCAAGCCGTTTAAGTACGGAAGCTTGAACAACGAGTTAGCTCAAAACTTGTCTTTCCGAGTTTATACAAGCAACCTAATGTAGGCTTTTTTTATATATAAATTTTAACAAACATGGACATATTAACGATTATTATTTCAGGAATTATAGGTATTGCGGGAGGTTTTGGTATTGCCAAACTGATAGAAAAAAGCAATATTTCAAACTTAATTAAAAACGCAAAAAAAGAAGCATCATCCATTTTGAAAGATGCTAATCTGGAAGCTGAAAACATAAAAAAAGATAAAATTCTTCAAGCAAAAGAGAAATTTATTGAATTAAAATCAGAACACGAACAAGTTATTTTATCCCGTGATAAAAAAGTTGCCGAAATAGAAAAAAGAGTTCGCGATAAAGAATCTCAAATTTCTAATGAATTATCAAAAGCTAAAAAAGTAAATGATGATTTTGAATCTAAAACTTTAGAATACACCACAAAAATTGAAAATCTAGATAAAAAACAAACTGAAGTTGACAAACTACATAAAAGTCAATTGCAACAGTTGGAAGTTATCTCTGGTTTATCTGCTGAAGAAGCTAAAGATCAATTAGTAGAAGGACTTAAAGCTGAAGCAAAAAGCAAAGCAATGTCTCATATTCAAGATACTATTGAAGAGGCAAAATTGACGGCACAGCAAGAAGCGAAAAAAATCATCATCAATACCATTCAAAGAGTTGGTACGGAAGAAGCAGTAGAAAACTGTGTTTCTGTATTTAACATTGAATCTGATGACGTAAAAGGAAGAATCATTGGTCGTGAAGGTAGAAATATCCGCGCACTGGAAGCTGCAACCGGAGTAGAAATCATTGTAGACGATACACCGGAAGCTATTATCCTTTCTTGTTTTGATCCTGTACGAAGAGAAATTGCTCGTTTGGCATTACACAAATTAGTAACTGACGGAAGAATTCACCCGGCACGTATTGAAGAAGTAGTTGCAAAAACTGCTAAACAAATTGACGATGAAATTATAGAAGTTGGTAAACGTACCGTTATCGATTTAGGAATTCATGGATTACACCCTGAATTGATTAAAGTGGTAGGACGTATGAAATACCGTTCTTCTTATGGACAGAATTTATTGCAACACTCCCGTGAAGTTTCTAAACTTTGTGGAATCATGGCTGCTGAACTTGGCTTAAACGTAAAACTGGCTAAAAGAGCTGGTTTATTACACGATATTGGTAAAGTTCCAGATGCCGAAAGTGATTTGCCACACGCATTATTAGGAATGCAGTGGGCTGAGAAATACGGTGAAAAAGAAGAGGTTTGTAACGCTATTGGAGCACACCACGATGAGATTGAAATGAAATCATTATTATCTCCAATTATTCAGGTTTGTGATGCTATTTCAGGTGCAAGACCAGGAGCGAGAAGACAAGTATTGGATTCTTATATTCAACGTCTAAAAGATCTTGAAGAAGTAGCGTACGGATTCAGCGGTGTGAAAAATGCTTATGCCATTCAAGCGGGTAGAGAACTTCGTGTAATTGTTGAAAGCGAGAAAGTTTCTGATGAAAATGCAGCTAACTTATCTTTTGATATTTCACAAAAAATCCAAACGGAGATGACATATCCTGGACAAGTTAAAGTAACTGTAATTCGCGAAACAAGAGCCGTGAATATTGCTAAATAATTTATTGAATTTACATATATAAAAAAACTTCTCATCACTGAGAAGTTTTTTTTTTGCATTATATAGAAAGAAGAATATCATTAAAATATGCTATCTATTTTCGAAATCAGCTAATTAATCATTCAAGCAGTCGTTAAAAATGATTTTAAAAGTAGTTCCTACCCCAACTTCACTTTCAACCGAAACAGTCCCTTTCATCGATTCTATTTGATTCTTTGTAATGTGCAATCCTAATCCTCTGGCTTCTTCATGCTTGTGAAATGTTTTGTACATTCCAAAAAGAGAATCCCCATATTTTTTCAAATCGATCCCTAATCCATTATCAGAAATTGACAACGTTTTATTTCCATTTTCCAATGAGAAAGAATATTTTATCTCAACAGGCTTATTAGGATTCGAATATTTTATGGCATTTGTTGTAAAATTCAACAAAACACTTTCTAAGTATGCTGGATTAAAATCGACAAAAACACCATCAGGAATCTCTTTTATAATGGTAACTTGATTTTGATTTTTTAAATTCTTGATCAAGTCCAAAGTCTTATTTAAATATAAATTCAAGTCCAATGATTCAATCGGAATACTCGAATTACTTTGTATAAGTACCAATTGGGTCAAATTTGCTATTGTTTCGTTTAAATCATTCGAAACAGTGCGCAAATGAGACAACATTTCTTTGTTGCTCTCTAAATTATCATCAGCATCTATAAAATCTAATAGTGATTTAATATTACCCGCTTGAGTATTTAGATTATGGGATACAATATGTGAGAAATTCAATAGTCGGCTATTTTGCTGACTATACAATTCCATTGTTTTTATTAACTCTAGTTCTTTTTCTTTTTGCAAAGAAATATCAGTATGCGTTCCTATAACTCGCAATGCTTTCCCATTGATGTCCCGCTCTATTACTTTTCCTCTATCTAAAATCCATTTATATTTTCCGCTTGACGTTAAAACACGGTGATAATTTTCATAAAAAGGTGTTTTATTGTCAAAATGATCATGAATTTCAGAGTAATATTTTTCTAAATCATCAGGGTGCACAATTTCATCCCAACGCTCAGGATTATCAAAAATATCCAAAGACTCCTGTTCGAGAATTTTCATCGATTGTGAGGAATAGAAAACTTTGTTAGTCGTTAAATCCCAATCCCAGACTCCTGCTGTAGAAGCTTCAAGAGCAAATTTAAAACGTTCTTCAGAAATTTTAAGTTTAATTTGCTGCTCTTTTAAGTCTGTTATATCTGAAATCCTTCCATAAAAAGCAATATTCCCATCAGGATATAATTCTGGTTTTGATTCAACTTTAAGCCAGCGCAATCCCTTTTCAGGTAATAAAACCCGGAACTCAAAATCCCATCTTGTAATGTTTCTTTTTGCTTTTACCAATGACTCAAAAAACGACAATCGATCGGCCTCAAATATCCTGTCATAGACAAGGAATTTATCACTGTCAACAAAATGATCTGAAGACAACTCAAAAAAATCGTTTACCGATTTACTCACTAATGGAAATAAATAGGTATTGTCAGGAGCAATAACAAATTCAAAAATTAAATCTGGAATCTCATTAAATAATTTATTGTAAAAATTATTTACCTCTTGGCAATTTTCGTTTTGGGGAAAATCAAAAATCATAACTACTTTTTATCATTATAATACAACACAATTTAGATTATATTTTTTATTTAGCTATCAAATTAACAATAAAATCGCATCAATTTAATGAGAAAGCCCCCTTGCTATTTAGAAATTTCATTTTAGGTTCAATCTGTAGATCTTTTCCTTCCTAAATAGTTTAAAATTTGAAATTATAACACAAAATGTTATTTTCTGGGATGAAACGAATTTAGAACTTGTGTCAGAAACTTTCTGTCAAGATGCACATATATTTCTGTTGTCGTTATCGATTCATGACCTAGCATCAACTGTATTGAGCGTAAATCAGCTCCATTTTCCAAAAGATGAGTTGCAAAAGAATGTCGCAAAGTATGCGGACTTATAGTTTTATTCAAATCAATTTTGACTGCTAAGGTTTTTATAATAGTAAAAATCATTGCTCGAGTTAACTGTTTTCCTCTTCTATTTAGAAAGAGCGTATCCTCAAAACCTTTTTGAATAGTACTATGTGTTCTAATAGTATTCCTGTAAATTTTAATGTATTTCTGCGTCAAATCACTTATTGGAACAAAACGCTGCTTATTTCCTTTACCCGTTATTTTAATAAAGCCTTCCTCAAAGAATAAGTCGGAAATTTTCAAAGAAACTAATTCTGAAACCCGTAATCCACAACCATAAAGTGTTTCGAGCATGGCCCGGTTGCGTTCGCCTTCGTTTGTGGTTAAGTCTATCGCAAAAATAATACGATCAATCTCATCCACCGATAGCGTATCCGGAAGCTTCCTGCCCGTTTTAGGAGTTTCAATAAGTTCTAATGGGTTGTCTGCCCGGTAATCTTCAAATATCAAATAACTAAAAAAACTTTTAAGACCTGATATAATTCTGGCTTGTGAACGTGGATTGACTTCCTTAGCCACACTATAGATAAATTGCTGCACCGTTTCTTCTCCAATTTTTATTGGCGAAACGATAATTTCGTTTTTAGCCAAAAAAAGGCACAACCGTTCGATATCAAAAGAATAATTATCTATAGTATTCTTAGACAAACCACGTTCGATTTTTAAGTATGATTGATAGTTTTTTATACAGGAAATCCAGTTCATAATTACAAAGTAAAGCTTTTTTGGGCATAAAAAAACCTTCCACGAATGTGGAAGGTGCTATAATCAATTTTCAAAAATTTAGAATTTGTAGTTAAAACCTAAATTGATTGAAGAAAATGTTCCGTTATTAGAAATTCCTTTGTAACCTGCATAAACTTCAATTTTTTCAGATTGATAACCAAATTTCGGTTGGTATAAGAAACCACCATCTCCATCACCGCTACCAGCATAAATTGCATACCCTAAATCAGTCCCTAAAAACAAATTATCAGTAAATGAGTATTGCCCTGTAGCAGCTAATGGTATAAATCCAGCGTTAGGGACTTCAAATCTACCAGCTCCAGAACCAATTGTTTCACCTAAATAAGCAGTGTACCCTGTTGTAACACCCGCACTAAATTTGTCTGTAACATTCCACATGTAAGTAACATCGACACCTAAATTAACAGAATAAGCATCTTTAATGTCCCCAGTAGGCAAACCTACATGAGCTCCTACTTTAATCCCTCCATCTTGAGCATTTACATTTCCAAACGTGAAAACTGCAACTAATAACAAAGTAATTTTTTTCATAATAATTTTATTTACATTTAGCAACACAAAGTTAAACAACTCATATACAGCTAATTACATTAATTAATAAAATTCGATGAATTTCAAATTAATTCGATTAAAAACAGTAAAAATTAACATTTAATCATCTGATTGCAATGTGTTTACTGTTTTTTAAAATAATTATAAGTCGTGAAAAAAATCTGTTAAATAAAAACAATATCAATTTGATCTTTAAGTTTAAGTGAATCTTATAAGTAAAAAATATAAAATTATAATATTTCTATACTTTAAGAGTTTTATCTTGCATGTTCAAATTAAGAACAATAATTAAAAACAATATTATGAAAAAGACAATTTTAGTTACCGTTTTACTGCTCGCTATTTCAAGTACTATGCAAGCTCAATTAGTTAAATTTGGAATTAAAGCCGGTTTAAATTACGCCAATCAAACGGGAAGCGAAATAACTATCAATTCAACTAATTACAATAAAAAAGATGCAATTACCAGTTATCATGCTGGTTTAGTAGCCGAGATTAAGTTAACTGATGGTTTTTCTGTTCAGCCTGAATTATTATATTCTACTCAAGGAGCAAGCTATGAAAATGCTGGAGAAGAATTTAAAAATGAATTGGGTTATTTATCCATTCCGGTTTTGGCAAAATTTCATTTGAATAAAACAGTCAGTCTTGATCTTGGACCACAAGCCTCTTTTTTATTGAGCGAAAGAAATGATTTTGATGTAAAAAATGCTGAAACTTTTGAGTTTGGAGTAGCTGGAGGTTTAGGATTTAATATCACTAAAAACTTTTTTCTACAAGGTCGTTACGTATTAGGATTAACCGAAGCTTCAAAAGAGGCTGAAGTTAAGAACTCCGTTTTACAAATATCAGCTGGATTTACGTTCTAAATTCCAATAAAAAATTAAATTTATCAAAACCGTTCTTTAAATTGGAACGGTTTTTTTATTTTTACAAAAACTGGAATTATGAAAATTAGCATTATCAACGGACCAAATCTCAATCTTTTAGGAAAACGCGAACCAGAAGTTTATGGCAGCTTAACCTTTGAAGAATATTTTACCTCATTACAAATAAAATTTCCAACAATAGAATTCACGTACTTTCAAAGTAATATTGAAGGCGAATTAATAGATAAAATTCAGGAATTTGGTTTCTCCTACGATGGTATTATTCTAAATGCCGGGGCCTATACCCATACTTCCATTGGCATTGGCGACGCCATAAAAGCCATTACAACTCCAGTGATTGAAGTCCATATTTCTAATACCTTTTCACGTGAAAGCTTCAGACACCAGTCCTATATTTCTGGAAATGCAAAAGGAGTAATTTTAGGTTTTGGTTTAAAAAGTTATGAATTGGCAATCCAATCTTTCTTGTAAGTCCTAAATTAAAATAAAAATATTCTTATAAATGTTTAACAAATAATTAATAGCCTCTTTTTAAACTTCTTTTATTTTTGTGAAAGAAAAAACTTTTATGATAAAATACTACTTACTTCTAATTTCTTTGGTATCAATTACCAACCATGCACAAATAAAGGGAACCGTTTCTGACGAAAAAGGGAATCCTCTACCTTTTGTAACCGTTTTTCAAGAAGAAACCTATAATGGAACTACCTCAAATGAAGCAGGGAAATATGAACTAAACCTGAAAAAAACGGGAAAGCAAACTATCGTATTTCAATTTTTAGGTTTTAAAACGCAAAAAATAACAATTCAGACGGATAAATTACCGTATTCATTTGATGTTAAAATGATTGAAGAAAGTTTTTCTTTGAATGAAGTAGTTATCAACACCAAAATTAATCCTGCACTTGCTATCATAAAAAACGCAATTGCCAGTAAAAAAGAAAATACCGAAAAAACAGCTCGTTTTAACGCCGATTTTTATTCCAGAGGTATTTTCAAACTAAAAAATGCCCCAAAAAAAATATTCGGCCAAAAAATTGGTGATATGAATGGCTCTTTGGATTCAACAGGAACGGGGATTATTTCTTTGTCAGAGACTTTTTCTAAGATTACTTTTGAAAAACCAAACAATTTAAAAGAAGTGGTAACCGCCTCCAAAGTAAGCGGCAGAGACAATGGCTATAGTTATAATACGGCCAGATCATCCTTTTATGATTTCTATGACAATACGATTGACTTTGGGGTCAATATGATTTCTCCAATCGCGAATAATGCGTTCAATTATTATAAATACAAGCTGGAAAGTACTTTTTATGATGCCAATAATCAAATGATTAATAAAATAAAAGTTAACGCAAAACGTGACAGCGAACCTGTTTTTGAAGGTTACATTTATATTGTTGAAGATTCTTGGGCCCTATATGCCGTTGACTTAGATATTAAAGGTTACCGAATGAAAGAGGAATTTGTTGATGTAATGACTTTAAAACAAAACTTCAGTTACAATAAAAACAACAAAATTTGGGCTAAAAACACCCAAAGTCTTGATATTACAGCCGGAGCCTTTGGAATAAAATTCAATGGAAAATATACCTATGTGTATAGTAATTATGAATTTGTGAACTCCTTTGCTAAAAAAACTTTTACAAATGAAATTACAAGTGTCGAAATAAATTCAAATAAAAAAGATTCTATTTTTTGGAATAGCAACAGACCCATTCCTTTAACCATCGAAGAAAGCAGCGATTATATTCGAAAAGACAGTATTTACAAGGTTCGAAATTCTAAAAAATATTTAGACTCTATTGACGCAAAAGGGAATAAATTTAAACTAGTGAAACTACTAACGGGTTATACTTATAGAAATAGTTCAGAGAAAAACTCTTTTAGTTATGAAGGATTACTAAATCTGGGTTCTTTAAGTTTCAATACTGTACAAGGATATAATTTTGATTCTGGATTTAGATACACCAATTGGAAAAATCAGGAAAAAAAAGGAATATACACTTCCATCAATACAAAACTCAATTACGGTTTTGCTGAAGATCGTTTGCGTGTAACAGGACAATTTATCCATCGGTTCAATAATCAGGATTATGCAACCTTATATGCAACAGGAGGAAATACAGTAAAACAATTTAATGCAGAACAACCCATTAGTGCTATTATAAATTCGATAAGTTCTTTAGCATTTAAGAATAATTATATGAAACTGTATAATCTTGAATTTGCAGCAATTGGCTATAGCCAAGACATTGCTAATGGTGTACACCTGAACGGAAGAATAGAATACCAACAGCGAAAACCATTATTCAACACTACTGATTTCTCTTATTTCAATAAACAAGATTCATACACTTCTAATAATCCGTTGGCACCTGATGACTTTATCACTCCTGCTTTTGAAAAGCATCATTTGATGAAAGCTTCTCTAAATGCAAAAATAAATTTTGGGAATAAATATTCTTCCCGCCCAGACGGAAAATATAATATTAGAAATGGAAAATATCCTACGTTATTTTTAGGGTATGAAAAAGGCTTTGCTGCCAATGAAAAAAAATATGAATTTGACCACGTAAATGCACGGCTAACTTATGATTTAAAATTGAAAAACAAAGGAACTATAGGAATGAATTTGAAAGCTGGTAAATTTTTGAATGCAGAAAATATCTCCTTTGCAGATTACAAACATTTTAACGGAAATCAAACACACATAGGTCAGACAGAACGCTATTTGAATGTTTTTAACTTATTGCCTTATTATTCTAACAGTACAAATACCCGTTATTTTGAAGCACATGCAGAATACAATGACGAAGGATATATTATGAATAAAATCCCGTTGTTGAATAAATTAAAATCAACTTTAATATTGGGAGCTCATACACTTTCTACACCAAATGTAAAGCCTTACACAGAATTAACGGTTGGCTTAGATAATTTAGGTTTTGGAAAATTTAAGATGTTACGTGTTGATTATGTACGTTCCTACCAAAATGGTTTCAAAGGTGACGGTGTAGTTTTTGGACTTAAATTTTTAAATATTTTAGAGTAAAACTTCAACAAGAAAATAGTTTAATGACCAAAAAAAAGGCCCGAGAAATAATCTTCTTGTGCCTTTTTTAGTTTTATAAATTTAAAAAATGATTTAAACAATGAAATCAATTCGGTTCCACATGAATCAAAACGTGACCCAATTCCGGAATTTTCTCTTGCAAAGTATCTTTCAATTTATGTGCTAAGTCATGTCCTTCTTTTACTGTAATATTCGAATCCACAATTGCATGTAAATCAACGTGATATTGCATACCGGCTTTTCGAATAAAACACTTTTCCGTGTCTATAATTCCGTCTACTTGAAGTGAAACTATTCTAATTTGCTCAATTAAATCATCATATAAATGTTCATCCATTATTTCCCCCAGAGCAGGTCTGAATATTTGATAACTATTATAAAGAATGAATCCCGAAGCAAAAAGTGCTGCCCAATCATCGGCTGATTCGTATCCATCACCTAAAATCAAAGCAATTGAAATACCAAGAAATGCTGCCACAGATGTTATCGCATCGCTGCGGTGGTGCCAGGCATCAGCTCTCAGTGAGGAACTATTGGTTTGAATGCTCCTTTTCATCACTAATCGAAAAGAATACTCTTTCCAAATAATTATTGCCCCAAGAACGATTAATGTCCATGGTTTTGGCAATTGATGTGGTGTCCCAATATTGATGATACTTTCATAAGCAATAATGGTGGCAGAAGTGATTAAAAAACCCACTACCAAAAAAGTAATTAAAGGCTCTGCCCTTCCGTGTCCATAAGGATGATTTTTATCTGCTGGTCTATTGGAATATTTAATTCCAAATAACACTAAAAATGAAGCAAAAATATCTGTTGTAGATTCAATCGCATCCGCTATTAAAGCATACGAATTCCCGAAAAAACCTGCCAGACCTTTGATAATCGCCAAAGATGTATTTCCAATAATACTAAAATATGTGGCCTTTATCGCTGTTTGTTCGGTTGACATGATCTTTTTCTAAAGAGGAATTAAAATTAAAAACGTTTAAGTAAACCGTATTGAATGCTTAGATTCAAATCCTATTTGGTTTACTTAAACGATATTTTATAATTATTTATTTGATTTATGCACGTACAATATTAGCTCCAATGGCTCTCAATCGCTCGTCAATGCGCTCGTACCCTCTGTCTATTTGTTCAATATTTTGAATGGTACTCGTTCCTTTTGCCGAAAGCGCTGCAATCAATAAAGAGATTCCCGCACGAATATCTGGTGAAGACATTGTAGTAGCTTTCAATTGTGATTTGAAATCATGTCCCATAACAACTGCACGATGTGGATCACACAACATGATTTTAGCTCCCATATCGATTAATTTATCCACAAAGAACAATCTGCTTTCAAACATTTTTTGATGAATCAATACATCGCCTCTCGCTTGAGTGGCAACAACAAGAACAATACTCAATAAATCAGGAGTAAATCCAGGCCAAGGCGCATCGGCAATTGTTAAAATAGAACCGTCAATATCTGTTTTTACTTCATACCCATCTACGTGAGCAGGAATGTATATATCATCTCCTCTACGTTCCAGAGTGATTCCTAGTTTTCTAAAAGTATTAGGGATTACTCCTAAGTTATCCCAACTTACATCTTTTATCGTAATTTCTGATTTTGTCATTGCAGCAAGACCAATCCAACTTCCTATTTCGATCATATCAGGAAGAATTCTATGCTCACAACCACCTAAACTTTCAACACCTTCAATAGTCAATAAGTTAGATCCAACACCTGTTATTTTAGCTCCCATGGAGTTTAACATCTTACACAATTGTTGCAAATAAGGTTCACAAGCAGCGTTATAAACTGTTGTTTTTCCTTTGGCCAAAACTGCAGCCATAACAATATTAGCTGTTCCGGTAACTGAAGCTTCATCCAATAACATATCAGCACCTGTCAATCCTTTAGGCGCTTCTACACCATAAAAATGATCTTCTCTATTGTAACGGAATTTTGCTCCAAGATTTATAAAACCTTCAAAGTGGGTATCCAATCTTCTGCGTCCAATTTTATCACCACCTGGTTTTGGAATATACCCTCTTCCAAATCGTGCCAAAAGTGGCCCAACAATCATAATAGATCCACGAAGAGAACCGCCTTCTTTCTTGAATGCTTCAGTTTCTAAATACTCTATATTCACTTCATCGGCTTGAAAAGTATAAGAGCCAGATCCTGTTTTTTGGATTTTAACTCCTAAATTTCCTAAAAGCGTAATTAGTTTGTTGATGTCAATAATATCAGGAATATTATTAATAATCACTTTTTCAGAAGTTAAAAGAACAGCACATAAAATTTGCAATGCTTCATTTTTGGCCCCTTGTGGCGTGATTTCTCCTTTTAGACTAATGCCTCCTTCTATTTTGAAAATTCCCATTTTTTACAGTTATGAGTTATAAATTATTAGTTATGAGTTAAAAAGTTACGAGCTAAAAGTTACTACTGAAAATATTCATAACTTATAACTCTTAATTTATAACTGACTTACAAAGGTTTTCTATTTTGATTTTTGTGCGTCGGATTTGGTTTTCCAGTTTTTGCATTCTTATTGCTAAGAATTTTTGGCTGTCCTACCGGCAAGATTTTATTAGAAACCCGTTTATTCGTTCGTAATAAATCAGTGGTATTTAATAATTCCTCTGTACTTTGAATCAAATTTAACTTACCATCAGACAGTTCATATAAATGTTCAAAAATGACATCATCCTTAACCGTGTCTTTATTCCAACTCAAATAGGATTTTTTCATGTGATTAGCGATCACTTTCACTAAAGCACTTTTCATCTCTCCATCTTCCCATTTATTGGCTACATCAATCATATATTTTATGTTGTTGCCATAATACCTGTATTTTGGAAAATTCTGAGGATAACTCAACACATCCGGCTTCAATTGTAATACTTCACGGGATGGAATTGGATATGGAGAATCAGCTACTAATTTAAAATCAGACATGATAAAAATCTGATCCCACAACTTGTGCTGAAAATCAGGAACGTCACGTAAATGTGGATTCAAACTTCCCATTACCTGAATAATGTATTTTGCCGCTTTGTTGCGCTCTACATCATCTTCAATTTTAGTTGCCTGATCAATCAGTTTTTGCAAATGGCGTCCATATTCCGGAATAATCAAATGCGATCTTTCCGCATTGTATTCCAAATGGTGCACCACATCGTTCGAGTTTTCTTTAATATATTTTGAATTCATATTCGAATGTATATTTTTTGATCTTACATGCTCTTTTTCGAAGATTTATAATCATTCGATTGTATATGCATCAAAATTTTGTTTTATATCTAAAGAGAAATAATCCCCTTAATGGTAGAAACTTCTAGGTATTTATCTACTATTTCTTGCGAATCTTTCATGGTTACGTCAACAGATATACTGGTAAACTTTCCCGTCTTGGATTTTGTCGTTTTTATAACTGCTCCCATACAATCAAAAGCCAACTGAACACGTTCAATGTTATCATTATCTGTTGGCACAATAAATTTAAATAAGTATTCTGCCGGCCATGTATTGCTCATGTCCAACTCTACTTTTAATCTATCATAAAATTCTTGAGTGTTCTTATCCATTTTCTATTTAAAAATAAAGGCAAATATACAGTTTCAAACGTAAATTATGAATTTTGAATTATGATTTTTTACCTAATCTTATTTTAACCGCAATCATTTTTTCAAATCCCAATAAGTTTAAGTAAATTTGCCCCTTATTTTTTAAAAGTGCAGAAAGAAATCATAGTTATCATTGGCGGTCCAGGAACAGGTAAAACAACTATCATCGATGGATTAATAGCTAATGGATATTGTTGTTATCCCGAAATTTCACGGGAAGTAACTTTAGAAGCAAAAAAACAAGGAATTGAGCAATTATTCCTCGAAAAACCACTACTATTCAGCGAATTACTTCTTGAAGGAAGAAAAAAGCAGTTTCATAATGCTTCCAAAGAGCCTCATGAAGTCGTTTTTATTGATCGGGGAATTCCGGATGTTTTGGCTTATATGCATTATATTGGCGATAGCTATCCTGCGACTTTTGACATAGCTTGTCGCGAACATACGTACTCAAAAATCTTCATTCTTCCGCCGTGGGAAGAAATCTACATTAGCGATCATGAACGTTATGAAAACTTTGAACAAGCTAAACTCATCTGTAATCACTTAACTGAAACGTATCAAAGTTACGGTTATGAACTCATAGAAGTTCCTAAAGATACCCTGGATAACAGAATTCTTTTTATCTTAGATGAAATTTCTAAATAATTTTCGAGTTTAGAATTTACAATTTGGGATATTTTCTACGAATTGAAATCTATAATCTATGCAAGAAGCGTTAGCTATTCTTCAAAAATATTGGAAACACGACAAATTCAGGTCGCTGCAAAAGGAAATTATCGATTCCGTTTTAAGTGGTCAAGATACCTTTGCATTGATGCCAACCGGCGGAGGCAAATCAGTCTGTTTCCAGATTCCGGCGATGATGAACGAAGGAATTTGTCTGGTGATTTCGCCATTAGTAGCGCTGATGAAAGATCAAGTTGCTAATTTGCAAAAGCGAAATATCAAAGCCATTGCATTAACCGGCGGCATCAGATCCGAAGAAATGATTGATTTACTAGATAATTGCCAATTCGGTAATTATAAATTTCTCTATTTATCTCCGGAACGCTTGCAATCTGACTGGATTCTGGAACGAATAAAAAACCTTCCCATAAACTTAATTACCATTGATGAAGCGCATTGCGTATCTCAATGGGGACATGATTTCCGACCTGCTTATTTGAAGATTTCCGCATTAAAAAAACATTTTCCAAAAGTACCTTTCCTTGCATTAACCGCTACTGCGACTCCAAAAGTCAAAGAAGAGATCATCACTGAACTGGGATTGCATGATCCGCAAGTTTTTGAGAAATCATTTGCAAGAGAAAATATTGCCTACATGGTTTTTGAAGTAGAAGATAAACTTTTCAGAATAGAACAAATCCTGAAGAAAAATCCAGAATCATCTATCATTTATGTTCGAAACAGAAAATCTTGTTTGGAAATTTCCTCTCAACTTAATTCGTTAGGATTTAAAGCAACCTATTATCACGGCGGACTTTCATCCAAAGAAAAAGATAAAAACATGCAGCTGTGGATGAATGAAGACGTACCCGTTATTGTGGCCACCAATGCCTTTGGGATGGGAATTGACAAAGCCAATGTAAAAACCGTAATTCACATTCAACTACCCGAAAATTTAGAGAATTATTACCAAGAAGCGGGACGCGCAGGAAGAAATGGCGAAAAAGCCTATGCCGTTTTACTAACAAGCCCTTCTGATATTATTCAGGCTGAAAACCAATTTATAAATATTCTCCCTGATAAAAAGTTTTTGAATCTCATGTATGTTAAACTCAGTAATTATTTTCAGATCGCTTACGGAGAAGGAATCAACGAACAGTTTACATTCAATTTGCATCATTTTTGCATGAAATATGAATTTCCTACATTGAAAACGTACAATGCGATGCAATTTCTGGACAGACAAGGAATTATCAATCTGTCTCAAGAATTTTCTGAAAAAATCACGTTGCAATTTCTTATTCCTTCCAAAGAAGTGATTCGTTACATGAGTTTGAATCCTAATGACGAGGAAATTATTTTGGCAATATTGCGAACCTACCCCGGAATTTATGAAATGCAAACCGCTTTCAACTTACAATTGATTGCTAAAAAATCAAATCACAAGGAAACCGAAATACAAGCGGTGTTACATAAATTGAAAGGAAAAGAGATAATAGAATATCATTCGAAAAATAATGATTCTACACTGATTTTCAATGAAGTTCGGGAAGATGAAAGAACCATCAGTCGGGTTTCAAAATATTTAGAAAATCAAAATCAATTAAAAAAAGAACAACTCCAGTCCGTTCTTTATTATATCAATGAAAAAAAGGTGTGTAAAAACAAACTGATTTTGAATTATTTCGGCGAAGAAACAAACGTTGATTGTGGAATTTGTTCCTTTTGCATTACCAAAAAAAACAAGAAAAAAGATAGTACATTACTTTCAAAAGAAATCGTTACTTTATTACAAACCGAAGATTTAAATTCGAGAGACATTCAAAATAAAACTAAAAACAGCCCTGATGAAGTTATCTTTGTACTTCAGGATTTATTAGAAAACAACACTATTTTGGTTAAACCAAATAATAAATATACTTTAAGATCATAATGGAAAAATTACGAATTATTTTTATGGGAACGCCCGAATTTGCCGTGGGAATATTAGATACAATACTAAAAAACAACTATGAGGTTGTGGGCGTTATTACCGCCGCAGACAAACCTGCAGGTCGTGGACAAAAATTAAAATATTCTGCAGTAAAAGAATACGCACTGGCCAATGATCTTACTTTATTACAGCCTGCAAACCTTAAAGACGAAGCTTTTCTATCGGAATTGAAATCGTTGAATGCTAATTTACAAATTGTAGTTGCTTTTAGAATGTTACCAAAAGTAGTATGGGAAATGCCGGTGTTAGGAACTTTCAATCTTCACGCTTCACTCCTACCGAACTATCGCGGAGCCGCACCCATTAATTGGGCAATAATAAATGGAGAGACTAAAACGGGTGTGACTACTTTTTTTATTGACGATAAAATTGATACCGGTGCGATGATTTTAAGCTCGGAAACACCAATTGATGAGACCGAAAATGCGGGTCAATTGCATGACCGATTAATGGATTTGGGAAGTAAGACCGTTATTCATACTTTGGAGATGATTGAAAAAGGAAATGTGGACACAATTATTCAAAAAGACACTGCCGATATTAAAACGGCTTACAAACTTAACAAAGAAAATTGTAAAATAGACTGGACAAAACCAGCTGTGGAAATAAACAATCTGATTCGAGGTTTGAGCCCGTATCCTGCAGCTTGGTGTTTCATTCAGGACAAAAATGAAGAATGGAATGTAAAAATATACGAAGCTAAAATTGTTTTAGAAGATCATAATTATACGATTGGAAGTCTAATTTGTACTAAAAAAGAAATGAAGGTTGCAGTAGAAAATGGATTTATTCAAGTGTTGAGTTTGCAGTTTCCGGGTAAAAAGAAGATGAATACACCCGAATTACTCAATGGAATTACATTTTCAACTGAAGCAAAAACTCATTAACACCAACAAAAACGGGCGTTAAATCCATTTTAACAAGAAATAACCTTACTTTTATTAACAAAAAATATAAGTTATCAACAAAACAACCTAAAATCGTATAAAACGCTTGCAAGGAACGTATTTCCTACTAAATTTGTGTATTAACAATTTTTTTTAACCAACAATTAATAACTATTTATTATGAACAAATCAGAATTAATCGATGCTATCGCTGCTGATGCAGGAATTACAAAAGCTGCAGCTAAATTAGCTTTAGAGTCATTTTTAGGAAACGTAGGTGGTACTTTGAAAAAAGGTGGAAGAGTATCTTTAGTAGGTTTCGGATCATGGTCAGTTTCAGCTAGAGCTGCTAGAGACGGTAGAAATCCTCAAACAGGAAAAACAATTCAAATCGCTGCTAAAAATGTAGTGAAATTTAAAGCTGGTGCAGAATTAGAAGGAGCGGTAAACTAATTTAAGTTTTCCAATATAATTAAAACCTTCCAGATGGAAGGTTTTTTTATGCTTTTCAACGATTTTATTTTGTACTAATATAATAAAAAACTTAAATTTAATAAAAATTATATTCCGATGATCACAGATAAACTAAAAAAAGGATACCTGCTCATTGCAGAGCCTACGATAATTGGGGATCTATCATTCAATAGATCGGTAATTTTATTAGCTGATTATAATCAAGAAGGATCCGTTGGTTTTATAATTAACAAACCTTTGAAGTATACCATTCATGATTTAATTCCGGATATAGATGCGCGATTTAAGATTTATAATGGTGGTCCGGTAGAACAAGACAACCTCTATTTTATACATAACATTCCAGATTTGATTCCTAATAGTATTGAAATTTCAAATGGAATTTACTGGGGAGGTGACTTTGAGTCAACAAAAGAACTCATCAATAAAGGCGCAATTAATAACGATAATATCCGATTCTTTCTAGGTTATACGGGTTGGAATGAAAATCAATTAGAAAACGAAATGGAAAGTCATTCATGGATTATTACCGCTAATAGCTATGAAAATAAAATAATTGGAAAATCAGCAACACATTTCTGGAAAGAGCAAATCATGGAATTGGGTGGAGAATACCTCATCTGGTCTAATGCCCCTGAAAATCCATACTTAAATTAAGTATTACTAATCATTTCATTAAGTTTTTCAATCAGTAGTACTGATAAATCAGTTGCAAATACTTTTTTTCGGTATTGGGTTATCGGCTGAATTCCTTTTATGACATTTGTAATAAACAATTCGTCAGCTTTTTGAAGGTCAAATGGAGAAATCATTTCCTCTACAACTTCTAAATTTTCTATTTTTTTAGCCAAAGCAAGAATTTGCTTTCTCATTACACCATTCAAACATCCCTCAGAAACCGGAGGTGTAATTAGTTTGTTGCCTAATACCATGAAAATATTCCCTTGTAATGCTTCAACAATATTTTTACTATCGTTCAACAACAGACAATTATCCAAACCATTTTCATTTGCAAAAATACTTCCTGTTATATTTATGATTTTATTAGTCGTTTTAATAGACGAAAGTAATTGTTTTGTAATGTAAAAATCTTTGTATAAATCTACTTCATATGCCATTTTTTCAATTGAATACAACGTATTCTCAAGTGCTATTGAATGGATCAGAAAAGAGACCGTATTGTTTTGTGGTAAATAAAATCCTCCATCATTTCTATAAACGGTAATTCGAGCACGAGAAGAATTAACTACGCCATTATTTTTAACTAAAGAAAGTATTTGTTCTTCTAGATATTCCATGGTAAAAGTCATCGGAATTTCCATTCGAACCACACGCATTGAAGACATTAACCTAAAATAATGATCCTCGAGAAAAAGGATTTTATTGTTTAGTATTTTAACCGTTTCAAAAACGGCATCGCCATATAAAAAAGCTCGGTTTTGTGTCAATATATTAGCATCCTCAGATACAATAGTCCCATTAAAATTAATCATAAAAAAAGCCCTAAATTTTATTCAGGGCAAATATAAGTTATAAAATACTATTTTACTATACGGAACCAATTAGATGTTTAAGATCCGAAATTTGATTCTCCCACAATAGTGTAGCTTCATCAACTTCATCTTTTTCTGCAAAATCAACTACCATTAAAGAGACATCCTTGGTCAGCTCATCCACTAAAATATGCAATTCAAAAAAGTATTCTGTGTCTTTACTATTCTCATCGACCCATTTGAATTTCACTTTTTCACCTGTTTTCTTAGAAGCAAGTCTTGCTTTTTCTTGGGAATCATTCCAAATGAAAGTAAAAAACTCACCTCGAGAGTTCACATTATCGGCAAACCATTCAGACAGACCTGATGGAGTCGATATATATTGATACAATAATTGAGGCGAAGAATTTATGGGAAACTCGATTTCGTAACGTACTTTTTGATCCATGAGCTACATTTAATTTTTTGGAAATATATAGAATATTACTCCGAAAAAAAAGCATTTTTAAAAATATTTTTTTTTATTAAAAATATGCTTGCAAGCATTAATTTTATTTTTATATTTGCACCCGCATTCAGGGATGGTTATCCATCCGGAATCATGGCGAGATAGCTCAGTTGGTTAGAGCGCAGGATTCATAACCCTGAGGTCCCGAGTTCAAATCTCGGTCTCGCTACAAATTAAAACAACACTTAAACCCAATCCCAACAAGGGTTTAAGTGTTTTAATAAAAAATCTTACGGCTTGTAATTACTTAAATCGGCAACCCTACCGACAACCCTAAAGTAATTACACAAAAAATGGCAAAAGACTTATTATTTGACTGCTCATATTCAGAAATATGGGTACATCCAGAAAACTGGAAAACTTTAACTTCCAAGAAATCACTTGAACTAGATTGGCGTGTAGAATGCAAATTCTACGATCCAATATTTAAAGAGAAGTATCCAAAAGGATTCCCATTCAGAAAAAAACTAAACCGTTTCAAGTCATTGGAACAGCGAAAAGCCGTTATTCAAGCATGGCTAAAAGATATTCCTGTACTATTTGAAAAAGAAGGATATAATCCAATCACTAAAAAATATATGATTCCTAAGCTGAAACCAGTTCAAGGAACTTTATACCCGGAATTAAATTTCATTGAAGCTTTGGAAATTAATTACCCTAAATTAATGGTTTCAGAAGGCGTAAAAAAAGAGTGTCGTAGAATAATAGCAAAAATAAAGAAGTCGGCAGCGGAACAAAGAATTGAGGTTCCTATATGCGGAATTCATAGTGGACACATTAGAGATTTACTAGACCCTTTGGATTTGACAAATAATGAATACAATAAATATCTAACTCATTTATCAATTGTGATTTCTGATTTGGTGGAAAAAAGAATGGTTTTTCATAATCCAATTAAAGATATTCGAAAAAAGAAAACCATTAAAAAAATCCGTGAAACGCTAGAAGTGGATGAGCTGAATAAAATATTCAAAATTCTAAAAGCTAATTACTACACTTTCTACAGATACGGAATGATCTTCTTTCATTCCGGTGCCAGAAGTGCTGAATTGTTTCGAGTTCAGAAAAAACATGTGAATCTAGCTAAGCAAGAATATAAAATAACTATATTGAAAGGAAGTGTTAGCAAGGAAGTAATTAAGGTTATTTTGCCAAACGCTTTGCCGTTTTGGACTGAAATAATAAACGAATGCACTAGTGAAGATGATTTTTTGTTTACAAGAGGTTTAAAACCGTCATTAGTTCCTACTCAATCATCCCAAATTACCAAACGATGGAAACGATTAGTGAAAGATAAATTTGATGTAACGGCTGATTTTTATTCTTTAAAACATTTGTTCCTGGATGAACTAGACAAAGCTTCAGATGCTGCTATGAATTTATCTAAAGGAATGGCAGATCATACTACAAAAGTTACTGAAACGGTTTACTTAGTTGGAAGGGAGACGCGAAAAAACGAAGCTTTGAAAAAGATCAACTTTCAATTTTTAAATCTATAAATTTGCATATATGACAATTATCGACTTTATAATTTCAATTGCTGGACTAGCTTTGGTTCTGCGATTGATTTGGGAAAAGTTCAAAAGCAATCCGAGTGACAAGTATCACAATAACAGCTGGAGGAATAGAAAAAGTACCTAACATTCTTTAGTGCTGGCTACTGTGTTATACATAGTTGCCAGCAAGCTGTTTTTAAAGTAGTTTTTCAGCTTCTTTTTTAATAAACTCCACCAAATCAGAATAGTTCTTTTCGTTGAAAGTATGACCTTTGGCATTGTCATTTTTCTTATTCCTGAATGTGGCATAAGTCACGCCCATCGCTTCAGCTGCTTTGCTTCCAGTCATTCCAAAATCTTCAAGTATTTTCAATACCTTTTCTTTTACTTGAGAAACGTCCATAAAAATATAATTAAAATTAATATTCCGAAAATAACATCATAAATCGATAATTCAAACTCAAATTTGTAATCGATCTCTTTTTCGTAAAAGCTCCTAAAGAACTTTATAATTGCTTTTATCATAATATTTTGTATTTTTACAAAGTGAAAGCAGGGAGAGGATCTCTCCCCTCCCACCACTTTAAGTTAATAAACTTAGAAACTTTTTAAAGCTGGCTGAAATTCTGAGGAGGATTTTCCAGCTTTTTTTTGTTTTACTAAAGTGGATTTTCACTTTAAAATTCATAATGTAAATGAATTTGGTTAAACAATCTAGGTAGCTATCTCTTAACTACACTACAAATACACGTTACATTTTTGTAACGTACAAGCGTTTAAGTTTATTGATAATTATTCTAAATAATAACTTTTGCCACTAAAGAATTTAAAAACACTTTTTGATGCTAATGGTTAGCGAGGTTCAGATATATAATTTTAAAGGAAATATGTAACTTTTGATATATAATTTTTGAATTAACATGTATAAAAAAAAGCAGCTCATTACTGAACTGCTTTTTAAAATTAAAACAAACTATTTTAAATTTATTCCGCTTTGGTAAAGTCAAGATAATACTCTTTTCCTTCTTCAAAAAAATTAACCGCTTCGGTTTCGTAGCTGATATTTAAATGCACACTTCCTGATGGAGTATATTTTGAAAAGGATTTGTTTTCATCACTTCCATTGATAACTGGCGTGAATGAAATTGATTTGTTTTCGTATTGCGGATTGTCTTGAACCCCATTACAAACGAATTTTGCTCTTACTTGTAACATATTTTTTTATTTAATATTTTCCTACTCTCTAGATTTTCGGATACCTCTATGTTTTTATTCTAAACTATACCCACCAAATTCCAGCGATCCAACTCGCTATTTTTGTTTTGTTTCTCCAAACCAGTACTATGATTCCAAAAGGGATCAATAACCAAAGCCAGTTCCAAATACTGTACTCCTCCCGTTCTACTTTTATTTCTTCATTGGCTTTTTTTGAATTGGTTTTTGTCTCGGATTCCGATAATTCCGATAATTCCGATTTACGGAATTCTTCGGAATTTCTGGAATTATCGGTTTTAGTATTGTTTTCCTGCTCAGTTTCCTTTATCAGGATTTCAGCATTGTTTAGCTTGTGTTTTTTACCGTCGGGCGTGGTGACACTCGCTTCTCTGGTGGGGTCTACTGGCTTGTACGACGTTTCCTTTGTCTTGGTTTTATTCTTGTCATCTACAGCCGTTTTTTCGACAACTTTAACCGTCGCTTCTTCATTTTTTTTGATATTGGAAGTATTGGAGTTTTCCGTTTTCAAAGCTTTGGAACTTCTGGATTTCTCCGATTTTCTGGCACCACAGGAATTCATGGCCAGTCCCACAACTATTGCGAAAACCCACAATAAAACATGATTTACTTTTTGATTTTTCATAAATATAATTTTTCGGCATTAGCCAGTTTGACATCGTATTTCAATTTCCAGTAATGCGCACCGTTGTAATAATATGCCACTACTTTCCAATTTCCAGCAATTAAAGCTTTGAACATTTTTTTATTAGACTTTATAAATAATAAAGACAATCTTAACTGATTATATTCTGATTCTTTGGCATAATCCCACATTTCGCCAACGGATTTAAATCCGAGTAGCTTCCAATGAAATCCCATGACTTGCATAAGACCAATTGAGGTTGCTTCCATAGCTGCATTCGGATCTTTTTCAAAAGCATCGTTAAACGCTTTCCATTCCAGTTCTTGTCTTTCTACACCGTTTACAGACCATTTTCCAGATGGAGAATAAGGGGATTGCCTCTTAAACCAAACAGGCTCAAACTGAATAATTATTTTACCAGTTTTAGAATCAAAACCAATTCCTCCGCTTTCTACTTCTTTTATGGCTTGTATTCTAGAAGTAGGAATTCCAAACTCCTTTGACAGAGTTTGGATTTCTTTTAATGTTATTTTTTTCATTTAATATTATGTATTTTTCCTGCTTCTAAAGCTCTTTGACCAGCCATATCTACTTTTAATTGGTTTAAACTTTCTGAAATTTTATCCAACTTAAAATCGACTTTAGTAAAACCAGCCTTTTTGTCTTCGTCTGCTTTTTCTAGCGTGGTGATTCTTTGATTATATTCTGTTTGAGTCGACTTGATGTTAATATAGCCTCCGATAACAGTAAGTAAAACAGCCACCAAGGCTATAATATTTGAAGTAGATAATTTTAACTTTTGTTCGTTTTCTATGGTTTCCATATCTTTTATTTAATAAATAAATTTACTTCCTAGCCTTCATACTAAATTTCATAAATAGCAAAGCAAGTTCGTTATTAGTAGCACCAATTATCAAGGCACCAAAAGCGGTAGGCTCCATTTTTAGTGTTTCATTTGAAAACCTTAAAAAAATAAAAGTGATTAAAAACCCAACTAATAAATTGATTAAGTTGTCTTGTATCAAGAAGCCCCAACGCCATTTATCCGGAGTTTCTTCGCTTGACTTATATTTTACTTTTGCACGTATCAAAATAGCTGTAGCGGCGCCAATAAAAGCCAAAACGAACCAAGCGGCATAAGTGGGTAAATCTGTAGTACCTAAGAGTTGAGTTAAAAATTGTGACATCGTTTTATTTTTTAGTAATTATTATATTATTGAAAAGTATACTGGCTCACAATATTTGAAAATCCTGACAAATTACCAGCTGCATCATAAGCTCTTACTTTGTACCAATAGGTAGTATTAGGCACGACAGACAAGTCCGAATAAGTATTTGTTAATGAAGTGTTTATAAAAATAAATCCGCTGGTGCTGCTTACGGTGCTTCTGTGAATTTCATAACCCGTAACCCCTACATTATCTGTAGAAGCAAACCAGTCCAGATATACATTTGTAGGAGAGATCAAAGACGGGCTTAAATTTGACGGTGTACTTGGCGCAGCAGTGTCCGCTGCTGCACAACCAGCTAAGGAGGTCAAGCTTCCAGAATTATTAATAGTCAATAATTCATTTCCTGACGGAAAATAATACGTATATCCTCCAGCTGGAAAGGTCGTGGTCAAGGCAGTATTTGAGTAAAACGTCATGGGCATGGTGATGCCACTTTGACTGCTGTAAACCGTTTGTACGGCTCCTGAATTATCAGAACAAGTAGCCGAAACTCCTTCGCCAAAACCTAAATTCAATGTATACGTATAATACACCACCGCACTCACCCACGCACTTTTTGGCACTAATTGATTGCTGGCATACGCACTCATAGAAGAGGCATTAAGATTGTATTTAGCGAGTGCCTCTGTTTTAGTCATACATTGGGTAGACGTGACATGGGATTGTCCGCTGTTTAAAGCAAAACCCAAGGATTGCGCCTGTGTATAAGAAACCATTTGGTTTGAAGCCTGCCCAAATGATAATACGGTGAATAATAGTATTAGGTACTTTATCATCTTTTCTCTAATTGTTTAATTCTTTTTTCTAAATCTTGGATTTTTGCTACCAAAACTTCTATATAGTTTACTGACAACATTCCTTTTTCATCCTTTTGAACTTGATCAGGAAATTCTTTTTTAACCTCTTGTGCTATGTAACCAATATGAGTTTTTGTGTCTCTATTATCTTTCCATTTGAAATAAGCTACTTCACCATCTCGTTTTAGGATTTTTTTTAGTCTGCGGTCTGAGGATTGATAAAAGGCGGTGGCCGTTACACTACCTAAGGCTGATAAATTTCCAGTGCCAGCAATTGTAAGCAATAGTTTTGGAGAAGCGTTATCAACTCCTCCATAAAATTTATGAGAATCTGCAGCAGCTGCTTGATTAGCCATATATTCTATACCTCCATTAGTGCTAGTCCCTATTCCATAAGAAACCCCTCCCTGACTATATAATCTGTAAGCCGTACCAGCACCAACCGCACCTATAAGTCCTGAATTTAGTATGTTTGAAATTATGCTACCACTGAATACTGTATTACCATCCCCGCCAACTGTAACTCTTTTAACACCATTTGTCCAAATCCCATAAGGGTTATTACCATATACATAAGCATTAAGGTCTAAAGAACTACCACCATTAATTGAGCTAGTTGGAGATATTAAACTTGTGGCTATTCCTGCATTTAAAATTTGAATATGGCCATTATTAACTTGTAAACTCCCACTTAATGTTCCACCTGTCAAAGGCAAATAAGCAGTAGAAGTATAAGCATTAGAACCTAAGCCTAGAAAAGTTTTAACCGCGCTTGCGCTATTTTTTCTAAGTACTCCATTACCATCAGTAGTTACAAAGTCACTTATTAGAGTTGCATCCAGAAATGCTTTAGTCATATTAAAATAACCAGCATACACCATAGAGGTTCCATCATTACTTCTACGAACTATCGTATTATCAACTGCCAATACATCTGGATTAAAACCTAGTGTTGTTTTTGCTTCTGCAATAGAAGTATACCCATAAGTTCCACCATCAGCACTACCCATAAAATATAACGGAGAAGAAGTAGGAGTGGCATTATTATAAGCTAAACCTCTCCATAATGTAGCGTTTGCAGCTGTTCCGGATGAAGATAACTTACCATTCAATTGTGTTTGCGTGCTGCTTGTAACGTCGTTAAACGTGTTTTGATTGGCTGTTTGAAACTTTCTAGTTGTTTCTGTTATCTGGTCAGCATTGTAGTCGCCCGTTTGAGCAGTAACCGCTCCATTGCGCCCAAAAACAGTGGTCACTGCACTGGTCGGAGTAAGTAATTCTTGCCAATCAGATAGAACGGCTGGATTAGTTCCTTTTAAAATAAAAGTTTTATTTAAATCAGTCCTAACCGCCACGTCACCTGTTTCGGCAATAACAGCTAGCATTGCAGCTTGTGAAGAGGTTATAAATGTGTCTGATATAGTGATATCTGGCAGTTGTGAGGAAATAAGTTTACCATTACTTCCCAGTCCTGCGTAGCCATTAGCGAGGTTTTTATTTGCTGAGTTTTCAGCGGTATATCCCAGCGCTGATTGTTTCCCGTTCCAAGTGGCTTTTTCGGCATCTGTTACAAATCTATTGCTCGCATCCTGAGTAATGATACTTGGCGGGTGATTTGCTGGATGTGTATAGTTTGCCAATGTAGTAAGGCGTGTGATCTCAGCATCGGAAAGCAAGCTTTTCCCAGTTACTTTATCGACTTTTCCCGCTAAATCAGTGACCAATCCAGCCACCTTTAATTGCGAAATAGAGCTAATCCCTATAACCGGTGCGGTTGTTCCATTAGCTACAGTTACGCCATCGGTTCCGGTAATACTTGTAACCGTTCCGTTTTTGTCCAGTTTCCAGTGGTATTCCTTAGTAATAGAGTCTTGTACTACCTTACGTGTAGCATCATTGTTTTTAGTAGCTCCTAATACTCTTATCTTATTTGGTAAAATTGTTTGACCAAAAGAAATGGTCGAAACTAAAAGCAATAGCAATAATGTTATTTTTTTCATGGTATTTAATTATAATTAATCAATTAATATTGGTAATAATGGAAGGAAATTATCTGAATCAAATAATGAACCTCCCAACCATTTTGCTTCTGCAAATCGTTGAGTTCCGTCATTTGACCAACCGCAAAAAACATCTCCTATTTCATAATTTTCTAAGTCTGAATTATTCAATCCCTTTTGAACGAATTTGAAAATGTTAGCTGGTGCTAAACTATCTTCTAAATCTTCGAGCAGCGCAATAGTTCCAGACTTATCTTGAAAAGTTTGTTGGGAATTTCTTGTTAGTGTTGGGAATTTTAAACCGAGTGTAGATGTGCCAGAGAAGAAATTAAATAAATCTTGAAAAACTTTTATTCCTTTACTTCTGGAAGTATTTTCTACAGAAAAATAACCATCATCATCAACTATCTCTATTGGATTGTCGGTTTGATTTCCGTTATCTGTAGTTCCTTTTAAATCTATGTCAGCAGCTGGATTGTCTATTTGGTTAATCCTATCAATGATGTCATCAGCATCTCCTTCGAAAGTGCCTATTTTTAAAAAAGATTCTAATTTATTGGGGATTTTTTCAATCCTTTTTGTCACGGGATTAAAAACTAAAACATGATTTCCTGTTGCCGTTAAAGGTAGATTATCAAGGTTTTCACCTTTTTTAGAGAGTAAAATAAACCCTTCTATAACTCCAAGTCTTTCCTCTATAGTTGGCATAATTAAAATTTTTATAAAATTAATTCTTATGAAAACTATTGTTTTGGAAAATACCTTTGTTTAGTGGAAAATGACTATTTTTGTTATATGGGATTTATACTCTTTCTTTTTGTTGTTTTAGTAGGTGGTGGATGGCTTGTAGGTAAATCCATTGGAGAATTATTGTTTCCTGATAAGGAAGGTAAAAATACCTTTATAGATAAATCAGTTCACCATCACCATCATCACCATGAACACCGTAATATTTCTATTATTGATGATGCTACAAAAAAGAAGATTTTTGAATTAAAAGATAAAAATTGATGGATATTCAAGAAAAAGTTAATAAAGTTCAAAATTTATTTAATCAACAAAAAAATATTTTGTCTGAATTAAATATTGAAAATTATATAGATTCAGCAATTAAGATAAGACAGTTAGAGTTTCAAAAAGAATTGATAAAATCTATTCCTGTTTCAAAAATAAATACCACATTACTAAGCAAAACCCGATAAAATTAATTATCGGGTTTTTTGATTTTTAAAAACTAAGGAATAATAAAACTTAAATTATTGTCATTTCCAATAATTAAACCATCAACATCTTCTAATGGATGTTGATTTAACAAACTTCTAAAATTGTTACTTCTATCAAGGTATGGTTTATTAGATAGAATTATTTTTACTTTAAAGTCGTAAAGATTAGAATTTAATAATTTTTCAATCGTTGGTTTAGATTCAGCAACATAAGATCTAGTGTCAACAAACAAACTACTTAATGAAAATGCACTTGTTGACTTTATGGCCATCGCTGTTGGCAATGGGCTTAATTCCATTTCGTAGCTTTCGAAATTTGTAGCATTTAATAAAATAGTGTCATTGTCTGTTTTATGAACTTCATTTTCACCTTCAGGAGAATACTTTAATTCGGTTTCACATTCCAACCTCATCATGTGTTGAATTCCCCAACCGTAATTTATTTGATTGTTTTTATCATTCTCATAAATAACATGATGTGTATTTTCATGAACTTCTTTTAACGAAATCCTTTCGCTGCAATAGTTTACTTCTTGAAAAATAGCATCAGTTGCTTTTATTTTTATCTGATACTTTCCTTTTGGAAACAATGAAAAATCAATATCAAATTCAAAAATATCATAGTCAAATTTATTGTAAACAGATTTTACTTTTGTCGTTGTTTCTATTAGGTTTGAATAACTTGTGAATGTCTGAACGGCATAAATAGCTTGATCTTCTAACCAAATTATTTTATCAATTGAAACTTCTCCAAAACCATCAACTTCTATATTTTTACTTGGTGTTATCCAATCAGGTAAAAATTGATACAAATTATAAGATTCAATGAAAGCATTAGTTCCATATTCCAAGATACTTCCAACACCAAAATAAACAGCCAGAAAACCATCAACGCTTATTTTTTTTGCCGTTCTGTAATCTAAAATATTTAAATTGTCCGTGCGTTGTTTTGGCAGCACATTTACATTACTACCATCACATCCGGTTATAGTTATTTCGTGATTTGAAAAACTAGACTTGAATTGATTTCTAACTGCATCGTTAAATTGGTAGAGTTGGAAAAAATCTTTTTTATTAATTCCGTTTTCTTGAAAACTTAAAGTATTTCCAACTGTTTTAGGCTTATAAATTCCCCATTCAACAACTTCAGCCATGCGAATTGAATTGATTGGCGAATAAAAAAAGTAAGGTTTGATTTCGTTTAACATAATTTAATTAATTTGATGCTTCTATAATTTTCCATTTACCTGCTCCATCTGGCTTAACGCTCATAATCCACCCGTATCTTATTTTAGGATCATCATTCATAGTGAATTGAACTTTGCAATAAAAATTAGGTATATCAATTCCGTTAAATCTTGAATGTCCTCTTAAAAGTCTGGATATTTCAGTATTTATAATATGCTCTCCTTCAATATAAAAAGGCTCAAATATTCTATTTCCTAAATTTGAATTTAAAACACTTCCATTCTCACCTACTTGACTTGCTATGTCGGTGGGTTGCGTTACCATTCCGCTGTTTGATGTTGAGCTTCCAAAAGCTAAATATTTATTTTGATACTGTTTTAAAGGAGCAGACAACATTACTCCATGTCTCCTTAAATTATTAGCTGGAGATAGTCTTAAATTTTTAGCAGTATTAGGGCTAAAAATACCTGTTGGCGGTACAGCTAAATCATCTTTCCAAGTTCTTTCTTTTATTGATCCTAATGAAAGCTTGCAATCTTTTATAAAAATATCTTTGTCTAAATCTCTGTCTAAAGTTGGATAGTCCTTTTTTTGATACTGCCTTTGTTTTTCTTCAGCATAAACTCCAGCTATGTATTTTGAAATTGCTGTGTATGGATTTTTCAATGCAGTAATATTCGATACCCAATTTGACTTTCCATTTGGTTCATCTAATCCTTGAATATCTTCAACAGTACCTCCCTTTTCATATCCAGCTTCAACACTAGAATATATAAAATCTTCAGCTGTGTATCTTTTTGCTTTTGTTAATGGAAATGGCAGTACCAAAACTATATTTTGATTAAAAAAATAACTGAACTTCTCAGCAACAACTTGCTCAATTCCGTTAATTGTCTGAAAACCTATATGAATATTAAAAATTGCTTTCAAGGTTTCGGAATAGTCTTTAAATGATGTTGTATAAGCTTTGTATTTATTTACTATTTCCGGAGTTGTTTCCGTGGCTGGTTGCGGTAATGGATGCCTGTCAAAACCTCTTAACCAATGTCCACAATAAGTGGATATATAAGCCCAGTCTCCATCTTTTCTATATCCTAATTCTTTTCTTCCTAAAACATTTGATTTAAAAATACCACTTTTGCCAGTTATCAATAATGAAAGTCTTTCACCTAATTCGTGCATTAAAAGCATTTTTGTTTCAGTACCTGGAGAAGAGCTGCTTTCTGATATAGTCATTTTAGGCTCATTTATAACTATATCTTCAAACTTAACCTCTAAGTGTGCGCTATGTCCGTTTTTCCCATCCATCAATTGACAAAACTGTAAAGAAGCACTTTCGCCTTGTTTTAAATCTAAAACATAATTTAATTGTTTAGTTATGATATTACCATTAAAGGATCTTATATTATCTGTGTACCAAATATCAATTGGTCTACTATAATTATACGATGCTCCATCTTTATATATAGCAATTCTTAACCAATATTTTGACCAATGGACATCATCATAATTTATCACATTCACTTTGAAAGAAATATCTAAATTGATTTCTAAATTCCTTTGTGTATTAGAATTAGCAAAAAACATAAGTTCGTTAGTGCCTTGAGCGCTTCTATCGTGTGAATTATCACCTATTGTTGTATTTGGATATGGAGATTGTGCATTGTCATGTGACTTAGAAAAAATATTTAAAGGAACATTGACCGTACATCCTCTAGTTTGTCCATTGGTTTGATTGTATAAATAAGCGTTATTGTCTGTTTTTAAAACGTTATAAATTGTTTTTAAAAATATCTCTCTACCTTCATTTGTAATTTTTTTAGTAACTAATTCTGGTATTGCAATTTCGTCCAATGTTTTGATACTTTCAATTTCTATGCTTTCGCTTTCCCTTGATTTAAAAATTTTATCAATGCCTCCAGAGTTAATTCTTATTGACAAAACACCATCTTCATTTTCGTAAACCATGATATCTAAAGTTCCAAAGTAAAGTTCAATCCACTCATCAGTATTTGGATCTTTCCCTTCTTTCTTTATGGTAATTGTTTCATTTACTCCATAGTTAAAAATTATATCTTCAATATAATCTAATCCATCATTTACAAACTTTAAATCACTTGAAAAGTTTGCAACTACTCCTATATTTTTAATAGTGCGAGTAAATTCTTCATTTGAATTTTCATAACCAATAGGATCTGTAATTACCAATGGCGGTTTATGCACAGAATATAATGTGTGCCTAATGTTGTCAAAATAAGATCCGTTAGGTAGTGCCATAATCAGTTTCTGTCTAAGTTTCTAATCCTCCAAAGTGGATAATTCAAATCCACTTTATTATTATTCGTTGTGTGAAAGTTCACTCTTTGTTTTCTGAAACCATTTGATATAGCTTCTTCAATTGCTTTTTCATCAATTTTATTGGAAGCATTTAAAAAAGCTTGTTCCGCTTGAAAAGATTTCAGTTTATTATTGTCGATATCTACACTAGCCAAAATAGAAGCTCGCATTAGCTTTTTATAATCATCAACTGACTTGTAAATCTTATCTTTTTTCTTCATCATAATTGGAACATTTCGCCCTTTAATCACTTGTGCTTTTCCGTCACGCTCCCAAACCTCATCACGTCCACCGTCATTAGTCAACGCCAATCCTTCATGCGTTCCAGATAAATGTCCATCCTTGAATTTAGGAATAGGTTTTGAAGCAATTATACCAATTTGAGCCAATCCCATAGCTCCTGCAACAATTGACATAGCTAGCCCAAGCGGTAAAAACGGAACTGTTGCAAGTGCTGCCGTAACTGCTAATGCTGTGTTAATTCCAGCTTGAACGATAGCTGCAGCTTTTTCTGCTTTAGCTGCTTTCGTTTTTTCTTTGGCAATTTTTTTATTTAATTCATCTTCTTTTAATTTTTGTTCTTCACGAATTAAATCTTGCTGTATTTTGTCTCCTTCAGCTCGTTCAAAAGCATTATCGTAATATTCGTTAGAAGCTTCTTTTTGTCTTTCTAACTCTTCAATATTGGCTTGATGAACAGCGCCTATAATATCACTTGTAACTTGTGCGGCTGCTCCTATTCCTTGTAAAATATCGGCTGTGGTTATTCCGGTTTCATCTAAGCCATCAGTTAGTTTTTTTATACCTCCCTCAAAAACATTAAAGAAATCATTTAATCCAGAAGAATCAATATCTAAAGCTCCTGCTAATCCATCAATTAAACCTTGAAAAGCTTTTTTTCTTATTTCTTCTAAAGCTTCAATATTCTTTTTTTGCTCCTCAAACTCTTTTTTGCTGTCTTCGATAATCTGATCAGTAGAAACATTGGAGTAAGCAATTTCTAAAACAGATAATTGTTTTGCTAGTTCAGCTTGTTGTTCTACACTATGCGTTTTATCTGCTTGAAGTGCCTTAATCTCATCTATTTGAACTTGAATTCTTAATAAAGCATATTTCTTTTTAATTTCATATACTGCTTTTTCGTAAGCTTCAATGTCTTTTGGAGTTCTAGCCGAACTACTTAAAGTATCTTGAGCGCCTTTTATTTCTTGGTTTTCGGCATCTTGTTTTTTTTGTTCAGCATCTTTCACCAGTTTCAATTCGGCTTCAAATTGCTCTTTAAGAAGCTCTAATCCATTAGCCTGTCTTATTTTTTGAATTGCATATAAATCTTGACTATATTTCTCATCAATAGTTTTTAATTTATCAACGTTTTGTTCTTTTCCATTAACAATTACGCTATTGTCTTTTATTTCTTTAGCCTTTGTTAAATCAAGTAAACTTATTTTTGCATTAGTATAATTGATGTTGGCGATTTGTTTTTCTAAAAGCGTGCTTTTTTCATCATCAAGAATATCTTTATTGTCGTTTATTTCTCTTTCAATTAATGATTTTTGGTAATTATAAGCATCCTCAGCTAATTGTTTTAATCGGTCTTTAAGTGCTTTTTCGTCTTTTTCTCTTTCTTTATTGGCTTTTTCTCTGGCTTTTGCTTGTTCTTTAGTTTCTTCTGTAACTGTATTGTTTGTTTTTACTGTATTTTCTGTAGTTTTGTTAAGCGAACTAAGAGCCGCATCAGCTGCCTGAACTCTTCCTTTTTCAACTCCCAAAGCTAAATTTATAGAATCCATACTTTTACGAGCTTCTTTAAGTTTTGAAGTGTTAAATAAATTCCCAAAAGAAATCTTATCGTATTTTTTAATATCTGCGGATGCTTTTTTAAGCTCATCATTCAAACTGCTTATTTCCCATTGCGCTGCTAGTTTATTTTGTTCTGCAATTGCCTTTTTTCTTTCAGGATCTAATCCTTCATAAATTTTACTATCAGCCGAAAAAGAGATGCCAGCTTGTTTAGCTCTTAAATCTTCGTATGTAGAATTGAACTCAATAAGTTTTTTTAGACTTTGTGTTATTATATCTAAAAAAACTACAAAAGCACTAGACAATGTACCTTTACCGTTTTCTATACTTAAAATTAATTCTTCGTAAGTAGAATCTAATGTCTTTATTTTAGCATCAACAGATTCTAATTGTTGAGTCACCAAATCCTCCAATGCGCCTCCATTATCTCTAATAGCTTGTGCGTTTTTTTCGATTATACCCGTGTTAGCAGCTAAAATAATACCTACTTTAGCACCTTCGGCTCCTAGTAATCCATTAGCTATTTTTAATAATTCCGTTTCTTTTATTCCTTTTGATTGAGCCTCATTAATTTGATTTAAAGCATCATTTAAGGTCAGTCCACTCTTAGATAGTTTTTGAATTCCAGTAGCTAATAACCTTCCTGAACTTTCTGCTTTCAATCCGTTATCCGCTAATATTCCGACAACGGCACCGGTATAAGCCAAATCTTTGTTTAGTAATCTTGAAATTGGAGCTATATACTGAAATGAATCCCGCATCTTTATAAAGTCTAAAGATGTAGAGTTGGCAATAGAAGCAATAGTATCAGCATATTTACCTGCTTCATCATCACTAGCTCCAAAAGCATTTAGCATTTGGATTAAAAACTCCCCTGCTTCTGCTCCAGTTGTATTAAGCCCTATCGATAGATCATCTACTGGCTTTAAAAGCTTTTCTATTTGCTCTGGAGACTTTCCTAAAGTTGCGAGCGTTTCAGCTAACTCTGCAATTTCTCTTGAAGTTTTAATAGAAGCTCCTGCAACGCTTATAATTCTTGTTTCCAACGGAGCTAATTCGCTTCTAGTAGTTCTCAATACACCTGCTAAATTCTGCATTGATTTATCGAACTCACGAACTCGATTAAAAGCATCTTTAACAACAGTGGCAAATAAAACAGCTCCACCAACAACTCCCATAGCTGATGCCATCGAACGTGCAGCCGCTCCAGCAGATTTCATTGCGCTTCCGTAATTCCCTACGTTTCTCTGAAATTGCCCAGCGTTAGCATCTACTTCTTTTAATTTAGTATCTAACTTTGTAATTTCAGAAGCCAGCGTTTTAGCTTCTTTGCTTGAAACGCCTTGTATTAGGGCAACGTCTTTATACTTTGCCCTTAATAGAGTTAATCTAAGGGATTGTTTTTCGTATTCTGTAGATAATGCAGAAGAAAGTAAAGCAGCCTCTCTAGCTCCTTTATTTAATTGCTGAATTTCATATTTCTCTTGAGCTGTTAGAGTTATTTTCTTCTTAGTTTCAGCTTCTTGTTTTCTGTCTAAATCAAGTTTCTTATTCGCAATAATAAGATTCTCTTTTTCTGTTCTTGATTTTTCAGTTTCTACTTTTTGCAGATTAATTAAAGCCTGATTTTCTGCTGCATAAGCTTTAGCTGCTAATAAAGAAACCTGCTCTTCTTGTTTTTTTGTTGCTAAAAACTCTTTTGAATTTCCAACCTTAGAAAACTCCTTTGAAATTTTAGTATAATCTAACGAAGCTCTTTTTATTTGTTCAATTGAAGTAATCCAATTCTTTTCAAATTGTTCAATTGCTTTATTGGCAGGATCAAGCGACTTACCAAATTTTTGACCAATTTGATAAACCTCATTTTCAATAATGTCATTTTCGATTATTTTATTTCCCTTTGCCACTTGCTTTTATTTTAGATTCTGTAATTTTTAAGATACCGTCTAGTTGTGTTTTTGTAATTGTATTGGTATCGATATAGCCAACTCCAGCAATTACACCCGCAGATAAAACCATTTCATCAAATGGAATGTTTTTTTTGTTTTGGTTCTCTTTTGGCAGCTTCAATCTTAATTTATCGATGGTGTCATTAATACCATCGCTTTGCAATAAAATACGGTCCAAATCTTCTTTGGTTTCGTATTTGTAACCGTGAGATTTAAGTAAGTCTCTCAATTCCACATCATCTTTAATCTTTAAATAATATACTGCGTGCTTGATGCTTTCTAGTTTTGCTAAAAGAGATTCTATTTTAGAATAAGTTTTTATTCTTTTGTTTTGTTCTGAATTCAAAACCTCATCTTCTGCTTGAATTTCTTCCCATATCACCTCTAGCTCATTGATAGGAGTTGATTCGTCAGATAACAGCGAGACATCTCCATTACCCATGATTTTATAGAAAATTTTTGCTGGAATAGTATCTAATGATTTAAAGATCATATCAGTTTTGTTTTGTAGTAGTTTAAAAGAAATGGTGAAAGTCTTTCGTCAATCACCATTTTTAAATCATTGTCTTGAAGTCCGAAAATATCATCTGTAAGTAAGTTTTTCAAAACCTCTTTTTTCTTTGGATCAGTTGTGTCAAAAAGAATAGAGTTGCTTTGAACTTTAGCGAAAATTCCATCTAAAAACTTGCCTGTTTCAGTTAAATCGAAAGGCTCTCCAGTTTTTTTTCTACCATTGGTTATCAACTCCGTTGCTGGAGAATAAAACCCAATTGGTTTTCCTGTAACATCTTCGCTATCTTGATTCAAAGTAGCTACATTATATGCAACTAATTCCTGTTCAATTGATCGAATGAACTTAAATAATTCACTCCTTACTTGGTTCGGCTTTATGCTTTTCGCCTTTGTCTGAACTGTCAAGAAATTTGCCATTGTGCTTGATTAAGTCATTGTGAACTTTCTTCAACTCTTTTGCTCTTTCTAAGTGTGGAATTTCATTGAAAATATGATTTGAGCCAAAATCTTTTTCAAATTCCGCAAAGGACTTGTTATAATCCTTTGCGAAAACAATCCCTTTATAAGTGAATTTCATTATACTATTCCGCTAATTGTGAGAGCAACCGGAGCTTCGTAATTAGCTTCCTCTTTTGCAACTACTCCAGCAGTTGAAAGAATGAATCCGTTAGCGAATGCAGTACCCACTAACTCATAAACACCATTAGAATCTGGAGCCGTAAGAGTTACCGATTGAACTGCTCCAGCAGCATTTTTTAATACAAAGTCTCCATCTTCTAAAGATTTTATAAGTCTTCCAGAACAACCGGACAAAGCTTTGAATTTAATTGACGTTGCCGTTGGGATTCCAACGATTTCAAACTCAATATCAAAAATACCTTCCAAGTCCGCAAACTTGTTTTCTGTTTTGATAATGCTATACGTGTCTTTTGAGAATTTTAAACTCAAAGGTACGCTTGCATCATTTTCAAGACTTGTTCTGGTTCTCAATCCTACTATTGTACTTGTCAATTTTCGACCAAACACTTTTCCAGCTTCGTCAATATCACAAGTCATCTCTTCATCATCTGCATCGGTGATTTCAAAAATTCTTGTGTAATCTGAATCTTGATAAGTTTTCAAACCAGCATAAGTACACATAGAAGCATCAAGACCGTATTTACTACCCGCAACTCCTTGTTTAGAAATAATTGTTTTTCTTCTTTTCTCAACGGTTGTAGCTTCTGTATTCTCATCTTCCACAGTTTCAAATTCTGGAAGAGGTACAATGCTTTTTGCAGCAATAGCCGCTTTTACTTTTACTGGGTCTTTTGCATCTGCAACAGAATCAAACGAAAAATCGTTTTTTGCTAAGAATCCTGTTAATACAGCCCCCTCAATACATTGTTTTTTACCTCCTAAATTCTTAGGTTGTGAAGCTGCATCTGTTCCGCAAACTTCATTAATTAAATCTGCCATAATTTTTAGTTTAGCATTCGTTACTATTATATTTTAATTCAAAAGAGTATTTTACAAAATGATAAGGCTGTAAATCTTTTAACTTAGTTTCAAAACCTTTCAAAGCTTCGATTCCTTTAGTTATTTCGAATTCAGTTCTTTTCAAATAGCGGTGTAAAATCTCTAAAATTTCAATTCTAATTTCTTCATCTGGTCGATGAACAACATTTGGTTTAATTTTCTGAACATCCAGCAAAAAGATAATATCTACATCAGTGACTAGATTTTTACCCTCTGTTTTTGTAGTTTCATTATCAACAAAAAAAACTTTTCCGTTAGTCAATGGATTGATAAATAAAACATCCTTGTAGTCGTTTTTTTTGTAGAATACAATTGGTTTTTTATCTTTCAATTCCGCACGTCCCAATACCTCCAAATTATACCCTGTTAGATTTTCGTGTAGATAAGACTGAATACCTTGTATTTTCTTATCTATTCCTACGGGATTTACTTTTAATACTATCATCTTGCGGTGACTACTTTCATAGATTTATTTCTGATAAACAAAACCTTTCTGATGCGATTTATTTCCCTGCGATACCTGTCTGAAAAACTTTGTGTGTAAACTCCGTTAACCGAGTCTTTCAATCCATTAAGATCAATAAACCATCGTTTAAGATTATCATCTGTTACAGTTTCTGTTAAATTAATTCGAGTGGAATTCATCACATCAAACATTACATTGTTAGAGTTTTTCAAAATGATAGCGTAATCAAATAACCCTACATATCCATCAATCCAATAATCCAAAATGTCTTTTTGATCGCTGAAAACATCATGAAGCATTTGTAAAATCGCTTTTTGCTTTATGTATTCCAATTTGCTTTCAAAATCAGCGTTTGAAATATCTACATCAAACAGCGTTTCATAAACTATTTCAATCCTTACTGATGGATGTTCTTCTTGCAAAAAACGTCCGCTTTCTGGAGTTTTATAAGTTATGAACTCAAATCTCGTGTCGAGTGATTTATCCCACTCGACACGGTTTTTGATTTTATTATATGCTTCTAAATGATTCATACTTTATTTTGGATTAAGCTCCTAATTGACCGAATTTAACAATCGCTGATTCGTTTGTCCCAGACAATGGAGCAGTAACGTAAGCCATGTCAATTGACACCTCAAATTCTGTGATGAAATCTTGATACTCTCCGCCTGTTGTGTTTGTATCTGCTCTTTTTTTGTACATACTCAATGCGAAAGTCAAACCAGTTCCCAAAGGATCTGCAAAACTTGTAAGCAATCCAGTAGCTCCGTTTTCATCTCCTTGATTTGTACGGTTAGCCATTGGAATCCACGGTAAAGCTGCAACTGCTCCCTCTGGAATTGCATAAGACAATCCTTTGTAAGCTACATCTGCTAAATTGTGATCTTCGTATATTGTCAAGTTACTTGCTTGGAACGCTGTATTTTTAGCGTTGGTAGTTCCATTGGTAAATAATCTTTCAGCTTCCATTTTTTGGATAGAATCAGAGACTAAATCTAAAGCTCCACGATGTCCGTTAGCACTCATTGCTGACTTCAATACTTGGAAGTAGTATTCTTTTTCTGCATTTGCAACCTCATAAACAAAAGTTGTTCCGTTCCAGGTCGCTTTACCTACTGGAGATTTAGCCAGTTGGGTTTTTTGAAGTGCCAAAAATGCTGCAATATCAGCATCAATACCAGCGTGAATATCTAAAACTGCATTTTTCATTTCATTGTTGAAACGCTCTGGATTGTCAAAGATATTTCTGTCACCGGCTTTCATAGACAATTTGAAAGGTCTTGAATATGTTTTCCAAGTCAAATCCTTTTTAAATGAATCTCCGAAATTACCAGCGTGCAATGCAGCCCTGTTAGTTCCTAAAGTTTCCATTGTTCTTTTCAACAAGTAAACCGCTCCAGCTCTTTGATCTGAAGTCTTCAATTTGTCGTAATCTGGAATTACAGACGTTGGATTTTTCATAAACAACGAAAGTAATTGCGATTGTTTTTCTCTCATTTCGGTATCCTTGAACACACCTCCTGCTTTCGTTTGAAAGTCTAATAATAATGATGTAATATAATTTGCCATCTTTTTTAAGTTTTAAAAGTTATTTTCTTTTCTTGCTTGAATCAATACCGCTTTACCGTCTTCTGACAAAGGATCAATTTTGGCATCTTTACAGTAATTTTGATAATCATCCATTGTTTTAATCGTTGAAGATTTACCGCCTTCATCGCCACCACCACGACCATCTTTGTCAACTTCAATCCAATTCTTTTCAGTTAGGAATTGAGCAAACACTTCTTGTCTTTTAACTGGGTTTTGAAGATTGTCTTTTAGTAATTCCCCGTTTTTGGTAACACCATCTTTAGTGAAATCATAACCGCTTTCTCTCATTTCTGCTAAAACAGTTTTATTTGAAAGTCCAGCTTTGTTTTTTGGAATTTCAGAAAGCAATTGACTTTCCGTTTTATAGCCTTCAAAGCTTTTGTTAAGCGTTTCTTTTTCACCTTCCAACGTTGTAACGGTTGTTTGAAGTTTTGCAAGTGATTCGCTCAATTCCTTGATTTTGGCGTTTGGTTCTGTCTTAGCGTCAGTATTTGTTTTTAAAACAATCGCTTCTGCTATTTTAGAAATGTCCAAACCTTCTACTTCTACTCCAGCAACTTCTTTTAACTTTTTCGCTGATTTGTCAAAACCAACTGTTACACCTTCATCGTAACCTCCTTTTTTGATATTCGCATCTCTAGTGGCAAGTTCTGCCTCTGTAAAAGCGTTCAATTTTGGAAGCTCCAATTTAATGTCATCTTCTTTGTTCAATTCTTCTGCCAGTATCTTGGCATCAACTTTTAGCGCATCTGCTAACGATTTAATGAAATCTTCTCTTTTCATTTGGATTGGTTTTATTTGTTCAATTCTTCTTGAACGATTACTTTATTTTCATCACTCAAAGCATCATAGGTTTCTTGTGTTTTTGCAATTCCTGTGTTACCCGTTAATTTTACATCAACTAATAGCAACGCTTCAATTACTTCTTTCTTTTCAAATTCCAATTCTCCAATTTTTATAGAAGCAGGTTTGTCTTTTGCGCTTTCTCCAGCTAATTCATAACTAAGTCCAGAAGATTCTGATTGACCGTTTAATGTTTCGGCTAATTCTTCTGTGATTGAAACCTGACGTATAACTTCGCCTTTACCGTTCAATTCATTGTACAATTGGTGTTTCATTTTTAAAAGTTTTTTGACTTACAAAATTTCGTAAGTCGGTTAGTAATAATTCTCTTGTATTTAATAAAAGTTCAGTTTCACTTTTGGTTTGAAACCAATCTTGAAAATATATCTTTAACTTCTTGTCATCGTCGCTAACACCTAATGCAATGACTTCTTCAATTGTCATAAATAAGAAAGGTTCAACTCCTAATATTTTAAGGTAAATCGAACATTCTACATCGTTATTAGCGTAAAGTGATTGGATATATTCCTTTGTCAAGTTCATCAAGAAAACAGCAGGCATTTTGTCTGTTTTAGCCTTGGTTAGTTTTTCCCAAATTACATCAGGACTTTCAATTAAGTACCTACGGCCATAGTTGATAAACGAACCTTTATAAGCATTTTCATAGTAGAAAAAGCCTAAACTATCGGTTACAAATGCTTCCAATTTTTCAAAGCAATCAGAAACCGAATGCAGCTTATCATTAATAGGTTGAACTTCCATTACAGTTTGAGTTGCTGTCTTGGTTGTTTGTTCAGTTATAAAATTGATATTCCAAAGAGTTTTGAAGATGTCCTTTTCGTGATCTTTCAAGTCTTCTTTGTATTGCTTCCAAATCTCCAAGTCTGGAGAATCGAAACCAGAATATTTATTTAGAACAACATCATCTTTATCTTTTGGAAGGTCTAAGATTAGCTTATCTGTTACATCTCCAAATGGTCTACGTCCAGAACCGCCACAACTCCAACATTGTTCTTGAACATCGGTATCTTTATTTAGAATAACTCCATCGCCATCACACGGAACACAATCACGTCCATACTCCCAATACTTAGCAAATCCAAACAAAAGTTTATGTTTCGTATTTACAGCATTATCATATAAAAAACTATTCGCCTTTTCAAGTGTGGCATCAATAAAAGATGCTTTAATGTCACATACATCGTCAAAAATATCTGAAACGATATAAGCCGGACAACTCTTGAAATGAACCGGAAATGTTTTTTCTTTATCAATATTGAAAGAAGATTTATCCCCTTTTTTGCTTGATTCAATCCAGTAATCAAAAGAATCATCGACAACACGATAATAAAGCTTATCAGTATCATCAATTTTAATTGGATTGAAAACTACATACTCGACTTTTTGACCTACTGTTTTGTAGTCGTAAATCGAAGTGATACTTTTAAATGTCGGTTTTGCTTCATTGTTTGAAACTTCAATAAATATCAATCCATTAGGATCAGTTATGTATTTATTGAAAACTTTCTTTTCTAGCCATTTTCTAAGTGAAACACCATGAGCAACGTCCGAAAGTTTATTTTTAAATTGCTCTGATAGGTAAGTTGGCAGATCATATCTTTTAGAACCTCCTTTGGCAGAAAAGACTTTATTTATTGGATGAAGTAAAGAATTGAATATTCCTTTATTGCTTTCAACTATTTTTTGACCAACTTCAGTCTGTAGTTTTGTTTCATAATCCTTCAAAGAAGATAAGTGTTCTTTCACTCCAACACCATTAACGTGCATGTTCAATAGTGCGTGCTTTCTGATAGCTTCAGCTATTGATTTCTTGTTTGGGTTTTCCTCTAAAATTTTGAAAATATCTTCTTTAGATAACACCATTTTTTTTAAGAATAATTACAGATTATGAATTATGTAAAATTAATTCTTATGATGTTTTATGTTTTGGAAAATGAGGCGGTTTAGTGGAAAATAAGAGCTTACGTATTATATACTTTTTGTTTACTTATTTCTATTTCAGTATGTGCTGAACGATCCATACCACAAGATAGCTCGTATGCTAAATAACCTCCAGAACGAACTATTATAGCTGTTACTACTCTTTTCAATTGATCTTCATCAGTTAGTAAATAAACTACTGAACCTATTTTGTGTTTTACGTCAATATACATGGAAATTATTTTAAGAGTTTCTAGGTGCTGTAGTAGGTTGTTTCTTTTTGCTATTGTGCGATATGTGTCCATATCTAGCCATATCCCAAAAGTGATTGTATTTATCAATTGGTTGATTAATTAGGATACCATTAACCGATTTAAAAGTATAGTTTTCCCTTTCGGTTTTTACTTGCTTCCAAAGATGATTTTTTACAACGTGAATCTTCTTTTTCTTCATTGATAAAATCCAATACATCACTGAATTTGTTTTTTTTATTTTAAAAGCATTTCGATACCCTTTTTCGTTTAATCCTTTCACCATTTCAACTGTTCCTTTATTTTCTCCAGTGTATTTATCTGAACTATCACAAGCGACTATAGCATTTCTAGGAACTCCTAAAGATTGATAAGTTTCTGCTAATTCTTCTGGAGTTTCAATAGGTTGATAAATCAAAAGTTCTAAGTAAATGTTTTTATCATCTTCAGCATATTTTCCAAAGGCATTTGGATCTGCTGTAAATCCAAAGTCATTTCCATAAGTAAAAGCCATGTCCGGAAACTCATCTATCCAGGTAAGTTGATTAAAAATAACGCCTTTCATCGCTCCACGTAATCCTAATCCGTAAACCTTCCAGTCGAACTCACTTGATGTACCACGCTCAACATTCTTGACGTTAATAGGTGGTTGGTTCGTCTCTGAAACAACCTCGCCTTTGTAGTACACATTGTCGTTTTCTACTTGGTAACTTCCCGTTTCCCAAGGTTCATAACCTAAGATTTCATTTAACTCGTTTGGAGATATAAAAGGATTGTTTAAAAAAGTAGTTCGAATGTAGGCAACATCTTCACGAGGTATAACACTATCGAAAACCCAATGATCTGTAAAGCACGGATTGAAATCCATCCACCAAAACAAGCGACAACGCATTTTAACTTGCTTGAATACTTCTTCATTGATGAACATTACCTCATTGAAAAAAGCATAGTCGCAACCTCCACCGAATTTACCATCTCCAAGAAAGTTAACTTTTGAGTTTCCAATCCTAAATGATTTTACCTCTTTTGCTCTACGAAAAGGATTGTCTAATCCAAAATCATCTAATCTGCGTTGGAAATCTTCGTAAAGAGTAGTTTTAAATTCGTTATAGGTTTCACGGTAAATGTTTATGGTACAACCTTCTTTTTGGTGTTTAACAGTTGCAAGCCAAAATATAACATCAATTCCAGACCATGTTTTTGTACTTCTGGAACTGCCTTCTAAAACGGCACCAGCATAACCGCTAATAAGTTTAAGCTTTCCGTTTTCATCAAACGCCCATTCTTGTGAGTTAATGGAATTGTAAAGTAATTGATAGTTTGGACTAGTTTTGTCATTGAAAAGAGTAAGCCCATCATTTAACAGATCTATCTTTTCTTCGTATAACAATTCTTCTAGTTCTAATATCTCTGAATCACTTAAATCCATTTTTTAACTTTGTAGTGTTTATAAGGGTTGGGTCAACTTGCTACACACGGTGAAGACATATTATTTTACTAATTTCTTTTTTAATGCTGCAAGTCTTAGTTGTCTTTCTTGTTTAGACATTTTATTGCTTTTTTGATGATTGTGTTCTTCATAGAATCCAGTATGCTTATGAATCATTTCCATAGCCTTCTCTTTTGAAACAAACCAAAGCTCTACAACTGTTTCAGTATTCAAAACATCTCCTACCATATAACTTTTAGAAGTTGTTTTGAATTTAGTTATCAATCTTCTTATTTCGGCTGGTAGTGTTTTTACGTCTTCCGGAGATAACATTAAAGTTTCTGTAATATCAGAGTATGCCCAATTTTTAAGCTCTTCTAATAGCTTTTCATGTGAAGTATGAAGAATCACTTGAGCTTTGTCCTTTTTTTCTTTTATATAGGCTTCAATCCGACTAATTCCGACCATCTCTCTAAATGATGAATCAGAGCTTTCATCACTTGCATTTGGATATACAGATTGATAAGCTTTAGTTCCATTAAAGCCGTTTACAAACCATTCATCGATTACTAAACAATATTTTTCAAATGTATCTTCTTTCATTTTTAAATGAAGTATTACTTTATTATAGTATTCTATCTAACAACTTACCGACTCTTAAGTAACTATCACTGCCTTTGTCCATTTTATCAAACTGTAACTTTAATTCTTTTAGTAGTTCTGGAGCTGCTGCAATTAATATTGCATTTAATTCTGCTTCTTTTTTTTCACGATTATTCACTTCAATAAGTGTATCAGTAACTAGATAAGGTATTCTAGCTATTTTATAATGTTCACCAAGAGAAGAGCCTACCACATTAAAAGCTTCTTTTGATTCAGAATGTTTTACCTCCCACTTTCCTTTTGTTCCTTGAAATTCTTTCATAGCTTATCTTCTAACCCGCCAATTCAAAATAATTTACTCTTGAAGAAATCTTCTTGTTTGATATCTTGATTATTCCTGCATCTTTCAATAAGTGAAAAGTATTGTTTACTGTTCTAAGTGATATATGCAGCTCTTTTAAAACTTTATCATGGATTTTCTTAATCGTAAACTCAAAAGTTTCATTTTGTATTTTTTCAAAAATCGTTATTCTTTCAATTGTTGGGTTTAAATTGTTTTTCTGCAAAAACATAATGAATTCTTTTTTTATCAAATCCGGATTTGAGTTTTCAGCCTTTTCCAAAATTAAACTTCCAATCAATTCAGCATTTGAAGTTTCTTCGAAAAGTTTTGTTGATTTGTTATAAACAAATACTTTTCCCTGTTCTATTTTTAAGCTTTCACAGATCATTTATTGGTTTTGATTTATTACGTTTTGATTTACAAATATAACAATTAAGTAAGATAATATATTACTTAATTAAAACAAAAAAAGCCATTCGGTTAGGAATAGCTTTTAAAATTGTTTTGTCTACAGCAAGTGGGGTAAGTTAACTGAGGTTTTGGTTTTACTGGGTTTTTAATGAAACCATATTTTGAAGCACTCTTCATTAATGCATCTATATTTTCCATCTGGAAACAATGATTGTGTAGGATTAGGACATTCACAAAATTCTGATTCTTCAATTTCTTTAGCTTCTTGTTTCATAATCGGAGAAAGTACCTCCCAACATTCCTGACAATACTTTTCATTAGCATCATCTTCTTCCATAAATTCAGAATCAAATTTTTGCGAGCACCCAATACATTCCATAATATCAGTATCAGGAAACCAAAACGATAATTTCCCTTTTACCTTTAAGATTGGTTTCTCATACAGAACCGCATTAGCCAGAACCCAGTTCCAAATAGGTTTATGAATAAATTCTCCCATAATGTCGTTATGCTTTTCAGCCCAAATACTCGGATGATCCTGAACACAATCAATGATGTCAACTTCTCCAATGATTGCGGAAGTTGGGAATTTTTCATGTGCAAAATTATGTCCGGTATCTGGAAATAAATCAGTTCCATAAATCATAGCTGTTTGTCCAGTTGTAAAATCAACAATTACTTTTTTAGCCGAAGCATGAATAAATATCCTGCCTCTAAAATGAGTTTGCCATGTTCGGTTCTCTATGTCTTTAATGCCATGAGCGATTAAGCTTGCATACGGCTGTTTTATTGATAGTGCTTTCATAATCCTATTCGTTTTAAAGTGGTTTGGGTTAGTGTTAAGTTGTATTTTACCATATATTCAACAGTTATCCCTAATGTAATTAGGCATTGCAATTGCTTAAATGTTCCGTCATAACCTTCAAATAAAACACGGTTTTTTGCATTAAGATATTCCCAGCATTTATCAGGACAACCTTCCCTATCATATTCTGTGTTGCAATCGCATTTAGGCTTTTCCAAAATAACCAAAACACCTTTAACAAGTTTGCATGGAACAAACATACAAGCCTCTATCTTCTGCGCCATCAAAGAATCGTAATTCTTTCTAAGCATTCGGTAACAACTATTTGAAATTTCAATTGTCTCTAGGTATTTCCCGAATGCTGTATTTGATAAAAGATTTGTCATAGCTAATAAATGTATTTTTTATGCGATGTCACATGTTTAAAATCTGTTCTTGGTTCTCTATAAGAAGTTATTTCTTCAATGTAGCAGCTCAAAACTTCTTCTAAGCTACCTTTGAATATCGTAGCGCCTTTTGTAATATTGATTGTCCATTCTTTACCGTTGGTGTTCAAAGAAAATATTGATCCTATGGTATCATTAACAATGTCTTTTACTTCTTGCTGTAAATCCTCCAAAGTCATATTACAATTTTTTCAATGTTTTATTAATAATCCCTTCTACTGCTTTTGGATTATGCTCATGTGCCATCAAGAACCCACAAATCAAAGCTTTATCTAGTAAATGGTGTTTCATAATAAACTGATTATTGTTCTTTACCACATCATAAAAGTGATCAGTTCCATCTGGAGAAACAGAATGCATATCGCTATACCTTTTAGTTTGTTTTTCTAATGGAGCATACAGTCCCTTCAAATGGGTACTCAAAGATTTGTTCCCTAGTGGATTTCTTTGTAGGTTCAAATCATCTAGGATTTCAATTGACCTTTGTAAAAGGATTCTCAACTCAATGAGGTTATATCCTGTTTCGTGTTCTTTGCTCAAGGTCATACTGCTATTTTTTGGAAATGATTAATCAATGAATTATAATTGTTTTGAACTAATGCTTTAGCCTGGTTAACCTCAACTGCGTTACCGATGAATTTCTTTTGTTCAGTTTGGGTGCCTATGAGTTTATAATCTTTTGGGAAACCTTGAATTTGTTTCAATTCCGGAATGTTTAGCATTCGCATTTTGATGTCAACGATACTATAATTAACCATGAACCTTTTTATCAAAATCATAGTTTCAGAATCTCCTTCATAAACTGGAATTTGCAAAAGTCCAATCTCAGTACTTACAATATACAAAGGAGCTTTATCTTGTCTGGCCACAACCGTACAACATGGATTATCAATGCTTCCATTATTTCCACCCCAAGCAGGATTGAAAATGAAGTTCTTAGCATTTACCAAAGCGAATTTTGGAACTGTTGTCAACGTATTGCAAGGTTGATCTAATCCGATAGGCTCAGAACTGGTATATTGCTGATCTATAAAATTCACATCTACTTTTGCAATTCTATCTTTTGTTGTTACAGTTGGCGATGGTTTATCTAAAGAATGAATTCCACCATTTCCATAATAAGTATTCAGGTGAGAAGCCGTAACGATTGCTTGACCTCCAACCGTTGTGATAGTTCCACATGGTCCATCAACTCCTATAACTTTGCCTTCAGGTCTTCCAGAGTAATACTTTTTAAGGAAAACAGATTTTACCAAAGCATGAGTTCCATTTGTGCAAATAGTTCCCATAGGTCTTTCAATAGAATTTACTTTTTGATGTGGATTTATTTTACCTCCGTTATAACGTTTGGTAAATACATCTTCTCCATTAGCAACAAACTTGATAAGTCCAGCATAAATCCTTTTCAGGGTATTATCTGAAAGCTCTTTCTTTCTCTCAAAAATACTGATACCCTCATCTTGTAAATCCAAAACCTCTCTAACTGGCTTCCATTTTTTCATTGGAAACAAAGGACTATCTATTTTGTCTTTCGTGTGGGTTTGTTCTGGCCATGATATAGGAAATTCAGATTTAGCAAACTGAAGAAACAATCTTTCACGTGACTGATAGGCTCCATAATTTGCAGAATTCAATATCTTTTTATCGAACCTATATCCAAACGCTTTTACATCATCAACCCATTTTATATAATCTTTACCTTCAGTTCTCGAAACCGGTTTTCCTTTTTCGTCTAATGGTCCCCAAGATAAAAACTCACGTACATTTTCAACCCAGAAGTAATCAGGATTCAGTTTCATCAGATACATAAACATGTGTTCAGCTAATGTTCTGCTATCAGCGTCTCGTGGTTGACCTCCTTTGGCTTTTGAAAAGTTAGTACATTCAAGCGATGCCCAAATAGAAATTATTGCAAATGGTTCTCGTTCTCTAATTTCATCAACTAACTTTTTAAGTTTTATCACAACTGCAAAATCTCTTATATCCTCCGTGAAATGATGCGCTTTTGGGTGATTCTCAAAATGAGACTTAATCGCATTTGCATCATGATTTACACATGCCAAAACCTCCGTATTGCTAGACGAAAAATGAATGCCGGTTGAAGTTCCTCCAGCTCCACAAAATAGATCTATCCAGTAAATTTTTATAGTATCTTCCATTATATCGCTAAATCAAATAAAGTTGGTACTGATTGTTTGTATTCTTCTGCTTTGCAATACTCGACTGAATCTTTCCAATACAAATCATTAAGCTCGCTACCTCTTCCTTTACGTCCTTTTTTTATTGCTCGAAGTGGAACAGTTCCAATCCCTGCAAACGGATCATAAATTAAATCTCCTTCGTTTGAGTATCTGTCAATTGCTCTATCAACGATATCGAACTGAAGTGGACAAACATGCAGCATCTTTCTTTTTGACGCTTGTTGAGTATTTAAAGTGTTCATTCGATTGATGTCATCCCAAACAAAATCGTTTTGCGTATGTGTCCATGGGCTTACGGCCATAAATGATGATGGAAGCTTTTTAATACTATCGAGCGTTTCGCATAACTCAACATGCTTTTCAAAGTCATACGGATTGTTTTGACAATACTCCTTCCAACGTTTACCGATTTGTGAAAGGTTTAATGTTCTTAGCTCCTCAGAAGAAAGAAATCTATTATTTGAAGTTTTCCAAAGCGAATGAGCGTCTAGCTGCCATCTGCCACGTGTGTATTCTGATTTACTTTTCACAACTCTATCATCTGCATAAGCATTTGATATGTCCGTTGGAGCTTTTCGGAATATCAAAAGATACTCTGGAGATCCTGCTCCCATCTTGGTACCATCCTTACAGTTCTCAGTCCATCCAAGGCGATATGTTTGATTGTTTTCTCTAACGACATCAGTTGGTATGTAATGCTCTCCCAATAAGTAAAAACCATGTTTAACGAAATGCTCAGTTGTCAATCCTCTAAAATCAATTAATGACGTGAAACCAACTCCATTCTGATAACTGAACTGAATTCTATTTTTAACATGAATTGCACATATTCTACCTGGTTCTAAAACTCTCAAAAGTTCAGGAGTTAAATAATCCATCTGTTCAAAGAATTTTTCATTATTATCATTGTGTCCAAAATCTCTGTAGCTTTCGCAATACTCATATTGATTTCCAAAAGGAATAGAAGTAAGTATCATCTTTACAGAATTATCGGCAATGGTTTTGACATCATTCACATTGTCATCATTCACAAGTGCTACGTCTTTACCTTTCCATTCTTGGCGTTCAATGTTTATTGCTCTTTTCAATTCTGCTATTTGAGTTCTATGGTCAAGCCCGTACTTTATCATTAATGCTGTCATTTCAGCAATCATCTTTTTATGGTCGGACCATTTACGCTCTAGCTTTTTAAGTATTTCAAGTTCGGCATCTGTAAATACTAAATGGATATTCACTTCATTGAATTGTCTAAATCTCAATATCCTGTGAATTGCCTGAATGAAATCTTTGAACTTATATCCTATACCTGTAAATACAGCATCCGAACAAAACTTTTGAAAGTTACACCCAGCTCCGGCAATTGATGGCTTGGTTGCCAAATATTGATATTGTCCATGTTTGAATTCGTTGAGATATTGCTCTTTGATTTCTTGCTTCTGAGTTCCAAACACTGATTTTGTTTTTTCTTTTGGTAGCAACAACTCAAGTGCTTTTCTCTCATCTTCTAAATCGTGCCAAAAAATAAAATGCTTATCCGGATGCTGCATTGCAATCTCAACTGACTTTTCAGCTCTAGCAAATAAACTTTCTCTTTTTTCTTTTGCAGCTTCTGATAAGCTTTTCGAAGCATCTGTAAACATTTTATAATTACCATCTCTATCACTTTTGATAGAACGATCATTCAAATTTATTTGATGGTAATGCACTTTTAATTCAGGAAGTCTATATCCTTCATCGCTATATCCTAAGTCAGATGGATACTCAATGAAAATTGCCCAGCTACGAACCCACAACCAAAACTCTTTTTCTTTGTGTTTGTAAAGTGTAAGGTTTCCAGCATTAACGCTATCACGTTGAAAGAATCTTGTAAGTGCTTGACCTCTGTCACATATTCCTAAAAATTGCGCATAGTTAAGAATTTCAGTATATTCATTTGGGGCTGGAGTTGCTGTAGCAATAAAACGGTATTCAATCTTTGACATTTCATTGATAATGTAGTCCGATGTTTTTGTTTCCAAATTCCTGATCGCATCTCCTTCATCAAATGAAACTCCTCCAAAATAAGAAGTATCAAATTTACCTTCACGGATCCTGTCATAGTTTGATAAAAATATTTGTGGTTTATCATAAAAGCTTTGAGCGTTTTCAACATCTTCCTGATCCAAAACATAATCAACTTCTAATCCTAAAATTGTTTTTGCATCATCTCTGAATTCTCCCAATACTCCAAGTGGTAAGCCAATAAGAAACGGTTTTCCTGTTTTCTCTATAACAGCTCTTGCAATTTCTAACTGGATAACTGTCTTCCCTAATCCGAAAGAACAAAAGATAGCTCTTCTACCTCCAAACAATGCCCATTGGCAAACATCTCTTTGATGTGGAAAAGTATTTTTATGAAAGTCAGAATACTCAAATCCTGTATTTTTAACCTCAAGTATTTTGCTTTCTAAGAAGTCAATATACTCTGGTTTAAATTGTTTTTTTATGTCAATCATTATTGCTCGTTTATTTTAATTTGATTATTTATTGAAGAATAAAGGATACTCTTCTCTTAAAAACTGGATTTCAGAATGGGTAAGTTTATGATTTGATTTAATCATTCCAGTATCATTTATTGAAAGCGTTACCTCTTCTGAATTGTTCCTGAAAATGAAATAGGTATTTTCTTTTGAAATTGCTTTAGCAATTATTATCTGATCCGGATGCTCATTCATGATTAAACTTTTTTCATTACCATTAATCCATTTATCGCTTCTCTGATTTGAACCTCATCATTATTGTACATCTCGGAAATGATTTGTTCAAACTCAATTAATGGAATTTGTAACTCCTTTAAAAAATCAGTGAAGTAGGTACCACAACTTCCATTGCTTGATTCATGTTTTTGATTTACGATGTGGCGTATTTTAGCTTTCATTCCAATGCTTTTTTGAATACCTCGAAATCTTCCAAATGATTTTTCAAGTAATTAGAAACTGCTATGCTTCTGCATTTATTGACTACATAAATCAATGGCTTTCCAGAATTCAATCTTTTATCAAAGTCTTTTAGTAAATGTTTTGCCGAAAATGAACCTCTTAATTTTATATCTTCCCTTTGTGCTGGAACATAAATTTTAAGTTGTTCATCGTAAAGTTTTTTCTTTTCTTCAACTGAAATTTTTAGCTTTCCAGAGTTTTCTAAATCAAAAAACAAATGATGTGCATCAGCACTGAACCCATTTGAAGTAATTTCATCAAAGATTGATTTGATAAAATACTCTCGTATTTTTTCCTTTTCAATTTCCGAAACTTCATTTGATGGCATTTTCAACAACTTTAGTTTGTCTTTGGCATTCTGGTATATTAAACTTTCGTTCTTAGATTTTAAATATGCCGAAATGACTTTGCCGGTTGTATTGTTACTTAGTTCTGGGAACAAATCAATTTCTTTTCCATTTGAATCTAAAATCTCTCGACTCAAAGCCATTTTAAAAGCCAAATAAATTTCTCCAGCTGTAATTTTGAAATTTGAAGTAGAAATAAACAACAGCCAATCTTTCGACATATCAGCATTTCTTTCACGAACTTGAAGCAACCTCATCACATCATCTGCAAGATTTAATCTCGTTTCTGCGGGTGTATTATTAATATTGACCTGGGATATTTCCATTTGCAACATCATCGGTAAGCTCTTGAATAAGCTTTTCTCTATCAACTGTGGCAGGCTTGTACCCTGTATTTGAATTTGTTCCTGCTGAATTATTAAATTGTTTTCCATTTTGAGTATTATTTTTTAATTCAAAGAATCCTTTCCATCCTTTCGCCATAGACTGGTTTATAATTTCAATAGCTATTTTTTCGCTTTTTTTAGAAAGATTTGACAATTCTGTAAGTGAAGCCTGCTCACTTTGAATTGATTTGTATTTGAAATTAAATTCTTTAGATTTATAGACTTTCCATAACTGCCATTGTGTTTTGAAGTTTTCTGTGAAAAATGGATACTCTATTTTTAAAACATCAACAATCGCTGCTTTTGGTTCTTTTCTTAAAAGAACTTTACTTTCCTTTACTTTACTTTCCTTTACTTTACTTTGTGTCGTTTCTGTGACAGAAACATCAGTTTTAGATTGAAAACTTGCTATTTCAAGTATTTTCTTATTCAGAAACTTATCTTTTGCGTTGTTTCTCTTATCTAAAACTGATTGCAATCTTTTCTTTAATCCATTTGAAAAAAAGACATTTCCTTGATTTTGTAACAACCCTATTTTAACACAGTAATCCAAAATCTGAATTAAAGTTTCAGTTTCAATGTCAAAGTCACCAGCTAAAATCTCATATTGCAAATCATTCATTTCAAATTCAAAAAAACTACAATCAGTCAAGTACTCCAGGAACATATTGTAAACCGAATAACCAATTGAAAACCTTCTTCTTAAAGCTTTTATTTTAGGATCATTCCTCATACTTGAATCATGAGAAAAGTATTCCGCATTTTCTTTTTTAGGTCTAGCCATAAATTATTACTTTGTTTCTATTACTCGGATTAAACCGATGATTTGAGGTCTTTAATCATTATCGAAATACTCTTTGGCAAATTGGTAGTCAATAATGTTGTTACATGGAACTGTTCTAGCTGAAACTATGGTTGTTTCAAAAGGCTTTTCTCTTTTTTCTTCTTTCATTTTTAATGAAATGAACTTGATAATTATTTCTTTTGCTTCTTCAGCATCATTTGCTTGCAAAATATAAACTTGCTTAAACGGATCATCTTCTTCATAAGCAATCTCAACTTCTATTTTATAGAAATCTTTGTCTAAATCATCATCTTCTAAAGGAATTAAGTTACTAAATCCCATTTCTTTAACAGAAGTAAAAGAAAATGATCCTTCTATTTTTTGCTCAAGAAAGTCAGTAATTATATTTAGAGCTAAATCAACTGAATTTGCATATAAATAATAATTTCTTTTTTTAGTTCCTTGAAGAATAGTAACACAATAAACAGATGCTGAATTTTTAACAGCAATGCCTGTTCTTTTTTGGTTACTGGCTAAAACATCTTTAATATCTCCACTTTGGAGATAAAAGTTGATTTGTGAAAGCACATCATTATCCATTAATACACCTCTATCAAAAAGAATTTCATTTCTCTGGATCGTTACTACGTTACCAGTATCTTCATCTACAAAATCTTCTTCCCACGTCCTTAAAAGCCTTTCAGCAGTATAGTTGCCTTTCATTTCTTCAAGTACAGAAGTTCTTATTACTATTTCATTAAATTTTGTTCCTAATTTTTTTACTATTTCCATTTTTAGTTATTTTGTTTTTAACTATTAAATAATTCCAATGTTTGATGCTCGTTACTTCTGTTTTTCTGCTGCTTTAATCGGTATTCTTTGCTTATCCAAATTTGCTGTGGCCTTGAATGGCATTTTGGATTTTTAGATAATTGAAAACCATTTTTAAAAATCAATCCATCTTTTGAAAGTTCTCTAAAAACAGCTCCAAATACTCTTGGTTCAATAGGCTTTAAATTTCCATGAGAGTAATACGCCTCTTTTAAATGCTCGCTTGTAAATCCTTTGAACTGTGTTTTTACCCATGTCTGAGCAAATAAAATTACCTTCTCATAATATCTCCTGTTGTTGTCTTTTACTTGCTTAATGGCGCTATTTGTGATTTCAAAGTTTTTCATGTGAATTGCGTATTAAGTTTATCTTTATTTTGGTGACAATCCCTGCAAAGAATTGTGATGTTCCCAACATTCCAACATTGTTCTGTTTTACCTTCTTCCTTAGCTTTCTTTACTGAAATATCATGTGAGCAATCTAACCTTGTGTTTGAAGCATTACGTCCGCACTCTTCGCAAAAGTTGTAATCAAATTCATTAAATTGCTTTTCGAGTGCAGCAGCTTTAGCGATTCTCATTCTGGATTCCACTTGTGCCGTGGTGAACTTTTCACCGGAACTTGTTCTATAAGTATTTGACATTGATTTCCTTTTTAAGTGAATTCCAAATACTCACCGTTCTTTTTGATTTTTGTTTTAAATGGAAACTTATCTTTCGGTACTTTTTCTATGGTTTGTCTGAGATACTTGCCTCCAGTAAAAATCACTCTTGGCTCATCACGATATTCAATTTGAATATCAAGCCTATCTCCTTTTCCTTCATAGTTTGATGGAAGCACTCTGAAATCAACTACAATTATTTCTTTATCAAGCAAATTATTTATCTTGATTTTTTCACCTACAAAATTTGTTATCTCTGGTTTTATATCGAAATCTTTAAAATTGTTCATTTGGTATTAATTTTTTTAATAAGTGTTTTGAATTGCAATGTTTGGCCCATCCATAATAAGCCGCTATAGTGGCTTTATTCTTTGTTTTTGATATTGCCTTTGCGAATCTTTTTTTAATTGATTTTCGGAGCATTGTGTGCGTATGGTAGAACACATATCCAACAAAATCAATTCCACGAGATTCAACGGGAAATATTTGATAGTTACCTTTTACTTCCAGTTTTAAATTATCGTTCAGATAGGTTTTTATTTCTGCTAAAATTTCATGTAAATGAGTTTTATTACTGGATAGAATTACAATATCATCAGCATACCTGAAGTAATATTTAATCTCCTTATTTTCTTTTATCCAATGATCGAAATACGTTAGGTAATAGTTAGCAAAATATTGACTTAGATAATTTCCAATCGGTAAACCTTCAGCACTATCAATGATTTCATCAAGTAACCAAAGAAGATCATTGTCTTTAAATTTTCTTCTTAATAATTGCTTTAGTATTTCATGATCTACATTTGGGTAAAACTTCACAATATCTAATTTCAAACAGTATTTTGTATTCTCCTGGTCCCGCAATGCTAGTTTCAAATTTTTAGCAGCTCCATGAATACCTCTTCCTTTGATGCAACTATATGTATCAGCTGTGAATAGCTTTGTAAAAATTGGTTCTAAAACATTCATTATCGCATGATGCGTTATCCGGTCAGGGAAATAAGGAAGTCTAAAAACTAATCTTTCCTTTGGCTCATACACTTTGAAAGTGGTATATTCTGATGTTTGATAAATCTTTTCAAACAACATTTTATTAAGCTCTACAAGGTTATTCTGTGGATTCCTATCAAATACTTTAACTCCATACTGTTTAGACTTTCCCTTGCGTGCTTTACTTTCTGCAAGTGTTAGATTTTCAATTGAAATGATCTGCTGATAAATATTTTTAAATCTTTTCATACTTTGCTTTGATTGGTTCATTTTCACTTTCATTACTAACGAACCTATTAATTTGTGTTTTTTTGCCATGTGGGCAAGGTCTGTGATGTTTAATATTTTTTAGCTCAGGTGCGAGCTGACATTCGAATTCGTATTCCAATTATCGTAGTCGTTGTACGAAAAACTGACGCCTGAAGAAGAACTACAGCAACGACACCACACAACCTTATTTATTTATTCTTTTACAAAATAGCTTTTGTATAGGTATTCAAATTGCTTCCCTACATATTTGGCTTTTTCTCTACTCTCAAAGCAAAGGCGCGAGCCGACAGACGAACCCGTACGCCAAATAACGCAGTCGCGGTACGAAAAACCGACGCCCGAAGAAGAACCCATCTCGAACCATGGATAATATTTGTATTGATCATAATCTTTCCAGTTTGGAACCCAATCACCATTTATAGCCTTTGCAATAATTACTAATTTGGAATGGTCAATCATTGCCTGTTTGTCTGATTCTGGAAAGAATGAGAAATCAGGAATTAAATTTTCAGGGTTAAGAGCTAATACTTTGCAAGCATCTTCAAAAGTTTTAATATCTGTGTACATAATTAAATTGTAAAAAGTGGTTTGTAAATTTCTTGTTCAAAAAGTTTTCCTACGTGTTTTGCTAAATCAGCAGATTTAAAGCAAAGGCGCGAGCCGACACACGAATTCGCACGCCAAAAACCGCAGTCGACGTCCGAAAAACCGACGCCCGAAGAAGAACTCATATTGAACCAAGGATAATATTTGTATTCATTTGAGTTTGTCCAATCTGGAAGCCATCCCTCATTGAAAGTGATGCAAACTAATTTTGCCATTCGATAAGCAACTTCATCAGGTTCCAATCTTTTACATGATGTTTCAAAATCTTCTCTAGAAATTCCATTATTTTCTAAAACATCATCAAAATTTTTAATACTGTCTTTTACATCTTTAAGAAATACCTTTTTCCCAAATAGATTTTCAAGTAATGATTTCCCTTTTGTGCTTGCTTCTTCATGAGCTTTTAAAGCATTTGCTTTGTCAATTTGTAATGTTTCCATGTTATATTTTGTTGTTTTTTTAAATGTTTACGGGTAAATATTCTTGTTGGTTCCAACTCGGTAAAAACATCTGGATTAGTCCCAAGTTATCCTCTTCTGAAAAAACCTCGTAGCCTTTCACTGATTCTTTTTCAATGATTTCTTTTGCGTTATTTAAAGCAAAATGAAACTTGTGTTTTCCCATTTCTATATCCTCAGCTGACCAAACCAAAATGGCTATTGCGTAAGGAGCAACCGTTTGAAGCATTACCATAATTGTAGTATTAAAGTCACGTCCAGTTGCTTTTGTTGCAACTTCTTGATACATGCCTTCAGATAAGTCATAATGCAGCTTTGCAGCTTGATAATAGAATGCTTTCAAATCTTCAATTCCTGAGCTTTTTACTGATATGATTGCATTAACTCCTATGTTTTCCTCAAACTGGATAGCATCGGGACGTATTTTTAAATCAAGTCCAGTATTTGAATCCGTGTGATACATTGATATTTCACGTTTGGAATGATGCAATAGTTTTTTTAGAATACCACCTCCGTAAACCTCATAATGTTTCTTAAGGATTTGGATTTTTATAAAGTTTTCTTGTGTAACTGCTTCAACACCTGAACAACTTTCAAAAACTTTGATATAGGCACGTTTGCCATCTATTTTATCCAATTTCAATTCCAAAAGTTCAGTAACTTGATTTTGGCAATGATCTATAATATCAGCAGCCTTTACTTCTTCTTCACCGATGTATCCGAAACCTCTTTGAGTAAAAAAAGTTTCCCAATACTCAATCATTTTGGCGCAACCTTCGTTTGAGTTAAGTGCATAATTAGGTTCAATAATTACCCTTTCGAATTTTGTAGGTTCCAAAATAGCTTGGTGTAAAAAAGTACCTAAATTGAAACAAGCTGGTGTTCCCTTTATTTTTTCAAGTTCTTCTTTATCTTCACTTTTGGCAAATTCAAAATGTAAAGGCGTTTTTAAAGCCGCTTTAAGCATTGAAGAACTCAAAGAATCATTGTCCAAATACTTTTCCATTGCATCCTGAACAACTAAACCGTCAACATTTAAAGATTCAGTATAAACATGTTGTGGCTTAACTCCTGATTTTATGAAATTGGCAATGAATTCCGCTTTAGGGTAATCTTTAAGAGGTCGTGTAAAATCAATCGATTTATCAAATAACTCTTTTTCGGATACAGCAGCCGAATGTAAATTCGGCATACTGTCTTTTAATGTTTCCAGATTCATGAATTAGAAAATTAAAGGTTTAACACTCCATTTGTCTGAGATGAAAGAATTTGTTTTATTCTTTTGCTTCCCTGTATAAGTTATCTTTACAGGCGTTTGACCGTAAACAACCTCTCCAGATTCAATAGCATCTTCAATAGTCGCAACAAGTCGTTTTGAGCCATTGCGAATAGTAGAGAAACTTAAATCTTCGTTTTGTGATAACATTATCACGCAAGGAAGTGTGATTGGTTCGCCTGTTACTTCGCTCTTGTAAGTTTCCTCTTTGACTTCCAAAACAAGACCTACACGATACTCACCTTCTTTTTCAGGTGTCCAGTATTCAGACGATAATTCTCTTGGAGAAACCTCAACACCGTGAAGGTTTGGTAGCTCTTTTACATTTGTCAATGTGTTTTCAGAATTTGTAACTTGATTTTTCATAATTTTGTAATTGATTTTAAATTAAACTTCGGTTTATTTGCCTACTCTTGTCCAGTAGGCTTTTTTATTGATTATTTTAGAATTTGATTGTTGTTGATAAGTTTGGAAATAATAGGACTAATAAAATACCTCCTAACCCTATGGTTATAAATAGGACACCAAATATGTGAAGGAGTTTTTCTGAATTTATATCTGCTCTAAATTTCATTATGCTGTTTTTATCTGTTTAAATGATCTGATTGTTTCATCAGAGCAAAGCCTTTCTGAGCGGTCAACTACATGACCAAATGAGTTTTTTTTATCTGGAAGAACTTCCCCTTTTTCGTCAATAGTGATGAGCGTGTGAATTCCTGATTCTCTGATTGTTTTTACTTTAAGGATTCTTCCCTGAGGTGTTTTGTAAACTTGATTAATTTCTAATGCCATTGTAATTCTCGGTTTAATTTCGCTATTGCGTTTTGCGTTTTGGTTATCCTTAAGTTTTCTAGGCGTTCGATTTCCTGTTTGATTTCGAACATTTCCCTATTTCTTTTCTCGATTGGGTAATCCTTTTTTACCTTATCGATATTATACATAAGCAAGACGGCACGACCTTTTTTTATCTCTGAGTTGATTTTTTTTAGTTTCATTTTTAGTTAATATTAAAAAGTTTCACACATCCCATTTCTACATTCATTTTGAAGATGGTATCTGAGTCGAAATACATTTTTTGATTCAGGAAAAAAGCGAAGTTTTGAGCAAAGCTGGACAGTGTTGCTGACTGGGTAATGATTCTTTTTTTGCTCCAAACCGCAAAAGGCATTGTAGAGCGTAAGCTTGTTTTTTCATTTAAAATCGCCTCTATTTCCAAAAAGGAAAGGCTTTGGATTTCGCCGTTATAATCCACTTGTATTTTTTGCGAAGTGAAATCATTTGTTTTTTCTGAAACTTCCATATCTTTGCTTTTTGATTATGCCTGCTCGGCGTATTTAAAATTTGATTCCTAAAACCTGCTTTCCTGCTCGAAAGCAGGTTTTTTATTTGGTTAAACTTGCTCTAATCTCCAGTTTCTGCTGATCTGTTAAAACATCATCATATTTGCCCTTTCGGGTGGAGTTGGAAGCTCCCAAACTTGCCAACTCCAATTCTAAGTATCTCTTACGGCTTGTAATTGAACTTAATCCTTGTCTAAAGAGTGCTTCTTGAGTTTCTAACTCTCTGGATTCTCTTTTTATAAATGCTATTCTTTGAAGTCTATTCATTACCATTTATTTAGTTTGTCATAAAACCATTTCCCTAAGCAGATAATCCCAAGCATCGCTATTAATAGCAGCAATACAATTATTGTTTTTTCTAGTAATACCATTTGAAATAAATTAAAGCCAGTATTACAACCATAAATATCAAAGCCAGTATTGTTAATAATCGAATCCATATTTTAAATATGATATTTGAAATTTCGTTAGGGTATTTCATGGTTTATTAGTTTCAAAAAATTGACTTCTTTTCATTCCTAATTCAGTTTCAATAAGTTTCAAACACCATTCTTTTGTAAGTGAATCATCATTATTGTTTATCCATCTAACCACCGTACTGTCTGTAATGTTTTTTGGAGACGCTAAAACTATTTTAGCTCTCATACGTGGCTCTCTTATTTTCTCTAAAATATTTTGTCTTATTCCCATTCTGATTAATTGTTAATGTTAATTGTGCAAACCAAGGAGTCGAACCTTGCGCTATGAAAGTGGCGACCTGCATCTGCTAGTTTTTATTTTTCAGCTTTTCTCAAAAAGGTTTCTGTAAACCCACCAGCTTTTTATTTTTATTCGATATTTCAAGGAGCTTACTTTTTTATTCTTACATTTATCAAATATTTGTATTGAATAATTTTGTTATGCAAATATATGTCAAAATGAAAGTATTATGCAAGTATTACGAATTAAATTAATGCATTTTACTTTTATTTATAATCATTATAAACAAAACAAATGGATACAATTGGGTCAAAACTAAAAGCTCTTATCGAAAAAAAAGGTATAACACCTTACGAGCTCTCAGAAAACACAGGGGTTTCACAATCTACTTTGAGTAGAATTATAAACAAGAACTCTAAACCGAATATTAAAAACAGAAAAATACTTGCAGAATACTTTAATGTATCTAACAACTACTTTTTATTAGAAAATGAAGAAGACACTTTATCTGATGAAGAAGATTACTTAGAAAATAAAAACGGAAACAAATTTCAAGATTTAGGAAACGGAAAATTTATTATGACAGTGCCTTTAGTTCCTGCCAAAGCCTATGCAACTTATATAAGTGAATGTTGTGAAGGTGATTTTATAGATGGGTTTAATGAAGTAAATTTTTATGTGGACCAATATGCAAGAGGTAACTATGTAGCTTTTGAAATAAAAGGAGACAGTATGGACAACGGAGGATTATATGATAACCCTGAAGGGTGTATAACACTTTGTAGAGAATTGAATCGTCAACATTGGAAAGATGGTTTTCGTGACTCTCAATATGGCTGGATTATTGTCCATAAAGACACAATAATTTGTAAAGACATTATTAGTCAAAATTTAGAAAATGGAATTATTACTTGTCATTCAAGAAATACAAGTCCTGAGTTTCAAGATTTTACCATCGAATTAAACGATGTGAAACAAATATTCAAAATAGTAAAAAGAACTTTTTAACCAAATAAATAAACTTATGGAAGGAATTATGAATTTTTTATATATAATAACAGTAATAGTTGTTGCTGTTTTATTAATTAGATGGATTGGTGCATGGATGCTTAGAATAGATGAAGTTATAACTCTTCAAAAAGAAATACTAAAAGAACTTAAAAACAAAAACCAATAAATTATGAATAAAATTTTAATCATTATTTTTTTAACTATTTGCAGTTACTCAAGTTTTGGACAAACAATTAACGGAATACCTATTAAAGATTTAGATGTACAATATTTGCAAATATTAGGCACATCTAAATTGATGTCATCAAAACTCACAATAACAATTGATATAGGTCAAAAAACAAAATTTTTTTCTAACAATACAGATGAAACTCTTTTAAAAGATGAAAAAGGAGAAGGATTAATATTCAACTCCATGATAGATGCATTAAATTTTTTATCAGCTAATGGATATGAATTTGTTACAGCATACGTTTTAACGGTTGGAAATCAAAATGTATATCATTACTTAATGAAAAAAAACAAATAATGAATAGAATTATACTATTACTTATTACTATTATTTTTTTTGGATGTTCTAGCAATGATGACGCTCCAAAGGAATCATATTCTTTTGAAAACAGAACAGATTATAATGTAACCATAAGTCCTTATGATTCCAAATTTGACAATGCCCCTGATTTTGAATTTAAAATAAGTCCTAATGAAAAAAAAACTTATTCTAGTGAATACATTTATACCGCTTTTAAAATAAAGTCTAGTGAATCAATTCAAAACTTCACTTATAAATCAAGAGATGGTGTTCGTGTTATTTACTCGTTTCATAAAGCATTAGAGTATAAAATTACAGGAACATCTAAAAGTGCTGATATTACTTATGTAGGTTCTAACGGTGAAACACATCAAGAAACGGTACCAGTTCCTTATACTGTTAGCTATAATCAATTTGGAAACGACTTTAAATATATTTCTGCACAGAATAACGATAAAGTAGGTGGTGGTCTTACAGTAGAATTATTCATAGAAGATAATTTAATCTCATCTAAAACTTGTGGATCTTTCGGTTGTATTGTAACAGCTCAAAATTAAAAACATGTATCAATCAGACATCAAAATATTTGAATTAATTGATATACTCAAATCATTGGGTATAATTCGATTTGATACAGATTTTTGTAGAGAAATTGAAATGCCAAAACAAAGTTTAAGTAGAATTAAAAAAGGATTAGCACATTTTACCGCAAAGCACATTGAAAATATTTGCAAAGTTTACAAAGTCAATGCAAACTGGATTTTTGGTATTGAAAAAAACATCTTTAATCCTTCGCAAGTCAATACAGTAAAGAAATTAGCGTAAAATGGTTGTCGGCAACCCCAAAAAACTTAAAAACATTAAAAAAGCAATAAAAACGAGGAAATACAAATAATCAATTGCCTGATTATACAGTGATTACAAAAAGATAACAGTTAAGGGCTAGTTTTCATAACCCTGAGGTCCCGAGTTCAAATCTCGGTCTCGCTACAAAAACAAACCCTTAGACATTAATTGTTTAAGGGTTTTTTATTTAAATTAATTCCTCTCTCAGTGAGGAATTTGAGTGAGGAATTTTAAAAAAGCAGTAGACTATAACTCTAACAATTTGAATAATACGTAACCAGACCTCAGGTCCAGTAATATTATTTCTTTTTTCTTAAGTAAAAAAGTACTGCATTTTTAAAATACCACATTGTTAAATTACAATTTAAGTCAGCAATAATGAGTTTAATCTTTTCAATTTTATCAATTTCCTTCAATCATATACTGCCCAACTTAAAATAAAAAGTACTTCCCAGTCCTAATTCGCTTTCAATACCAATGGTTCCTCCTTGCGCCTCAATAAATTCCTTGCTTATGGCTAAGCCCAATCCCGTACCAGATTTATGGCTTCCGGGAATCTGAAAATACTTATCGAAAATTTTAGTTTTATAGCGGCTGTCAATTCCTTTTCCGGTATCAATCACTTGAAAAGCAATCTGATTATTTTCTTTTTTCAATTGTACCGTAATACTGCTATTTTCCGAAGAATACCGAATAGCATTGGTTAGAAAATTGATTAAAACCCAAGCCGTTTTTTCACTGTCAGCCTTCACTTCCGGCAAGTTATGCTCCATTTCTATCTGCAATTCGATTTGCTTTTGTTCGGCTTGCACTTTTATCGCTTCAATGGCATAATTTACAATTTCATACGGATTACTTTTTTCTATATTCAACTGAATATTTCCTGTTTCCAGTTGTGATAATTCCAGTAATTCTCCTGTAATTTTAAGCAATCTCTGGCTGTCCTCATTGATGCCGTCAATGAGCTGTTTTTGGTCGGTATTGATACTTCCTGTTTCTGGTTTTTCCAGCAATTGCAAACTCATTTTAATCGAAGCGATTGGGGTTTTCAACTCATGCGAAACGGTGGCAATGAAATTAGTTTTGGCAAAATCCAATTCTTTAAAAACAGTAATATTTCTTAAAATAATCACGTCACCAATAATGATAGTTTGGTCTTCTCCCGTTGGCTTTATAGTAATTGTTACTGTTTCTTTTTCGAAATAACTTTCCTTTCCATCGGCAAAAATTTTCATTGGAAGTGATTTTTGTCCCGAAGTATTGGAATCATTTGATAAATTATTTATAATTAAGGATTTCATCAAATCATTTGTTAATGCTAAAGTTGAAGCCAATTTTCCGATAGCTTCTTCCGATTTTAAACCCATAATTTTCAATGCTTCATCATTCGCAAATAAAATCAGACCTTCATTGTCCAATCCTATAATCGGGTCATGCATATTGTTAATCAGCGTTTCTAATCGTTTCTTTTCAAAGGACAGCTTATGCAGATTACTATTGCTGTATTCCTCGAGTTTTTGGGCCATTGAATTGAACGATTTGGCCAAATCGCCATACTCGTTATGAGTCATAAAATGCACGCGTTCCGAATAATTTTTATTGGCAATTTCTTTAATGCTTGCAGTAAGCTCTTTTATTGGATTGGCAATATTATTGGGTAAATTCACTAATAGATTGAACGCAATCAAGAAGCAAAGCGTACCTGTTACTGCAATCCACAAATTAGCGGTTTCGGCTGTATGTGTAGCAATATCACTTTTCTCTTTAATCGCAATCATATTCAACTTCATAATCTCAAAAACATCCTGCCGAATTTGGTTTTTTATAGTTTCATCAGTCCTATTTTTTTTTAAAAAATCAAAACTTTTTTGCAAATTATACGTCGCTTTATCTTCGCCAATCTCAGTAATATTGGCAATCTGATTCTTAAGATTCGTTTCAAAAACAACAATTGCTTTTTCTTCATCGACATTAATTTCATCTAATGAAAGGAGCATGTTCCGAGAATATTCGAGCGTATTGTAATTCGCTTTTAGAATGTTTTCAGTGTCTTTTTTTATCGAAAAAATATAAAACGCAGCCACTAATGAAAGTATAATTATCATTAGAAAAAGTAAGCCAACGCCCAAGTTTAATTTGGTTTTAATTCTCATATTGTCATTGCGAGGAACGAAGCTATCTCATCCCTCTTTTATTTAATTAGTTGTCACGAATTTACTCATGTAAATTTGTGAATCTGTGGCTATATTATTTTTATGCCAGAATTACTAAATCAACATTCGATAAAGAAAGACTATTCAATAAGCGCCTGAAAATCGTTGTTGACAAAATTACTTTAAATAAATTCAAGTGCGGTTTTCCTATGCAAACCGTTGTAATATTTTTTTGTTCCACAATTTTCAGCATGGCATCTGTAATATTAGAATTTTGAATTTTAATCACTTCTGCTCCAAGTTGTGTGGCTAATTTGAAATTATTTATCAAATGGCGTTGCTTGTCCAATGCAATTTTATCGCTGCTTTCTTTTGGTGTTTCCACGTATAAAACATACCAATTACAGTTGTAATAACTGGCCAAACGGGCTGCTTTTCTGATAACAATTTTAGCCGTTTTATCATTGCTGCTAATGCAAGCCAACAGTTTTTCATGTCGTAAAGCACTATTTTTCGGAACTTCATTCTCTACTTTTCTAAGCACTTGACCCGCAACTTCTTTCAACGCCAATTCCCGCAATTGTAAAATTTGATCTGATTTAAAAAAGTTATTCAAAGCCGTCTGAATTTTATCTGCGGTATAAATTTTCCCTTCTTTCAAACGGGCAATCAAATCCTCCGAGGTCAAATCAATATTCACCACCTCATCGGCCAATCGCAGCACATTATCCGGAATTCGCTCCTGAACATCAACATTGGTGATCCGTTTCACGTCTTCATTCAAACTTTCAATATGCTGAATATTCACTGCCGAAATCACATTAATTCCCGTTTCCAAAATCTCCAAAACGTCTTGCCAACGTTTCTCATTCTTGCTTCCCTCAATATTCGTATGCGCCAATTCATCAACAATAACCACCTCAGGACGCAAATTGATAATGGCTTGCACATCCATTTCCTCGAGTTGTTTGCCTTTATAGAAAAGCGTACGTCTTGGAATTACCGGTAAACCTTCGAGCAATTCGTGTGTTTCCGCTCGATTATGTGTTTCAATATATCCAATTTTTACATCAATCCCTTTTTTCAATAAAGTATGTGCTTCCTGCAGCATACGAAACGTTTTGCCCACACCGGCACTCATCCCAATGTAGATTTTAAACTTTCCTTTGCGTGATTTTTGTATTAAATCCAGAAAGTGCTTGACGTTATTTTCTTTTTCGTTGTCCATATTTTTTTATTCTATGAGAAGTGAAAAGTAAAATGTTTATAATCTACAACATCTCACTTTTCACTTTTCACTTTATTTAAAACGAAATCGCTAATGAAGTCGTCAAAAATAAATTGTCATTACTAGGCAAATTATCTTTCAAAAATACCGCATCCTTACTATTCAAATTTCGGGCTTCTACTCTGAACATTAAATTTTCAGTAACTAAATAGTCAAAATTAGCCGAGAAACCGTAGGTTTTAAATCCGTTTAGCGTTCCCGTTGCAATGATTACCCCTTTTTTGTCCTGATAATATTCGCCTCTTGCCGCCAACTGAATTTTAGCGGTTGGTTTGTATTGCGCAATCAAAATTGGAGAAAACCAAATGTCATATTTGTCACTTTTATTGGCTGATTGTTGCGAACCTATATCAAAACCAGCAATTACGCTTGTTTTTTCAGTCACTTTAAATTGTCCGTAAAAGTTATTGAAATAACGCCATTTTCTATCATTATCCGGTTGCTCATTTCCAACGTAGGTACTCCAATTCAATGTTGTTTTTGAAGTTGGTTTATAAGTAATTTGCGTTCCAAAAGCTGGTGTTTGATTATCCTCAACTTTCTGGATGCGTTGCCAGCCATTCAAATACATCGCAGCCAAATACCATTTTTCGCTTTTTGAAGTATAGCCAATTTTCACTCCCGTTTCATAATACGGAGAGTTGTCCGCCAAAATACTTCGGGTCAAAGTCATACAATCTTTACCAATCGCACTTTCAAAACCAATATGCGAGGGCATAATTCCCGCATCAACCCAAAGATTATGGGCTGCCGAAATTTTCACACCAATGTTCGCCTCATACACATTTTGTAATAAATCCTGTTCCGCTGCCAAATTATATTCAGCATATGTGCCCGCCATAAGTGCAAAGTTTCCACGAATATTATCCTTTGCATAATTCACTTTTACCAAACCTAAATTCAGATTCAATTCATTATGCTTGTTATGACTGTAAATAAATCCCGGTCGTACATGATTGTCTGGATTCCCAAAATCATAACTATAATAGGTCTCAACATATCCCGAAAACGTGAAGGAACTTTTTGACTCTTCTTGAGCATTAACTGTTGTAAATCCGAAAGCTATTAAAGCTGTAACTATTATTTTTTTCATTTTGTTAGTCATTGCGAGGAAGGAAGCATCCTCATTTATTATTATTATTATTATTACTCTAAGAAGCTAATCCCGCTATTCGTTGCAATCTTATGAGCCGAACACCAGCTCATAAGGATTTCCACTACTATCGGGGCTAAAAAGGGTGTTTTTTAATTATAAGTTTATTCCAACCCTGACTGGGTTATGTTTTTTTTATTTCAACGCATCCAAAGCCACATTCAATTCCAGAACATTCACTGTTGAAGTTCCCATTAACGAGGGTGTATTGATTTTGGTTTCCACCAAAGCTTTTACTTTATCTTCAGATAATTTTCTTTCCTTCGCCACGCGTCGTACCTGAATTAATGCCCCTTCTGGAGAAATATTTGGATCCAGACCACTTCCAGAAGCCGTAACCATATCTGCAGGTATTTCCCCTTTTTTCAAATACGGGTGCACAATCAAAAAGGTATCGATTCTTTTTTGAATCAAAGCCAAATACTCCGAATTGCTTGGTCCTTTGTTGCTGCCTCCACTTCCCGCAGCATTATAATCTACTGCCGAAGGTCGTCCCCAAAAGTAATTGGATTTATCGAATTTCTGTCCTATTTTTTGGTAACCCACCACCTTTCCGTTTATAGAAATGGTTTCTCCTTTTCCTTTGTTTGGAGCAAACTGCGCAATTCCGTAAATCGCTAACGGATAAATGACTGCTAGTAAAATTACCATTAATAAGGTAAATTTTAATATTGAAAATATATTTTTCATTTTGTTTATTTTATAAACCTAACAGGTTTCAAAAACCTGTTAGGTTTGATTTTACATAAATAGTGCTACAACCAAATCGATTAATTTGATTCCGATAAAAGGAACAATCAACCCACCCAAACCATAAATCAACAGGTTTCGTTTCAAGATGGCACTTGCACCAATTGGTTTATAATCTACACCTCTTAGAGCCAGCGGAATCAATATCGGAATGATAATCGCATTAAAAATCACCGCTGATAAAATAGCACTTTCCGGGCTGTGCAAACGCATGATATTCAAACCATCAAGAGCTGGAATCGCCGTAATGAAAAGCGCAGGAACAATAGCGAAATATTTCGCTACGTCATTGGCAATCGAGAACGTGGTAAGCGTTCCTCGGGTCATCAGCAATTGTTTTCCAATTTCAATAATTTCAATTAACTTGGTTGGGTCATTGTCTAGATCGACCATGTTTCCTGCTTCTTTTGCAGCTTGCGTTCCACTGTTCATGGCAACACCAACATCGGCTTGGGCAAGAGCGGGCGCATCATTGGTTCCATCACCCATCATCGCCACGAGTTTCCCATTTTGTTGCTCGTTTTTGATGTAGTTCATTTTATCCTCAGGTTTGGCTTCGGCAATGAAGTCATCGACACCGGCAGCCTCTGCAATAAATTTGGCCGTCAAAGGATTATCTCCAGTAACCATCACCGTTTTTACACCCATTTTTCGCAAACGGTCAAAACGTTCTTTCATTCCCGTTTTGATAATATCCTGCAATTCAATAACCCCTTGAACTTCATTGTTTTTGACAACGACCAATGGCGTTCCCCCTTTTGAAGAAATAGCTATAACCCTTTGAGCAGTATCATCCGGAAAATCATTTCCGGCTTGAAGCGCTATATTTTTTGCGGCATCTTGGGCCCCTTTTCTAATGTTGGTTCCATCTTTCAAGACAACTCCACTGGTTCGGGTTTCGGTAGTAAATTTGATTAAAGTAGCACCTTCAACAGACAATTTTTGAGCTACTTCCACTCCTGCCAATTCCACAATACTTTTTCCTTCGGGAGTATCATCGGCAAGTGAACTTAATACAGCCGACTTGATGAAATCGTCTTGCGAAACCCCTTTTGCAGGATAAAAATTAGTGGCTTTTCTATTTCCTATAGTGATTGTTCCTGTTTTGTCCAAAAGCAATACATCAATATCACCCGCAGTTTCTACCGCTTTACCTGATTTGGTAATTACGTTGGCACGTAAGGCTCTGTCCATCCCCGCAATTCCAATCGCTGAAAGTAAACCACCAATTGTCGTTGGAATCAAACAAACAAAAAGGGAGATAAAAGCAGCAATCGTAATTGGTGCATTCGCATAATCGGCAAATGGTTTCAAAGTAACACAAACAATCACGAAGATTAAAGTAAAGGCTGCCAACAAAATCGTTAATGCAATTTCGTTTGGTGTTTTCTGACGGCTTGCTCCTTCTACCAAAGCAATCATTTTATCCAGAAAACTTTCGCCTGGTTCGTTGGTAACGATTACTTTAATTTTATCAGACAATACTTTGGTCCCACCCGTTACCGATGATTTATCACCCCCAGATTCACGAATTACGGGCGCACTTTCTCCAGTAATGGCACTTTCATCGATAGTAGCCAATCCTTCAATAATTTCACCATCCGTTGCAATTAAATCTCCAGCTTCACAAACGAAAATATCGCCCTTCTTTAATTCAGAAGAACTGATATTTTTGATTTCACCATTAGGCAAAAGCTGTTTGGCCGGTGTTTCTTCACGTGTTTTTCTTAAACTGTCGGCTTGTGCTTTTCCTCTGGCTTCGGCAATAGCTTCGGCAAAATTGGCAAACAAAAGCGTTGCTAATAAAATTAAGAATACAATGAAATTATAAGCAAAACTACCTTGATCCTGTGCGCCAAATAAAATGGCTATACACACAGCAAGCATAATGGCAGTCCCGATTTCTACGGTAAACATTACCGGATTTTTGAACATTATCTTCGGGTTAAGCTTTACAAAAGACTGCACTAAGGCGTCTTTTACCTGCTTGCTCTCAAACAATGAATTGGATTTATTTTTAGTCATTTTTTTGTTTTATTATTATAATCATTCTGTTCAGTTAACTTTTTTAACCACATGGAAACATAGATTTTAATATCGTTTATGCTGAGAAGTTTCACTTTTATATAGTTTACATAGCTCTGTGAAAAATGGAATTTCTATTGATTCTCTTCTAACCACTTTTAATTCCTATGTCTCTGTTAAAGTTTTATAGCTAATCATTGAAAAATTAATTATTTATTTTAATGTAAAGTATTCTGCCAATGGACCTAAAGCCAAAGCTGGGAAGAAAGACAAAGCAGCAATGATGGCTATTACAGCAAAAACCATTACTCCAAAAATGGTAGTATCTGTTTTTAAAGTTCCCGCACTTTCCGGGATGTATTTTTTATTAGCTAATAATCCTGCGATAGCCAATGGTCCAATAATAGGAAGGAAACGACTCAATAACAATACAATTCCTGTAGTGATATTCCAAAACGGATTGTTGTCTCCTAAACCTTCAAAACCAGATCCATTATTCGCGGCACTCGAAGTATACTCATATAACATTTCCGAAAATCCATGATGTCCGGGATTGTTCAGCCATCCTGTTGCGTTTCCGCTAAACCAATAGCCCATTGCCGTATCATTCGCAGCAAAATAAGAAGCCAAAGCAGTTCCTGACAATATCAATAAAGGATGAAGAATAGCAATGAAAGCAGCAATTTTAACTTCGCGTGCTTCGATTTTCTTTCCTAAAAATTCAGGCGTTCTACCCACCATTAAACCAGAAATAAATACAGCCAGAATAATAAAAATATAGAAGTTCAAAATACCTACTCCGCATCCGCCATAAAAGGCATTGATCATCATAGCCAATAATTCCATCGAACCTGAAACTGGCATCGAACTATCGTGCATACTATTAACAGATCCTGTAGAAATTACCGTTGTGGCAATGCTCCAAAATCCAGTAATGGCAGATCCAAAACGAACTTCCTTGCCTTCCATAGCTCCAGTAGCTTGGGAGATTCCCATTCTTTCGATAGCTGGATTTCCGTTGAGTTCACTGATAACGGTTGGTATTACCAAAAGCAAGAAACCAACTGTCATTACTCCAAAAATAACGTATGAGAATTTTCTTTTCTTTAGATAAAAACCCAAAGCAAAAATCATCGCAAACGGGATAATTAGTTGTGCCCATAATTCGATCGCATTACTAAAATAAGTTGGATTCTCTAAAGGATGCGCAGAGTTGGCTCCAAAAAAACCACCACCATTGGTACCTATATGCTTGATGGCAATAAAAGCGGCGGCTGGTCCACGAGAAACTTCTACTGAATCTCCTTGCAAAGTAGTAATTGCATCTTTTCCTTCAAATGTCATTGGTGTTCCGCTAAACAACAGCGCCACAGCAACAATAGCAGAAAGTGGCAATAAAACGCGTGTACAGCTTTTGATAAAATAATTATAAAAATTCCCTAATTTATCGGTAGTTCTCTCTTTCATTGCAATAAAAACCATTGCTGCTGCTGCCATTCCGACACCAGCAGATACAAATTGCAAGAACATTAAGAACATTTGCGACAAATAAGAAACTCCACTTTCACCTGAATAATGCTGTAAATTACAGTTTACCACAAACGAAATGGCGGTATTGAACGCCAAATCGGGCGACATGGATGGATTATTGTCAGGATTTAAAAATAGTGACCCTTGAAATAATAGAATAAAAAAACAAAGAAAGAACCAAACCATATTTACACTCAAAAGTGCTTTTAAATGTTGCTTCCAGTTCATTTCTTCAGTTGCATTGATGCCGCTGATTTTAAAAATGAATTTTTCAATTGGATTGAAAATCGGGTCAAGTAACGTTTTATCATTCGAATAAATTTTAGCAATATACCTTCCTATTGGAATAGCCAAAACTATCGAGACGATAAAAATACTGATGACACCAAATAACTCTGTATTCATAATTTTAATTTTTGATTGTTGATTTTAGATTTTAGATTCTCTGTGACAATCTTAAATTCCAAAAATTCATTTTTTTTTAAAATTTTTCTGGTTTGATTAATACATAAACCAAGTAGCCAAATACGGCTAGAGCGACAAGAAATAGTGCGATCATAATTTAGATTTTTTCAAAGAATTCGACTGATTTAAAACAAATCACAAAGAGCACAGCTCCTAATGCGAGTAAAAGAATGGTGATTAACATGGATTTTTAGATTATTTGGATTATTAGACTTTTAGACAATCGATTAGCCTCATTACACTCCCGAAGCATTGATTTGTTTGATGTATTCTGCCTTTAACGATTTTGGAAACAGATTGGAAATACTGCAATGACGCAGTTCCATAAAAGAGGAAACCGAAAAAACATACACATTAGAAATGGCACTCTTTGTTTCGCTGCTTCCTGTTGCAAATAGCCGCTCTGCCAAAGCCAAACATTTTTTTGCTCTGGTAATGTTTCCAGTAATGATTGCAGTCTTAGTGATTTCGGCAAAGCGTTCTGCTTGTTTGTAAATCGTAGTGACTTGATTTTTCATAAGAATGATTTTTTATGTTCTTCATCGCTTATGCCAAAATGTATTCCAAGAAATCACAGACACATATAAAGCACCATCAATTAGTGACTTATGTATTTTTAGTCAAAATACGGCATAAAAAAAGCCTATCATTTTGATAGGCTTTTCTCGTTTTGATATCTTTTTCAAGGCTCAGAACTCCGAAAGTGTATGATTATAAATTACTGAATATTGTATTCGTCTAATTTTCTATAAAGCGTTGCAACTCCTATTTCTAATAAGCGTGCCGTTTCTGCTTTATTGCCTTTTGCATAATTTAGAACTTTCTGGATGTGCAATTTTTCCACACTTTGCATAGAGAAAGCAGACAGTGTTTTGTTGGTTTTATCCTCCTGATGTTGCATCTCATAAGGTAAAACGTCTTGGGTCAGTATTTCACCATTTACCAAAATTACAGATCGCTCAATTATATTTTTTAATTCTCTGATATTTCCAGGCCAATGGTAGGTTTCTAATTTATGAAGAAATTCGACATCAATAGACAATGTTTGCTTGTTTGTTTTAGCTGAAAATTGTGCCACAAAATAATGTGCCAATGGAGCAATATCTTTTATTCTTTCCCGTAATGGCGGAATTGTAATCTCAAAAATATTTAATCGGAAATACAAGTCCGAACGAAAACGGTGTTCTTCACTTTCGGTTTTCAAATTGCGATTGGTTGCGGCAATTAGCCTAAAATTTGATTTTTTGGGAGTGGTATCGCCTATTTGAATGTATTCGTTGGTTTCTAAGACACGTAACAATTTAGCTTGTAATTCTAATGGCATTTCGCCAATTTCATCCAAAAATAAAGTTCCGCCATTCGCCTCTTCGATGAATCCTTTTTTGTCTTTGATGGCGCCTGTAAAAGCCCCTTGTTTGTGTCCGAACAATTCGCTTTCGAGAATTTCCTTACTGAAAGTACTGCAATTTAAAGCTACAAATGATTTCCCTACTCGGTTACTATTTTCATGAATGGCTTGCGCAAAAACTTCTTTTCCAGTTCCAGTTTCTCCGGTTAAAAGCACGGTCGAATCTGTTTTGGATACTTTTTTGGCCAAATCAATTACTTGTTCCAATCCTTTAGATTTTCCAATAATAGTATCAAAGGAATATTTATCTGAAATTCGTTTTTCGAGCTGTTTGACTTTTTTTAATAATTGTACTTTTTCCAATGCTTTGTATAACAATGGGATAATTTTATCATTATCATCGCCTTTTACGATATAATCGAAAGCTCCGTTTTTCATGGCTTGAACACCATCGGAAATTTTGCCGAAGGCAGTTAATAAAATAACTTCTGTTAGAGGAAAAGCCGCTTTTATCTTTTGAACAAAATCAACCCCATTGCCATCAGGAAGTTTGACATCACAAAGTACCACATCAATATCATTATGTTCTAATTTCTTTAAACCTGATTTTAAATCGGATGCTTCAAGAACTTCGAAGCCTTCTGATTTTACGATTCGGGCAAGAAGGCTACGTAGTTTTTCCTCGTCGTCAATAATGAGTATGTTTTTCAAGATAGAATAGATAAAATTTTAGGTTACAAAATTAAGATTTATTTCTTAACTTTCTGTGATGACTAAGTTAACATGTCCAGTTGGTTGCACAGTCTTTTTTGTTTCACAGAATACTATATTTTGGATTGTTAGCCTTGGTTTTATTATTTATGAATCAGTACTTCTAGTTTTTGGTATGATGATTTGAATTTTAAACTGAGGTTTTAATAAGCACAAAAGTATCGAGTAGTTTTGATACTGAAATGTTTTTGATACTATTTTTAATTCTGTGATGTTTTTATATTACAAGTAATGTGAATTCTAGCTTTAAAAATTCATTCAGATTTGTGAACAATTAATTATACTTATGCTGTAGGTGTTTGTTTCTTTTTACAACCAAACCCTAATTTTAAACTATTTTACTTTGATTTGTTATTTCCTGATACTTTATTGCTAACGATCTACACCAATATTTACCTATTATAGATACCAATAACCCTCCTATTCGTCTAAGCATAATTCTCTGTTTTTATTTGTTGCTGCAAATTAAAAACCATACTTCGCAGTATATCTCCGAGATTCGTATTTTTGAGATAATTTCTTGAAATAACATAATTCACTATTAGATATTGTTCATTTTACAGTTCAAATTGTACCACTAAATAGTAATTGAAAGGAGTGAGGAAATTAAAAAAAGCGATAAAACCTACTTTTAACAAAAAAAAATAATCAGTAACTTATAAAATAAAAAAGATCCTATTTCAATTTTCGTAACCCTGAGGTCCCGAGTTCAAATCTCGGTCTCGCTACAAAAACGAAAAACCTTAAAAAACAATTTTTTAAGGTTTTTTTATGTCTAAATTTGAATTTTCTACACTTTGTCTTCTATTTTTATCAAGTGCGAAGTAAAAGCGAACTTGTAATCAACACCTACAATAAATTTACCGAGCAGCTATTATAAATTATTTATTTAAAACTCAAAATATTTAACATTTTTAACAACTTAAAAATGATTATTAGCGCTTTTAATCGGTTAAATAATACATTTTACCGGTTTTCAAATTGTTTTTATTAAATATTTAATTTAGATTTGAGCACCTATAATTTAACAACATGAAAAAAATTACCTGTCTAGCTTTTTTATTTTTTCTATTATTCTGTCAATTTTCAATAGCACAATCAATAAACAATTGGCAAATAAAAGAGGAATCGAAAATCTCAAAAACCATTTCTAAACCAGATAAAAAAATCATTCCTTCTAAATATAAAATTTTCTCATTAGATTTTAAATCTTTAAAAACAAATTTGAGCTTTGCATCCAAAAGATCCCAAAATAATAAACTGACGACAACTTTATTATTAGATTTTCCTCTTGAAAATGGAACTACCGAAAGCTTTAGTGTTGAGAAAGTAAGTACTTTACATCCTGATTTGGAAGCAAAATACCCAGATATTCAATCTTTTTATGGAGTGAGTAGAAAGAATCCTTTGAATAAGATTTATATTAGTATGTCTCCCGAAGGATTTACAGGACTTATCACTGGCGAAAAAACTATTTATATTGATCCCTTTGCAAAAAATGATACCAAAAACTATATTGTATACGACAGAAAAGATTGTACAAAAAACCTAACCGATGGTTTTGTATGTAATACGGTAATGGATGAGCAATTGACTTCTTCAATTTCAAGTGGAGCTAAGGGAGCTAAGATTAATAATTCTACCGACGGAAAGCTAAGAACTTATAGGCTTGCAGTAGCCTGTACCTCAGAATACACAACCTATTGTGGTAATACCGTTGCTGGTGCTTTAGCAGCAATTAATACGACTATCACTCGTGTAAATAGTGTCTATAAAAGAGATTTCGCTGTTGTTTTTCAACTTGTGGCCAATAACGATCGATTGATATATAGAAATAATGTCAATATTGATGCTATACCAGATGCTGATCCGTATGATAATTATGATGGCTCGCAAATGTTAGGTACAAATACTTCAAATATTACAGGGTTAATAGGTGTTGGAAATTATGACATTGGGCACGTTTTTAGCACTGGTGGTGGTGGAATAGCTAGTACTGGACCTTGCATGGCGGCGTCTAAAGGAAGTGGAGTTACTGGAATTGTAACACCGCAATTTGATCCTTTTGATATAGATTATGTATGTCATGAAATTGGACATCAATTTGGAGCAGGACATACACAAAATAATAACTGCCAGAGAGCTTCTACATCAGCTATGGAACCAGGAAGTGCCTCTACGATTATGGGCTATGCGGGTATATGCGCACCAAATGTTCAAGGAAATAGTGATGCTTATTTTCATGCAATCAGTATTCAGCAAATGACAGCGGCAATTGCCACACACACTTGTGAAACAGAGACTGTTACTGCAAATAACGAGCCTGTTTTGGCTGCCATTGCAAATTATACTATTCCCAAATCTACACCTTTTACATTAACGGGGAATGCAACTGATGCCGAAAATAATCCAATGACCTATACATGGGAACAAATGAATAACGAAACAACGGGTGTAATGCCTCCTGTTTCGACAAATCCTGGAAGCCCAAATTTCAGATCTTTCTCTCCTACAACATCTCCTTCGAGAACTTTTCCTAATCTCAATGCAATTATAGATAACATTACGCCTACATGGGAGGTTTTACCAAGCATAGCAAGAATACTAAATTTTAGATTAACCGTTAGAGATAATAATCCTTTAGGAGGTCAAACTAAACAAGGGAACAGTGTTGTAACGGTTTCAGGAACGGCTGGTCCTTTTTTAGTAACAGCACCTAATACAGGTTCAGAAATTTGGTATGCTGGTGAAACAAAAACTATCACATGGAATGTAGCCAGTACGAATACAGCTACTTTTTCTACAACGGTAAATATTAAACTATCTACTGATGGTGGCTATACGTATCCAATAGTTTTAGCTTCAGGAGTTGCTAATAGTGGATCGCAAAACATAACCGTTCCTAATAACGTTGGTAAATTAAATAGAATTAAAGTTGAAGCTGCTACCAACATTTTCTTTGATTTATCCAATGCTAATTTTGAAATTAAATCAGGTAAGTTTGAAATAATTACAGCACAGAGTGGTGTTTCAGTTTGTAAACCTACAAGTGCTGTTTATACACTTAACTACACACCAGCACCAGGATTTAATGAAATAGTAACATTCTCTGCAATTGGTTTGCCTACAGGTGCAACTGCTTCTTTTTCTCCAACTACAAGAACTAACACTGGTAGTGTTACCATGACGGTATCATCTATTGATAGTGTTTCTGCTGAAAATTATTCCTTTAACTTTAATGGGACATCTACAAGTGCAAATATCAATTTCCCCGTTGAATTGAATGTTTTTGATAATACAATTGGAAATGTAATGCTCACTGGCCCATCAAATGGAGCCTCAAATCAGCAAACATCTTCGTTATTGCAATGGCAAGCTTTGTCTAATGCTTCTTCATATCTCGTTCAAATTTCTACCAATCCAAATTTCTCAACTATAACAGAATCCGCAACTGTTACCTCAAACTCCTATCAAACTAGCGCTTTGACACAAGGAACTATTAATTATTGGAGAGTTAAGCCAATAAATCCTTGTGTAAGTGGTGTCTTTTCTGAAGTATATGTATTTCAAATTGCCAGTGATTTCTGTAAAACATATGCTAATGTTTATTTTGAAAACAACGATTCGACTTGGGAAACCAATTCTACAAATGCCGTTAGTGCAAGGATTGACATTCCAGACAACATCATAATTAGCGATGTGAACTTTTATATGAAGGCCACACATCCTTTGTTATCAGATATTAAAATGCAATTTAGTGGGCCAACTGGAATTTTTGCTGAAATCTACAATAGAGATTGTAATGGAGCCAACATAGATGTTACTTTTGATGATAGTGGTGCTCCTCTACCTGTTCCATGTTTGACTACGCTCTCGGGAGTTAAACAATCAAGTCAAGCATTGTCAAAATTTAATGGTTCTTCTTCTCTTGGAACTTGGGTATTATTAGCCACTGACAGAGTCGCAAATACTTCAGGGGGTACATTTAATCAATTTAATATTAGCATCTGCGGTAAATTACAAATTGTAAATAATATCACACTAACTTACAATCCTGTAAGTGTTGGACAAGGTACTACAACAACGATACTTCAATCCAAATTAAGCGCTTCACAACCTGGAGCTACCACATCACAATTAATCTATACTATTACACAGCTTCCTGCAAGAGGAACTTTAAAATTGAATGGAACTGTGTTGAATAATGGAGATGTATTTAGCCAAGCCGATATTAATAATGGATTACTAAGCTATATTAATGATGGCATCAATTCAAATTCTGATAGTTTTAAATTTTCGATAAAAGGGAATAATTCAGCTATTTTGGGAGGACAAACTTTTGCTGTAAATATTTGCGGAGCTCCAATTCCAGTTGTAGCGAATTTAACTATTGTAACAGGGCAATGTTCAACTACTGCAACAGCTCCAACAGCTTCTAGTGCTTGCGCAGGAGTAATTACAGGAACTACTGCAACTACATTCCCTATTACAAGCCAAGGAACTACCATAGTAACTTGGACATATAATGATGGCAATGGCAATACATCAACTCAAAATCAAACAATAATTATTGACGACACAATTGCTCCATTAGTACCTACTTTAGCATCTGTGAGTAGCCAAAACCCAGTAACTCTCGTTGCTCCAACTACTACAGATAATTGCACGGGTACTATTACTGGTATGACAAACACTGTCTTTCCTATTATAGATTCAGGAACCACAGTTGTCACTTGGACATTTGATGATGGTAATGGACAATCGGTAACTGCCTTTCAAAATGTACTTATAGACAGTTCTGCTCCAACAGTGCCAACTTTACTAGTCGCTTCCGGAACAACTCAGACGTCAACCCTTTTATCTTGGAATGCTTCTATTGATGATGTTGCTGTGACTGGATATGATGTTTACCAAGACACTGCTTTAATTGCTACTGTAGCTTCAACGAGTTTTACAGTGACTGGACTAACCACTTCTAGTCCATATGCTTTTTCTGTAAAAGCAAAAGATGCATTCGGGAATATTTCTGGGGCTAGCGATGAAGTTATTATTACAACCTTAGATCCAATAATTGATGTAACTGCACCAACTTCACCCACAAGTTTAGCAGCATCTGGAACAACACAAAGTTCCACTAATTTGTCATGGGTAGCCTCTACCGATGATGTGGGGGTGACTGGATATGATGTATATCAAGGTATAACTTTATTAACGACTGTAAGTACAACAAGTTATGAAGTAACAGGATTATCTACAGCTGCCGCTTATACCTTTACAGTAAAAGCTAAAGATGCTGCAGGAAATGTATCGGCAACAAGTAATGTTGTGGATGTAACTACCCCAGATACTACAGCACCAACAGTAACGACGGATTTAACCGCTTCTGGAACTACATCGACAACTACAAATTTATCATGGACTGCCTCTACCGATAATGTTACTGTAACTGGATATGATGTATATCAAGGTGTAACTTTATTAGCAACTGTAAGTACAACAAGTTATGTAGTAACAGGATTAAATACTGCTGCCACTTATACCTTTACAGTAAAAGCCAAAGATGCTGCGGGAAATGTATCGGCAGCAAGTAATATTGTAAACGTAACTACCCCAGATACTACAGCACCAACAGTACCCACGAGTTTAACCGTTTCTGGAACTACATCGACAACTACAAATTTATCGTGGACTGCTTCTACAGATAATGTTGCTGTAACTGGATATGATGTTTATAAGGGAGTAACACTACAAGGAACAACATCTGGCACTACTTATTCCGTGACTGGATTAACAGCTTCAACTGCCTATACTTTTACGGTAAAAGCAAAAGATGTTGCCGGAAATGTATCTCCTTCAAGTAATATCGTAAATGTGACAACATTAGCCAATACTTTAATTTATTGTACATCGCAAGGAAACAGTGTGGCTAGTGAAAAAATTGGAAAAGTAGTTTTAGGAACGATCAGCAACACTTCAACTGGTGGAACTGGTTATGAAAACTTTACTGCTATTTCTACAAATACATCTAGGGGAACAGCTTATACCATAACAATAACTCCGTCTTGGACTTCAACAAAATACAAAGAAGGATATGCAGTTTGGATTGATTATAATAGGGATGGTGATTTTGCCGATGCAGGAGAACTAGTATGGTCTAAAACCGCTTCAACAACAACCCCAGTTTCCGGTTCATTTACTATTCCAGCAACTGCTGTAATTGGTTCAACCAGAATGAGAGTGTCGATGAAATACAACGCAATTCCAACATCGTGTGAGGTATTCTCTTTCGGACAAGTAGAAGATTATACCGTAAATATTGTTTCTTCTACTGCCAAATTAATTGAATCCATCAAGGTACAGAATATCAATATATATCCAAACCCTGTAAAAGGAGCTGTTTTAAATGTATCGTCAGCTGAAAACGCTACGTACAGAGTTATTAATTTACTTGGACAAGAAGTTTCAAAAGGAAAAGTTGAAAATGGAGCTGTTTCAGTTACAAATATTAACACCGGTGCTTATTTACTAGAAATAACCACAAACGGACAATCTGTAATAAAACGTTTCATTAAGCAATAATCATTTCAAATTTTATACTAAAAAGCTATCTCGATTCGAGGTAGCTTTTTTTTGCTATGTTGTCAAAAAAACATTTTGTCTATTAAAACATTTTGTCCGATAAAAAAAAGGATATGCTGTCCGCTTTGCGAACTAACATTTTTTTTTCCACAGATTTAAAAGATTTTCACGGATTTCCCCTAATAAATCGAATTCGCTTTTCTCTAATCTGTGGAAATCTTTTAAATCTGAGGCAAAAAGTATTGTTTGGTATTAGTTACGAATAGTCATATCACTTTATTTTTTTGCCGCATATTTAAAGGATTTTAATGGATTTCTCCAATAAGTCTAATTCATTTTTTTCTTTAATCTGTGGCAAAAATTATTGCTGGTATTAGTTACGGATAGTCATAAAAAAAATAAAATATTGTATCAACCCAATAGAGGTATTTGCTCCTGCAAATAATCTACGGAACATTCAGATAGGTGCAGATTAATTATTTTTATCAACATTTAACTCCTATCGGAGCAATCCCGCAGGAGTCTGATATTGGTAGTTTAAGGATTTACAAGACACAGCACTGTACCGTAGGGACTTTACCACATTTAAATCTTCGACAAATGAAACAAAAAACCCGATAAACAGCAAAAAATTATAACATTTTATCAACAAAATGTTGTTTCGTAAAAAACAAACAAGTAGTTTTATGGCCTAAATATCTTACCCGAAAGTTCATGACTCAAAATTACTTTTCAAAAAACACCCTTTTTACTTTATATTTTTTACTACTTAGTTTTTTTGGATTTTCTCAATCCTCACAAACATTCAACACACCAGGAAGCTCCACCTTCACTGTTCCAGCTGGAGTAACGAGTATAAATATTGAAGCATGGGGCGCAGGTGGTGCAGGTGGTGGAGCTACAGGAACAAATTCTTCTGGAGGTGGTGGTGCAGGTGGTGCTTATGCTAGAAGAAATTCCTATGCAGTAACACCTGGTACAAATTACACAGTAACTGTAGGTAGTGGCGGTATAGGCAGCAGAGGTAATGGTACATCTGGAGGATTTTCATCGTTGAGTAGCGGTGCAACAACCTACTTATTAGCCGTTGGTGGTAATGGAGCAGCTTTTACAAATACGAATAACACCTACACTACAGGAGCTACAGCAGTTAGCTCAGGTAATACGGGTTTTACAGCTCCTCTTAGTTATTATGGAGGAAAAGGTGGTGATGGTCTATTTGGTGGTGGTGCTGGAGGATCAAGCGCAGGTACAGGCTCTAATGGAAATTCTGGTATTGACCAAAATGGGGGTGCAGCAGTAGCTGGAGGAGTTAAAGGAGCAGATGGTTCTACAGAAAGTGGAGACGGAGCTTTTGGTACCCCACCTGGTGGTGGTGGTGCAGGGGCAAATGCTCTAACAAAAACGGATAGATCTGGTGGAGGTGGTGGAAATGGGCAAGTAATCATTTCATGGACATGTCCTATTTTCAGCTTGAATAGCACATCTGTAGCAACTCCTTTATGTTCAACTTTTGCTGCAAATGTATCTGTTAATTCGAGTATAACTGGTCTGCCAGTAGGCACCTATACCGTAACCTACAATATTTCTGGAGCTAATACTGCTTCAGGAAATACTGCAACTATGAATGTTACAACTGCTGGTACAGGAAGTTTTTCTACCAGTACCTTACCAAACTCAGGATCAACTACAGTAACTATAACAAATCTAGCCGCAGGAACATGTAGTAATAACATTTTACTATTTAATAGTGCAACTATAACAGTATCAGCTACCCCTACAATAACTTCAACTACGCCTGGTTCAAGAACAGGTACAGGCACGGTTCCCTTAAGTGCAGTAGCATCTGTTGGGACAATTTCTTGGTTTACTACAGCAACTGGAGGAACAGCATTAGTAACAGGGAATAGTTATACTACTCCATCTATTACAGCTACAACTACCTATTACATACAAGCTACTAATGGATCTTGTACATCGAGTCCAAGAGTTGCTATTGTAGCAACTATAAATAATCCTGAAATTGCAGTTTCAGGAAATGGCTTCACTATTACAGATGGTGATACTACACCAAGTACTGGTGATTTTTCTAATCTAGGAAGTTCCAATCTTCTCATAGGTTTAACCAGAACTTATACCATTAATAATTTAGGTGCGGCAATATTAAATTTAGGCAGTATAACTATTGGAGGAACAAATGCCTCAGAATTTGTAGCAACAAATCCCCCAACATCAATTGCACCTCAATCAAGTGCCACCTTTACGATTACCTTTACTCCCACAGCTATAGGCACACGAAATGCAACTTTATCATTTACCACTGATGATGCAGACGAAAATCCCAATAATTTTAATATAGCCGGAACGGGAGATACCGGGGTAACACCAGAAATTAATCTACAAGGAAACAGTACTGATATTATTGATGGAACATCTGGTGGATCTACAACTAATAACACTGATTTTGGGAGTGGATTGGCTGGAACATCTATTGTAAAAACATTTACCATTCAGAATTTAGGCACTGGTCTTTTAACACTTACAGGAACACCTAGAGTTGTAATAACCGGGGATGGTGCATTTACAGTAACAAGTCAACCAAGCAGCAATTCAATTGCTCCAAGTTCAAGTCTAACCTTTCAAGTTACATTCAACTCTGCCATCACAGGAAATTTTTTAGCCATTGTAAGCATAGCAAATAGCGATGGTAATGAAAGTATTTATGATTTTGTTATTACGGGAAATACGACAGTTACAGGTAGGGAAATAGACATACAAGGAAATGATGTTTCTATTGTTGATGGAGATACCACACCAAGTGTTTTAGATCAAACCGACTTTGGAATCACCGATACAACCACAAAAATAGCGATTCCTTTTCAAATCTATAATTATGGAACTACTGCATTGGGAATAACAACTACTGTTAATGTGACGCCAGCAGGCTTCTTTACAGCGAGTATAATCCCTACGAGTTCATTAGCTGCTAGCGGGATTACCAGTTTTGTGGTTACATTTACTCCTACTGCGGCAGTAGGTGTAAAAACGGCTACTATCACAGTAACAAACACAGATAATGTGGGTACTCCAAGTGAGACCTCTTATGATTTTGTTGTATCAGCAGAAATTAAGGTCCCAGTTGCGTTAACAGTTGCTCCAGGAGGAGTTACCTCTAATCTTAAATTTTGGCTAAAAGCTGATAGTAATATTGGAAGTGTTGCTGACAATGTTGCTATAACAACTTGGCAAGACAAAACAACAGGAAGTACTAAGGATGCCATTGCAAAATTAGGTAAAGAACCCAAATTTCTACACAATACCACTAATAATGTCAACTTTAATCCAGTTATTCATTTTAATGGGGCAAATGCTATGGCAGGTGGACAAGGATTTAATAATTTGGATATGTTTGTAGTTATTAAGCCAACAAATACTGTAACTTCTACTACAAGTCCAATGGATACTTATTGTGGTGATGATATTGCCATTAATAAAGGAAGTCAAGATGTAACTGGTTTTGAAATGGGGAATACCTCGAGTAGGTTCACAAATGAAGTATTCGCATATAATCAAGGGGCTAACACATCTTACGGAGTCAGTGAAATAAGTACCTCAAAATCTTATACTGGAGTTAATATTTTTAATCCCAGATATGTTGGGTCGGGCACAGGATCCACAAAAATGGGTATCTTCAACAATGGCACTTTATTATCAACAACTGAAAAATTAACAGATCCTGGTACTTATATACCATATAAGGATATTCTAAACTCCAGATATTGGTTAGGAGCCAGTGAAGCTTTTGGTCCTAGTTTTAATGGAGATTTTCTTGAAGTAATCAATTATAACACCAGTAATACTGCAACTGACAGGAGGAGAATAGAGACTTATTTAGCTATTAAATATGGTATTACACTAGGAAGTAATGGAACAAGTCTGGATTATTATAACTCTGCTTCTATAAATGCAGCTACATCAATTTACGATGCAAGTACAGGATTTAATTACAATATTGCTGGAATAGGCCGTGATGATAAATCTGAATTGAAACAAAGACAATCTAAAACTGAAAATATAATTGATGATGTCACCATAGGACTTGGCGGTATTTATAATAAAAACTCCGATAACCCAAATAATTTTATTAACGATAAAGAGTTTTTAGTTTGGGGAAGTAATAATGGAACACTGCTTGCTCAACCCGCAGTAATAGTAAACATGAGTTCGGGGATATCACCTTCATTAACTACTGAAGTTGATTTTATTTCAATAGGAAGAACTTGGAGAGTAAAAGAAACTGGCGGTAACATTCCTTCTTGTAAAGTTTCTATACCTTCTACTTTACTTACCTCTACGATAACTCCTCCTGGTGATTTCTTGATGTTTATATCGAGTACTCCTCAATTTAATCCAACATCAGAATATAGAGTTATGCGCGTTAACGGGTCAAAGCTAGAAACTGATTATGATTTTGACGGAACTAAATATATTACTTTTGGTTATGCTCCAGAAAGAACTTTTGAAAGAGCTATCGATTTTGATGGTGTAAATGATTATCTAGATGCTGGTAAAGTTTTAGATTTAAACACATCATTTACAGTCTCTGCTTGGATAAAAAGTAGTACTATCAACCAAACAATTCTTTCCAAAAGAAACAACCCTTATACCGCAGGGTATGATTTAAGTATAAATGCATCCGGAAAAGTTGAGATGAGTTGGTTTAATGGCACAAAACAAACTATAACATCTTCTATAATAATGCCTACAGAAAAATGGCATAATGTATGCGTGGTTTATGATAATGCCACCTCAATTGCAAAATTATATATCGATGGTTTTGAAGATGCAAGCAAAATATTAAGTAATGTACCTGCCAATCCAACACAATCTTTCTTGATAGCAGCTGCAGATGGTGTAACACCTACCTCTTTCTTTAATGGTACTATCGATGAAGTTCGCGTTTGGAATGTTGCACTCTCGGTAAAAGAATTACGTTATGTAATGAATCAAGAAATTCTCAGTAATGGTATAGCTACTAATGGAAAAATTATTCCTAATAGCATTACATCGAATGAAATTAGTAGTATTCCTTGGTCAAATTTAAGCGCCTATTATCCTATGTCTACCTATACTTTTACTAATGCAAAAGACATATCAAACAACAATAATACGGCTGCATTACGAAATCTAACAACAGTAGATTTGCAAACCGCACCCTTACCATATGAGTCATTAGCAAATGGCTACTGGGAAACTCCTGTAACATGGAAAAATAATACCGTTCAAGATTTACCTTATAGTTTATCAATAGTAGATGATACTGAAACTATAGATTGGAATATTGTAAAAACAAGTCACAATATTACTTCGATAGGAAATAAAACCGTTTTAGGGTTATTTGTAAATAGTAATACATTGACTGCTACAACAGTCGGAGGATTACAAACTGATGGAACTAAAATTGAAGTTTCTCATTACTTGAAACTAGATGGAAAAATTGATTTAGTGGGAAGATCACAATTGATACAAAAACTAGGCAGCGACTTAGATGCAACCAGTTCGGGTTCATTAGAAAGAGACCAACAAGGACAATCTAACAAGTATAATTATAACTATTGGAGTTCACCTGTGGGTGCAATTAACGCCACTACAAACAATAATGCTTTTACTGTGGCCGGAGTTTTAAAAAACGGAACAAATCCTGCAGCACCAGCAACGATAACTTGGGTTGGTGGTTTTGATGGAGCAACATCTCCATTTAGTTTAGCACGCTATTGGATTTTTAAATTCGATAATTTAGCGAATGACTACGCCAATTGGACTCAAATAGGTGAAACAGGATCATTGTCAGCAAGTAAAGGATTTACCCTAAAAGGGCCGGGAACTTCGGGAACACAAAACCTTACCTTTTTAGGAAAACCAAATAACGGTACTATAACAAACACAGTACTCGCAGATCAATTGTTACTTATAGGGAATCCCTATCCATCTGCATTAGATGCTGATAAATTTATAACCGATAACATTGGTTCAGTTGAAACATCTATTACTGATCCCGCAATTGATGGAGCATTATATTTCTGGGAACATTATGCAACTAACAACACCCATATATTAAGAGCGTATCAAGGGGGTTATGGCATACGAAATCTGTCTGGAGGAGTCGCTCCAAGCGCTACTGGCGTAGATTTCATAAGTGGGTCTGGTGCAACAAGCAAGTTGATTCCTAACCGATATATTCCTGTAGGGCAAGGTTTCTTTGTTGCTGGAATAGCTGGCACAGGAGGAACAGTAACTTTTAATAATAGTCAAAGAGATTTTCATAAAGAAGACGAAGTTGGGGTTTCCCAAACAACGTATAGAATTCCGGTTAGTCCAAAAGCTTCTAGCCATTGGACGGACAATAGCAATGCTCCAATTGAGAAAGACACTCATAAAAAAGTACGACTAGGATTTAATGTTATCGACAAAACCTTCCACAGACAAGTGCTTTTGGCCTTTATGGACGAAAAAGCAACAAGTGCTATGGATAATGGTTACGATGCCTTTAATATTGATGAATCTCCAAGTGATATGTATCTATTGAATGGTGAAAATGAATTAGCGATACAAGGAGAAGGTTATTTTGATGAAGACGCCTCCTTCCCTATTGCTGTTCGAATGGAAGCAGCTGGAAAAGTATCTTTTGGTATTGATGCATTAGAAAATTTTGATGAAAACCAAAATATTTTTGTTTACGATAAAGAAACGGATACTTATAATAGTATAAAGAATACCCTTTATGAAATAGAACTTCCTGAAGGATACTTTACTGATCGTTTCTCATTACGTTTTACGGATAAAACCCTTAGCGTAAAAGATCCTGCTTATGAAAATACCGTTCAAGTAGTCTTTACCCGTTCTAATAATGTTTTGAATATAACAAATGATGCAAATGACAATACAGTTCTTGCCGTGTCACTTTTTAATATCCAAGGAAAATTAATATCTAAATGGGATGTGACTGACAAGGAACAAACCAGTATTAAAATACCTATTCAGAACAAAAAATCAGGAGTTTATATCGTAAAACTGAAAACTTCCAAAGGGAATATCAGTAAGAAAATTATCGTCAAATAATTTAAAATAAAATAACACTTCAGAAAGAGACTTCTCCTAACCGGGAAGTCTTTTTTTATACAATTAGACCAATTAAAAATGATTCATTAAAATCATAAACTGTTAATTAAGATTAACTAAATATCTATGGTTACATTTTTTTGAATAGTAATAAATATTGAAAATTTAGAAACCAGTAACTATTTCCCCATAATAGTCCCTATTTATTTTTTTATAAAAATTAATTATTTTGTATTAATTAAACTACAATATTTAAATAAAAATGTATTTTGTCGATTTTATTTGCACTTTAGCTGATTAATCACAATAATACATTTAACTTTAGTCCATAAAATATCACTCAAACAAGTCACGCTCAAAAGATAAAAAACTGAACCTTAATTAAATACAGTAATTAGACTATGAATAAAATTACTTTAATAAGCAAAAAATTAGTTTTTACAATTGTTCTCCTTTTCATTACATTTTTTGGAATTTCACAAACGACTCAAACCTTTTCCACATCTGGAACATTTACTGTTCCTGCTGGGGTGACCTGGATACAAGTTGAAGCTTGGGGAGGAGGAGGCGCTGGTGGTGGTGCAACAGGAAATCCATCTGCTGGTGGCGGTGGTGCCGGTGGCGGCTATGTTAAGAATACATCCATTACAGTAATTCCAGGCACTACATATACTGTTACTGTTGGAACAGGCGGAGTTGGTTCAACAGGCACAGGTGGTGCAGGAAATTCATCTTGGTTCGGGTCAACGGCTACATTATTAGCTGTTGGTGGTAATGGTGGTAACGGTGCAAGTGGTAATCTTTCAACTACTGGTGGTGCAACTGCATCCACAAGTGGCAATATTGGCTGGTCATCTGGTTTTAATTATTATGGAGGGGCAGGTGGAACCGGTGCAGCATTAGGGGTATCAAGTGGCGGTGGTGGCGGAAGCGCAGGAACAATCTCAAATGGAAATAGTGCTCTTATAATGCTTGGAGGTGCTGCAGTTACTGGAGGTGGTGCAGGGGCAACAGGCTTAGATATCAGTAGCGACGGAAATTCAAGCACTGCTTTTGGCGGTGCTGGAGCTGGGGCTAGAGCAGGAACCGGTGCAGATAGATCAGGCGGGAATGGCTACAAAGGTCAAGTAATTATCTCATGGACCTGCCCTACTTATAGTTTAACGGCAACTCTATCGGCAACTCCAATCTGTCCAAGCAACACAGCCAGTGCATTAGTAACATCCTCAGCAGCAGGACTACCAGTAGGAACTTATACTGTAACATACAACTTAACAGGAGCCAATACCGCTACAGCCAATACCGCAACTATGATGGTTACAAGTGCCGGTTCAGGAATTTTTACCACAAGCGCACTTTCAAATTCCGGTACAACTACTATAACAATTACAAATCTGACAAGTGGTGGAACTACTCCTAATAATTGTAGTTCTAACATTGGTACAAATAATACTGCAAACGTAACCGTAAATGCCACTCCTACAATTACAGGTACAACTCCCGCTTCTAGAGTTGGCTCTGGCACAGTTGATTTGTCCGCAACTGCTTCTGCCGGAATAATTTCTTGGTTTGCAGCATCAACTGGAGGAAGTGCTTTAGGAACAGGACCCAGTTTTACCACGCCATTTATTGCTACAACGACAACCTATTATATTGAAGCGGTTAATGGTCCATGTGTTTCTGCCGCAAGAACAGCTATAGTAGCAACCGTAAATTTACCCGAAATAAATATTCTGGGAAACGCTGTTTCAATTATTGATGGTGATGCAATTCCAAGTCCCACAGATTGGACCGACTTTGGGTCAATGGAAACTAGTACAGGAATCATTACAAAAACATATACCATTCAAAATACGGGTACTTCCCCCTTATCCATAGGAGTCCTAACTATTTCCGGAACTAACGCTGGCGATTTCACAGTTACCACTAGTCCGAGTACTTCAATTGCTGCGGGAGGCAGTTCTACATTTTCTGTCAGCTTTAATCCTAATACCTTAGGTTTAAAAACGGCCGCAATTTCAATTGTAAACGGCGATACTAATGAAAATCCTTATGATTTTTCTATTCAAGGTACTGGAATTCAAACCTTTTTTGATAGCGACGGGGATGGTGTATATGACAATTTTGATATAGATGATGATAATGATGGTATTCTAGATGCTACTGAGGAAACAAATTGTAACAGCTCAAATGGCCATAAAGTAGATTATAAGTTTTTAAATGAAACCTTCGGGACAGGAGGAAGGACTTCAAGCTTTACAGCTGCTTATAATGCAACAACAACCTATTGCTATGAAGACGGAATTGCAGGCACTAACACGACAGCATGTCCTAGCCAATCAACCTGGATACTAGACGATGGGGAATACACGGTGGTTTCTAAAATAACGGGAACAGTAGCCAGCGACCCTGAAAATATTCATGGTGATTTAGCTTGGTACAATGGCGAAGATCATACCACAGGGGACACCAATGGAAGAATGGCGGTTTTTAACGCCAGTTTTACTCCAGGCACATTTTACGAAACAACGATAACAGGAATCCTGTCCAATCTGCCTGTAACCTACAGTTTTTGGGTATTAAATATAATGGCCCCCTCTACTTTCCCAGGCTCAATTTTACCCAATGTAACAGTAGAATTTTATGATTTATCAAACAATCTTCTTACGACTTTCAACACAGGAGACATCGGAAGGTGCTCTGGAAGCACTACGGACAATACCTGCAGTCAAGGAGTTTGGAAACAATTCACTACTAGTGTCAACTTAGGAAATGTGAATGCCTTTACCATCCGTTTCAAAAATAATGCTCCTGGTGGTGGCGGTAATGACCTTGCATTGGATGACATCCTAATTTCACAAACTTTATGTGATTTAGACCATGATGGAGTTGCCGATATGTTTGATTTGGATGCCGATAATGATGGTATTGAAGATGTTATTGAAACTGGCTTAGGAAACTTGAGCAATGCTAAAGGAAGAATAGATGTGACTTGGGTTGACACCAACGGAAATGGACTCCTTGATAGTGCCGAATCCACAGCTGCATTACCAGCATTAGACTCTGATAGTGATGGAATCCCAAATTATATAGATTTAGACAGTGACAACGACAGTCTTTTCGACTTGGATGAATCTGGGGCAGGAAATACAAATGCTGTTTCTGGATATGTAAATGGGGACGGAGACATCAATGGGGACGGAACAGGAGATGGTCCGGAATCAGAAACATTTAGAAGTAAAGATATTAATGGAGATGGAATAACAGAAGGTTTTGGAGACGGAATATTAGACATTTACGACTATGGTACGGGAGCAACAAACCAATACGGAAATTTAGGACAAGGTATTGCAACTGCAAATCCAGCTACTACCTATCTAAAAGACACAGATACCGACGGAATCCCCGATTATCTTGATGTGATATCTAACGGAAGTACATTTGATATTGCAAATACATTATTGATTTATGACTATAAAATTTTAGACACTAATAATAATGGAATTATTGATGGAACAACTGACATTGACAAAGATGGCATTCTGGATACTTTTGATACGAATACGTTTCAGTGGGGTTCACCAAGAGACATCCGCACAAAACTATTTCTAGATTTTGATGGACGAAATGACTATGGACAAAGCACAGCAATCCTTGGAGGTTTAGCCAATGCATCGCTCATGGCATGGGTTAATTTAAACCCTGCATTTTCTTCGGAAGGAGTCATTGTAGGACAAAATAATTTCCAAATACGAATAACAGCTGCTAAAAAATTAGAAGGAATTGTTAATGGAACTTCAGTCCTTTTTAATACCACCTTAAATGTATCACAATGGTATCATGTTGGGGTAATCTATGACGGTGCCAATATAAAGTTATATTTAAACGGTGCTTTGGTGGCAAGCCAAGCTAAAACAGGAAGCATTTCAGCAGATGCATCGCTTCTCACTTTAGGAAGAGATCCAAGCAGTAATACAAAATATTTTAAAGGAAAAATAGATGAAGTAAGAGTATTTAATTTGGCTTTGACCGATTCCCAATTACAACGAATGGTATATCAGGAAATTCAAGATACCAGTTCACAAATTAGAGGTACAATTGTCCCAAAAAACGTAGCCACCTCTCCTATTCCTTTGCCTTTTGCTAATTTGCTTCGTTATTACAGAATGGACAATTATAAAGATGATATCATTGATGACCTGACAACTCCTGCAATTGATATCATTGGAACAAAAATTTACAACCATAAGAACATTCATATTCAACAAGCCCCTATGCCATTTTTAACAGAACGAAATGGAAGTTTTTCAACAGCGGTAAACAGCCCTACAAAAGAAATCAGAGGAGAAGATATTATGGAACAAAACTGGTCGATAGTACATGTAAAACATGACATTACAGAAACGGCTAACAACATTGATTTAGGCATGCTGGTGGATGCAGGAAAAAATATTATAATGAACAATGATACCAAAATACAAAATGATTGGTACTTAAAATTAGATGGAAAAATTGATTTAGTTGGGATGTCACAGTTGGTGCAAACCACGGAAAGTGATTTAGACGTTACAAGCTCAGGATATATCGAAAGAGATCAAAAAGGACAATCTAATTTATACAATTATAATTATTGGAGTTCTCCAGTCAGCCCAATAAATACAACTACAAATAACGCTGACTACACCGTTTCTGGCAGTTTGAAAGATGGAACCAATCCAGTAACACCAATTGCAATAAATTGGATAGGTGGCTATGACGGTGCTGCAACAACTCCAATTAGTCTAGCTCGTTACTGGCTTTATAAATTTGATGATTATGCTAATGATTATGCTAATTGGGTTCAAATAAATGAAAATGATCCAATACGAGTAGGTCAAGGATTTACATTAAAAGGAAGTGGAGCATCATCAGGAACTCAAAATTATACCTTCATTGGAAAACCGAATAATGGATCGATAACAACAAATACTGTTGGTGATGATCAATTATTGTTAACCGGTAACCCATATCCATCTGCATTAGATGCCGACGCTTTTATAACTGATAATATACTTTCTTTAGAAACTTTCTCAAATCCCTCTACAGATGGCACTTTATATTTTTGGGAACATTATGCAACCAATAACACCCATATTTTACGTGATTATCAAGGTGGATATGCTGCACGAAATTTAACTGGGGGTTTAGCGCCATCAGCAGCTGGTATTGATTTCATCAGCCAATCAGGAACCCCATCAAGAGGGATTCCTAACCGATATATTCCAGTAGGCCAAGGCTTTTTTGTGAATGGAAAAATTGGTTCAGGCGGTACAGTTATCTTTAAAAATAGCCAAAGAGGTTTTCATAAAGAAAATGACGCTTTGAATTCTAATGTAATGTATAAAATTGGACACAATGATAAAAAGGAAAAATCGTTGAGTAATACTAATAATGACAATGATCCTATAGAAAAAGATACTTTTAAAAGAATTCGATTGGGATTTAATTCCCATAACGATTACCACAGACAGGTATTATTAGGATTTATGAATGAAAAAGCAACCAGCGAAATGGATTACGGTTATGATGGTTTAAATATCGATGACTTTCCCAATGATATGTATTTTTTGAATGGAGAAAATCAATTGGTAATTCAAGGCGAAGGATTTTTTGACATCAATGCTTCCTACCCTATTGGAGTAAAAACGGATGCTGCAGGGAAAGTCAAATTCCTAATCGATGCTTTAGAAAACTTTGATATAAACCAACCTATTTTTCTATACGATGATGACACCAAAATGTACTATAATATCCGAAATGAAGCTTTTGAAATCAATCTTACTGAAGGCGAACATAATTCCCGTTTTTCATTACGATTCAAAGACAAAACACTAAATCTTAATGAGGAAACCAGTATTGATAATGAAATAAAAATAGCCCATTCACAAAGCAAAAACACAATAATAATCAACAATAAAGCAATAGATATAACTGTTCAAGAAGTGACTTTATTCAATATTATTGGACAATCAATCACCACTTGGAAAATTGAAAATCAAGGACAATATGACATACAGCTTCCAATCAAAAAAATAAGTTCAGGAGTGTATATTGTAAAACTCAAAACTTCTAAAGGAGCACTCAGTAAAAAAATAATTATTAAATAATCTTAGGATTAATAAACTTTAAAAAAGAGAAAACTGTCTGAAAAGACAGTTTTTTTTATGTCAAAATTGTTCCTGAAAAAAGAAAAAAAGAAAACCTCCAAGCTTAATTTTATTAAAACGAGTAGTTTATCGGGAGATAAAATCCTTTTATCGAAAAAAAGATTTTTTTAATAAAATTTAGTTATAAATTCTTAATTTTAAGGTTGTTAAGTTTACAAAACCTAAAAAAACAATATATACAATCCGAATAAAATCATCCTTTTGTCATTTTTGAATATCTATTCTAAAAGAAAACATAGAGAATAACAACAGCTTGATTAATTTTTTCATTGCAAATAATACCACAATAATAAACTTTATTTTACTTCTGTAAATGTCATAGATTATTCTATGTCCCGATTACAAAATCTTAATTGTTTGATTAAAAAGTGTGACTATTATGAAAAAAAATTACTTCTTTATAATTCTATTGTTTCTAACTTCACTATATAGCTTTGGGCAGTGTCAGACTCTCTCCGGAGATAATAAAGTTTGCATTAATACAACTGAAACGTATACAGCTGTATCTGGTGGATCAAATTATAGTTGGACATTTTCTGGAGGAACTCTTAGTTCTGGAGGTTCGCTAACTGACAATACAATAACGATTGATTGGGGTAGTGTTGCCGGAAACTATGACATTACTGTTACTTTTGATGGCGCTCCTAGTTCTAGCTGTGTAGGAACGATAACAGCTGCTCTTAGTGTAAGTGTAAATGTAAAACCCAACACTCCAAATGTTTCTCCTTTAAATTATTGTTTAAATGCGGCCTCTGTTATAGAGGATGCTATTTCAGGATCTTTAACGGATCTCCTTTGGTATACTGTATCAACAGGAGGAATACCTGCTTCTATAGCTCCAACACTTGATACCAGTGTTGCAGGAACCACTTCATATTGGGTCAGTAGAGATGGCGGAGGACCAAGTTGCGAAAGTGATCGAGCTGAGATTGTGGTTACTGTAAATCCTTCAACAGGAGCAACCAGCTTTACAGCGGGAGCAACCACAGTATGCCAGAATGCATCTGATGAGACTTATACTGCAACGGCTGCCAACAGCACTTCAGTAGTATATTCGGTATTACCGGTAGCAGCGGGAACAATAAATGTAAGTACCGGGGTGATGAATTGGGATGCGGCGTTCAGCGGAACAGCTACTATCACCGCCACTTCAACTGGGCTGTGCGGTACGACAACCGCAGACAGAATGCTAACGGTAACACCCAATAACACAATTGCTTTATCATCGGCAGTAGGCACAAATACACAAACCATTTGTATTTCTACTCCAATCACAAATATAACTTACACAACTACTGGAGCAACAGGAGCAACATTCAGTGGACTTCCAACGGGAGTCTCTGGAAGCTGGTCAGCAAATACAGTAACTATAAGTGGCTCTCCTTCTGTTTCAGTCGCTTCACCATATAATTATACAGTAACGTTAACCGGAGGCTGTGGAATTGTAACCGCTACAGGTTCTATAACGGTAACACCCAATAACACAATTGCTTTATCATCGGCAGCAGGCACAAATGCACAAACCACTTGTATTTCTACTCCAATCACAAATATAACTTACACAACTACTGGAGCAACCGGTGCAACTATCACGGGACTTCCAACGGGAGTCTCTGGAAGCTGGTCAGCAAATACAGTAACTATAAGTGGTTCTCCTTCTGTTTCAGTCGCTTCGCCATATAATTATACCATATCTTTAACCGGAGGTTGTGGAACTGTAACCGCTACAGGTTCTATAACGGTAACACCCAATAACACAATTGCTTTATCATCGGCAGCAGGCACAAATGCACAAACTACTTGTATTTCTACTCCAATTACAAATATAACTTACACAACTACCAGAGCAACCGGTGCAACATTCAGTGGACTTCCAACGGGAGTCTCTGCAAGCTGGTCAGCAAATACAGTAACTATAAGTGGCTCTCCTTCTGTTTCAGTCGCTTCACCATATAATTATACCATAACTTTAACCGGAGGCTGTGGAACTGTAACCGCTACAGGTTCTATAACGGTAACACCCAATAACACAATTACTTTATCATCGGCAGCAGGCACAAATGCACAAACAAGATGTATCAACACGGCGATAACCAATATTACTTATACAACTACCAGAGCAACCGGTGTAACATTCACTGGACTTCCAACTGGAGTCTCTGGAAGCTGGTCAGCAAACACAGTAACTATAAGTGGCTCTCCTTCTGTTTCAGTCGCTTCGCCATATAATTATACCATAACTTTAACTGGAGGCTGTGGAACTGTAACCGCTACAGGTTCTATAATGGTAAATCCAAAGCCTATTGGTTCTGCTTCAGCTCAGACCATTTGCAGTAAAGGAACCACTAGTGTTACACTAAACTCAACAGTAAGCGGCACAACATTTACTTGGACAGCTATACAAATAACACCGCCTGGCGGAACAATAACTGGATTTAGTAATTGTGCAGCCGCTTGTGGATCTACAATTGCCCAGACATTAACCAATTCAGGCACTACAACAGGTGTGGTTCGCTATACCGTAACACCAACTGCTGCCGGATGTCCAGGTACGACGTTTACCGTAGATGTAACTGTGAATCCAAAACCAGTAGTAACTTTAACTAATGTAACGGCACAATGTACAGCTACATTAACGGCACCAACGGCAACGGATAACTGTGGTGTCACAGTAACCGGAACGACAGGAGATCCATCAATTTATAATACCCAAGGAACATATCCTGTCAATTGGTCTTTTGATTTTGGCAATGGTATTGTAATCGCAGCAAGTCATAATGTAATTATCGATGACACAATAGCACCAGTACCAGACACAACACCAAACTTACCAGATGTTAACAAAGCAGGATGTGAGTTAACCACTTTACCTGCACCAACAGCAACTGATACTTGTAAAGGAACAATTACTGGTACAACAACAACTCCATTCCCAATTACAACAGAAGGAACTACAGTAGTAACTTGGACATACAATGATGGTAACGGAAACACAACAACTCAAACACAAAATGTAATACTGACAGCACCATCAATTTCTGGGGGATCATTGTCAGGCTATATTAGTGACATAGTTCCGACCCCTGCTGCTACTGACAATATAGCCATAACTTCTTGTCCAAATGATTCAAACCCAATTAGAATAAATTTATCAGGTGAAACAGGTACAATTGTTCGTTGGGAAAAATTCGAAGCTGGAGGTACTACATGGAGTGCTATTCCAAATACTGCTGACACCCACACCTATAATACTATCTTTAATTTTAGCAACACTAAATCCACTTTATTTAGAGCGCTAATTCAAGTAGGAAACTGTACGAAATATTCAAATATGGTAAACGTACATGCAATTCCTCCTGATGTACCACCAATTTTAGATCAAAATTTATTCAATATCTGTCTTGGTGATCAAGTTAGTTTAGTAGCTCGTAGCGGATATGCTTCGACAGTAGCAGTAGGAGATGGTGGAGATTTTAATGAGGGACAATTTCCAGAAAAGTGGGATCCAACGCAATGGAAAATTGATGGAGAAGTAGCAGGAACGGCATGGACAGCAGCAGCAAATAACACAAAAGTCAACAACTGGACAGGAACCAATGATGCTAAAAATGTAGGTACATCCTATATAATAAAATATGATAATGGCACAGCGGGGAAGAAATTTGGAATGGCTCATGGTAATTATAATAGTGCCGCTTATATTTCTAAGTTTGGTGTAGGACCAACAACTTTAGAAACTCCGATATTTAGTTTGGAAGGTTTAGCAGAAGCGTCTATCTGTTTCGATCAAGCGTATAATCTACATGCGGGAGATTATGCTAAGTTAGAGTTATCCTTAGATGGCGGAGCAACTTATGACATTCCCTTACAAGAACTAATTGGAACAAACCCTCCATTAACTTGGGATTGGCAGAATCATTCTCCTTCAACTGCTAGTTATTATATGTTTGCAAACGATAACTCCTGTTTTGATTTATATGAATACATTAAAGAAATTCCTGCTGGCGGCCTTACTAATCTTAGAGTGAAGTGGACCTTTTTTGGAACAACTGATGAAAGTGTATGGGCAATAGACAATATTACAATTCCTGTTAAACCTTATAGTGATGAGTTAGAATGGACCGATGGAATTGGAGAACCTGGGGTGTATATTGTAAAAGGTAAATTAGAGGTGGCATATACTTTTCCGCCTACATCGCCTGGCGTCCATAAATACGGAGCAACAAGTTTAATTAACGGATGTAGAGCATATGATCCAGACGGAACGGCAATAGCGACTGTAGTAGTAAATTATGCCTATGCCGGTGAAGCTATGGGATATACCAATGCCGAGTGTGGAGAAAGAACGGTTAATCTTAATGCGTTTGATAATACTAAAACTGCAGAACAAAATAAGGCTAAAGGTGCCTACCCATTAGCACTTAATACTTTTAGTGATGATCCAGGCACAGGAGCAACAGGAACATGGTCCGTCTTTAACACTACAAATACATGTGGAACCTATAGTTTTTCTGATGTCAAAAGTCCAACTTCATCCTTTTCAGGTGATGCGGGAGTTTATACTTTGAGATGGAAATTAGATGTTTCAGGTTGTTTTAGCGATGTCCAAGTAACATTAACCAGTTGTGATGTTATTGATTTTGATGGCGTTGATGATTATGTAGCTTTTAAAAATAATTATGGATTAGATAGTACATTTGGTACTGCATTTAGTATAGAAGTTTGGGTAAAACCAGATCCACAACCAGCAAACCCATTAAGTACCATCCAAACCATTCTATCTAAACGAAATGCAAACAGTCTTGTTGATGGTTATGACTTAAGACTTGTAGGCAGTATACTAACCTTTAATTGGAATAATGGAAGTAAAATAACTTCACCCTTCCCATTAACGACCAATAGATGGTATCATGTTGCTGTTACCTATAGTGGTGGAATCTATATATTGTATGTTGACGGAATTGAAGTTATTCGTTCTGCTGGTTCTGCACCAACAATTAATAGCTTTGAGTGCATTGCGGGAGCTATGGACCAAACAGGAAACCCTCCAAACAAACCTGTAAATCATTTTTCAGGATGGATGGATGAATTAAGAATTTGGGATATAGGTTTAAGTTCTGACCATGTACGACAAATGATGAATCAACAAATTATCAATAATGGCGCTGCTGTTAGAGGAGAAATAATACCTATTGATATTAATGGGCCAGATGCCAATAAAGACGGAACTGATGACCAACCTTTAAATTGGGCAAATTTAAAAGGCTATTACCGTATGAATCTAATTGACTGTGGTTATCTTAAACCTTTTGGAGGAAAAGGTGTTGATGGCAAATTAAGAAATATTACGAGTTCTCAAGAAGAGACTGCTCCTTTACCCTATGTTTCAATAAGAGATGGTAATTGGACCGATAGAGGTGCCGGTACAACTCCGTGGAAATACGGTCATTCTGTTTGGGATTATCCAAATAGTACTGGTTATAATGGAACTCTAATCGATTGGAATATTGTACAAACGGCACACAACATTAGTTCTGGGAATAAAGACATTACCGTATTAGGATTGATTTCAACTGCAGGTAAATTAACAATTGCAGATCCTACGCCAACCACTCCAATTGAAAAAAATGACGGTCAAGGGGTATGGATAACTCTTTATTTAAAATTGAATGGTACTATTGATCTGGTAGGAGAATCACAATTGGTACAAAAGAGATATGGTACTTATAATCCAACGGACCAATTATTTATTACGACTCAATTCAGCGAAAGTATTTTTGATGCAACCAGTTTAGGATATATTGAACGGGATCAACAAGGCAAAAAAAATAGTTTCAATTACAATTATTGGTCATCACCCGTAAGTACTATTCAAGGGCTCATTAATAATACGCCGCATAACGTTCCAGGTATTTTAAGAGATGGTACAAATTCTGCTGATCCGAAAACTATAACTTTTGGTGACGGTGCCTTTTTTGCCGACGGGCCCAATACAACTTTTATAAATATAAGTAACCGTTGGATATGGTCATACAATTCAGCAACACCCGATTCTAATACAGATTGGGATGATTATTTCCAATGGAACTATATTGGAAATACTGGGTCATTAAAAGCAGGAGAAGGATTTACGATGAAAGGAACAGGTGGAGCAGCAGATCTTGATGTAACACAAAATCATGTATTTGTCGGGAAACCCAATTCCGGAACCATTACACTGCCCTTACCTCCAATTCAAACCTATTTAGTAGGAAATCCCTATCCATCCGCACTCGATGCCAACGAATTTATTTTAGATAATTTAGCGGGCAGAAATGCTGAGGGCAAAAATGTATTTAATGGCGCGCTCTATTTCTGGGATCATTTTGGTAAGTCAGACAATCATATATTGGCTGAATATCAGGGTGGTTATGCAACTTATACTTTAACCGGAGGTGTTAAAGCTATTAATGACAGCCCTTTAAATGTAAATGATGGTTCATGGGGATCAAAAGTACCTGGACGTTACATACCCGTAGGACAAGGATTTTTTGTGGATGCCTATTTAGACCCTACCATAAATGGGACAACAACAACCGTTGATGGTGGTTATATTAATTTTAAAAATAGTCAAAGGGTATTCGTGAGAGAAACTTCGTCGAGTTCCATTTTCATGAAAACTGCGGGAACTAAAAACACAAAAAAAACAGATACTGATATAGATACAAGATCAAAAATAAGACTTGGTTTTGACTCTCCTGTGGGTATGCACCGACAACTATTAGTTGGAGCAGACAGTAATACAACCCCTCTTTTTGATATTGGTTATGATGCACAAATGTTCGACATGAATGAGAATGATATGTATTGGGAATTGAGTAACAGTCAGTTTGTGATTCAAGCAATTCCCGATTTTAATGTGAATCAAATAATCCCTATAGGTCTTGCTATAGCAAATGAAGGTAAAGCAACTATCAAGATTGATGCATTAGAAAACATACCTGAGACTACCAAAATCTATTTACATGATAACATTACAGGCATTTATCATGACATCCGGAATAGTGATTTTACAATTTCGTTAGCCATTGGTGAATACAAAAACCGTTTCTCCTTACAATTCACAAATAAAACACTTGATGTTGAAGAGAATAATTTGAATGATGGACTTATAGTTTTATATTCCAACAATTATAAAGTCTTAATTATTCAAAATAAAATTCTTGACGCAACTGTAAACGAAGTTCATCTCTTTAATTTATTAGGACAAGCTATGGCAAATTGGGATGTGAAAGATGAGAATCAAACCAAAATTCAAATTCCAATCAAAAATTTAAGTTCAGGAGTATACATAGTAAAACTAAAAACTTCAAAAGGGGATTACGGCAAAAAAATCATTATCAAATAAAAGGGATATTTCCAGTAATAAAATCCGATTCAATTAAGTAAACATTAACCTGAATTTTAACAATTGATTTAAATTATTATTTATATTTGAATTATAATTTTGGATTTACATCCAAAGCAAAAAATAAAACCAATTTTAACTTTACAAAAAATGAAAAAGATAATAACCTGTATAGCAATCGCATTTCTGACTGTAAATCTTAGTGCGCAAGAAAGTAAAACTGCCACAAAAGAAAAAGCAAAAAAAGAATCCTGTTGTGCTAAAAAAGATTCCAAATCAAAAGCAATGAGTGCTGATGAAATAGAAAAATGCCAAGCAAAATGCAAGGCCGAAGGAAAAAAGTGCGATGTCTCAACGGCAAAAGCAAGTGGAAAAAAATGCTAATCTAAAAAATATAAATTTTAATTTCCTATAAAAAACGCCTCTAGATTTAGAGGCGTTTTTCCATTTTAATAAATCTCAGCATTTTTTATTTGACTCTTACACTCCATTCAAAATCCATTTCGGATACTTGAACTCCTTTTTCATCCGTTCCAATAGACTTCATCCAGAAGGTTTGTCCTTCTCCAGTAGCAATTGTTTTTTGAATCGCTTGTTCGATTAGATAGCCATCTTTACAGGTAAAAGTGATTCTTCCTGTGGCTTTTTTGGTAAAATTCCCTTTATTATTAGCGACGAGCATAGATATTTTTCTCCCGCTTTTTTGAATTTGGAACATTACTAAAGCTCCTGTAGAAAGCTCTGCAGCCATTGCCTGCACAGCAAAATACATGGAGTTAAACGGATTTTGATTAATCCAACGGTGTTTTACTGATACCACACATTTGTTTTCATCAATCTCTTTTACACGCACACCACAGATAAATGCCGACGGTAATTTAAATAAGAGAAATTTATTAAGTTTTGACGCTGTAAGTTTCATATGTAGCTAATATTTGTTTTTATAGGAATATGGTATCGCCATTCTTCATTATTTTTGGAATTTTGAATCATGGCGGGTTCATTATTGCTAGGTTTTTTGCTAAAATACAAAAAAATAGTATGCATACATATTAAATTAATTTGTTAATTTTATGTTAATATTTGGTACTATGCGAAACAAGATACTGTCTTTTAGATATATATTTGCATAAGAAATTACTATATACTTTTAATCATGGAAACAACTACCGAAAAAAACACCGCAACTTTTACTCATTTGAGTGCATTAACTCAATATTTTATTCCTTTTGGAAATTATATTTTTCCAATAATACTTTGGACCTCGAAAAAGGAAAGTTCAGAATTTGTGGATCACCACGGAAAACAAGTACTTAATTTTCAGTTAAGTTTATTATTGTATTCTTTAGTGCTGATACTAATTGCAGTTCCAACATTTTTAATTACACTGTTTAGAAATGTTCCTTTAGAAGCTGTAGTAAATGATCACGATTTTGTTTTTAGAAATTTTAACTTTGAAGGAAACATTGGAATGTTAACAGTAGGCTTAGTTGCTGTTTTAATTTTTGGCCTTTTAAAAGTGGCTGAATTCTTTTTAATCATTTATGCTTCAATCAAAACATCAAATGGTGAAAAATACAAATATCCAATAACGATTCCGTTTATTAAGTAGGAAAATAAAATGGATTAAAAGAGAATAGACGTAATAAATAAAACGAACCAAATAGCCCTGATTGAAATGGAAATCCTTTTTTATTTTTCCTTTAAAAATAAAAAAGATTGAAATGGAAAGCAGGAATTAGCTCCAAAAAAAAAATCAATCATCAATCAGAAAATGAACCGTTTAATCAACACAAAATCAAAAAAAAGAAATTATGAATATTGAAAACACAAAAGCCCAGATGCGTAAAGGTGTTCTCGAGTTTTGCATCTTATCCGTATTAAAAGAAAAAGATGCATACACATCGGAAATATTGGACACATTAAAAAACGCAAAATTATTAGTCGTGGAGGGAACTATTTACCCGCTGCTAACCCGATTGAAAAATGATGGATTGCTCAACTATCGTTGGGAAGAATCCACATCAGGACCACCAAGAAAATATTATGGTCTAACCGAAATAGGACAAACATTTTTAAAAGAACTTAGTGGCACTTGGACTGAATTATCCGATGCCGTAAACCTTATAACCAACCAAAAACAATAGTCATGAACAAAACTGTAAATATAAATCTAGGCGGAATGTTCTTTCATATAGATGAAGATGCATACCAAAAATTAACTCGATATTTTGATGCCATAAAACGTTCTTTATCTAATTCATCAGGACATGATGAAATTATAAAAGATATTGAAATACGTGTTTCAGAATTATTAAATGAGAAACAAATAAGCGACAAACATGTTGTGGGTTTAAAAGATGTAGATGAGGTTATTGCCGTAATGGGACAACCGGAAGATTACATTATTGAAGATGAGTTGAAAGGTTCTCTAACTTTTAGCGACCACTCTAACAGAAGAACAAAAAAATTATACCGTGATAAAGAAAAAGGCATGGTTGGTGGTGTTTCTTCAGGATTAGGTCATTATTTTGGAATTGATGCCGTATGGATCCGAATCGCTCTTATACTATTAGTTTTTGCTGGATTTGGAACTGGAATTTTGGTGTATATTATTCTTTGGATTGTTACACCTGAAGCGGTTACCACATCTGAAAAACTGGAAATGACTGGAGAACCAGTAAATATTTCGAATATCGAAAAAAAAGTACGTGAAGAATTTGAAAGCGTTTCTGGGAGATTAAAAAATGTGGATTACGACAAATATGGCAATCAAATAAAAACTGGTGCTGGGAAAATAGGAAGCGGTCTGGGAGATTTTATCATGACAGTTTTCAAAATTTTCGCTAAGTTTTTGGGGGTGATTCTAATCATCACTGGAATTGCAACATTAGTTTCTTTACTAATTGCTGTTTTCACTTTAGGTTCATCTGATTTTATTAATGTACCATGGCAAAGTTTCATTGAAGCAGGAAATTTCACGGATTATCCAATATGGTCTTTTGGATTGTTAATGTTCTTTGCTGTTGGAATTCCGTTCTTTTTCTTGACACTTTTAGGTTTCAAATTATTGTCTCCAACCATGAAATCAATTGGAAACATTGCTAAATACACATTATTGGCACTTTGGATAATTGCTATAGCGATACTAATTTCGATAGGAATAAAACAAGCATCAGAAGTGGCTTACGAGGGAAAAACAGTTCAGAAAGAAACGATTAATGTAATGCCAAATGACACTTTGTTTGTAAAATTCAGATACAATGAGTATTACACTAAAGACATCGATGAGAGAGAAAGCTTCAAGTTTGTTCAGGATTCAGCTAACACCCAATTGATTTATTCCAATAATGTAAGTTTAGAAATTTTACGTACCGATGAAAAATTACCTTTCATTCAAATTGAAAAAATAGCTAGAGGTAAATCATTTCAAGATGCAAAACGAAGAGCTGAAAAAATAAAATACGCCATCAAAATTGTAGGAAACCAGCTGATTCTAGATAATTATTTATTGACCGAAGTAGCTAATAAATTTCGTGATCAGGAAGTGGAAATATTTTTATACTTACCGGAAGGAATTTTATTAAAACCAGATTCTTCAGTACAAAATTTTGACAGATCTGACGATTCTTTCTTCAACTTACACTACAGTTCAGACAATTACATTTACAAAGTAGAAAACTCTCAAATAAAATGTTTAAATTGTCCTGCTGAAGAAAACGAGTATAATGATGTTGAAACAGATAAAGATAGTGTTGAAGTAAACATTACTGGAAAAGTAACAGAAAATGACAGTATTACTACAACTACAGTAAAAGTAAACGGTGAAACGGTAACAGTAAATGAAGCTGGAACCAAAAAAGGCTTATCCATAAGTAAAAACGGTATAATCATAAAAAATTAAAGCTATGTTAAAAATCATCACATTAATTACAAAATTTATTCTGGTTGCCTTAACTGCCTTACTATTCGCATCCTGTAACCATTCCATAAATTTACACTCAATTGAAGGAAGTGGGAATGTTACCACTGAAAAAAGAATTGTCCAAGGTGATTTCAAAAACATAGAAGTCAGTAATGCCATCGATCTTGTCATTGAACAATCAGACGTAACTGAAATAGTAGTTGAAGCTGATGATAATTTACAAAAACACATCTTTACCAAAGTTGAAAATGGCACACTCGTTATTTCTTGCGATAAAAATTCTTTTATCAATACGAAATCAAAAAAAGTAACCGTAAAAATGCCTGTTATTGATCAATTAGAAGCCAATAGCAGTGCATCAATAACAAGCGTAAATACTATAAAAGGAGAAAACATCACACTAAATACTTCTAGCGCCGGAACTATGGACCTGAATATAGAATCAGATAATATTACTTGTGATTCCAGTAGTGGAAGCAGTATCACCATTAATGGAATAGCATTAAAAATGAAAGCAAATGCATCAAGTGGAAGCGAAATTGACTCCAAAAACTTATTAGCAAATGAAGTTAATGCTGAAGCTTCCAGTGGGGCCACCATAAGTATTCACCCTATTGTAAGTTTGGATGCCGAAGCTTCAAGCGGAGGAAGTATAAGCTATAATAAAGTTCCAAAATCAATTCGAAAAGAAACCAATTCCGGAGGAAGTATTCATCAAGAATAACAAATCTTTCTTAGTCTAAAAAAACATCCACCAATCATGGATGTTTTTTTTGAACTTCATTTATCGAAAATCAAATAATTAACCATCTATTTATTACAATAAATAACTATCTGAAATCATGACAGTCCTATAAACAATTAATTATTTCAACAAATCATCAATCAAAATCAATCAAATTATGAAAAACAATTTCTTTAAGGCTACACCCTATTTAGCTTTATTTTTTGGAGTTACAACTCTTCAGGCGCAAGAAGGTAAAACAGTAGCCCCTGTAAACAATAAAGCAATATCAAAGTATGATTATCATGATACTTTTGGCCCAAATTTTTATACTAAAAACGGTACAGATTCCCACTCAGCAAGCGGTCAACCCGGAGCAAAGTACTGGCAAAACAGAGCCGATTATCAATTGACTGCTGTCTTGAATGAGAAAAACAATGAGATTATTGGTTCTGAAATTTTGACTTACACGAACAATAGCCCAGATAAGATTTCTTTTTTATGGATGAACGTGGATCAGAATTTATTTAAAAACAATTCCCTTGGAGAAACTGTTATTCCAATAACCGGAAGTCGCAACGGAGATAAAGGGCAAGTTTTTGACGGTGGTCATAAAATAAAATCGATAAAAATAGTTTCTGAAAAAAATGGAAAGACTGTCGAAACAGAAGCTAAATTTGAAATAATCGATACACGTATGCAAGTTTTCCTTCCTCAAGATTTGAATCCAAATGGAGCAAGCATCAAACTTAAAATTGACTTTTCATTTATTTCGCCAGACTTTGGGTCAGATAGAATGGGAGTTTTAGAAACCAAAAACGGCAAAGTATTTACCATGGCGCAATGGTATCCAAGAATGTGTGTTTATGACGATGTCAAAGGTTGGAATAGCTTACCTTATTTAGGCGCTGGAGAATTTTATCTGGAATTTGGTAACTTTGATGTAACCATTACAGCTCCTGCAAATCATATCGTAGTTAGCTCCGGTGAATTAATGAATCCATCTGAAGTATACACCGCTGAACAACAAAAACGTTGGGCAACAGCTTCCCAAAGCGACAAAACAATTGCAATTCGTTCTGCAGAAGAAGTGACAAATACTGCTTCAAGACCTTCAGGAAAAGCTACTTTGAACTGGCATTTTAAAATAAAAAATGCACGTGATGTTTCCTGGGCATCTTCGGCAGCATTTATTATTGATGCCGCAAAAATCAATTTGCCAAGCGGTAAAAAATCGTTAGCCATTTCAGCCTATCCTGTTGAGAGTTCTGGTCAAGATGCTTGGAGCCGCGCCACTGAATACACAAAATCATCGGTTGAGAATTATTCAAAACGATGGTTCGAATATCCTTATCCCGCAGCAACAAATGTAGCAGGAAATGAAGGTGGAATGGAGTATCCGGCGATTGTTTTTTGTGATTGGCAATCAAAAGACAGTGAGTTATGGAGAGTTACGGACCATGAATTTGGACACGGATGGTTCCCAATGATTGTAGGCTCTAACGAACGCTTATTTGCTTGGATGGACGAAGGCTTAAATACCTTTATCAACTCACTGAGTGCTGAAGATTTTAACAAAGGAGAGTACAAATCGAAACCAAAAGACATGCACAGAATGTCTAAAAGATTAACCAATCCGGAATTAGAACCTATTATGACTGCTCCTGACGGGATGAAAGAATCAAGCCTAGGGTTGCTGGCTTATGAAAAACCATCTTCCGGGTTAGTTATGTTGCGTGAACAAGTGTTAGGCAAGGAACGATTTGATAAGGCGTTTAGAGTTTATACGGAACGCTGGGCTTTTAAACATCCAACGCCAGATGATTTTTTCAGAACTATAGAAAATGTTTCCGGAGAGGATTTAAACTGGTTTTGGAGAGCTTGGTTTGTAAACAATTGGAGTTTAGACCAAGGCATTTCAAAGATTAAGTATTTGAAAAATGATCCAAAATTGGGAGCTCTTATTTACATTGAAAATCTGGAAAAAATGGCTATGCCTGTAGTATTAGAAATTAAAACCAAAAGTGGCGCAACTAACCGTGTGCAACTTCCAGTAGAAATCTGGCAACGCAACACGAATTGGGTATTTAAAAATGCTTCTACGGAAGAAATTGAAACCATTACCATAGATCCAGATCACGCTTTACCTGATGTAAACACAAAAAATAATGTGTGGAGTTCGGACAAAAGTGAGTTAGAAAAAGCAGTTATTTTAGATAGTTATGTTGGTAGTTTTTCAAGTAAACAAATTCCGGTAGAAATTATTTTAACAGAAAACAATGGCAATCTTACTGCAAATGCGACAGGTCAACCGACGCTTACTTTAGACTCAATAGGTAAAGACAAATTTGGTTTTGAACAAGCAGGAATTGAAATTCATTTTAACGAAACTAAAAATGAATTTAAATTTAAAGTAAATGGTCAAGAATTCTTGTTTACAAAGGCTTAAAATAAATTCGTTAAGAAAAAAGTTATCTATCGATAAATAAAATCATTTTACAAAAATCAAAAAATCATCCATCACAAGTGGATGATTTTTTTATATTTGTGTAGACTCTAATATAAATAACTATGAAAAAATATACTGCTATACTCCTACTCCTTTTATCAACTACATTGACATTTGCACAGAAAAAGGAAAAAATAAAAGGCTCAAAAACAGTAACTGTGGAACAAAGAGAAGTTGGGAATTTCGAGTCGCTAACTGTTGAAGACAATCTCGAAGTAAACTTGGAAAGAGGTGAAAAAACCGAACTAAAAATTGAAGCCGATGAAAATTTACACGATATTATTTCGCTGGATTTAATAGACAATATGCTTCGTATTTATACCTCAAAACAAGCCACCAATTATAAGAAACTGATTGTTAGAATAACGTATACCAATGATTTAAAACTGATTACTTCAAAAAACGAAACGACAATAAATGCAATTCAAGAAATTTTATTAAACGACCTTACCCTTAAAACATACGATACATCCAAACTATTTTTGAATGTGAATGCTAAAAACTTCGTATTACAGTCTGATGATAAATCAAAAACAGAACTCAATTTAAAATCAGAAAATACTACTATCGAATTAAGTAAAAATGCATCTCTAAAAGCCTTAGTTACCACAACTGATTTGAAAGTGGATATGTACCAAAAATCAAATGCAACTATCGAAGGAGACGCAACTAATGCCATCATTCGGTTGGATAATAACTCGAGCTTAACCGGAAATAAGTTAACTATAAAAAATGTTGATGTAACCACAGAAAGTTATTCCAATTGTAGTGTAAATGCGGTAACAACAGTTATTATAGACGCCGCTAATAAATCAGAAATTCAACTTGTGGGCGCTCCAAAAATTGAAATCAGAAAATTTGCCGATGAAGCTAAATTGATAAAAAAGTTGAAATAGGAAACCCTCTCCCCAACCCTCTCCAAAGGAGAGGGAGTAAAAACTGGATTGATCCTATATATCCTAACCAACAAAAAGTCCCACTTGCAAAGGCAAATGGGACTTTTTTTTCTTAAAAATCAGATTCTGATTATTCTTTAGAAGCCAAATATCTTTCAGCATCAAGAGCTGCCATACAGCCCGTTCCGGCTGCTGTAATCGCTTGACGATATACATGATCCGCAGCATCGCCCGCTACGAAAACGCCATCAACATTTGTTTTTGAAGTTCCCGGAATATTGATAATATATCCTGTTTCGTCTAATGTGATATAATCTTTGAAAATATCTGTATTTGGTTTGTGACCAATAGCTACGAAGAAACCTGTTGCAGGAATATCAAAAACTTCATTTGTAGTTTTATTTAAAGCCTTCACAGCAGTAACTACTTGCTCATCACCTAATACTTCAACAGTATCGTGATTCATTAATATAGTAATGTTCTCTGTTTTTCGAACGCGTTCTTCCATGATTTTAGAAGCTCTAAATTTTTCGCTGCGCACTAACATTGTTACTTTTTTACACAATTTGGACAAATAGTGTGCTTCTTCACAAGCTGAATCTCCTGCTCCTACAATTACTACTTCTTGATTTCTATAGAAAAAACCGTCACAAACAGCACATGCAGAAACTCCTCCACCCATTTTTAAATAGTGTTGTTCTGATGGTAAACCTAAATATTTAGCCGATGCTCCTGTCGAAATAATTACAGTTTCACAATGCAATTCTTTTGTGCCATTGATCCAAACTTTATGAATATCTCCTGAAAAATCTACTTTCGTTGCCCAACCATCACGAACATCAGTACCAAAACGTTGTGATTGAGATTGCAATTGAACCATCATTTCAGGACCCGTAACACCATCAACATAACCCGGAAAGTTCTCTACTTCATTGGTTGTTGTCAGTTGACCTCCAGGTTGGATTCCTTGGTATAAAACAGGATTCATATTAGCTCTGGCAGCATAAATAGCTGCAGTATAACCAGCTGGACCAGAACCTATAATAAGACATTTAATTTTTTCGATTGTATCAGACATGTTGTTTTTTATTACATTTATGAAGTTGCAAATGTAGTTTTTTAATAAAAAAATATGGCGATAAAAAGATCATTTTTACCTATTCCGAAATAATATTCCCCTATTTTGTTTTTTGGTTTGGTCAAATAAAAAATAATTCTATCTTTGCACCAGAATTACGGGGTGTAGCGTAGCTCGGTTATCGCGCCTGCTTTGGGAGCAGGAGGCCGCAGGTTCGAATCCTGCCACCCCGACAAAAGTCGAACAGAAATGTTCGACTTTTTTGTATAATAAAATCATCATGGCATCCCGAAAAGATGAAGCCGAAAGGTCCTAAGAATGGACCTTTACAACCTAATTCGTAAAATAAGGTTGTAAAATATCTTCAAAATTATACAAACCTTTACTTTTGTTTTTTAAATTTTCGGCAACAAAAATCACACCGCTACCAAATGCTTCCCTTGAAATGGATTCGTGAATCAGTCGAACCGTTTGAAATGGAAATCCAAAAATTATTTCATGTTTCCCAACAATACCCCCTGCCCTAACCGAATTTATATTCTCTTTTTCAACATCCAATGCTTCCGCAATTTTAATTGCAGTACCTGAGGTTCCCTCTTTTAATTTAAAATGCTCTTCATTGATTTCAACATCTACCCATGGCGCAATTTTTTTTAAAAATTTAGCTGCAAATAATAAATAATTAACCCCTAAAGTAATATTTGGAGACCAAAACACAGTGGTTTGTAGTGCTAATTCTTTCAGTAATTCTATTTCCTTTTCTGTATAATGAGATATAGCCGAAATAATTTTAATTTCCCGCTCAGCAGCTATTAATCCATAAGTATAAATTCCTTGATCTGAAGAAAAATCAATAATAATATCCACCGGATGTTTATCTAAAAGTTCTTCCATTGAAATCTTAGAACTGGAATATATTAATCCAGGCTCATCAGAATGTACCCCTAAGAATTCAGGAACTGATCTATGTTCTAAAAGTGTACTTTGCCTTAACACCCATTCCAAACAAAATTCTTTATTTTGAAGAATTACTGAAGCTACGGCTTTACCTGTTTTTCCAAATCCTATTAGTCCAATTTTCATGTTATTGTTTTTATTTTTTATTAAAATATAGAAGCATGTATTAATTTGAATAATTAAATTACTTCTGAAATAATTTTATTTCTATTTTTACCCTTATCAGATGTTTTTGAAACATTGTTTTTTTGAAATGGCGCTAACTGCTTTTTTTATAAAAATCTAATTGTGAAGATTAATAAGTATTCAAATTTCAAATAAAACCGATAAAAGGTTCAGCAACAAACCCCCTATTAAAAGAAAATAAATCGAGGCATAGAAATCTAAAAAATAAGCTCATAACACTATTTATACCTGTTAATGTAAACATAGACATTTCAATCTAGGTACAGCCACAGGATATCTTTTATTATACCAATTAATTTGATTATTTGATATTCTTCATTTTTCAGATAAATAAATATTAAAATCTTGTCTCTTGCACATATGGTGGTAAAAAACATCGGGATTGAAACGAACCGCTGGAATAGCTCCCGAAAATCATATCCGTTTTAAAAATTCGAATCTGTCAAATAGCGACTAATCAACCTTTAACAAATGTTAACAAAATAGATTTTTAGAAACCATAAATAATTGTATTTTTACGGTTCAAAATTTAGAAAAATAAATGGGCAAAATCATCGCGATTGCTAATCAAAAAGGTGGAGTTGGAAAGACTACAACGTCTGTAAATCTGGCTGCTTCACTGGGTGTTTTAGAAAAGAAAGTGTTACTTATTGATGCTGACCCCCAGGCAAATGCCTCATCAGGATTGGGTATTGATGTTGAATCTATCGAAATTGGCACGTACCAAATTCTGGAACATAGTCATACGCCCAAAGAGGCCATTATAAAATGTTCCGCTCCAAATGTAGATGTGATTCCATCCCATATTGATCTCGTTGCTATTGAAATCGAATTAGTCGATAAAGAAAACAGGGAGTATATGCTTAAAAAAGCATTGGAAAGTGTCAAAGATGACTACGATTATATCATTATAGATTGCGCACCCTCTCTTGGATTACTTACCTTGAATGCTTTGACTGCTGCAGATTCTGTAATTATTCCTATTCAATGTGAGTATTTTGCATTAGAAGGTTTGGGCAAATTATTGAATACAATAAAAAGCATCCAAAAAATTCACAATCCGGATTTAGATATCGAAGGGTTATTATTGACCATGTTTGACTCGAGATTGCGTTTATCAAACCAAGTAGTTGAAGAGGTTCAAAAACATTTTAACGACATGGTTTTTGATACCATTATTCAAAGAAATGTAAAACTGAGCGAAGCGCCAAGTTTTGGAGAAAGTATAATAAACTACGATGCCACAAGCAAAGGAGCTACTAACTACTTACATCTTGCTCAAGAAGTTATAAAGAAAAACAGTAAATAGTTTTATGGCAAAAGCAGTAAAAAAACAAGCATTAGGAAGAGGATTATCTGCATTATTGAAAGATCCGGAAAACGATATAAAATCCGTAAACGATAAAAATGCCGATAAAGTTGTAGGGAATATTATTGAGCTTGAAATTGATGCGATCGAAATAAATCCGTTTCAGCCCAGAAGTAATTTCAATGAGGAATCTCTGAGAGAACTAGCAACTTCTATCAAAGAATTAGGTGTTATTCAGCCGATTACCGTACGTAAATTAGACTTCAATAAATACCAATTAATTTCGGGTGAGCGCCGTCTTCGAGCGTCGACTCTTGTGGGGTTAAAAACTGTCCCTGCATACATTCGTATTGCAAATGACAACGAATCATTGGTTATGGCTTTGGTGGAAAACATCCAACGTCATGATTTAGATCCAATTGAAATTGCACTTTCGTACCAACGTTTGATTGATGAAATTCAATTGACTCAGGAACAAATGAGTGAGCGTGTAGGAAAAAAACGTTCTACAATCGCTAATTATTTGAGACTTCTAAAATTAGACCCGATAATCCAAACCGGAATTCGTGATGGTTTCATTAGTATGGGGCACGGTCGTGCGATAATCAACATTGAAGATCAAGATATTCAAACTGATATTTATCAAAAAATTGTGAGTCAAAATCTATCCGTTCGAGATACGGAAGCTTTGGTAAAAAACTATCAGGAAAGCTTAAAACCTAAACCTGCCGGCAAACCAAAAGCAGCTTCATTTGAAATTGCAGATGCTCACAAAAGTACTTTTACAAATTATTTCGGAACCAAAGTCGATGTAAAAGTAGCTGGAAACGGCAAAGGAAAAATCACTATTCCATTTCATTCTGAAGAAGACTTCAATAGAATTATTAAACTAATAAACGAGTAGTGCATAAAATCATTTTCATAGGTCTATTCCTTTTTATTATAGGAAACACTACTGTTTTTGCCCAAACGGAAACTAATGCTGTGCTTGTAGCAAAAGATACTTTGAAATCGAATGACATTGACCCGTTAACTCCTGCAAAAGCAGCTTTTTATTCAGCCGTTTTACCAGGGTTGGGGCAAGCTTACAACAAAAAATACTGGAAAATACCACTGGTTTATGGAGCTATCGGAACCAGTCTCTATTTTTATATCGATAGCAATAAAAAATACCATCAATACAGAGACGCTTATAAAAGCCGATTGGAAGGATATGTAACCGATGATTTGGCTTTCTTAGATAATAACCGATTGATTGCCGGACAAAAATTTTATCAGAGAAATCGTGACTTATCTGCATTATTTGTTGTGGCTTTTTATGCTTTAAATATTATTGATGCTAATGTGGATGCCGCTTTAATACAATTCAATGTAGATGAGAACTTATCAATAAGACCAGTTCTTTATCCGAATGATGTAACATTAAAGACTAATGTAGGACTAACATTTAATTATAATTTTTAGAAACCAAAAGCTTACATAAAGAAAAATAACAGCTCATTATGTCATTAATTAATAAAATAGGGAAGAAATATTTTTTTATTATAACTACAGTTTTGTTATTAATCACTTTAATAAATTATTCAGAAATTAAAGAGCTTGAGGCTATTCGAATGAATAATTTCTTTTCTGGATTTATCGCTGGAATTTTAATAGGGCTCTTGTTTGCAGGAATCGTAAATTATTCAAAATTTAAAAAATAAACAAATGAAAATTGCGCTTTTAGGATATGGAAAAATGGGTCAGGTAATTGAAAGAATTGCACTGGAAAGAGGTCATGAAATCGTTTTGAAAAAAGATGAAAACAATACTTTTGACGGTCTTTCAAGTGCTGATGTGGCTATAGATTTCAGTGTTCCAACAGCTGCAGTCCCTAATATTTCCAGTTGTTTCCATGCTAATATCCCTGTGATTTCAGGAACAACAGGCTGGCTAGAGCATTATGATGAAATGGTTGCACTTTGTGCTGCAAAGAACGGTGGTTTTATCTCTAGTTCTAACTTTAGTTTAGGTGTAAATATTTTCTTTGAACTCAATGAATATTTGTCAAAAATCATGTCAAAATTTGACAATTACTCGGTTGACATGGAAGAAATCCATCATACCCAGAAACTAGACGCACCAAGTGGCACTGCAATTTCATTAGCCAAAGGAGTAATTGAAAATAGTTCTTACACCAATTGGACATTAGAAAAACCAGAAGCTAGCCAAATTCATATCGAAGCAAAAAGAATAGGAACTGTTCCGGGAACACATACCGTAACCTATAATTCTGTTGTTGATGCTATCGAAATAAAACATACAGCACACAATCGTGAAGGTTTTGCTTTAGGTGCTGTAATTGCAGCAGAATGGATTGTGGGAAAAAAAGGGATTTTCACAATGAAGGATGTATTAGAATTAGATAAATAGATTTTTAGAAATTATAAAACTTTCTAATTTTTGAATAAACAAATAACCGATTAACCAAACAAACATATTATGTCAGCATATCAATGGTTTATATTTTTTCTGCTTGTACAAATGGTACACTTTTTAGGAACATGGAAATTATACGAAAGTGCAGGAAGGAAACGCTGGGAAGCAGCTATTCCAGTATATAATGCTATTGTTTTGATGAAAATAATAGGCCGCCCAACTTGGTGGACCATTTTACTTTTTATTCCAATTATTAATTTGATTATGTTTCCTGTAATCTGGATAGAAACATTGAGAAGTTTTGGAAAACGATCTGGATTAGATACTTTTTTAGGGCTTATAACTCTTGGATTTTACATCTATTATGTCAATTATACTCAAAAATTAAATTACATAGCTGATAGAAGTTTAAGTCCCGAAAACAAAACCGCTGATACGGTTAGCTCTTTACTTTTTGCAGTTATCGTAGCTACTTTGGTTCATACCTATTTAATTCAACCGTACACAATTCCTACCTCTTCATTAGAAAAATCCTTATTGGTAGGTGATTTTTTATTTGTAAGCAAAATGAATTATGGTGCCCGAATTCCAATGACAACTGTGGCATTGCCAATGGTTCACGATTCGATACCTTTAGTTCAAAAAAAATCATACTTAACTTGGCCACAATTGCCTTATTTAAGATTACCAGGAATACAAAATATTAATAGAACAGACATCGTTGTATTTAACTGGCCGGTTGATACTGTTTATAGATTTTTTGACACTTCAAAAAGACGCGCTTTCAAACCGGTAGACAAAAAATCCAATTATGTAAAAAGATGTGTTGGAATTCCTGGAGACAACTTGTCTATAAAAGACGGTATGATTTATATTGATGGCAAACTATTGGAAATGCCCGAAAGAGCAAAACCACAATTCTCATACAAAGTAGCATTAGACGGAAAAACGCCAATCGATTTTGAATATTTACTTAAAGAGATGGACGTAACTGACCCTGTGATGGTTACTGATGAAACTCGAAGAGATACATTATTCTTTAGTGCATTGACAACACCAGGGGCGGAAAGATTGAAAAATGTACCCGGTATAACAGCTGTTACAAGACAAATATCCAGAGTTGTTGATGAATCTAATCATGGGAAAGGTGTTTTTCCTCACATCAATAAATGGAACAGTGATAACTATGGTCCCATCTATGTCCCTGAAAAAGGAAAAACTGTCGCTTTAACAACAGAATCATTACCATTTTACAAAACCATAATTACTGATTATGAAACAAATGAAAATGGAGATAAAAACGACCTTAAAGTAACAGGAAACGAAATAAGACTAAACGGAAAAGTAGTTAAAGATTATACTTTCCAACAAAATTATTACTGGATGATGGGTGACAACCGTCATAACTCTGAAGACAGTCGTTTTTGGGGATTTGTTCCTGAAAATCACATTGTAGGGAAACCTATTTTTATCTGGTTAAGCTGGGATACGAACGGTAAAGGTTTGAATAAAATACGTTGGGACAGAGTTTTTACAACTGTTAGCGGTGAAGGCCAACCTCAATCTTATTTTAAATATTTCCTAATCGCTTTAGCAGCATTTTTTATTGGAGATTATTTTTGGAAAAAAAGAAAAGAGGGGAAAAGTTAATTTGGTTATTCGTTAGTTTGTTTATTTGATCGTAAAGACAGAAACATATCTAGTCATTAGATAAAAAATAAATATGAAATTTACGTTTCAAATAACTTAGCAATTTACTTAACAAATCAACAAATAAAATGCATACTTATTCATTTGAGAAATTAGAGGTTTGGAATGAAGCTAAAGAATTCACTAAATCCATTTATTTCTTAACTTCTACATTTCCAGATTCAGAGAAGTTTGGATTAATTTCACAATTAAGAAGAGCATCCGTTTCTATCTGCTCAAATATTGCCGAAGGTTCTGCAAGGAGTTCATATAAAGACAAGGCACATTTTACAACAATGGCATTTAGTTCAGCTATTGAAGTTTTAAATCAATTGATATTATCTTTTGAGTTAAATATTATAATCGAAGATGACTATTTAAGGTTAAGACAAAATATCGAAAGTGTTACAAACAAACTAAATGGACTTCGAAATTACCAAATAGACAAATCAACGGAAAAAACCAAATAACCAAATTAACGAATAACCACATGGACATCCTCATCCATCCTACCTATTTTCCATCAATTAGCCATTTTGCGGCCATGGTACAATCGGAAAATATCACTTTTGAAATAGAAGATAATTTTCAGAAACAAACCAACCGCAACCGCGCTTATATTTATAGTCCAAACGGAATTCAGTTATTGAATATCCCGGTAAAACATTCGAAAGAAAATCATCAAAAAACAAAAGACATCAAAATTGAAACTGATTTTGACTGGCAAAAACAACACTTCAAATCATTAGAAGCAGGATACCGAAGTTCTCCTTTTTTTGAATTTTTCGAAGATGATATCAGACCAATTTTCGAAAAAAAATATACTTTTTTATTGGATTTAAATTTTGAGGTTTTAGGCATTCTATCAAAATGTTTCCGTCTAAAATTAGATTACACAACAACAACTGAATACTTTCATGATGTTGATACAACAACAATCACAGATTTCAGGGCTTTGGTAAACGGGAAAAAAGATCTTTTTCTATTCGAGAGTTACACACAGGTTTTTGATGATAAACATGGTTTTATCAACAATCTTAGCGTTCTGGATTTGCTGTTTAATGAAGGGAAATATGCGATGGATTATCTAAAAAAACAAGAACTGATTTTAAAATAAAATTCTTAATTAGATTTTTATTCAAAAGACAGTCTTGCCATAATAGGAAAATGATCTGAGTTTATAAATTTCGGGAAATTTTCAAACTTCTTTACTTTCATTTTTTCGTCAGCAAAAATATAATCAATCCTGGCGGGATAATACCTGAATTTATACGTCTCTCCAAAACCTTTCCCTGCTTCTTCAAAGCTGTCTTTCAACTTTCCTTTGATACTTCGGTACACATACGAAAACGCACTATTGTTCATGTCTCCGCAAATGATAATTGGATACGTACATTTCATTTTATGCTCCTTGAAAATCTCCGCTTGCTGTTGCTGTTGCTTGAACGCTTTACTTATCCTAATAAATAGCATTTGTGATTTTTGCTGATTAATAGCATCGATATTTTCATCAATTTCATTAACATCAGGAGAAATTTTAATGGACTGTATGTGCATATTATACACTCTGATAATATCTTTCCCTTTTTTTATATCCGCAAAAACAACGTTATTACTGGAATTTGGAAAAATAATATTTCCTTGGTCAATAATCGGGAATTTAGAAAAAATAGCCTGCCCCGTTTTAATTTGGTTTCCATCAGTAAAAATATATCGGTGCGGATACACTTTCAAATCAATGTCAGCAGACGAAGAGTATTCCTGAACACACAATATATCAGGGTTTTTATCATTTATAAAGGTGAGAATATCAGAAGGAACATCGTCTCTGTCAATCCATTTAAAAACATTAAACAGACGAACATTATAACTCATTACGGTAAAATCCTTTTCTTCTTTAGAAAATTCAGGAGAAGAAAATTTATAAAATTTATTTATAAAAGTAATTCCTATCAACAAAACCAAACCTGAAACTATCAATTGTTTTTTGAATTGCAAGGCCCAATACACAAAAAACAAGCCATTCAAGATAAAAAAGAGTGGCATAAAAAGTGTCAAAACAGACAAAAGAGGAAATGATTTTGGCGCCAAAAAGGGCAAAACATAGGCAATAAAAGTCACAATAGTAAGGACTATATTCAAAAAAAACATTCCTTTATTAAACCATGAAAGATTTTTCATTTTCTACATTTTTTATTAAGACAATAGCTAAAATCTCATTGCTACTTATTTCCCTACTTTGAACAAGAATTCTTTCTCTTCTTTTGTCAAACTATCGTAACCTGACTGACTAATTTTATCTAAAATTTCATCTATCTGTTGCTGCGATTTATCTTTCGCTACTATTTTTGAAACGCTTTTTTCCAGAGGCTTACTGTAGTTTTTATGCACTTTCTTGAATGGTGTCGCCGTATTTTTTTTGAATAAATTTGCAAAAAAATCTAAAACACGAGAAACAACAGTACTTAAATCCGTTCCATTTTGGAGCAATTTAATAAAAATAAAACCAAAAAATGCTCCGGAAAGATGAGAAATATGTCCACCCATATTTTCTGAGCGCAGTTGCATCAAATCAATAATAATAATTACGGCGGTTATATGCCATAACTTGACATTTCCAATAATCAATAATCGAAGATCCATCAAAGGATAATACGTAGTAGTTGCGACTAAAATAGCCATAATAGCGGCAGAGGCACCTACAATTGGAGCGCTAATATTTAAAACATAGAATACAAGAATATAACTAATTCCAGCAAAAACGGAACCTAACACATACAATCCCAGCAATTGTTTAGACGTAAAATACGTCATAAATAAGTTGCCCGAAAAGTTCAAAACAATCATGTTAAAAATAATATGCATGATTCCACTGTGAAAAAAAGCATACGAAAGCAACGACCAAGGTTTCCAAAGCAAATGTGCCGGATTAGATGATAAACTCACATAATGAATATAATCAATATTGACACCCAACAAGGATAAAAGAGCAAAAAACAACCACGGAAGAACAAACAAAGCTGCATTCCAAAAGATCAGCTTAGTCACTATTCCTCCCATTTTGTATTGTAATTTCAGGTCGTCAATAATATTCATAATTCAATTGGGATTTAAGATCTGATATTTAGGTTGCACTAATTTAAAGGGTATTACAATTTTAATTCCAACGGTTTTTATTAAACTGATTTTTTTTCCAATACCACATAATAATAAAACCAAATAAAGCGCCACCAACGTGTGCAAAATGGGCAATTCCGCCGCCTCCAAAAATAGATTTTCCAGAAATACCTAAATACAAATCGACCAATACTAAACCTGGAACAAAATATTTTGCTTTTATTGGCACAGGAATAAACATCAAAGCCAATTCAGCATTAGGAAACATAAAAGCAAATGCCACTATCGTTCCATAAATAGCTCCGGATGCACCCACTGCAGTACCAATATAAGCACTTGTAAAATTTTGAAAATCAGAAACGGATATAAATTGTTGCCATCTTGTATCGATTTTACCCTCATTTAAAAGTTGTAAAATTTCTTGTTTGGGAAATCCGTTAGCGATTAACGTATTCAAACTCTCTTGAAAATAGTAATAATTGACTCCGGTGTGCAACAACGCAGCTCCTAATCCACAGGAAATATAGAAAAATAAGAATTTCTTGCTTCCCCACATTTGCTCTAAAGCAGATCCAAAAGAATACAACGCAAACATATTGAAAAAAATATGCATAAAGCCTCCATGCATAAACATGTGCGTCAACGGTTGCCACAATTGAAAATCAGGATTTTCCGGAAAATACAAAGCCAATATTTTATAGGCAGCATCACCTATTACCAGAGTACCAACAAAAAACAATACATTTATAATTATTAATTGTTTTACTGTCTCAGTTACGTTTCTCATAATGCAAATTTTTTATCTAAATCTTCCACACGCATCGTGATGAAAGTGGGTTTATGAAAGGGGGAAACATTGGGGTCTTTACAGGCAAAAAGCCCGTTTACCAAATTTTCCTGCTCTTTTTCTGTAAGGTGCGTTCCTGTTTTCACCGCTAAACTTTTGGCCATGGATTTGGCAATCGTATCGTTCTGACTGAAACTGCTTTCTGGAATTCCGTCCTGCAAATCACTTAATAATTGTTCCAAAACCAGTGAAACTTCACTCTCTGTTACATTTACCGGAATTCCTGAAATGACTATATGGTCACTATTATTTTCTTCAAAAACAAATCCCGTATTCATCAACGAAAGTTGCAACTCAGCGATAAGATTCATTTCGCTTGACGAAAAAAACAAGTTCAAAGGAAATAATAACTGCTGGCTTGATGCCTGATTCACTGTCATATTTACTAAAAACTGCTCATACAAAACACGTTGATGTGCGCGTTGCTGATCGACAATTACCATTCCTGATTTGATCGATGAAACAATGTATTTTTTATGAATTTGATAGGTTTTATGAACAGAATGCTCTACTTCTTCATCATTAAATAAGGAAGAAGTCACTTCTTCATTTTCGAAAGTCATGTGTCCTATTTCATCCGTATCTTGTTTTAAACCTACGTACAAACTTTCCCAATTAGCCGTTGGTTCCGGTTTCTTATAATTAGAAAAATGCTTATTGGGCTTATCATCAGAAAACGGATTGAAGTTGCCATCCACCTGAATCGTCGGCGTTGCACCTTCTAAATCTTTGTAATGATACGGCGTATCTAAATTAGAATCCCTGTCAAAATCCAAAACTGGCGCTACATTAAACTGACCCAAACTATGTTTTATGGAAGCTCTTAAAATAGCATATAACGCATGTTCATCGTCAAACTTAATCTCCGTTTTAGTAGGATGAATATTGATATCAATTGTGTTTGGTGGCACCGATAAATATAAAAAATAACTAGGCTGTGCACCGTCTTTTAGGATTCCGTCATAGGCAGCCATAACCGCATGGTGCAAATAACCGCTTTTTATAAAACGATCATTGACAAAGAAAAACTGTTCTCCACGATTTTTTTTGGCGAATTCTGGTTTGCTCACAAATCCTTGAATGGCCACTATTTCAGTTTCTTCCTGAACCGGCACTAATTTTTCATTGGTTTTCCCCGAAAAAATATTGACAATTCGTTGTCGCAAAGTAGATGGCGGTAAATTGAACATTTCACTACCGTTGTGATAAAACGTAAAATGTATTTTTGGATGAGCCAAAGCCACACGTTGAAACTCATCAATAATATGACGGTATTCCACCGTATCCGATTTTAAGAAATTACGTCGCGCTGGAATATTAAAAAATAAATTTTTGACTGCAAATGAAGTGCCTTTTGGCAAAACTGCAACATCTTGCGAAACAAATTTACTGCCTTCAATAATGATGTGCGTGCCAAGTTCTTCTTGATCTTGTTTGGTTTTCATTTCTACATGGGCTATAGCCGCAATAGAAGCTAATGCTTCCCCACGAAACCCTTTAGTATGTAACGAAAATAAATCTTCTGCTTGACGAATTTTGGAAGTGGCGTGACGTTCAAAACACAAACGCGCATCGGTAACACTCATTCCTAAACCATTATCGATAACTTGCACCAAAGCTTTTCCCGCATCTTTAATAATTAGTTTAATGTCCGTTGCTCTGGCATCAACAGCGTTTTCAAGCAATTCTTTGACAACTGAAGCTGGTCTTTGAACGACTTCTCCAGCAGCAATTTGATTGGCAACATGATCAGGAAGTAATTGAATTATACTCGACATTAAAAAATTTAGGTTTAAAGTTTAACCCTTCGACTGCGCTCAGGGTGACAATAGTTTATTATAAAACCAAGATGCACAAATTTAATGAAATTCTATTGGGAATGGCAGCTTATTTAATCATAAAAAAAAACAAAAAAACCTATACTATTTATGAGACAGTATAGGTTTAATAATTAGTGTTTTTATTATTTATTCCTTCAACTCTAAAGGCGTTCCTTCTTCCAGTTGAATAGCTCCGGAAGACAATAAATGTTGATTATCTATTTGATGTGACAACGAAGCCTGTTGACGGATATAGGCCATTTTGATAGCTGCAATAGCCGCTTCTGTACCTTTATTACCGTGAATTCCTCCACTTCTATCAATAGATTGTTGCATGGTATTATCAGTCAAAACACAAAAAATAACAGGAATATCCGTTTGAACATTCAGGTCTTTAATGCCTTGCGTTACTCCTTCACATACAAAATCAAAATGCTTGGTTTGCCCTTGAATTACACATCCAATAGCAATAACAGCATCAACATTCTGTGTTTGCAACATTTTCTTTGATCCATAAATAAGCTCGAAACTACCAGGAACATTCCAGCGAATAATATGCTGGGCTGGAACTTGGTTTTCCAAAAGGGCTTCAATAGCGCCTCTATAAAGTCCTTCAGTTATAGAATCATTCCATTCTGAAACAACAATCCCAAAGCGAAAATCTTTCGCGTTTGGGACTGCATTTTTATCGTACTCGGATAAGTTTTTATTTACGGTAGCCATTTGATTTTAGAATTTTGATTTTAGAATTTTGATTTCAGATATTAAAGATAGCATTTTGAAATCAAAATTCTCTAATCTTAAATCACCAATCTTATATCATTTTTTACTATTGTGCTAATCCTATCAAAACGTCAACTGAAGCAGCCTCTGGAGCTCCTTCAAAATTGTCTTTAATGTCTGTAAAATATTTCAAAGCGTCTGCTTTATTTCCTAATGTTAAAGCTGTTTTTCCAGCTTTCAACAAGAAGCGTGGCGTAGTGAAATCATTTTTATTTGACTCAGCCGCTTTTACGTAATTTTCTAAAGCTTCTTTCGGTTGATTTTTTTGAGAATAAGCATCTCCAATTGCTCCTTTTGCTAAAGCTCCCAGAACAATATCATCAGATTTAAATTTACTTAAATAATCAATCGCTTCAGTATATTTTCCTGTGTTTAAATAAGCAATTCCAGCATAATAATTAGCTAAATTTCCTGCATCAGTTCCAGAATATTCATCAGCAATTTTTAAAAATCCAAATTTACCTTCTGAACCATTCAAAGATAATTTATATAATGAGTCACTTGCTACTCCATCAGTTGCTTTTTGGAAATTTTGTTGTGCCACAAACATTTCGTTAGCCGCTTCATTTTGTTGTGGCGCAGCAACGAATCTTTGGTATCCTAAATAACCAATTGTAAAAATAGCAGCAGCGGCAACTAAACCAATAATAACTTTTTGGTTTTTAGCTACCCAATCCTCAGTTTTCGAAGCTGTTTCGTCTAATGTTGAAAAAACACCAGCTGTAGTGCTGTCTTTTTCATCAATTTGTACTGCTTCAACCGCGTCATTTACTTCTTTTTCTTTTGGTGCTTTATATCCTCTTTTACTGTAAGTAGCCATTTATTTTTAATTTAGTGAGTCGCAAAAATAAAATTTTTATTCAAACCGACATAAAAAATATGCTTTTATATTTCAAAATTAAGAAGAAAAGCTACAAAGGCTCAAAGTCGCAAAGAATTAACCCCTTAGCTCCAAGGGAAATCTAGCCGCAAACATTAAAACTCGGAAGTTTCTCAAAGACTGAAAGCCTTAAAAAGATTGAAAGCCTTGAACTAAAACTTTGCCACTTTGCTAACTTAAAAACTTAGTACCTTTGCCACTTCGTAACTTTGTACCTCACACAAAAATGTATTTAAAAAAGATTTCATTATTCAATTATAAGAATTTTTCGGAAGCAAATTTCGATTTTGACAACAAAATAAATTGTTTTGTAGGTAAGAATGGTATTGGAAAGACAAATGTGCTTGATGCAATCTACCATTTATCGTATGGAAAAAGCTATTTCAATCCATTAGCCGTTCAGAATATTAAACATGGAGAAGAATTCTTTGTGATTGATGCTGAATTTGAAAAAAACGAAAGAAATGAACAAATTCTTTGTAGTTTAAAAAAAGGACAAAAAAAGATATTGAAACGCAACGGAAAAGCATATGATAAATTCTCAGATCATATTGGCTTTATTCCTTTGGTTATCATTTCTCCTGCCGACAGGGATTTGATTGTAGAAGGCAGCGAAACCAGAAGAAAATTCATGGACAGCGTGATTTCGCAACTGGATTCCCATTATTTACAGCAACTCATTCAATATCAAAAAGTAATGAGTCAGCGCAATGCTTTGTTGAAATATTTTGCATTAAATCATGTTTTTGACACCGATACACTCTCTATATATAATGAGCAACTCAACGGTTTTGGAGATTATATTTTCGAAAAAAGAAAAGAATTTATCAACCAGTTTATTCCTATTTTCAACACACATCACCAAGCCATAACCGGTTCTCAAGAAACGGTTCAACTGGTGTATGAAAGTCATTTATTCGAAAAAGACTTATTGACTTTATTACAGGAAAACATCAATAAAGACAGAGCTTTACACTATACAAGTGTAGGGATTCACAAAGACGATTTAGCGTTTGAAATAGACCAACATCCAATTAAAAAATTTGGCTCACAAGGCCAACAAAAATCGTTTCTAATCGCCTTGAAACTAGCTCAATTTGAGTTCCTAAAAAAGCAAAGCGGTGTAAAACCAATTTTACTTTTTGATGACATCTTTGATAAATTAGACGAAAGTCGCGTAGCCAAAATCATAGAAATGGTCAACAGCGATACTTTTGGGCAGCTTTTTATATCAGATACACATCCGGAACGTACCGAAGCCATTGTAAAATCGACACATCAGACGTATAAAATTTTCAACTTATAACTTTTATTTTGTAATTTATACCGTTTGAAAATTGAAAAATTACCTATTTTAGCATATTCAATTTTAATCCCGAATACATGAAATTTCATTCCATATTCTTGGCTATCATAGGCTTCGTAGTATTATCCTGCACCGGTCAAACTTCAAAAAATGTAAAGACTATTGAAGCCAAAATCTTTGCAGAAAAAATTGCAGCAACTCCAAATCCACAAATTCTCGACGTAAGAACTCCTGAAGAGTTTGCATCAGAACGTATTGACAATGCTAAAAATATAAATTGGCTTAGTAATGACTTTGTTATAAATGCCGAAAAGCTTGACAAATCAAAACCCGTTTTTGTGTATTGTAAAAGTGGTGGAAGAAGCCAAAAAGCTGCTGAAAAACTAAACGAATTAGGTTTTAAAACTATTTATCAATTAGAAGGAGGAATTCTAAAATGGGATGCCGCCGGATTATCTAAACCAAGCAATAAAATAATTGGCTTGTCAATTCAGCAATACAATAAATTAATAAATTCGGATAAAAAAGTATTGATTGATTTTTATGCAGAATGGTGCGCCCCATGCAAAAAAATGAAACCGTATCTTTTGCAAATGGAAAAAGAATTGGCGGACAAAGTGGTTATCATCCGATTGGATGCCGATAAAAATAAAACCTTGATGGCTGAAATGAAAATAAGTGAACTTCCTACGGTATTATTGTATGACAATGCAGTAGTAAAATGGAAACATTCTGGTTTTATAAGTGAAGAGGAATTAAGAAAACAAATACAATAATTCAAGATGCTTTCAAAAGACACACTGCAATTTCTGGATGATTTAAAAGCCAACAACAATCGAGATTGGTTTTTGGAAAATAAAAAACGCTACGAAGCTTTCAAGAAAAACTACCAACAATTAGTTGCCGATTTACTTGACGCCATGAAACCGCTTGATCCATCGCTGGAAATGCTGGAAGTCAAAAATTGCACCTTTAGAATCAATCGTGACATTCGGTTTTCTAAAGACAAGACTCCTTATAAATCGCATTTAGGTGTTTGGCTTTCGTCTGGAGCAAAAGGTTTGAATCGTTCCGGTTATTACATTCACTTAGAAAAAGGAGCCAGTTTTATTGCCGGAGGATTGTATTGCCCCGAAGCGGAAGATTTGAAAAAAATGCGCAAAGAAATTGCCTACTTCCATGATGATTTAGAAGCCATTCTTAACGAAAAAGATTTCAAAAGGGAATTTAAAGATTTTGATCGTAATGAAAAAAGCATGTTGAAAAACCCACCAAGAGGGTACGAAAAAGAGCATCCGGCTATTGAATTTCTCAAACTGAAAAGCTTTGAATCTTCTCAAAGAATTGATATTTCAGAAGTGACAAAAAAAGATTTTGTTGCTACAATGAGTAAAAAACTGATTGCACTAAAACCATTGAACGATTTTATAAATCGCGCTTTAACTTCTGAGTAATTATAATTTACGTTGATGAAAAAAAAGAAAATTCTATTTCTAGGGGAGTCTTACAGAGCCGACGCCATCACTTGGATGAACGGCCTAAAGGAATTTGGTGATTTTGAAATTATTACTTGGGAATTAAAAACACCCAGTACTGGTATTTATAACCGAATTCTAAGGATTTTCGAATTTGAATTGGCCATTTTTAAAATCCGAAAAATAATAAAAGCCCAACAACCAGACATGGTAATTGCAGAGAGAACAACAAGTTACGGTTTTCTTGCTGCATTATCCGGTGCAAAACCTATTGCAATTGCTCAACAGGGTAGAACTGATTTATGGCCAGAAAAATCGATTTCATTACCATTAAAAAAAATCATTCAGAGTTATGCTTTCAAAAAAGCAGATTTAATTCATTCTTGGGGACCAGTGATGACTCTTTCTATGATGGAAGCTAATGTTGATATGAATAAAGTTTTGGTTTTACCAAAAGGAATTGATTTGGCAAAATTTGAAAATAAAAACAACGCCAATCCTGAAAAAATTTGCGCCATAGTCACTCGTTCTTTATTACCGGAATACCGTCATAATGTTATTTTAAAAGCATTTTCCGTTTTAAACCAAAAAGGACTAGATTTCGTACTTACCATTATAGGAGACGGAATTCAACTTTCTAAACTGAAAGATTTAGCAAAAGATTTAGGCATTGAAAACAAAGTCAACTTTACCGGAAGAATTCCAAATACAGCATTACCAAAACTATTGCAAGAATCTAACATTTACATCAGCATGCCAATAACCGAAGGTGTTTCGGCCTCATTATTTGAAGCAATGGCTACTAATTGTTATCCAATTGTAACCGATATTGCAGGAAATAAAAGTTGGATTAAACACCGCAAAAACGGACAATTGATTACTGCTGATGATTTTGAAATGCTTGCAGACGAATTAATCTGGGCATTTGAAAACAATAAACTTCGAAACGAAGCCGTTTTAAAAAATAGAATATTTGTAGAAAAAAATGCAGATTACAACATAAATATGAAAATCATTGCCAATAAATACCACGAATTAATCAACACAAATAGCCCCAATTAACTATGTGTGGAATTAATGGAATCTTGCATTTACAATTACAAAAAAAAGTTGACGAACGCGTTCTTACTAAGATGCGCGATTCGCTCGAGCATCGCGGTCCTGATGATAAAGGATTGTTCATAGAAAACAATATTGGTTTTGGACACAGAAGACTTTCAATTCTGGATGTTTCCATGTCCGGACACCAACCTTTCCTGTCTGAAGACGGAAGATATGTGCTGGTTTATAATGGTGAAATCTACAATTTTAAAGAATTTTATCCAGAGTTAAAAAACAATGGATTTGACATCAGAACTACTTCAGATACCGAGGTTTTGATGAAACTATTCCAATTGCATGGCTTAAAAATGCTCAATCGCCTCAACGGAATGTTTGCATTTGCTATTTGGGATAAATTAGAAAAAAAGCTAACCGTTGTTCGGGATAGAATGGGCGTTAAGCCTTTATATTATTCTTTTTACAATGAAACTTTTTATTTCGCATCCGAGCAAAAAGCGCTTTTCACGGCTGGAGTTCCTCTCAAAATTGCACAAGACGGACTGGAAGAATACATTTTTAACCGATTTGTTGCCGGTGAAAACACCTTATATCAAAACATAAAAAAAGTATTACCCGGACATATCATGACCATTCATGAAAGTGGAAAAGTAACCATTGAAAAGTGGTGGGACTTAAAAAAGGAAATTCAAAACCAGCCAAAAATCAAAAACCCTGTAGAATGGTTTCAGGAAACTTTTGATGACTCTGTAAAACTGAGGATGGTAAGTGACGTTCCAGTGGGTGTTCTATTGAGCGGCGGACTGGATTCTTCCTCGATTTTGGCCTCATTACACCACCAAAATTACAAAGACATACAAACCTTTAATATTGGTTTCAAAGAGAAAGAACATAACGAAGCACATTTGGCTAAAATGATGGCAGAGAAGTTCGATTATGGTTTTCAAACCATGCAATTAGAGCACAAAAACCTTTATGATAAATTAATCAGTTCTACATACTTTCAGGATGAACCGATCATGCATTTAAGTGAGCCTCACCTTTTAGCTGTTTCACAAATGGCAAAACCATCCGTAAAAGTGTTCCTTTCCGGTGAAGGGGCAGATGAATTAATGGGTGGTTATGTACGATACAAAGCCTTACAATATCCGTCTTTATTGAATTCTATTGCCACCATTGGAAATCTGGATGTTTTTACAAAACAACCGCGATATGAAAAGTTAACGCGTTATGCCCAAATCAATAAAAAATCTAATTTGGTTATTTTCAACGGCTCCAATATTTATCCCAATGATATTGCGGAAATTTTTGGAATTAATACGCCCCCAAAAAACGAATACAGGAAACAAATCTATAAAGAAGCAAAGTCATTGTATCCGAATAATTTACGCAGACAAGCACTTTATTTTGATCAACATACCTATTTATGCTCGCTTCTTGACAGAAACGACCGTTGCACAATGGGCGCTTCGATTGAATGCAGGGAACCATTTTTAGATCCAAGATTAATTGTTGGATTAGGATCATTGGAAGACAAATGGTTATTTGCAGGTAAAAAATGGAAATTCATTCTAAAAAAGGCTATGGAAAATCGTTTACCAGATGAAATTCTAAAATTCAGAAAATTAGGACTGAGTGCGCCTTGGGGTGATTACATCACAAAGAGTCCCGCTTTTAAAGACGAATTAGAATCATTTTCGAAAAGTGATTTATTTCAAATGTCTTATTTTCAACATATAAACATTCAAAAACTCGTTCAGAATTTACAAAAAGGCGACACCAGAATGACTCCTTATATTATGCCATTGTTTATGATGCATATCTGGATGAAAACGTATGCAACTAAATTTTAATCCTTACTTTTGGTGCGGAATAAAACAATTCAAAAAGCACTTTCTTTTATGGAAATAGTACCTAATTTCTCTTTAAAAAAACACAATACTTTTGGCATTGAAGCTAAAGCAAAACAGTTCGTTGCCGTGCATTCTGTACAGGATTTGTCAACTATTTTACAAGAGAATAAAGCACAGAAAAAATTTATTTTGGGTGGCGGAAGTAATATGCTTTTGACAAAAGATATTGACGCCCTCGTTATTCATATCGATTTGAAAGGCAAGAAAATTATTAAAGAAAATAATGATTTTGTTTGGGTCGAAAGTCAGGCTGGTGAAAACTGGCATGAATTTGTGCTTTGGACCATCGACCAAGATTTTGGTGGTTTAGAAAACATGTCCCTTATTCCGGGAAATGTAGGAACTACGCCGGTTCAAAATATTGGTGCTTATGGAACCGAAATCAAAGACACTTTTATTTCTTGTGAAGCAATGACGATAGAAAGTCAGGAAGTAAAAACCTTTACAAAGGAAGAATGTCATTTTGGATACCGAGAAAGCGTTTTCAAAAACGAAGTGAAAAATCAATACATTATTACATCGGTGGTTTTTAAATTGACAAAAACGAATCATAAAATCAACACTTCATACGGAGATATTTCGGCTGAATTAGCCAAAAATAGCATCACTAATCCTACTTTAAAGGACGTTAGTAATGCCGTTATTGCCATTCGACAAAGCAAATTGCCCGATCCCAAAGAACTGGGAAACAGTGGTAGTTTCTTTAAAAATCCAATTCTACTGAAATCGGATTTCGAAAAAATTCATCAGCAATTTCCTGAAATGAAATATTTCGATATTTCTGAAACCGAAGTAAAAGTTCCTGCAGGCTGGTTAATTGAACAGGCTGGTTTTAAAGGAAAACGTTTTGGTGATGCCGGAATTCATAAAAATCAAGCTTTGGTTTTAGTGAATTATGGTAACGCAACCGGTCAGGAAATTTTGAATGTTTCAAAGGATATTCAGGAGACAATTTTTAAAACGTTTGGTATTCATATTGAAGCCGAAGTAAATGTGATATAATCAGGTTACACTATTTGGAAATAATAAACAGTAAAACATGTATACTCCAGAAATCTACAAAAACGAAAATAAAGAAGAAATCAAAAAATTTCTGCAAGAGAATAGTTTTGGTATTCTAATCAATCAAACCAAAGGAAAATTGTGCGCAACACATATTCCTTTGGAACTGGAAACCAATGAAGAAGGCAAAGACATTTTATACGGGCACATTTCAAAAGAAAACCCACAATGGAATGGTTTTATAGATGACGACCAAATTTTAGCAGTGTTTTCAGGACCTCACAGTTATATTTCTTCCTCTTGGTACGACCATGAAAATGTCCCAACATGGAACTATATTGCTGTTCATGTGTACGGAAAAATAAAAATTATCGAAGGAGAAGCCGTCATCGAATCGTTAAGAAAACTAGTCGATAAGTACGAACAAAACTCTGAAAATCCTGTTCGCATAGAAGATTTATCTAAAAAAACTATGATGCAATCTCGTGGTATTGTAGCATTTGAAATTGAAATAACCGAAATCCAAGCCACGAAAAAAATATCTCAAAACAGGGACGAAAAAAATTATCTAAACATCATTTCCGAGTTAGAAAAAACCAATTCAAATCAGTCCATTGCTATTGCAAATGAGATGAAGAAATGTCCAATATAAATTCTTTCAAAATTCACAGATTGTGTTTAACAATTCATAATTCTATTCATACCTTTGCACTCGATTTAAAAACTCATTAAACTCAGATGCTTATACTAATTCTTTACTTTTTTATTTTTATTGTTGTAGTTCAAATTTCGTATTATCTAGGTGTTTTTGGAAAATTTGCTTTCGCTAAAGCGCAGAAAATAACCCCGAAAAGAATTCCAATTTCGGTTATTGTTTGTGCCAAAAACGAAGAAGAAAATGTTGTTAATTTTATTCCTCTACTTGCGGAACAAAACTATCCTGATTTTGAAATTGTTCTGATTGACGATGCTTCAAGTGATACTACTCTGGCTATTTTTGAAGGTTTTGAAAAGCAATATCCAAATGTTCGCTTGGTAAAAGTGGAGAACAACGAAGCTTTTTGGGGAAACAAAAAATATGCATTGACTTTAGGAATAAAAGCCGCTAAAAAAGAGTATTTATTATTCACGGATGCGGATTGTTACCCAACTTCAAAAGAATGGATAACGGCTATGAGCTCTCAATTTACGATGCAAAAAACAATTGTTTTGGGTTATGGTAAGTATGAAAAAATTGCTAATTCATTTCTGAATAAAATAATCCGTTTTGAAACTTTACTGACGGCAATTCAATATTTTTCATGGGCAAAAATTGGACATCCGTATATGGGTGTAGGAAGAAATCTAGCGTATAAAAAGGAAGAATTTTTTAATGTAAATGGTTTCATCGAGCACATGCAAATTCGTTCTGGAGACGATGATTTATTTGTAAACCAAGCTGCAAAAGCTAAAAATACAACTATCGCCTACACACCGGAAAGTTTTACACTTTCTAAACCAAAAACGACATATAAAGACTGGCTGATACAAAAAAGAAGGCATGTTGCTACGGCAAACTATTATAAATCTATCGATAAATTACAATTAGGTGCGTTCTATTGTTCACAATTACTGTTTATTTTATTGCCCATTCTGTTATTAGCTTTTCAATTCCAATGGATATTAGTTTTAAGTTTAATAGCATTACGCTATCTTGTGGCATGGATTGTGGTAGGATTTTCGGCAGCAAAACTTAAAGAAAATGATATTAAATTCTGGTTCCCTATCGTTGAGATAGTACTTATCTTCACACAAATCAATATCTTTATAACAAATATATTCTCAAAACCGGTACATTGGAAATAAACAAACAAATAGAAAAAGCAAAACAAGGCGATCAGGTTGCCTTTACTTTTCTATTGAATTATTATTGGAATGAAGTGTATGGTTTTATGCTAAAACGTACCGAAAACGAAACCAATGCAGAGGATATTACCATCGAAACGTTCTCGAAAGCGTTCGATAAAATAGCCACTTACAACTCGGAATTCCAGTTTAACACGTGGCTTATTGCAATTGCAAAAAATGTACACATCGATTTATTACGAAAAAAAAAATCAAGTCTTTTTGTTGAAATTACCGATGAACAAGACCAGCAAGCCTACAATATTGCCGACACTACTCCATCTGCGGAAGATGAATTGATTACCGAACAAAACCTTTCTCGATTACTACAATTCATCAAAGAATTAAAACCACATTACCAAGAAGTCATCCAATTACGCTATTTTCAGGAAATGAGTTACCAGGAAATTGCCAATAAAATAGATGAACCTTTGAGTAATGTGAAAATTAAATTGCTTCGCGCCAAGAAATTATTGGCAGAAATCATTCAGAATAAAAGGTAACTTTCATTTTAATAAATCAGCTTACATTCTTAATCATCTAAAAACAAAAAAGTGATCTAAATTAATTTTAGACCACTTTCCTATATCAAAAGTAATTCCTGATACCTAAAAATTATCTTATTATTCTTTCCGGATAATCAGTAATAATTCCGCTAACTTTAAGTTCTTGTAAATTCTTAATATCTACGGGTTCATTCACAGTCCAAGGATAGATTTTAAAATTATTAGCTTTCATTACCGCAACATTTTCAGCTGTTAAGGTTTTATAATACGGATTTATTGCCTGAGCTTTAAGCTCTTTTCCTGTTTTAATAATAGTCTCAATAGGATCTTTATAGGTTAGTAATCCAATAGTTATTTCATTACTTAAAGACCTCATTTTTTGCAATTCCGCTACTCGAAAACTAGAAATAAAGAAGTCTTTATTTCTCCATCCTTTTTTCTTATATTCTTCTATTATTCTATACGTATCCGTTGCTGTGTTTGCACCTTTCAATTCAATATTAAGTACTACTTTTTTATCTATAGTCTCAATAACTTCTTGCAAAGTTGGGATTTGATGTTTCCCGGCAACCAAAACTTTTCTTAATTCTTCAAAAGTATATTCTTCGATCTTCCCTTTTGCGTTTGTGATTCGATCCAAATCATCATCATGAAAAACAACCATTTCACCCGTTTTGATTTTAAAAACGTCTATTTCTAACATATCTGCTTTTAATTCGAGTCCTTTTTCTATTGATGCTAGAGTATTTTCTGTGGCATGCCCCATTGCTCCTCTGTGCCCACAAACCACAAATTTATTTGAAGTACAGTTTGAAAATAATAAGGCTAATGATAATGCCAGTAGTAGTTTAGTAAATTTCATAATTTTCATTTAAGTTTTTGAGGTAAAATTAGCTTTTACGACAGGCTCAAATATTAAGAAAGAATTAAATTAAGAACATTTTACCTATCGAAATGGGATGATTTTAGTGATGAATCGGTTAACAATACCTTAAAAAATCTTCCTTTCAGGCTTCCTTTTTAGGTTTTCATTAACATAAAAGTATTCTAGTGTTATTGTTAAAATAACAGCCATTTTTCAATTAGTCAATTCCTTTGTCGGCACTAAAAAACAAAAAAAAGTATTCATGAAACAACTCAAATTATTTTTATTTACGATTGTGCTAACAGTTTTTGTCGGTAATAAAAATTTTGCCCAAACTACTCAAGCCTCTATATCAGGTATCGTTTTAGGCAATAATTCAGAACCTATTAAAGATGCAATGGTTCAAATTCGAAATGAATCAACTGGATTTAAAACCAACTCATTGTCTAATTTTAAAGGTGTTTTTACTTTCAAAGAACTCCCGTTAGGCGGACCTTACACCATTAGCGTTAAGGCTTCAGGTTTCGGAGAACAACAGCGCTCCGGCTACTCTTTAAATCAAGGTGATTTAATAAATATCGAAATACTAATGCAGGACGACATTCAAAATTTAGAAGTTGTCGAAGTAGTAGGTCGAGGTTTAAAGAACAAAACAGGGAACTTAGGAGCTGCAACAGCTGTGACTGCAAAACTTATCAATGCGTTGCCGGTAAACGGAAGAAATTTTACCAGCTTAATGGATTTATCGCCTTTGAGCAGAGGAGGAAATATTTCAGGACAATTAGCCTCATCCACTAATTACACACTGGACGGAATGAATGCCAAAAATCCAACTTCGGCAGGATCAACAACCAGCCGAAGCGGAGCTCCATACTCGATATCTATAGAAGCAGTAAGAGAGTTTAAAGTTGTTACCAATCAATATGATGTAGGCTACGGTCGAAGTGGTGGCGGAACAGTAAGTGCCGTGACTAAATCAGGAACAAATGATTTTACAGGAAGTATGTTTGCCTATAATCGAGCAGACTGGTTATCCAGCCCTTACGATATTAGAGGAAATAGACGTCAAAATGATTTTTCTACGTCCCAATATGGTTTCACTTTTGGTGGACCAATCATTAAAGATAAATTACATTTTTTTGTAGCTTGGGATCACCAACAAGATTTGCGTCCATTAATCATCGCTGATGTTCAATCGGCGGAAGACGAATTACGTTTTAATGTTACAAGAGCTACATTAGACAATTTTGTGACTATAGCCCGAAATAAATATGGAGTTTCCAATTCTCCACAATACGGAACTTTTGATAAAAAGCGTAATTCGGATGCCGCTTTCGCTCGTATCGATTGGCAAATTAACAGTAATAATTTATTGACTGTTCGTAATAATTTTACTTATGACAATAATAAATTAGGGCTACAGGATAACACGACCATCAATTTATATGAATCATTTGGTGACGATTTAAATGTTGACAACAGTATTTTTGGCTTCTTTACGAACTAAAGTAAATGCAAGAGTTACGAATGAATTGAAAGTACAGCATTTATATACCTTTCAGGACAGTAATCCGGGAGACCAATTGCCTTCCTATAATATTCCACGCGCTATTGTAGAAAATGTTGCTTCAACTATTAATGGGGCAGTAAGAACTACGAATATCCAAATTGGCGGACATCGATTTGCACAAGAAAAATTCACCAATAATGTTTTTCAAATTGTAGATAATTTATACTTTAACACGGATAAAGTTAAATATACTTTTGGTTTTGATTTAATGCAAACCAATTCAAAATCTTTATATGGCAGCGAAGTAAATGGTCGTTTCCATTTCAATAATGTTGCTAATTTTGACAACTTAACGCCTTATCGTTATTACAGGGAAGTACCTTTGGTAGCGGATCCTACCGTAACTTCAAATATATTAAACGCTGGAATTTATGGTCAGTTACAAACCAAAATTGCATTGGGATTAGACCTGACTTTAGGGTTACGATTTGATTATGCTAAATATCCGACAGCAACATTCAATCAATTAGTTTTTGATGAATTAGCCATTCGTACGGACAATAAACTTCAGTCAGCTATTCTTCAACCGAGAGTACAATTGTCTTGGGATGTAAATGAAGACCACAAAGATTATATTCGCTTAGGTGCTGGAATTTTTGCATCCGATTTAAATAACTATGCGGTTATCAATAATTTATATTTTGATGGAAATCATACGGCTACAGTGGATGTAAGATCACCAAATGTTCCTATGCCAAATTTCATTGATTATCGAAATAATTATGCCAGTATTCCAACTTTGGATGCGTTTCAATTACCTACTATTAATTTCACAGGAACAGATGCTAAAGTACCGGTAGTCTATAAAGCTAACCTATCTTACTCCCATTTCTTCACTGATAAATTGAAAGCAGGAATAGCGGGTTATGCAACTCTAGGACGTAACAACTATGTTTATGTAGATCGAAATATGGTAGCTAATCCATTTTTTACTTTGGCCAATGAAGGAAATCGTGGAGTGTATGTTCCCGCTAGTTCAATGCCTGCAAATGGCGCTGGAGATTGGATGCAAGGACGTATTAGCAATAAATTAGGACGTGTATTAGAATTAAATAGTGAGGGAAAAGTCAATCAATTTGCAATGGTGGTAGATGTTACGTATCGTTATTTTAAAGATGGTGAAATATCTGCCAGCTATACCTTGAATGACACAAAGGACAATACTTCATTTAATGGAAACGTTGCCAACACAGCAACTTTAGTTTTACCGGTAGAAGATGACCCGAGAGACTTGAGCAAAATGAGTTATTCTGACAATCATTTCCGTCATAAAGTGGTGTTTTATGGAACATTGCCTACTTTTTATGGTATCAGTGTTGGTGTTCGTTATTCTGGCATCGGTGGTACACGCTACAGCTTGCTTTCAGGAGGAAATACAAATGCCGATTTTGTCTCAGCTTCAAATGACTTAGCTTATATTTTTGACATCAATAACCCTGCTGTTGCTCAAAATATAAAAACGGGATTACAAACCATACTTAATAACCCTGCTGCCAGCCAAAGTTTGAAGGATTATATCAATAAATACTCTGGCAAATTAGCCGAAAGAAACGGGGGAATAAATGAGTTTTATGGTCTTGTTGATGTTAGAATCAGTAAAAAAATTGCAATAGACAAAAAACAATTCCTAGAATTTACGGCTGACATATTTAATGTTGCCAATTTATTAAATAAAGAATGGGGTGTAAACAAATCCCTTGGTAGTCAATCATTGTATGCTTTAGGCACACCCGCATCAGGAACAACAGCTGCAGTTCCGGGATTTGACAGTACTAGACAACAATTTAATTACAGAGTAAACAATGCCGGACTTCCTTCGCTTTCAGGAAATCCGTTTCAAATACAAATAGGATTTAAATATGCTTTTTAAATCCTATTAAATAAATCATTTAATACAATAGCAAAGCGCATTCATTGATTTGAATGCGCTTTGCTATTGTATTAATTCAAATTTAAGAATTAACAGCGTAAATTAATTAACGTTATAGTTAAATAAATAAACATAAAACTAATAAAATCAAAAATAATTATTAAATTTATATACTAAAATTCTTATTTTACACGTTATAAAATAAAAACAACTCTGCTTATGATTTAATTACTACTTAACCATTAAATCCATAAATTATGTCAAAACTAAGCATTTACGATACCGGCTGGATTAACCTTGTTTTCCAAGACCGAAATAAAGAATATGGAGCGTATCAATTGCGCAAGGAAAGTACTAAAACTTCATTAATGGCACTTTTTATGGGTGTATTATTTTTATCCGCAGCTTTAAGTATTCCGGTAATCATTAACTATTTTAATCCCAATAAAAGTATCACAATAGATATTCCTGAACTTACAAATACTGTCGTCCAACTTACAGACATAATTCCGAATCAGCTTGAAGAAAAAAAGACTCTTCCTCAGATAAAAACCAAAGATGTTGATGTCCCCATCAAAAGCGCTCAACTTGTTAATCCTATAATTGTTCAGGCTTCACAAGCAAATCAGGACATTGCAAAAAACACCGACAATACAAATATTACAAATACCTCTTCAGAAGGAACCGGAACTGTTGGTATAAACCCAACTTCTACTTCAGGAACTGGAACTGAAACCGTAACACCTGTTGATCTGGGAAACACTATTGTAAATAGCGTTGCTCTGGATAAACTTCCTGAATTCCCCGGTGGAATCAATAAGTTCTATAATTATGTGGGCACTAATTTTGAAAAACAAGAAATAGAAGGTAGTGGTTCGATTCGAGTATATGTTTCTTTTGTAATTGAAAGAGACGGAAGCATGACTGATATTCAAGTAAAAAGAGATCCAGGTTATGGCTTGGGGAAAGAAGCCATTCGAGTTTTGAAATCCTTGAAAACGAAATGGTCTCCAGGAATGATTGACGGAAAAGCAGTGCGAACCGCCTATAATCTTCCCATTACGGTGCAGATGAATTAAATAAAAAAAGAAAAGCTTTAATTAATTTTGAAGCTTTTTTCATACCCACATTATTTTTTTTATCATTTTTTCATAAACCACCAAAAAGCCCTAAACTAGCCCTGATTACTTCACAAAACTTTTATTTAATTTAGGAGTTAAGTGAATTACATTTGTAGTGGTATCCCACGCTGTCATTGCGAGAAACGAAGCAATCAGCGTGGATATAACGGAAAGCAAGACAACTATTCCATAAAAACAACCAAATATTGTGCTCCTACTGCATCCATTTCTCTTTCTTCAAATAAACATATAAACGAATCCACAAATAAACTACATTCATTATCTTTGTGCTTTGAAAATTGATATATGGAAACTGTTTTAGAAAATACTTTACCTACAGGAAAACCGAAATGGTTGAAGGTAAAACTCCCAATAGGCCAAAAATATACGGAGCTTCGCAGCTTAGTAGACAAATATAGTTTGAACACGATTTGTACTTCGGGAAGTTGCCCAAATATGGGTGAATGCTGGGGCGAAGGGACGGCTACATTTATGATTTTAGGAAATGTGTGTACGCGTTCTTGTGGTTTTTGTGGTGTAAAAACTGGAAGACCAGAAACTGTAGATTGGGATGAGCCGGAAAAAGTCGCGCGTTCTATCAAAATTATGAAAATCAAACATGCCGTTGTGACTAGTGTTGACAGAGATGATTTGAAAGATGGTGGGTCAATTATTTGGATTGAAACCGTGAAAGCCATTCGCAGAATGAACCCAAACACAACACTGGAAACGTTGATTCCGGATTTTCAAGGTATCGAAAGAAATATTGACCGTATCGTGGAAGCGAATCCTGAAGTGGTTTCGCATAATGTGGAAACGGTTCGCAGATTGACACGTGAAGTACGTATTCAGGCAAAATACGACCGAAGTCTGGAAGTATTACGCTACTTGAAAGAAAAAGGAATTAACAGAACAAAGTCGGGAATTATGTTGGGTCTTGGCGAGCAAGAAGAGGAAGTGTATCAAACGATGCGAGATTTGCGTGAAGCCAATGTTGATATTGTTACGATAGGTCAATACTTGCAACCGAGTAAAAAACACTTGCCAGTAAAGGAATTTATAACGCCGGAACAATTTGCAAAATACGAGCAGTTTGGTTTAGAATTAGGTTTCCGTCATGTAGAAAGCGGACCGTTAGTTCGTTCCTCTTACAAAGCACAAAAACATATTTTATAAATAGTTTATTTGTTTATTTGTTTAATCGGTTAACCAAATAAACGAATAAACGAATAAACGAATACATTTGAAAACAAGAATTGCCATAAATGGTTTTGGAAGAATCGGCAGGAATTTATTCCGATTACTTTTGAACCATCCTTCAATAGAAGTTGTAGCCATAAATGATATTGCTGATAAAAAAACAATGGCACATTTAGTGAAATACGACAGTATTCACGGTGTTTTACCATTTGTGGTCAGTGATGATGAAAAAGGAATTCTGGTAGATGGAAAGCATTTTTTATTTTTTCACGAAAAAAGCATTTCAAACCTGGATTGGAAAAGTATAGACATTGATTACGTTGTGGAATCAACTGGCAAGTACAAGACTTTTGAAGAACTAAATTCCCATATTATTGCTGGCGCCAAAAAAGTGATTCTTTCTGCACCATCAGAAGTTGACACTATAAAAACGGTAGTTTTGGGTGTAAATGATTTTATTCTTGATGGTACAGAAACCATTATTTCGAATGCTAGCTGCACTACAAATAATGCTGCACCGATGATTAAAGTAATCAATGACCTTTGTGGCATAGAGCAAGCCTACATCACCACCATTCACTCCTATACGACGGACCAAAGTTTACACGATCAACCCCATAAAGATTTACGTCGCGCTCGCGGGGCGAGTCAATCTATTGTACCTACAACAACTGGAGCGGCAAAAGCATTGACAAAAATATTCCCTGAGTTTGAAGGTAAAATTGGCGGTTGTGGCATACGAGTACCCGTTCCTGATGGCTCTTTGACTGATATTACTTTCAATGTAAAACGTGCGGTTACCATAAATGAGATCAACGCTGCCTTCAAAGTTGCCGCACAAACTACTTTGAAAGGCATTTTGGATTATACCGAAGACCCGATTGTATCTGTAGATGTGATTGGCAATAAAAATTCATGTATATTTGATGCTCAACTCACTTCTGTTATTGATAAAATGGTAAAAGTGGTAGGATGGTATGACAATGAAATTGGTTATTCCTCTAGAATAATTGATTTGATTCATTTAACAAAAAAATAAAAATAACCCACAGAAAAAATTCAGTTACAAATGAAATATTTTTTTGTTTTTATTGTTTTTTTTTACTCCTCACTCTATTCTCAACCTAATGAGGATATAGATAGCACTGCCTATTACAGCCGTTTGAGTAACTCCAATATTCAAACTAATAATTATAAAGAAGCGTTATTGTATAGTCAAAAAGCAATACGTTATGCTACAAAAAACAAAAACACTAAAGACCAGGCGCAACAGACCTTCAACCTTGGTAAAATTTATTTTGACTTAAAAAAATACGATGATGCCATAGAAACTTTATTGAAAAGTGCTGCATTATTTTCGAATTTTGAGCTAAACTCTGAACGTTCTACAACGTACTATTATATTGGCTTATGCTACATGCAAAAGGAAAATTATAATAGAGCTTCAATATATTTCGAGAGAGCCAAATCCATTAATGATAAATTAAGAATTCCTGATTCTGCTGAATTATTTAACCTCCAAAGAGGGCTAATTTACAAATCAAAGAATAAATTAGATTTAGCATTATCCGTTTTTAAAATTATAATTGCAAAACCTGACAGTCCAGCTTTGTTAAATACTAAAGCAGAAGCTTTGTATCAAATAGGTGGAATTGAAGCCAGCAGAAATAGAAATAATCTGGCGTTAAACTATCTCAATAAAGCATTAGAATTAAACAGTAAAACCGAAAATCTAGAACAAAGATCAGATATTTTACTTGCCTTAAGTGATGTTCATGAAAAAACATTAGACAAAAATAACGCGTATTCCTATTTGAAACAACATCTTAATTTGGAAGAGCGGATAGCAATTTTTAACAACGAAAGGCTAGGAATTGATGATTATGATAAATTCAAAGAATCTGAAAAATTAAAAGAAATTGCACAAACCAATTATGAAAACAAAGAGCAGGAAAAAGCTAATAAATTTTCGAAACTGATCAGTATTTTTGCAATTGCCTTAATTTCAATTTTATCTTTATTAAGTCTATCCTTGTACAAAAATAATATCATTAGAAATCAATCTAATTTACTGTTAAAAGAAAAAAATAAAGAATTAGAAATTGCCAAAAATAAAGCAGAAAAAGCTTCTAATGCAAGATCCGAATTTTTATCAACCGTAAGCCATGAGCTTCGCACACCTTTGAATGCCATCAATGGCATCACTCATTTATTATTGGAAGAAAAACCAAAAAAATCGCAAATGAACTATTTGTCGTCATTGAAATTTTCAGGAGATTATCTGACAAAATTTATAAATGAAATTCTGGAAATAAATAAAATTGATTCAAATAAAGTTGAAATCGAATACATTAATTTCAACCTTAAACAATTATTAGAGAACATACAGAACTCTTTAAAAGAATTGGCTTCAGTAAACAACAACACCTTTGAACTTGAAATTGATGCTGGTATTCCTGATTATTTGCTTGGTGATCCTACAAAATTGTCGCAGATAATGTTGAATTTAATTAACAATGCGCTAAAGTTCACAAAAAATGGTTCTGTAAATGTAATCACTAAACTAGCTTCAATTACGGATGAAAAAGCTACTTTATATTTTGAAGTAACCGATACAGGGATTGGAATTCCTGAAGACAAATTAAAAACCATTTTTGATAGTTTCTCCCAAGGCTCCATAGAAGTGAATCGCAAATATGGCGGAACCGGGTTAGGATTGACTATTGTAAAAAAACTAATTAAAATTCTTGGCGGACATATAAAGCTTAAAAGTGTCGTGGGAGAAGGCTCCTCATTTTCATTTAACCTAGAATTCAAAATAAGTGTACAGCAGGAAACACAAATGGAGAAAAAACCAAAAATAAACTACGATTCTAAATTAGTAAACAAAAAAATACTATTGGTTGAGGATAATAAAATCAATCAAATGATTACCAAAAAAATGCTGGATAATAAAGGAATAATCTGCGAAATAATTGACAACGGTGAGGAGGCAATCGATTTATTAAAAACGAATACATTTGACTTAGTTCTTATGGATGTTCACTTACCCGGCATAAACGGAACAATTGCAACAGAAACGATACGAACATTTGATACCACTACACCTATCATTGCTCTTACCGCAATTTCATTGCATGAAAACCGCGAAATGCTTTTATCGTTTGGAATGAATGAAGTAATCACCAAACCATTTGTCCCAGAGGAATTTTATAGTATAATCGCTGAATATATTTAGATCCCTAATAGTTTAAAATCAATTCTTTAATAAGACTTCTCACTTTTGGTTCTGCATTTTTTGCAGCTTCCAATACTTCGTCATGTGAAATAGTTCCAATACTTTCTTCATTTCCCATGTCGGTAATTACTGAAATGCCAAATGTTTCCAAATCCATATGACGTGCCACAATTACTTCGGGAACGGTTGACATTCCTACACAATCTGCACCAAGAATTTTTACCATTTTGTATTCAGCCAAGGTTTCAAAAGTTGGACCTTGCAAACCCAGATAAATTCCTTCATGAACTTCAATATTTAGTTTCTTTGCCAGTTCAGTAGCTTTCGCAATCATTTTTCTCGAATACGGCTCACTCATATTTACAAAACGAGGTCCGAAACGTTCGTCATTTTTCCCACGCAAAGGATGTTCTGGTGTCATATTAATATGATCTGTAATCATCACAACAGAACCTACTTTATAACTTGGATTTACCCCACCGGAAGCATTTGAAACTATTAATTTCTCAACGCCTAAAAATTTCATCACTCGCACCGGAAAAGTAACTTCTGTCATCGAATAGCCTTCATAGAAATGAAATCTTCCCTGCATGGCAACGACTTTCTTATCTCCTATTGTTCCAAAAACTAATGCACCTTTATGACCTTGAACTGTCGAAACAGGAAAATTTAGAATTTCATTGTATGGCAACGTATATTCTACTTTCATTTCATCCGTAAAACTCCCTAATCCTGAACCTAAAATTACGCCATATTCCGGTGTGAAATTGATTTTTCCTTTAATCTGACTTACCGTTTCTTGTACTTTTTCCCACATAATCTATAATTGTTTTATCAAAATTTTCACTTCCCGAAACGAAAGAACTTTGTATAGGTAAATAGAAAAGTTGTTCGCTTGGTAAACTTCCTCTTAATCGTACATAATCTTTTTCGGTAGTGATAATAATGTTATTTTGAGCTAAATTTTTAATTTCCAAAATGTCTTTATCAGTAAAATTATGATGGTCGGGAAAAGACAAACAGACATCATTGGTATCCTGCAAATAAGCAAAAAACGGTTCCGGTTTTGCAATTCCTGCCACCAGTAATTTAGAAGCCGATTGAATTTCATTTACATTTATCTTTCGGTTCTCTGCATAAATAAAATCTTCGTATGCTATAAAAGTAAAGTACAATTCCTGATTTTCAGAAACTTTTAACCTGTTTTTAATATCATTTTGTTCGTCAGGCAAAAGATTAAAAGGACATTTGGTCACAATAATCACATTGGCTCTTTTTGCTCCAGTTCTACCTTCACGCAAATTCCCTGTTGGCAACATAAAATCATCCGAATACAAATCACCATAAGAAGTGAGTAGAATATAAAATCCCGCTATTACTTTTCGATGTTGAAAAGCATCATCAAGCAGAATCACTTCTGGTTTTTCTTGTTGCGAAAGCAATTGTTCTATTCCATTTTTCCTATCGGCATCAACGGCAACTTGGATGGCTGCAAATTTTTTATAAAACTGAAAAGGCTCGTCGCCAAGAATTGCAGCATTTGAATTGGCTACCGCCAAAATAAAGCCTTTAGATTCTCTTTTATAGCCACGGCTTAACGTCGCAATTTTATAATTTTGAGAAAGCAACCGAATCAGATATTCGACTTGGGGCGTTTTACCGGTTCCGCCAACACTTAGATTTCCAACAGCAATAATAGGCAAATCAAAAGAATAGGATTTTAAAATACCTTTGTCGAAAAGAAAATTCCGAACACTCGTTATCAGACCATATAAAATGGCAAACGGGAACAGTATTTTTCGCAGTAAATTCATTATACGAAAGTAGAATATTTTATTTTAAAGTTGATTTGTTTATTCGTTAATTTGTTTATTCGAAAATCCAGAATTAAACAATCAAAAATCTGATGTTATGAAATCAAAGATTCACGAATACCAAAAAAACTAAACGATGAGTAAAATCAAAGAAATCATTTCCGTACTTGAAGAAATGGCGCCACTCGCCTATGCTGAAGATTTTGACAATGTGGGATTATTGGTTGGAAATCAAGAATCCGAAGCAACAGGAATTTTAGTTTGCCATGATGCCTTAGAAAATATAATTGACGAAGCGATTGCAAAAAATTGTAATCTGGTGGTTTGTTTTCATCCCATCTTATTTTCAGGTTTAAAAAAAATTACGGGAAAAAACTACGTGGAACGAGCCGTAATTAAAGCCATAAAAAATGATATTGCTATTTATGCCGTCCACACCGCTTTAGACAATCATCAAGAAGGCGTGAATAAAATATTCAGTGACGCATTAGGATTGGTAAATACTAAAATCCTGATTCCGAAGGAAAATTTCATTCGTAAATTAGTAACCTATACGATTCCTGAAAATGCGGAAGAAGTGCGAAATGCACTATTTGATGCAGGAGCCGGAACGATTGGAAATTATGAGAATTGCAGTTTTAATTCTAAAGGAATTGGAACCTATATGGGGAATGAGCACAGCAACCCACAAGTTGGAGAGCGATTTGAGTTTGTGCAAGGCGACGAAATCAAAATCGAAATGACTTTCGAAAAACATTTAGAAAACAAAATTCTAAAAGCGTTATTCAAAAGCCACGCCTATGAAGAAGTCGCATATGAGATTTATGATTTACAAAACAAGCATCAAAATATTGGCTTGGGAATGATTGGCGAATTGAAAAATCCCATGAGTGAAAAAGAGTTTCTTCTTTTTGCAAAAGAAAAAATGCAGTGCGGTGGGATTCGACATTCCAACTTTATAGGAAAGGAAATAAAAAAAGTAGCGGTTCTTGGCGGAGCAGGAAGTTTTGCGATAAAAAATGCGATTCAAGCAGGAGCTGATGCCTATTTAACTGCCGATTTGAAGTATCATCAGTTTTATGAAGCCGAAAATAAACTTTTATTGGCAGATATCGGACATTTTGAAAGCGAACGCTATACAAAAAATTATATTGTTGAGTATCTTCGGAAAAAAATCCTTAATTTTGCAGTTATTTTATCAGAAGAAAATTCAAATCCAGTTAAGTACTTATAGAATATGGCGAATACGAAAGAATTAAGTGTTGAGGACAAGTTAAGAGCAATTTACGATTTACAACTTATTGACTCTAGAATTGACGAAATCAGAAACGTAAGAGGAGAACTTCCTTTAGAAGTTGAAGATTTAGAAGATGAAGTGGCTGGTTTAAGCACACGTTCAGAAAAATTGAAAAGTGAACTTGAAGTTATCGAAGATCTTATCAAGGTAAAAAAGAATGCAATTGATGAGCACAAAGAGGCTATCAAAAAATATACGAAGCAACAAGAAACTGTTCGTAACAACAGAGAATTTAATTCGTTGACTAAAGAAGTTGAATTTCAAGAATTAGAAATTCAATTGTCTGAAAAACAAATTAAAGAAATGAAAGCTTCAATAGAACATAAGAAAGAAGTAATTTCAAGTTCTAAAGAAAGATTAGAAGCAAAATCTAATCACTTGAAGCACAAAAAATCAGAGTTAGACGCTATCATGGCTGAAACTGCTAAAGAAGAAGCATTCTTATCTGAAAAATCAGGAGAATACCAAGCTTTAATCGAAGAAAGATTATTGAAAGCTTACACTAGAATCAGAACTAGTGTTCGTAATGGTTTGGCTGTTGTTTCTATTGAAAGAGGTGCATCTGCAGGATCGTTCTTTACGATTCCACCACAGACACAAGTAGAAATTGCTTCTAGAAAAAAAATCATTACTGATGAACATTCAGGAAGAATATTAGTCGACAGTGTATTGGCTGACGAAGAAAAAGAGAAAATGGAACAGTTGTTTTCTAAATTCTAATTACATTTAAGTCCCGATACACATCGGGACTTTTTTTTTTGAAAAAAATACTATTTTTTATATTCACTAAATCTATTGGGGTATACATTAATCTTTTGAGTTTTGTATTTCCAAAAAAAGCATCACAGCTGGCGTACGCCTTTTTTAGTGAACCTCGAGAAGGTAAATTATCAAAAACAAATCTTCCCGGAATTCTACAAGAAGCACAATCCGAGACATTCCAACATGGGAAACATTCCTTTAACACCTATACTTGGATAGGAAATGACACCATTATTCTTTTGGTTCATGGTTGGGAAAGCAACGCTTCTCGCTGGGAAAACTTACTACCCTATTTAAAAAAATCAGGAAGCACCATTATTGCGATTGACGGTCCGGCTCATGGATTATCCAGCGGCAAAGAATTTAGCATTCCTAAATATGCCGAATTTATTCATATTGCTGTTGAAAAATTCAAGCCTCAATACCTGATTGGGCATTCCATTGGCGGGAAAACCTGTTTGTATTATCAATCCGTTTATCAAAATGACGCACTAAAAAAAATGGTGATTCTGGGAGCACCAAGTGATTTCAACATCATACTCAATAATTATATTACATTATTGAGCTTGAATACTAAAATTTCAAAATCTTTAGAAGATCATTATTTAAATCATTTCAAACTCAATCTGGAACAATTTTCAGGGAAATTATTCGCCTCAAAACTGAACATAAAAGGACTAATCGCCCATGATATTGACGACACGGTAGTTTTATTCGAAGAGGGAAAGAAAATTGCCGGAGCATGGGAAAATGCAATTTTTATCGAAACCAAAGGTTTAGGACACAGTATGCACGACGCCGAATTGTATGAAAAAGTGTCCCGCTTTTTATTTGAAGAACAAAAATAGACTTATTAGATTCTTAGACTTCTTAGATGATAAGAACCTGTGTATTAAATCTAAGAAGACTTAGCACAATCCATCGAAACTAAACTTTCAAACAATCCAAAAATCTAAGAAGTCTAAAAATCTAACAAACAAATTGACTACTTTTGCAGTATGGAAGAAAATCTAAAACGCCTCAATAAATTCATAGGAGAAACTGGGTATTGCTCCCGCCGCGAAGCTGATAAAATCATTGAAGAAGGTCGTGTGACCATCAATGGAGTCGTTCCTGAATTAGGGACAAAAGTTTCCCCAAATGACGAAGTGCGTATTGACGGTAAATTAATCCGTGAGAAAAATGAGAAACCTGTTTATCTTGCTTTCTACAAACCCGTAGGAATCGAATGTACCACAAACCTTGATGTTCGCAATAATATTGTAGATTACATCAATTATCCCAAACGTATCTTCCCTATCGGACGATTGGACAAAGCCAGTGAAGGCTTGATTTTCATGACCAATGACGGTGACATCGTCAATAAAATATTACGCGCCCGAAACAATCACGAAAAAGAATATACGGTAACAGTAAATAAACCCATCACTGATCGTTTCATCGAAAGAATGGGCAATGGAGTTCCTATTTTGGACACTGTTACCCGAAAATGTAAAGTGGAACAAATCAGTAAGTTCACTTTCAAAATCATCTTGACACAAGGCTTAAACCGTCAGATCCGTAGAATGACAGAATATTTAGGATATGATGTTACGGCGCTAAAACGCATTCGAATCATCAATATTTCGCTGGATATTCCTGTAGGACGTTACCGTGATTTGACAGATGCCGAAATCAAAGAATTAAACGAATTGATTGAACCTTCAAGTAAAACCGAAGAAGCCAGTTTACCCAAAACGGAAGCGCCAAAAAGAAGAACCGAATTCATCAAAAGAGATGATCCCAGGTTTAAAGGAAAAAACGATTATTAAACCTAAAAAAATACCCCCAAATAGTGTCTAACTTTTTGGGGCAGTCTACGGCCGATGGGATTTTTTTTTATTTATTAGTATCTAAAAATTCGAAATAGAGCGATTTAGACAAAATAGTTTCATTTTGAACACGCGCTACATTACCCTCTTTATAATCATATTTGTCTTCCATCTCTTCAGGATGAAGTTTAAAATAATCATAATAAGCTTTATGATTAAAATTCAAACTTCTCAGAAAACGTTGTTCAACACCTTTGTTTACCGAAATATTATAATTGGTAATCAGATTTCCCCAGTTGACAAAACTGCATAGCAAAATAGTTCCGTAGAAATACCAAATCATTTGATTGAAAAGAAAAGCATTTGTTTTTTGCTTGGTGATTTTTATAAAAGAAATAACCAATCCAATTATGGCTAGAATCAAGAAAGCATATACACCTAACCTTTTATAAGTCAATCCGAAAAACGAAACGTATTCTGAGTTTTTGATAATGGCACATACTATTAAAATTCCGTTTAGAAAGAATCCAAATCTTAGCTAGTTTTTTTAGCTTTTTAGCTTTTCCATCAAAATTAAACCCTCCTTTAAAATAGAATAAAATAACGCCAACTGCCATTATGATTGAAAAAATAACGGCATTTACTCTTTCGTGTGTATCAGAACTTAAGTTAGATTTTTTGACCACTTCAAAAAATTGTTCGTAATTATAAGTCGCAATGAAAACCAAAAGAAGCACATTTAAAAGAAACAACGTAATCTCGCCGCTTCTTCTTTCAAAATCAATATCCAGAAACGAAAATGAATTTTGATTTTGCGTTTTGGCTTCTTCCTTAAAATCATTGTCCAATAAATCATTCTTTTCATAACAAACCTCAGGAATCCAATAATTCCAGAAAGTGAACGAAATAAAAAATCCTAAAGCGGTAAGTACAAATACTTGCCAAGCATCAATATCTAAGTAATAACGGGTAAACATAGACGAAAAATGATCGCTTCCAAAAGAATATACGATTAAAAACAACCCAAGAAATAGGATTGGAATAACAAAATAAGCAATCAGTTTTTTAGCAAAACCGTTATTGACTTTTCGCTTAGGAAGATATTGACTGAACATAAATATGCGACCTAACGAAGCGATTCCGTTGATTAACACTAAAGGAAAAGCCTGCAACAATTTAAGTTTTGGTTCCTGGGTTTTGAATTGTAAAAAGATAATCGACAAAGCCATGGCAAAAAATGATGGAAAATCTCTGTACCAGGCAAACGCAAAACAAGACAAAACCGATGTTACCACTAAAATCAAATGTAACCTACTGGTGAATTTCTCTTGAAAGAAATAACATATTAAGGCGGTTTGCATCATCCCGAAAATGGCCCAATTGAGACCTAAATCCTCGTTGTAAAAAAGCAGTGTAAAAACCAAACTGCTGACTAAAATAAAATGTAGTTTTTTCATATTTGTTGAATTTATTTATTATCGGTATTTGTTACACATTCTTTTTATTAGTGGTGATTTCATAATCATATATTTTAAAGTACTTTGCATTTCAAAGTATTTAAATAAAAAATTTTCAGCTATTAGATTTGATTAGTTTTTCAAGGCTATTTAAGTGGGAAACAAAAGCTGCCCTACCCATATTAGTAACTCGATATGAAGTTTTCGGTTTTTTACCAACAAACTCTTTTTTTACTTCTATGTATTCCGATTTTTCCAATGCCGAAGTATGACTTGCTAAATTCCCATCAGTAATATTCAATAAAGATTTCATTTCGGTAAAATCAATCCAATCGTTTACCATCAAAACAGACATAATGCCTAATCTGACTCGGCTTTCGAAATCTTTATTTAATTTATCAATAATACTCATTTCTATTTGTATTTTTTGAACACAATTATTCCGTAAAGGATGTGCAAAATTCCAAATCCTATTGCCCAAAAAACAAGCCCAAAACCAAGATAAAAAAGGGAAATACATCCTAAAATAATTTCACATGCACCCAAATATCTGATATCCGAAAAAGTATATTTTCCAGCATTAATAAGTGCTAAGCCATAAAACAATAAAGTAACGGGACCAATCAGTGCAAATAACTGATGGTATAAAAGTGCCATACAAAATACGCCTCCAACAAATAGAGGAATCGCTAAATTCAGCAACATTTTTTTAGTAGTATTAGTCCAAATAGGCAAATCAAACTTTTTACTTTTTCTCAAAGTAAAAAATATACCGGATCCCAAAGCCAAAATCAAAATTGCCAAAGCAATGAATGCTAATTCTATTATTAAATCATAGCTATACATCTTTTGCCTACCATCAAAATATTCAATATCATTATTTTTAAACAATTGATACGCATAAATTGACCCAGCTAATGCAAATAACCCGGCAAATACTCCTGAAAGGCCACTTAACGAAATAAATCTTGAAGAGCGTTCCATCATGGAACGAATATGTGATAAATCTTCTTGAAGCTTTTGACTCATAAATAAAGTACTTTGAAGTACAAAGTTATTTATTATTTTTTGATTTCAAAATAGAAAACGATTTAATTTCAATAAATATTATAAAATAACCTGTTGGTGTAATTAAAAAGACATTTTTTTTACCCCCTAGAAAAATAAAACTTCTGATTAAAGAAATAATAGAAAACAGCATTATTTTTTGCATAGCTTGACTACATGAAAAGTAAAACATCTATCAAACTCTTTTTAAATACTATAATTTCTATATGGTAAAAATCAATTGCACCCTATGAGTCAAAAATATTATTTATCCAAAGTGAGAATTATCAAAACCATCTTTTTCTTTTGAACAAGAATACTCCAAAAGCAGATAACAATACGGATACCGAAATAACAATCCATATTCCATAGCGGTTATCTTCTAAATCATTAGGAACATTCATTCCATACAAACTCGCAATCAATGTTGGAATCATCAAAATAATCGAAATCGAAGTCATCTGCTTCATAATCGTATTCATATTATTAGAAATCACAGAAGCATACGCATCCATAGTTCCCGTTAAGATGTCGCTGTAAATATTAGTAGTTTCTTGCGCCTGACGCAATTCAATTTCAACATCTTCCAATAACTCCAAATCAAAATGTTCTTTTTGGGACTTTATATTCTTGATTCGATGCAACAAAATATCATTCCCTTTCAAGGAAGTCATAAAGAATACCAAACATTTTTCAATTTGAAGCAACGCCTGTAATTCTTCATTCTTAATTGACTTTTCTAAATTGTCTTCGGCTAATTTTATTTTTTGATTGACTTGCTTTAAGTATTTCAAAAACCAAACACTGGAGGAAAGCAATAATTTCAGCACTAAATCGAAGTTGTCTTTAATGTTGATATTCTTGCGTTTGGTATAAGTTACAAAATCCGTAAGCATTTCTGTTTTATGAAAACTGATGGTGATACAAACTTCTCCCTTAAAAACAACCCCGACAGGAATTGTATGGAAAGGCAACTTCACGTCGTTACTCTTTACAGGTATTCGCATGATAATCAAAGTCCAACCATTTTCAATTTCTATCCTTGGTCTTTCATCAATATCTTCAATGTCATTATAAAATGCTTCGGGAATTTGTAAGTCTTCGAGTAAATATTTTTTTTCTGCTTCGGTAGGACATTCAATATTTATCCAGCAGTTTGGAGTCCATTCAGCAATGGCAATTAATCCGTTATTGTTTTTGTAAAAAGTTCTCATTTCAAAATTCTATAGGTTTATTTACAGCATCTTGAAAATAGTTCAAGAGCTACATTAGTTCAACATTTCCGAATAATAATCGTCCATTTTAAAGGTCTTTTTTTTAAGTGGTGCAAAAGTATTCTTTAAATTCCGTTTTAGCATCAATTATCAGAATTTTATGCGTTTTTTAAGATAAAAAAAGCCTTAAACTTACATTTAAGGCTTTCATCAAAACTATTTTTCTCTTTATTTATTTCTTTTCATTTCTCTTGCCAAAAGCGTATTTTTCAACAACATTGCAATTGTCATAGGCCCTACTCCACCTGGAACCGGAGTAATAAACGATGATTTCTTACTCACCTGCTCAAAATCAACATCACCGGTGATAACATATCCTTTTTCGTTGGTTTCATCAGGAACACGAGTAATACCAACATCGATAACCACAACACCTTCTTTTACCATATTCGCTTTCAGGTAATTAGGTACGCCAAGAGCCGTAATAATAATATCCGCCTGAATGGTAATTTCTTCAATATTTTTAGTGTAACTGTGCGTTAGGGTCACTGTTGAATTTCCAGGAAAACCTTTTCTTCCCATCAAAATACTCATTGGTCTTCCCACAATATGGCTGCGCCCAATTACTACAGTATGTTTTCCTTTTGTTTCTACTCCGTATCTTTCTAACAATTCTAAAATTCCGAAAGGTGTTGCAGGAATAAAAGTAGTCATGTCTAATGCCATTTTTCCAAAATTCTCAGGATGAAATCCATCAACATCTTTACTTGGATCTACCGCCATTAACACTTTTTGCTCATCGATTTGTTCCGGAAGCGGCAATTGAACGATAAATCCATCAATAGCATCATTCTCATTCAATTCCTTAATCTTTTTCAACAATTCAACTTCAGTAGTTGTACTTGGCATTTTTACTAAAGTCGACTCAAAACCTACTCTTTCACAGGCTTTTACTTTGCTTCCTACATAAGTTAAACTAGCGCCGTCGTTACCAACAATCAAGGCTGCTAAATGAGGGACTTTCTCCCCATTGTCTTTCATTTTTTGTACTTCTGCAGCGATTTCACTCTTAATATCTTCCGCTGTTTTTTTTCCGTCTAGTAGTTGCATTTTAATTTAGTTTAATGTCTTAAAGTCGAAAGTCTTAAAGTCATTACAACCTTAAGACTTTCGACTTTTGACTCATTTTTATTTCATTCCTGGCATTCCACCTTTCATACCACCCATCATCTTCATGAGGTTTTTCCCTCCTGGGCCCTGCATCATTTTCATCATCTTGCTCATTTGTTCGAACTGTTTCATCAACTGATTGACCTGCTCGATTTTGGTTCCGGAACCTTTTGCAATTCTGGCTTTTCTTTTTACATCAATTAAAGCTGGCTTGCTTCTTTCAATTGGAGTCATCGAATGAATAATTGCTTCAATATGTTTGAATGCATCGTCTTCTATCTCCACATCTTTCATGGCTTTTGAAGCACCTGGTATCATTCCTACCAAATCTTTCATATTACCCATTTTCTTTACTTGTTGAATTTGAGAAAGGAAATCATCAAAACCAAATTCGTTTTTGGCAATTTTCTTTTGGATTTTTCTTGCTTCTTCTTCGTCAAATTGCTCTTGAGCTCTTTCTACCAAAGACACAACGTCTCCCATTCCCAAAATTCTTTCGGCCATACGAATTGGATAGAATACATCAATTGCATCCATCTTTTCCCCTGTACCTACAAATTTAATTGGTTTATTAACAACCGATTTAATCGAAATTGCAGCTCCACCACGCGTATCACCATCTAATTTGGTTAAGATAACCCCATCAAAATTTAATCTTTCATTGAAGGCTTTTGCAGTATTTACAGCATCTTGACCCGTCATTGCATCAACAACAAACAACGTTTCATTAGGCTGAATCGCTTTATGAACGCGTTCTATTTCGTTCATCATTTCCTCATCGACTGCTAAACGACCGGCAGTATCGACAATCACTACATTGAACCCATTTGCTTTCGCATGTTTGATTGCATTTTGAGCAATCTCTACTGGATTTTTATTTTCTGGCTCTGAATAAACCTCTACTCCAATCGAATCTCCAACTACGTATAATTGTTGAATCGCCGCAGGACGGTAAATATCACAAGCAACTAATAATGGTTTTTTATTTTTCTTTGTTAAAAGATAATTGGCTAGTTTTCCTGAGAAAGTAGTTTTTCCTGAACCTTGCAAACCTGACATCAAAATAATCGATGGATTTCCCGAAAGATTGATTCCGGCAACATCACCACCCATTAATTCTGTCAATTCATCTTTCACTAACTTCACCAATAATTGTCCTGGTTGAAGTGTCGTCAATACATCCTGACCAATTGCTTTTTCTTTTACTTTGGTGGTAAAATCTTTCGCAATTTTAAAGTTAACATCCGCGTCAAGTAAGGCTCTACGAACTTCTTTCAGCGTTTCGGCTACATTTACTTCGGTGATTTTTCCGTGACCTTTAAGTATATGAAAGGCTTTATCTAGTTTATCGCTTAAATTATCGAACATAGTATTGATTTATTTTGAAGTGCAAATTTAAGCATTTGATTTTGAAGTTGTATTCATAATATTATAAAAAAAACAGCCTTTTTTGAGACTGTTTCTAAAGTTTTACAAAATCGTTAAACGATATAAATTTATTTTTTTTCGAAAGTCAAATAATTGATTCCATCAACATTGCCAGATTTACTTTTCAACCGAACCTTAGTTTCCATAATTTCAGCAACTTCCCAATTCGCTGTCAACTCCATTAATGTATCAGGACTTGAAAATGAAATGGCAAAATCCAAATCATTGTCCGGGTTATCATCAATACCATTCGATTTTACAATGGACCAATTTCCAGTGAACGTATTGGCAACATTGTTAGAAGTCAAAATTTCATTCATTCCAAAAGTGAAATTATATCCTGAATATTCACTTGTCAGATTACTATTTTTATCAAGAAAATAGCTCACTTTCCAAGTACCTTGACTTAGTATGCTATTTACCTGTGTCAGATTATTTTTTACAATAGACACCACTTCGGGATCATCAGCACAACATGTTCCAGCTACATTCAGTAAAAACAAAACAATCAAAAGCGGGTAAAAAGCTATCTTTCTCATGATTAAACTATTTATTTGACATTAAATGTACCAATAAAATATTATTTTCACAATAAAGAAGTTAAAAAAAATTACATTCTCTCCGGAACATTTATTCCCAACAAACTAAATGAGGCAGCAATAGTATCCGCTACTTTTTTAGATAATTGAACTCTGAAAATTTTCTTTTCTAAATCCTCTTCGCCAAGAATAGGGACAGCCTGATAAAATGAATTGTATTCACGAACTAAATCATAGGTGAAATTTGCGAGCAAAGCAGGACTGTGATGCTGTGCTGCATTTTGAATTACTTCAGGAAACAGCTCTAATTGTTTTACCAGTTCTTTCTCTTTTTCATGAAGCACTACCATTTTTGATTTATTCGAAAAGTCAAAATTGGCTTTACGAATAATCGATTGAATTCTGGCATACGTATATTGAATAAACGGCCCAGTATTTCCCGCAAAATCTACCGATTCTTCCGGATTAAAAAGGATTCGTTTTTTAGGATCTACTTTCAAAATATAATATTTCAAAGCGCCTAAACCAATTGTGCTGTATAATTTTGCTTTTTCTTCGGGAGAATAGGAATCTAATTTCCCTAAATCTTCGGCAATTTTTTGAGCTGTAGCCGTCATTTCCTGCATCAAATCATCGGCATCGACAACAGTTCCTTCGCGGCTTTTCATTTTTCCTGAAGGCAAATCTACCATTCCGTAAGACAAATGAAATAGATTTTTAGACCAGTCAAAACCTAATTTCTTCAAGATAAGAAACAACACTTTGAAGTGATAATCCTGTTCATTTCCTACCGTATAAACCATTCCGCCCACATCTGGATAATCCTTCACACGCTGAATTGCAGTTCCAATATCTTGCGTCATGTAAACCGCAGTACCGTCTGAACGCAATACAATTTTACGGTCTAAACCTTCATCCGTTAAATCAATCCAAACTGAACCGTCAGGATCTTTTTCGAAAACGCCTCTGTCCAAACCAATCTGAACCACATCTTTCCCTAATAAATACGTGTTACTTTCGTAGTAATAACAATCGAAATTAACTCCCAAATTTTTATAGGTAATGGCAAAACCATCATAAACCCATTGATTCATGGTTTTCCAAAGCGTGATTACGGCATCATCTCCAGCTTCCCATTTTTGCAGCATTTCTTTTACTTCTCCTCCAATTTTACTATAATTATTAAAATATTTATCTTTAAAATTAGACTTGAAATTCTTATGATCTCCCTCTTCTGAAAACATTTCATTTTCAATCAAACCACCATCATCAAAAAAAATAGGCATTTCTCCATCCTCACCCATCAATTTATTAGCTAAACTTGTGTTTTTGTCCTTTAAAAACTCTTTAGAATACTCTTTTGTTTTCTGCCATTCAGTATATTCTTTTTGAAATTCTTGTTCAAACTTCACGTAATAATTTCCAACTAACTTATCGCCTTTTAAACCTGTTGATTCCGGCGTTTGTCCGTTTCCGAATTTTTGCCAAGCCAACATCGATTTGCAAATATGGATTCCTCTATCATTAATGATTTGAGTTTTATACACTTTTTTACCAGAAGCTTTGATGATTTCAGCAACCGAATAACCCAAAAGATTATTACGTACGTGACCTAAATGCAATGGTTTATTGGTATTTGGTGAAGAATACTCAACCATTACCGCTTTGTCTTCTGGATTTGGAGTAACAAAGCCAAAGGTAACATCGTCTTTTATTCCTCCGAAAAAATCTAAATAATAGTCATCTGAAATAACAATATTCAAAAATCCTGAAACCACATTAAACCGACTTACCTCAGCTACATTTTCAACTAAATAGTTTCCAATTTTATTTCCCAATTCAACTGGATTACTTTTAACAACTTTCAACAATGGAAAAATAACCATTGTAATATCCCCTTCAAATTCCTTGCGTGTAGTTTGAAATTCAACTTTATCAATAATAACGTCAAATAAAACTTTTACTGCTTTTTCAATTGAGGGCGTAAGAATTTGTGGTAATGTCATTTCGTGTATTGGTTTTATGGGGCAAAGATAGTCATAATGTAGTAATTTGAAAATTGGAAAACAAGTTAATTTCCATCTAAAAATGAAGCTTTTAACCTAGTTTAAGGTAGAAATCCATATTTTTTTCAAAAATCGATGTAACAAAATCCTTATTTGAAAGTCTATTAAGAAACTTTTAATATTTAGTATTTGTTAAAAAATGTTAAATATTACTAAAAAAGGTATTGTGTTTAACATAGTATTGTATAAAATAATACATTTGCATCATCAATCACTTAAATCAAAACAATCATGAAACTTAAATTAATTTTAATCTGCTTTATTGGAACACTGTTTTCGATGCAGGCGCAAACTTCGGTCAAATCATCAATTCTGGAAATTTCAGGAGAAATTTCAGGAAAAATTATTGACAAAAAGACAAACGAACCGTTACCCTATGTAAATATTGTGGTAAAAGAAAACAGCAAAGTCATCACTGGCGGTATTACATCTGATAAAGGAACTTTTCAAATAAAAAATTTAGCTTTAAAAGATTATACTGTTGAAATCCAATTTATGGGTTATAAAACGATTATAAAATCGGCAAAATTAACGGAAGACAGAAGCATCAATTTTAATACAATTGCATTAGAGGAAGATGCGATTCAGCTGGCTGGTGTTGAAGTAGTAAGCGAAAAATCAACCATTGTACAAAAAATCGACAGAAAGATTATTAACGTGGGTAAAGATCTGATTTCTGCCGGAGCAACAGCTGGAGAAATCATGAACAACATTCCTTCAGTGAGTGTGGATCCACAAACGAATGCCATCAGTTTAAGAGGAAACTCTAATGTTCGCATATTAATCGACGGAAAACCAACGACTATGGATGCAGCGCAGGTATTGCAACAAATCCCATCGGCATCCATCAAACAAATTGAATTAATCACCAATCCATCGGCAAAATACAATCCCGAAGGAATGAGCGGAATTATCAATATCGTTTTGAATAAAAACAGTAAACTTGGTTTTAATGGAAGCATTAACAATGGTGTAACCTTTGGAAAAACTCCAAAAGTAAACTCATCTCTTGACTTAAATTACAGATCTGGAAAGTTTAATTTCTACGGGAATTATGGTTTTAATCATGGAAAAAACGCAAACTATGGTTTTATAAAAAGTTTTGAGACAAACAAAGAAAACCTTCAGAAGTTTGAATTTAACAATAAAAACACCTCGCATTTGGCTAAATTGGGATTTGATTTCTATATCAACGAAAAAAATACTTTTTCGTTTTATACCAATCAAAGTTTTTTCTTAGGAAATGGTTTTGGAAGTACCGATGTAGATTATGTTAATAACAACAATATAGACAAATTACAACTTTTTGGAAGTAAAAGTGACAACCACTCCCAAACCTATAATTTTGATTATAAATTGAATTTCAAAAAAGAAGGACACAATTTAGAATTAGAAGTCAATTACAGCAAAAACAATGATCCAGAAGATGCTGTTTATACCAATTATAACAAAACCACCGGGGCATTAATTAATTCATTCAACAATGATGTGGAAACTTTAGGCAAAAGCACTATCGTTAATCTTGACTATGTTAATCCATTAACCGAAACTACCAAATTAGAATTGGGATTGGAAAGCAGAAATGATAATACTGACAATAGTTTATTCAAAGACAATGCTTTCGGTTCTGCTTTTACTTATGACAGATCGTTGTATTCGGCTTATGCCACTTTAGGAAAACAATGGAAAAAATGGAACTTTCAAGTGGGAGCACGTTTGGAACAATACGATGTAGAGGCACTATTTAAAAAAGATGGCGAAGCCGATTCGAAATTTGAAGATGATATTTTAAGCCTTTATCCATCTACTTTTATAACTTACAATCCAAGCGATAACAACTCTTTCAACTTGAGTTTTTCAAGACGTGTAGACAGACCAAGTATTTCACAGGTAAACCCAATCAGGGAATGGAGTACCCCTACAATCGATTCTGAAGGAAACCCAGATTTAATCCCTCAATTTACCAATTCATTTGAATTGAATTACACCCGAAAAACTAAAATTGGATCTATCACTTCGGGTATTTTTTACAGAAGAATTGAGGACGAAATTACCAGAGTAATTTTTACCAATCCTGAAGATACGAACAAACAAATATTATCTTACGACAACTTCGAAAACAATGATGCGTATGGTGTGGAAGTTTCCGGAAATTTAGATTTCAAAAAATGGTGGAGTGCTAATATCAGTTTAGATGCTTATAAGAAAACAGTAAAAGGAACTATTGAAAACACACCTGGAAATTTCGAATTTATAGCGGTTAATGCCACTACTTTCAATGCACGAATCAGCAATACATTTAAAGCCACAAAAGACTTGCGTTTTCAATTGTCTGGAATGTATAGAGGACGTGATGTGAGCTTACAATTCTTAAGAGAGCCTATGTGGAAAATGGATATCGGAACCAGTTACAATGTATTAAAAGGAAGCGGAACCATAAGTGCCCGTTTCAGCGACATTTTCAACACCATGAATTTTGCTTTTAATGGAGAGAGACCTTATAAAGCTAACGGACAATTTAATTGGGAGAGCCAATCCGTTTACGTAGGTTTCAATTATAGATTCGGAAGTGGGAAAAATAAAGCCATTCAAAGAAAGCAAAGAGATAAAAATGAAACCCAAGGAAGCGGTGGGCTTTTATAAAAATTTTAGTTTTAATATTTTGTTGCAAAAAAAAATCCCGGAGTATGCCAACTCCGGGATTTTCGATTTAAAAAAGGTCTCTTTACTAGTATTGCAAATTAGCTTTTATGCCTTCTATCTCATTACCGCTTGCTGTTTCTCCTGAATCAACAATGGCGGAAGAATGATAAAAAACTGCTTTTGTTTTTTCTTGTAACAATGCAACATTAGTAGATCGCAAACCGCCGCCTGGCATGATTGTAATCCTATCATTTGCCTTTTCTACTAAAGTTACCAATACATCAATTCCTTCAATCACATTTGTTTCTAGCCCAGAAGTCAAAATGGTTTTAAAACCACATTTAATTACGGATTCAAGTGATTCAAATCTATTTTTTATTGTATCAAAAGCACGATGAAAAGTAGATGGAAGTGGATTTGCTAATGCAACTAACTCCGCATTTTGTTCTTCATTAAAACTATTATCTTCTTTTAAAATTCCAAAAACAAAGCCATCTACTTGCAACTTTTTGAAGGCTATGATTTCTGATTTCATTTGTTCAAATTCAAAATCAGAATAAACAAAATTTCCACCACGAGGCCTTATCATTACATTCAAATCGATTGACAGAACTTTGCGGGCAGTTTTAGTCATTTCAAAATCTGGCGTTGTTCCACCCTCTTTCATATTAGCACACAATTCTACTCTATCGGCACCACTTTCTTGTGCAATAATGGCTGATTCCAGATTAAAACACGCTATCTCTAATTTACCTTTTCTCATTTATTTCATATGTAGAACCTATTGTTTTTATTGGAATATGTAATTCCCATAGTATCATCCTTCTTTGCATCAAACTCCAGTTATGCTCATTTCAAAAAATAATCTGCATCAATTAATCGGTTTCCAGTTTCGTCATTAACGGCGTAGTTAAAACCACCTTGAACGCAATACGAGCCGTATTCTCCTTTTTTATTCAAAGCGATGAAACCAACTTGAATGTCTTTTAATTCTTTTTTCCTGTTTTTAGTCAATTTCACAATTCGGGCAACTGCTTCTTCACAGGCTTTTTGTGGTGATTTCCCTTGACGCATCAATTCTACAACCAAATGACAACCTGAAATCCGAATTACTTCTTCTCCGTGACCCGTGGCAGTCGCAGCTCCAATTTCGTTATCAACATACAATCCCGCACCTATAATTGGTGAGTCGCCTACACGTCCGTGCATTTTAAAAGCCATTCCACTTGTGGTACAAGCACCCGAAAGGTTTCCGTCAGCATCCAAAGCAATCATTCCAATCGTGTCATGATTTTCGATATTAGCGATGGGTTTGTATTTGCTGTCTTTCAGCCATTCTTTCCATTCTTTTTCCGATTCCTCAGTCAATAAATTTTCTTTTTTGAAACCTTGCGACAACGCAAATTGCAAAGCACCATCACCAACCAGCATCACGTGAGGCGTTTTTTCCATCACTCCTCGAGCTACAGAAATAGGATGTTTGATGTATTCTAAACAAGCTACCGAACCAATATTGGCATTTTCATCCATTATGCAAGCATCAAGTGTTACCCGACCGTCTCTGTCTGGTCGTCCGCCATAGCCCACACTTCGCTCTTTAGGGTCAGCTTCAGGAATTTTTACTCCTGCTTCTACAGCATCTAAGGCCCGCCCTTTATTTTTTAATATTTCCCAAGCGGCTGCATTAGCTTGTATCCCAAAATTCCATGTAGAAAGTACAATGGGTTTCTTTCCTTTTTTAGATGAAAAATCATTTTCTTCCTCTGGCTTCCCTTTGAATGAATTTAACGCCACTGCTACAGAAGCTATCGCCGCTGTTCTTATAAAACTCCTACGGTTATTCATATTTTCTATTTTATATTAATCCAACTTTCGTTTCAAAACAACTCCAAATAATCATGGAATTAATTCTTGTATTTGCACCTACGCTTCACAAAGTAAACTTGTAGCACCCAGTAAAGCCGAAATTTCATTATCTGTGGATACTAAGATAATGATTTCACTCCCGGAATCCCTTATTTTTTGCTGAAAAGCAGGTAAGAAATAGACACTCGCATTTGCAATTTTACCCCCGATTATAAAACTGTCTGCTTCAAAGCTTCTCAACCACGGAAGTACAATTTCGGCTAAATCGGCTCCTACTTCCTCGAATACTTTTATGGCCAAAACATCTCCATCATTTGCACGATTAAAAAGTTCAAGACCATTGCTAATTTTTATTCCACTTACTGCTTCATAACGAGATAAGAGCCCTCGAACTGACACATAATCCTCAGCAATTCCCTCTTTAAATGGAAGGTTATATAACTCGCCGTCTGCCGGTACTTGAGTTCCTGAATCTATTGCTTTACCATTGTCTATAAAAGAAGCCCCAAGACCGGTACCAAGGGTAACTGCCATTACTTTTCTTGAACTATTTTCTGCATTTTTAAAAAATTCTCCTTTACCAAAACAATTGGCATCATTATCGAAAAGAATTGGTATATCATTAGACAAATTAAGTCTTTCCTGAATTAATTCCCGAATATTTAAACTATAAAAATGTTCATATTTAGCTTGATCTTTTATCCAACAAATGCCACTTGCATAATCAAATGGACCCGGCATACATATTGCTAATCCTTCCAACTTTTCTACCCCGGAATTCTTCCATGAAATGCGAATGGCTTTTTCCCAAATATCCATCACCTCAGCTACTGACAAATTAGAATCAAAAGACTCTTTATGCAGCGAAAAATCAAGAACTTTCATCTTATTAATAGCTATAACTGCCACAGTAATGTGAGTTCCTCCAACATCTAGCCCTAATGCATATTCTTTATTCATTTATTTTTTCTTGTATTTACTATTTGTTAAAAAAGTTACTCGATAATTTTTTTATATTTTCATCTGACTATTCTACTATAATTTCATCTACAAATACCCATCCCGGTTTTCCTTCTCCGCTATGACCCGGAGGGCAAATATTACTTTTAGCAGTAACTCTTACAAATTTTACAGTTTGTGGACTAAAGGTTGTACTAAAATTATGCATCGCCGATTTCTGATTGATATCAACCGGATTGTTCACCGTTTTTATTTCTGTAAAAGTTTTCCCGTCTGCTGAAACCTCAAATTTCACGGATTGTGGTAAAAAAATCCAATCGCTATAATTTTGCAAACAACCCAATGAAATATTTTGAATAGTCTTAGCCTGACCTAAATCTATTGTTGCAATCATGTCTTTCCCGCTGAACCCATGCCAGTATTTACCCACTACGCTTGTCCCTCTAACTCCGTCTATTAAAGAATTTTGACCATCGGCCAAGTAATATTGACTTACCGGATTAGTATATTTGACAGTGCTTCCAACCGCTTTATGCATCACAAAATTTTGTTTTGCAGCCTGCAGTCCTTTTATTTGTCCATCCACTACTGTCGATGCTTTTAACACCAAAGAGGAATTAATAGCTATAGGCTTTTCATATTTATCGCTTTGTACCGTTGGTTCCGAACCATCTGTAGTGTACCGGATTTCTCCATTCAATGCTTCTGTAAAAAGGGTTACCATTAATGGTCCGTTTTCAGTGGAAGGCTTGATACTCACTGTAAAATTACCCGGAGAAAAGTGCAAGGCTTTTTGAGCATACCCTTTAAAATGATATTGCAAGCGCTCATTAAAACTATCCCAGTTTTTATTTTCTTTTGGATCCCACAACACTTCTGCCAATGCAGCCATACGTGGCAAAATCATGTATTCTAAATGTTCAGGAGTAGTAATATATTCTGTCCATATATTAGCCTGTGCGCCTAAAATATATGCTTCGTCTTCTTTATTTAATTCTTTAGGAATAGGGTCATAATCATAAACTCTTTTTACGGTATTGAAGCCTCCAATAGCCAAAGGCTCTCCTTCAGGACCCGCCTGATAATGATCAAAATAAAAAGGAGTACCCGGCGTCATCACCACATTGTGCTTCATCTTAGCTGCTTCGACACCACCAGCTTCACCGCGCCAGCTCATTACCGCAGCTTCGGGAGCAAGACCACCTTCTAATATTTCATCCCAGCCAATTATCTTTCTTTTCTTGCTGATAACAAATTTCTCAATTCGCTTGATAAAATAACTCTGCAATTCATGCTCATCTTTTAAACCCTCACTTTTCATTCTTGCCTGACAACGGGCACATTTTTTCCAAGGTCCTTTGTCAACCTCATCACCACCTATATGAATATAACTCGAAGGAAAGAGTGGCATCACTTCCGTAAGTACATCTTCTAAGAAAGAGAAAACTTCGTCATTTCCGGCACAATAATTAGATGACATATTCGAATAATTCCCCCCTGTCATAGGAAGTTGCGGTTGTTGGGTGCAACTCAATTGCGGATAAGAAGCAATGGCTGAAGCTACGTGGCCCGGCATTTCTATTTCAGGCACAACCGTAATATTTCTTTCTGTGGCGTATTTTACAATATCCTTGATTTGTTCCTGAGTATAAAACCCACCATAAGTAGGACGCTGTCCTTCTTTGGCCTGAGGTCTTTCGCTCCAATTTAAATGGGTTTGATCCACTCTCCAAGCTCCAATTTCGGTTAATTTTGGATATTTTTTTATTTCAATTCTCCAACCTTGATCATCCACAAGATGCCAGTGAAACACATTTATTTTATAAGAAGCCATCAGGTCGATGTATTCTTTTACGATTTCCGGGCCAAAAAAATGACGACTTACATCCAGATGCATTCCTCTCCATTTAAAACGAGGATAATCATTTATCACCATAATTGGCACTTCCAAAGCTGCATTGGTACGAATCGCCGGTAAGGTTTGAAAGATTGATTGCATGCCGTAAAAAACACCTTTTGGACTGCTCGCTTTAATTACAATAGCAGTTGAAGATACAGTTAACTGATATCCTTCTTCTTGAATGTCTTTTTCAATTACAAACTCCACTTTTTTCGCTGCAGCTTTATTTGATTTTAAAGAAAATCCTGAAATATTTTTAATATAGGATGCAAAAAAATCAGCAGTTGCTTTTAGCTCTTTTTGTGATTTCTTGTATTGGATAGCCGTATTTCCATCAATTGTAAAATTGCCACTTCCCATTTTAAGATCTACAGGTTTTGGAATAATAGAAGGCTGTTGTTGTGCATTCATTAGCACTGAAGCTAATAAAAGAAATAATAGAACTGAACTTCTAAGTGCCATAATCCTTTGTTTTATTATACTATTCATAGGTTACATTTTTATTTTGATACTCTAAAAAGAAGCTATTCTCAACTCTTTATGTTTTAACTAGTTTACTATTTCAATACTTCCGCCATCTCTTTAGCAATTGGATGATTGGCCTTAAAAGTATATCCCAGCAATTTAGTAATCGTCTGAGCAAATTGTTCCTGATAGAATTGTCCTTCCGTCTTTATTTCTCCTTTGCCGGTGATTCCCACTCCCATAGCTGCAAACCATATTTCGGATGCGCCTTGTATAGTTCTTCCGTGGCTCGTCCATTCTGCTTTTATCTTATCTCCTCGGCCATGATCTGTTGTAAAGACTAAAGCTGTTTTGTTTTTATACTGTGGATCATTTTGCACAAAATCCCATATTTGCTTAATCCATGCGTCTACTTGATGAGCAGCATCTAAATACGAACGATATTGTCCGCCATGCGCCCATTCATCTGTTTCTCCATAGGCGATATACAATACTTTTGGTTTATTCACTTTTAATTCCTCCAAAGCTTCATACTGCGTAAACACATCAAAACACTCATCTGCATGCCAAGGCTTATAGGAATCAGTCAACATATCATTGATCAGTTTTTGTTGGGCAGTTGGGTTATTCCCTCCTATTTTATCATAGGCTGAAGCTACAGGTATACCACTTCTTTTTTCGTTTAGGATTCTATCAAATGCTTCCCATGCTCCAAAAGCAGCAATTTTCCCTTTCAACTTTGGTTGTTGGTTTAAAAATTCCAATACAGTAACATGAGGATTCGGCTTATACTCATTTGAATTGATTGCGGGATCGGCATAACCAGTCATTATTTCGCTATAACCCGGATAACTAAACCAGTGTGGATTGGCATTATTTACCTTATTATTATAATTTCTGTTGCCATATAATTGTCCTTTTGAAGCAACTACTGACCACATAAAAGGCATCAGCTTTTCCCTGCGTTCTTTAACATCATCGTTCCAATATTTTTTAAAAATATAAGTACTGTCCCCTTGGTTAAATTTTCGATTATTGGCAATGGAAGAATCCATCCCTTTAAAAAGCTCCTGCCATCTTAACCCATCTGTTGTTATGATGATGATATTTTCTGCTTGTTGCGCATGAGAAATAACACTTGTGAAAACCAACAATAGTATTGCAATTTTTTTCATTTTATTTTTTATCAAGTTATAGATAATAGACTTTTCATTATTTTTTATAAACGCTTACAAAACCAATTAATTTGTTCTTTTTAACTGGATTAATATCGATTTAAAATATCCAAATTGAATTATTTAGCTGTTTTTATTTGATCTATCGCATCTAGCATCCCATTGCGCGAACTGTCTAAAACCAGTTCCCAAAACATAATACCACCCAATTTCTTTTGTATTGCATAGCTCGTCTTTGCCTTAACAGAAGCAATATCATCACCCGTAGCAAATAATTTTAATTTTTCATTATACCAGTAAGGTGCCTTTGCTTTTTTATCCCAAAAATATTCCCAACCATCAACTGTTGTAAATGAAGTGGTATATTTTTTAAAATTTACACCACCAGTTGGTTCACCAGATTGATATAAACCGTTATTAATATTGGATACTTCTTTCCAAATGCGGGTGTAAAAGGCTGCTCCAATAACCAATTTTTTGGCAGGTATTCCTAATTTTAATAAATAGCTTACCGCTTTGTCAGTAGATTCTTCATCTTTTTTGGTGCTAAACAATGGCGTATGATGACCCGTTACTTTTGAATAACCATTTACCAAATCGTAACTCATAATATTTACACGATCCACCAATGGCATTATTTTTTCCCATTCGACAGATTCGTCTAAATATTTCTGGAAACCTCCAGCCGCAAAACTAAGTTCATTCTTATTCCCTAAGGTTTGGCGAAGAATTTTTATAAGCTCCGTAAAATTATTTTTGTCAGCTTGTTGATACAAATGCCCTGGAACTCCTTCTATAGTGGGATATTCCCAATCTAAATCTATTCCGTCACAATTAAAATAAGTATTAACTTCTAGTACCGATTTTGCAAAAACTGCTCTTCCTTTTACTGTAGAAAAAACATCAGAACAAGGAGCACAACCGCCCCAACCGCCTAATGACAACATAATTTTTAACTGCGGATTTTTAGCTTTTAATGATACCAAATGTTTAATGGCAAGGGAATCTTTAGCCGTATCAACATTTAATTTTCCATCTTTTAAATGACAAAAACTATAAATAATATGTGTCAATTTATTTATCTCAAACTCATTTATCAATTTATCATCACCCGTGTAATACGCGATTACAGAAAGATTTTTATTGCTCTGAGCAGTTATACCACTAGCGATAAGAAGTAACAAAAAAAGGAGTTTTATACTTTTCATTTTTAAATTAGTATTATTTTTTTCCATGGTCATTGATATTGATATATTGCTTAAATATTCCTATCGCTTAAAATTTGAGGATACTTGTTACTCATATGAACAATCAATTCGCCAAATAGCGTATTAGCCCATGCAAACCATTTACGGGTAAATTTCATTGCATCGTCCTTATGAAAAGACTCGTGCATAAAACCGGTATCGCCATGCGTTTTAATCAAATTACTGATACACTTTCTGATTTCATTTTCATCTACACTGGTAATCGCTCTTAGAATAATACTCATTGGCCAGATCGTATCGGCACCGGTGTGCGGACCACCAATTCCCTCTCCTGCTTTTCCTTTATAGAAAAATGGATTATTTTCTGAAAGCACCACTTTACGGGTATTTAGATATAATTGATCATCAGGGGCAATGGCTCCCAAATATGGTAATGACAACAAAGAAGGGACATTGGCATCATCCATCATGTGAAAACTTCCGTAACCGTTAACTTCAAAAGCAATGATTTTTCCAAATTTTGGATGCTCTATAATCCCTTGTTCCTTCAAGCCTTGCTCCACTTGTTCTCTTAGTTCTTTGGCTTTAGAAACAATAGACTCGTCCTTCAATCCAGCAGAAGAGAACATTTCAACTAAATAACCAAGCACTTCAATGGCAAACATATTACTTGGAATTAAATAGCCAAACAAAGTACTGTCATCACTAGGTCTAAAAGTAGAAACAATCAATCCACAAGGTTTCACGGGATAACCGTAACCGCTCAATGGTACTCCATCGGTAGCCCATGCCGTATTACGCTGAAAAGTATATGGCCCTTTTCCGTCCATACGCTGTTGCTCTTTGAAAGTTTGCAACACCAGTTCCATGGCTTTTTTCCAATCGGCATCAAACATACTGATGTCCCCGGTATTTTTCCAATATTCATGCGCCAATCGGATAGGATAACACAAACTGTCGATCTCCCATTTACGCTCATGAATTCCCGGTTGCATTTTGGTCATATCATTCTTCCATTCGCTTACTTGGTTGAAATCTTTATAAAAAGCATTGGCATAAGGATCCAGAATAATGCATTTTGTCTGACGGTTGATTACCCCTTTTATCAGTTCTTGAAGTTTTTTATCTTCCTTGACAAAAGGAAGGTAAGGCCAAATTTGGGCTGTACTGTCGCGCAACCACATGGCATCAATATCACCCGTAATTACATACGTATCCGGCTTTCCATCGATGATTTCAAAATCTACCGTGGTGTCTAAAGTATTTGGAAAACAATTTTCAAATAACCAAGCCAGTTCCGGGTTTGCTATTTGTTTTTTTATTCTGACAATAGCCGCTTCGATTGCCTTGCTGGTAAATTTTCTTTGAGCCAGTGGCGGACGTTTACTGACAAAATCTTTCATTGGAAAATTAAAAATACTAGACTCAGAAGCAAAAACTTCCGACTGAAGTGCCAACAAACCTGCTGATAAAATTCCTGTGTTTTTTATAAATTTTCTACGTGATTGCATAGTATTATTTTGAAGTTGAATAAGAATATGGATAACTACTCGCTGATGTTCCTCTTTTTTGATTGGCTGTATTGCTCATGTCAAAATTTAATTCGCCACCTTTCAACACATCAAAATGGTTGATAAAGTTCTTAGTATGGGTTGAATTATTCCATTTTAATTCCTGAACATATTTATTATCTTCTGAATTATTAGGTGCATTTATGATCAGTTTCTTCCCGTTCTCTAATTCCAAAGTTACTTTCTTGAATAATGGTGCTCCTAGCACATACTCCTCTGTTCCTGGACAAACCGGATAAAAGCCCATCGCTGAAAAAACATACCAAGCCGAAGTTTGTCCGTTATCTTCATCACCGCAATAGCCATCCGCCGTTGGTTTGTACAAACGATTCATCACTTCTCTTGACCAATATTGTGTTTTCCAAGGCTGGCCCGCATAATTGTACAAGTAAATCATGTGCTGAATCGGTTGATTACCGTGCGCATATTGTCCCATGTTCATAATTTGCATTTCTCTGATTTCGTGAATAACCGATCCGTAATAACTGTCGTCAAAAACGGGAGGTATGGTAAACACTGAATCCAATTTAGATACGAATGTTTTTTCTCCACCCATTAAACCAATCAATCCATTTATGTCGTGAAAAACACTCCAACTGTAATGCCAGCTGTTTCCTTCGGTAAAAGCATCTCCCCATTTAAACGGGTTGAAATTAGCAGGGAAACTTCCGTCTTTATTTCTTCCGCTCATTAGTCCAAATTTTGGATTAAAAACGTTTTTATAATTCATCATTCGTTTTTCAAACAAATTGATTTCTTTCTTCGGACGTTTTAGGGCTTTCGCCAATTTCCAAATAGCAAAATCATCGTAAGCATATTCCAATGTTCGTGCGGCATTCTCATTAATTTTTACATCATACGGCACATAACCTAAAGTATTGTAATACTCCGCGCCTTTTCTGCCTACCGCATCCATTGGGCCTTCGTTATTGGCTCCATGCAACAAAGCTTCATACAAAGTATTGATGTCATAATCGCGTAATCCTTTCATATAAGCATCCGAAACTACAGATGCCGAATTGTTCCCCACCATCACATTTCTGAAACCTGGACTGGACCATTCCGGTAAAAAACCACCTTCTTTATAATCGTTGATCAAACCTTCCTGCATTTCTTTATTGATGGAAGGATAAACCAAATTCAACAACGGATACAAGGCTCTAAAGGTGTCCCAAAAACCAGTTCCGGCATACATATAACCAGGCAAAACTTTACCATTATAAGGACTATAGTGAATAATTTTTCCTGTAGCATCTTTTTCGTAATGCTTTTGAGGGAAACAAGCCGTACGGTATAAACAAGAATAGAAGGTTCTTAACTGGTCTTCACTGCCACCTTCAACAGTTAATTTCCCTAAAACTTTGTTCCATTCCTTTTTAGAGTCTGCAACGGTTTGTTCAAATGAAGCCTTTCCTAATTCAGTTGTTAAATTCAATTCTGCTTGTTCGATACTGATAAAAGATGAAGCCACTCGTACACTGATTTTCTCTCCTTTTTTGGTTTTGAAACCAACCACTGCACCAACATGATTATCTGTCAACTCCAATTTATTTTTCTCCAAAACCTTGTCATGCCAAGTATCATTCGATGCAAATGGTTTGTCGAATATCAAAACAAAATAGTTTTTGAAATTAGTTGGAACGCCACCACTATTTCTGGTAGTATAACCAATGATTTTATTTTCTGACGGGATTATTTTGATATGCGACCCTTTATCAAAAGCGTCGATAACTATAGAAGACTGCTCATTTTCAGGAAAAGTAAATTGAAAATGTGCCGCTCTTTCGGTTGTGGTCAGTTCTGTGGTCACATCAAAATCGGCAAGGTATACACTGTAATAGTGCGGCTTTACGATTTCGGCTTTATGGCTGAACCAACTCGCTCTTTCATCCTCAGTAAAAGCTAATTTTCCTGTTACCGGCATAATCGAAAACTGTCCGTAATCATTCATCCATGGCGAAGGCTGATGCGTTTGTTTGAACCCACGGATTTTTTCAGCCGTGTAATTATAAATCCATCCGTCTCCCATTTTACCGGTTTGCGGTGTCCAGAAATTCATTCCCCAAGGCCTCGCAATAGCAGGATAGGTATTCCCATTAGAAAGACTGTGTACTGATTGCGTTCCCATCAAAGGGTTTACATATTCTACAGGATCAAAAGTTTTATTTTGTGCATTAGCGGCTAAGCATAAAAAAAGCAAGCCGAAAAAAATTAAATTTTTTTTTCTCATAATTTCATTCTTAAATATATACTGCAAAATGTATGTGTTAAAATGTGAACTGCCGCTCAAAATAAACCTACAAGGGTTTAAAAACCCTTACAGGAGCACTGAACACTGCAAACTTGTTACAAAGGTCTGTCTTCCTTTTTCGCACCCCAAGTAGTCGAAGGCATGCTGCCCATATACAATTTCAGCTCACCACCTTTGGTAACCATATCGTGGGTGATGTATGATTTTGTATATGGTTTTCCGTTAAATTCTGCTTTTTGAATGTACATATTAGCAGCACTGTTGTTTACTGCTGTCATTTTGAATGAAACGCCATTCTTAGTTTGTACCGTTGCCTGATTTACCAAAGGACTTCCCAAAACATAGATTCCATTCGCCGGATTAACCGAATAAAAGCCCATAGCTGAGAAAACGTACCAAGCTGACATTTGCCCTAAATCTTCATTACCGCATAAACCATCAGGCTTGGTCGTATAAAAAGTATCGGCAATTTCGCGTATCAATTTTGCCGTTTTCCAAGGCTGTCCTGCATAAGCATACAAATATGGAATATGATGATTGGGTTCGTTTCCTTGAGCATATTGCCCTACAAAACCACTAATATCTGGTGAAGCATTCTCACCTACCACTCCTTCTTGTTGGGTAAACAAAGAATCTAGCTTTTTTGTGAATTTTTCTTCGTTACCAAATAATTTTATCAAACCGTACGGATCTTGTGGCACTAACCAAGTGTATTGCCATGCATTTCCTTCCACATAATCGTCTTCACGATGTGATGATGAAAGCGGATTGAACGGCTCGCGCCACTGACCATTTTTTAATTTACCTCTCATGAACTCGGTTTTCGAATCAAAATAAAGCTCATATAATTTGGCTCTTTTAGAGAAATACACATAATCGTCGGTTTTGTTCAATGCTTTTGCCATCTGGGCAACGCACCAGTCATCAATAGCGTATTCTAAAGCGTTTCCAACGCTTTCCAACTGCGAATCAGCTGGAATGTATTCTAACTTTTGAACATAATCCATACCCGCACGGGTTTGCATCGATGTCTTTTTAATAGCTTCGTAAGCAAGCTCAACATCGTAGCCTCTATATCCTTTCAAATAAGCATCTACAATAACGGCAATTGAGTGATTCCCATTCATGGTATTGGTTTCGTTACCCATCAAATGCCAAACTGGTAGTCGTCCTTGTTGCTGATAGATTGCCAAGAATGATTTTACAATATCATTGATTTTGTTTGGTTGAGTAATGGTGTACAAAGGGTGTAAAGCACGATAAGTATCCCAAAGTGAAAAAGTGGTATAATTAGTAAATCCTGCTTTTTCGTATACTTTTTTATCGGTTCCTCTGTAATCGCCATTCGCATCATTAAAAATAGAGGGCGCAAACATGGTGTGGTACATAGCGGTGTAAAAAACCTTTTTAGTTTCATCATCCGCACTGATCTTAATTTTTCCTAGTTCTGCATTCCATTTTGAATCAGCTTGTTTTACTGATTTTGCAAAATCCCAATGCGGAATTTCGGCTTTTATATTTGCCAAAGCATTTTCATAACTCATCGGAGAAAGTCCCACTTTGACTAAAACCTGTTTGTTTTTTAAACTTGCAAAATCGATAACCGCTTTTAATCTTGTTCCTTCTGCTTCGCTTCCTTTTAATGCTGAAATGCTGTCATATAAGGAAATAGCCGAAATAGGCTGAGAAAATTCAATGGCAAAAAACAGGCGTTGATCATCAGCCCATCCTTTTGAATGACGATAACCAATGATTGTATTCCCGCTTATTTTTTTGATGTATGTTTTCACAGGTTTGTCCCATCCTAAACCATCGGCCAAGTCCAATAAAACATGAGAATCATCAGCAGAATTAAAAGAATATTTATGAAAACCAACTCTTTCCGAAGCCGTTAACTCTGCTTTTATTTTGTATTTATCCAATAAAACGCTGTAATAACCTGGTTTGCTGATTTCATTTTCATGTAAAAAATAAGAACCGTAACCATTTTGCATGTCTTCTTTTGTTCCTTTTGTGAGCGGCACTTTTCCGGTTACTGGCAATAAAAGAATATCATTCAAATCACCAATTCCCGTACCGCTTAAATGTGTATGGGTAAAACCCAGAATGGTATTACTGGCATAATTGTAGCCGCTACACCAATCCCAACCTTCAAAAACATTGGACGGCCCCAATTGAACTGCTCCAAAAGGAACATTGGCACCAACAAATACATGACCATGCCCGGCAGAACCGATAAATGGATTTACATATTGACTGTAATTTAAAGGAACTTGTTTTTTTGCTTTTACTTGCGATACTGCCGGCTGAGCAAATAATAAACTCAATACGGCAATTCCTGAAACCGCTATTCTACTATATTTTGCAAACATTATTCTTTATTTTTAAAATTAAATTAAAACTAACTAATTAGCAACCAATAATTTTCGTCACCATATTTATACCTACAAGGTCTTAGAGACCTTGCAGGATTGGCTGTCTTACAAGGTTTACAAAACCTTGTAGGTTTGTCTTGACCTTATTTATACCTGTAAGCTCTTGAATACCTTGCAGGATTAGCTGTCCTGCAAGGTTTATAAAACCTTGTAGGTTTGTCTAGACTAAACAACATTTAAATGGCGACTAAAAATAATTAGTTACCAAAAATTTCATTCCTTTTATTTGTATCTGTTAAGCACGTCATACAAGGAAGTAACTTTTATAACAGGCTTTATTATTTTACCTTCAAACGAAATTCGCATTTCTTTTCCGGCTTCTAAATCCATGTAATTATCACTCAATTTTCCTGTATAATCTTTAATGTCAACATATACATATTTCGCAGGTTTCGTGGCTTTGATGATTATTTCATTCCCTATTATTTTCCAACTGATCTGCGGATCTTCTAAAGGTAAATCTTTAGGACGCTTGAGGTCAATCTCGGCAACTTTATCATCACGATACGCTTCTCTTATGGCGTACCAAGCTGCTTTGGGTTGACGATTGTTGTAATCGGTGATACTCCAGCTGGCTGTTGGCCAGCAATCATTAAGCTGCCAAACCAAAGTCCCCATATTATAAGGAGCCTTTGAACGATGAATCCCAACAATGTTTTTTAACGAATAATATTGCAAACACTGGGTGAGATAAGTATAATCTTCTACATTCATCTTTTTCACTTTGGTCGAATCGATAAAATAACGATCCAAATACGAATTCAACTTCATAAAACCATTCCCGGCTTTCTGATGCGCTTTTAATACATCTGAAAATAAATGACGGTCTTCAGGCAAAGTAAATTTTTCTATAGATGAATAATTAGGCATGGCTTGCATCCCGTATTCACTCACAAAACGACCTGTTTTGTTTTGCACGTTTTCAATATCTGCTAGTCCCCACCAAGTTCCCCAGTAGTGGCTGTCGCCTTCTGTATAACTTTTCTCTCTTCCCCAACCAAATAATGGAGAGCTGCTGATATATGGTCGGCTTGGATCAACTTCTTTCACCCATTTTGGAATACTGTCCTGAAACAAACGAACGTAATCTTTCCATAAACGAGTCGAGTCTTGTTTAGACATATTCATGGATTTTTGCCATCCCCAATTTTTAAAGGCTTCGTCGCTTTCGTTATTTCCGCACCATAAAACAATGCTTTTGTGATGACGCAAACGCTTTACCTGATATTTCACCTCCTCTCTGACATTGTCAAAAAAGGCTTTATCTCCAGGCACCATTGTTCCGGCAAACATAAAATCCTGCCATACATTGATTCCGTATTTATCACATAAATCATAAAAACAATCGTCTTCATAAATCCCTCCACCCCAAACACGAAGCATGTTCATATTGGCATCTTTAGCCGACAAAATAATCTTTTCATATTCTTTTTTGGTCACTCTCGAAAGGAAAGCATCCGAAGGAATATAATTAGCCCCTTTCATATAGACCGCTTTGTCATCAATTTTAAAATAAAATGATTTTCCAAGGCTGTCCGGTTGTTGTACTAATTCTATCTTTCGGCTTGGAACAAAAGGTTTCTCTGCCTCTTTTTCATCATAGGATTCTAATCGTACTTCTTTCCAAATTCCACAAGTGGTAAATTTAGGTCCCCAATCCCATCCAAAATGATATTGGGCTTTGCGTACATATACGCGAGGATTATCCGGAATTACAAAAGGCAAATCTTTCTTGGCTAGTAAATCAACTACATTTTGCGCCGATAGAAAGACAACCACTAATTTATTCGTACCGGGATGCAAATACTTTTTCACATCAACACGCCATTGGCGGAACATGTTATTCGCCTTTAATACTAATTTCCCATTCAAATAAACGGTTGCATAGGTATCGAGCCCGTCAAAAACAAGTTCCGTATTTTTTTTCTTTAACATTGCTGGAGTTATCAGGAAAGAAGTTTTATACTCCCAGTTTTTTTTTTCTATCCATTGCAGTTTTTTCTCATTGTCACGATAGTACGGATCTGGTATTAATTTGTTGTTCAGCAAATCGGTATGTACTTCTCCGGGAACTGTAGCGGCATTCCATTTTGCAGTTTTCTCCTGACGAAATTCCCAGCCTTTTTTTAGAACTACTGAACTATTTTGAGCATTCGCCACAAAGAACAAGTTCGAAAAACAAAGGGTTACAAACCAAAAAAAGGCTTTTTTACATTTCATTGTGAGGAAGTATTAAAATCATTATTAATGTGTAAATTTCTATTGGACAAAAGTGTTTTATCCTTTGGCAACACCTTTATTATATACCATTTATTGAGTTAAGTATTTCAAAAGTATAAAAATATATAATTTATCATTATTAAAATTACCTAAAGCAGTTTTGTTCCTATTGTGAAAAAATTCGCAAATAATTCTATTCGGTAGATCATTTAAGAGATTATTGGAAGTAACTCCATTTTTTTCAGCAGACAGCAAAGTAAAATACTTTGTCAGTTGCGAAAAAAAAGGTGATAAAGACAAGAAACTAAATCCCTAAATAACATCAAATTTTTACGCTTCCTTTTTTTATTAGAAATATCAAACTGATAAAATAATAAAACCGAGTCAGGAGGAAAACCTACCCAACTCGGTTTAAACATTTTAATATAAATGATTAGTGTTTAGCCCACCAAAGCGGAGTAAATACACCATCAGCACCACCTAAAAACCCTACCGCTTGCTCATATCCTTTTGGGTTTGAATTTCTTAAACCTGAAGTATATCTCAATCGTTGCGGAAAGAAACCAACCTGATTGCTCATAAAATTAGCGCTTGTTAAAGCAGGTAAATTAACTAAAGGCTGTTCTACTGCCGGGTTCTCAAAGAAAGGCAAACCTAATCTTCTATGATCATTCCATCCTTCCAATGGCAACCAAGGAGTTTGCGCAATGAATTTTTGGGTTATGATTTTTGTCAGTAAATCATTTTTCACTGCACCATTTTTATACAAATCATTTTTAGGATATAAAATCGTAGCCACCCCAGGTACGTTCGTATAACCGTCTACATAAGCCATAGCATGGCTAGCAGCTGGTTCCGCAGTATGCCTCCAACTTACAGAAGTACCTGCTCTATTATACTCTTCAGAAGTCAAATAAGCATTTAAATGAGAAGAAACTCCCCAATAGGCAAAATTCGCTTTGACACCCTCTTCATAAGCCGCTTTACCGCTCATTGGAACTGTCCAACCTTTAACAGCTGCTTCAGCTAATAAAAAGTATGTTTCCCATGAAGCAAAAAAGATACGTTGGCTCTTAGATGCTCTAAATGCTTGAGACAAACCTGGCATAGTACCATTAAAAGATCTTACTTCATTTGTACTCGCCATAGCACCCCAATTACCCACAGCAAAAGCATTCCAGGTATTTGTTGCATCAATTGTTTTGACCACCCCACCACTTGTATTTTTTAAATTTCTCGATGTAGTCTTTGCGCTATTATCCCATGAAGGGTATGTAGAAAAATTAGGATTATTAAAGTCCCCTGGAATACTAAATGTTTTATAAGCACGAGGATCTATCATATTTGGCAAGCCATCCAGCCAATAACCCGCTGCTGGTTCGTTCGTTTTCATTGTAAAATGATTCGCAAATTTCAATCCTATATAATCTGCCGGTTTAACACTGGCATGAAAAGAGGTAGCCAACTGATCCGTTGATTTCACTCCACCCAAACCGATGTAAAGATTATTTAATGTTACAGAAATGATCTGTGCATTCCATTCACGACTCATCACCCCAGTCAAATCATCCCAACCTGGTTTTTCTTGTACTTGAAAATTATCTGAGGCATCTGTCAATAAATTACCGCTTGCAGCAGCTTCAAATTCAGATTTGGCTTTAGCCGGATCTACTTCAGACAAACGCATTGCCAAACGAAGACGCATCGAATTAGCATACTTTCTCCACTTTACGTAATTGTATTGAAAAGCAGGGTCTTCTTTCTTTAAAATATCAGGATTCACAACTGCAACATCTAATTTCTCAGAAGCATCTTTTAGTTCTGCCAACAAGAAATAGTAAACGCTTTTTAAATCCACAAATTCAGGATTTTTACCCTGAAATGCTTCAATGGCTATGGGTCCAAAGTTATCGGCAAGTTCACTCATCAAATAAGCTCTCCAAATACGCGCTACTTGTTTTAGATTAGAGGAATAAGGCTTTACAAGTCCTTTGGCTTCTTGTTCGTCAGCAACTTGAATGGCGGTATTTATGGAGTTTAACCAACCCGCAGAGCTATTGTAATAAGCACTTGACCATCCATCATTATCAGTACCTCCCGATATACCGGTACTTAACATTTGATGTCCTGCCGTTTTCCAATAAAGCACAAAAGATCTTTCGGCCACATCCGGATTCATTTGCGCTCCAATTATAGAGCTATTTATGAAATATTCCACTTGCACCTGGTCTGCATTTGCAGCAATAGGATTTGTGTTAATTTCGTCGAAATTGTCACAAGACCCTAGCATTGTCATCATTGCCAGAGCTAAACTTGATTTTTTTACTATATTTTTCATGATATAAATTTTATAATTGATTAAAAGCTCAATGCAAGGTTTATCAAAAAGGTACGAGTCGTTGGCGCTGCACCGTTTTCAAAACCTACCGCATTAGTACCCGTCGCAAATACCGATTCTGGATCAAGCCCATTCATGTGACTTTTAATCATCCAAACGTTATTGCAGGAAACTCCAATTTTTGCTTTTTGTATCGCTGTTTTAGCTAGGAATTTAGCAGGAAAATCATAATTAAATTGAACGTTTCTAAGACGAATGTTGCTTGCATCATATATATTTGCCTCGGTAATCCCTAAGTTTCCGGAACCGGCTACTCTGCTCCAATACAATTGAGGGCTAACTGCTTTTGTGTTTTGTACATAACCTGTACCGTTCACGACAACTCCATCTGCCACAATATCATCTCTTAATCCATTTACAACTGTTTGAGAAGCCGTCCCGCTTTGTTGCATGTCGGCTAGAGTTCCTGAGAACATTTTACCGCCAAATCTCGCATCAATCAAGAATGCCAAAGAGAATCCTTTATAGGCAAAGGTGTTGGTAAACCCAAGCATGGCCTTCGCTTGTTGATTCCCTAAACTTTCTGCTGGGCCAGTAACTGCTTGTGGCAATCCGTCGGCACCGATTACTAATTGTCCGAATGAAGGACTCGTTGCATCAGTAACTCTTAAAAATTTACTACCGTAGATTTCTCCATAAGATTTACCAACCTCGGCTAAAACTTGAATGTTATCAAACCCTCCTAAACCGTAGCGTGTTACTCCTTCTGAAAGTTCTAAAATCTTGCTTTGGTTGGTAGAGAAATTCGCGGAAACATTCCACAATAATGAATTTGGATTAGTCAATATTTTCCCATCAACTACTAATTCTACTCCTTTGTTTTGAATGTTACCTGCATTAATTTTCTTTGAGCTATACCCACTTAATGGATCCATCGGAAGGTTTATCAACTGATTGGTCGCATTGGATTTGTATACCGACACATCAATACCAAATCTACTGTTAAAGAAACGCAACTCAGCTCCAAACTCAGTTGATTTAATCAACTCGCTTACTACATTTTCATCATACAAAACGCGCCCTCTTGTAGCGGTCGTATTTCCATTTGGATCCTTCCCTATTCCATAAACATTTTCCAATTGATACGGATCAAGGTCATTACCTACTGACGCGTAACTGGCTCTTAATTTACCATAGCTAAACCAATTCGGCAAATCTGTATTCATCGCTGCAAACATATCTGTAAACACATACGAGAGACTTAGTGACGGATAAAAGAAAGAACGGTTTTTCTTGCTCAGTGCAGAAGACCAGTCATTTCTAAAAGTGGCATCCAAGTACAAATAGCCATCATAACTAACCTGAGCCGATCCGAAAACAGAATTGATTGATTTTTTGCTAAATCCTTCACTAACACCTGGATTTCCTTCAGCATTATTTATTGCAAATAAATTAGGCACTACCAATTGACCTGCACTGGCACCTATCGAAGATGACTCACGATCCATCAAGTTACCACCAAGAGTAGCCATTCCTCCAAATTTCCCAAAAAGGTCATCCTTTTTGGCAATCAATAAAGCTTGGTAATTCGTTTCGGTAAAGGTGCTTTTTCCTATACTGTATCTACCTGTAGGAGTCATAGGACTACCACTGTATGTTCTTGCATTAGAATTATTGGTATACATATCAGCTCCTGCTTTAATTTCGGCATTCAACCAACTTGTAATATCATATTTTAACGAAGCATTCATCATAAAGCGATCTCTCACATCTTCATTTAGGTTATATTTATTAGCCCAATACGGATTGATTCCGCTTCCGCCACCAAACCAAATCATATTACCATTGGCATCAGCCCCTTCCTTAAATTGAGTAATATCAACTGATCTTGGAAAAAGGTTCAACAAATAAAAGGGATTGGTACCATTAGGCCCGCCTACAGTTCTATTGTTTGCTTTTGCATTGGTATATTGAAATTTAGTATCTGCAGTCCAACGATCACCCTCACCAAATTTAGTTACCGCTCTAGCCAATAAGTTGGTTCTGCCCAATTTAGCACCAGGAATCATACTAAGATCTTCCATACGGTTGACAGAGGTATAAATGGATGTTTTTTGAATGGATTGCTGAAACGAAACACTGTTATTTTTAGTAATACCACTTGCACTAAAATAATTGCCCACGTTATCATAAGCAGCCAAAGGCTCACTTATCCCATTCCAATTTACCAAATTTTGTCCTGCAATTTTAGGCCCCCAACTTGAATTAGAACGTGCATCGGAAACATTATCCAAACCTTGACCAAAATCATTTTGCTGTTTAGGTCTGGTAAAAATACTTTCAAACCCAACAGATGAAGTAAAAGTAATTCCCAATCCTTTTTGCTTTTTACCGGTTTTGGTAGTAATCAAAATCACTCCATTACCCGCTCTTGATCCATAAAGAGCTGCTGCCGAAGGTCCTTTTAATACCGAAAGGCTTTCAATATCTTCCGAATTTAAATCCGAAATACCATTCCCCATATCAATACTTGGATTCCAATAATCATTATTAGAGGCACCTGTGAAATTGTCCATAGGCACTCCATCCACAACAATAAGCGGCTGATTATCACCCGTTAAAGAGTTAAAACCTCTCAAAACCAGTTTTGAAGATCCCCCAGGACCGGCACTGGAACGCACCACTTGCAAACCCGCTACTTTTCCGGTAAGCGCATTAGCTAAATTGGGTTCTCTGGCTTCTACCAGACTACTTCCTTTTATTTCCTGAACAGCATAACCTAATGATTTTTTTTGCTTTTTAATCCCTAATGCTGTTACAACAACTTCCCCTAACTCTTGTGTATTTTCGGCTAACACAACAGTAATATTATTTTCACTTTCAGTAACATCTACTGATTTTGAAGTAAACCCGATAGATGATACTGTCAGTGTTACTTTACCTGAAGGAACCATGACCGCAAAGTTTCCTTCGGAATCTGTTATTGTACTGATGGTTTTCCCTTTTACCTTTACGGTAGCAGAAACAATACCCTTGTTTTCTGCATCTGCGACTACGCCTGTTATCGATCGGTTTTGTGCAACAGCGCCAAAGCAGCTGAGCATCACCAATCCTAACACTGCTAAAATTTGTTTCATAAGCATTTGTTTGTTTTTTGGTTTTGGTTTTGATTTAAAATATTAATAAAAAAATAAGAACTCAATTTCAATGTATGATCAAAAAAGCATCACACAATTTCTAATTAAAACAATTCACTAAATCGATTTAGTAAATTGATAAAAAAAACAGATTCTTCATTTTATAATTTTTTAAAATGATTAATCCTATTTTATATTATACAGATTCTCTAATTATCAGCTTTCCTTTTTCCAGCTATAAATCTTCGTCCATTAAGGACATCGATTCAGGAATTAATAAAAGCATTAATTTAGCAGCTGCTCATCCTAATATTATAAACTATTTCAGAGTCTAGGTCCAAAGCAAATTTTACTCTTTTAGAAATAATTCTATTTTACACATTCGACTGAAGAGTTAAATCTAATCGATAATTTTGTTAATTTTTTAGCTTTTACAAAGACCGAAAGATATAATGACTAAAACATACTTATTAATTCAATATTATCTTTGTTTAATTCTTAATTATCAATTAACAGCGGCTAGATTACCTAAATCGATTTAGTAAATTAATAAAAAAAACAGATTCTTCATTTTATAATTTTTAAAATGATTAATCCTATTTTATGTTATACAGATTCTCTAATAATCAGTTTTCCTTTTTCAAGTACTTTTTCTACCGCAAGATCATTTTCATTTGTCATTTGATCCATCAGTAATTGAACTGCTTTTACTGCAATACCGTCAATTGGTTGTTCAATAACTGAAATAGAGGGAGAATGCAATTTAAAACTATAATGGTCGTCATAACTAATGATCGAAATATCCTCAGGAATCCTTAAACCCATTCTCTTAAAAGCTTGTAATCCGGCTAATCCCATATAATTCGCTAAAAAGAGTACTGCATCTATACCCGGTTTCTTTTTGAAAAAGTCAATAATAGCGTCAATTTTACTTTCTTCATCACTGCGATAATCCAAATGAAGTGTAAGGGATTCATCATATAGACCCGCCTCTTTAATGGCATCAGAGTATCCTTTCTCTCGCAATTTCATCTGAATCATTTCTGAAGTAGTATTAACCACAGCAATATTTTTACATCCTTTTTTTATGAAAAATTCTGTTGCGACATAAGCTCCATTATAATTATCCATAACAACATGACTAACATTTTGATTTGGAAAATACCTGTCAATTAATACCACAGGTTTTTTTAAATTCATAAGATGATCAATACTTTTTTCTAATTTTTCGGTTGGAGTTATGATAAAACCATCCACATTTGCCTGAAGCAAACTTTGAATTAATTCAGCTGATCTTTCATTATCATCACCTGTACTACAATAAAAAACTCTATATCCTAACTTCTTAGCTTCATCCTCTATTACTCTGGCTAGATCAGAAAAGAACTGATTCGAAATATCTTCAACAATAAGCCCAATAGATCTGGTTTTTCCTGTTCGAAGACTGCTCGCAATCATATTAGGTTTGTAATGCAACTTCTCAGCTATATCTTGCACTTTTTTAATAACTGCCTTGCTGATTCCCATTTTCTCACCTTTCCCATTAAGGACAAAAGATACCGTAGAGATTGAAACTCCGGACTCTATAGCAATGTCTTTAATGGTGATTTTTTTCATCAGAAAACTAACTTTAAGAAAAATTTAATGTTTACTTGACAAATATATATAAAAATAATTACAAAATCGTTTTAGTAAATATTTTTTTAAATGAATCATTTTTTTTATGCTAATAAATAGATAAAACCACACAATTACAGGATCTAATCAAAGATATTCCTAATCATAAAAAAGTCCAAATTCGACAAAAATAGCATCAATAACGCCTAAAAAGGTTACATAACGCTCTAATTTAAAACAAATAATTCAAAGAAATTAGATTTAAAGTTTTAGTATTCCTTCAAAAGTAAATCCATTTAAGTATCCTTTTATTTCATTAAGAATTAGACAACAAAAACAAAACCCCGGAGTAATTCAACTCCAGGGTTTCTTATATAAAACGGTAGACAAATCGGCTGCCTAAACAAGTATAATTACCATTTAATAATAGCGCTTCCCCAAGTGAATCCACTACCAAATGCTGCTAATACAACAGTGTCTCCTGATTTTATTTTTCCTTTTTCCCATGCTTCGGTTAAAGCAATCGGAATAGAGGCTGCAGTTGTATTTCCGTATTTTTGAATATTATTATAGACCTGGTCATCCGTCAAATTGAATTTCTTTTGAATAAACTGAGAGATTCTCAAATTAGCCTGATGTGGTATCAACATATCAATATCCGAAACCTGCAAATTATTCGCTTGTAGTCCTTCATTAATTACCTCACTGAAACGAACCACGGCATTTTTAAATACAAATTGTCCATTCATATACGGGAAATAACTTTCGTCATCCGGATTATTGTCTGCCAAAATATCAGTTACCCAACGGCCTCCCATTCCTGGAGCTTTTACAATTAATTCCTCCGCATGTTGCCCTTCGGAGTGTAAATGTGTGGATAAAATACCTTTGGTCAAATCTTCTTCTCTGCTCAAAACAGCCGCGCCTGCCCCATCTCCAAAAATTACCGAAACGCTACGTCCACGAGTGGTCATATCCAATCCTGTAGAATGTACCTCAGATCCAATAACCAATATGTTTTTATACATTCCGGTCTTGATATATTGATCCGCAACCGACAACGCGTAAATAAATCCGGAACATTGATTTCTTACATCTAATGCGCCAACGGTTCTTAAACCCAAATCTCGTTGTACTAAAACTCCTGGGCCAGGAAAATAATAATCCGGACTCAATGTGGCAAAAACCACAAAATCAATATCCTCTTTTGCAACTCCAGAACGTTCTATCGCAATTTTGGCAGCTTTCACGCCCATAGAAGTCGTTGTATCTTCCCCTCTTATGATGTGTCGTCTTTCCTGAATTCCTGTTCGCTCCTGAATCCATTCGTCATTGGTGTCAATGATTTTTGATAAATCGTCATTAGTGACTACGTTTTCGGGAACATAATAACCCAATCCTGCTATTTTTGAATGATACATATTAATGTTATTTTATTAAAATAAAGTTGCAAATTTAAACATACTTAAAAATATGAGTCCACAAATTACTCTTTTTTTGGCAACTTATCATTTATATCTGTTTTTTAGGAGCTTTTTCCAGCTATCCGCTACAATCTTCTCTTGTATCGTTAAAAAACGATACAAGAAAAGGATTTTCACTTTTATCTGGGCTAGGCATAAACGTTAAAAAGAAATATTTGCTTCCAAATGTAACAACATTGAATTATTTTAGACCAATAATTCAGAATACTAAATAATTTAAAATCATTCAAACTATGAAATTAAAGATTCCGTTTTTCCTGTTTCTGGGCTTGAGTTTAACCACTTTTGCCCAAGAAAATTTAACCTATCAAAAACCTTCCAAATCGATCGCTGATTTGGCTGATTATGAAAGAGCACCTTCAGTATCAATGGATACCAAAAAAGAATACATGCTACTTACGTATAGAAATACGTATAAATCACTGGACGATTTAAACCAAGACGAATTGCGTTTAGGAGGATTGAGAATTAATCCAATCACTAATATTTCGAGTACTGTTACGTACATTAACAATCTTAAATTACGTAAAATAAAAGAAAAAGAGGAGGTACAGGTTGCAGGTTTACCAACAAATCCTCGTGTCAGTAATATCTCTTGGTCACCAAATGATACAAAAATCTTGTTTTCACATACTACTGCTTCTGGGGTTGAACTTTGGTTTATCGATGTAGCTTCGGCAAAAGCCACCAGATTAACAGAGGCTACTGTAAACGCTAATCTTGGTAATCCATTCAGTTGGATGAATGATAACGAGACTATTTTGGTGAAAATGTTGCCAAAAAACAGAGCAGCACTTCTGGATGCCAAAAAAGATTTACCAACCGGCCCAATAATTTCGAATGCCGATGGTGCTAAATCTCAAAACAGAACCTATCCGGACATGTTGAAAAACAAGAATGATGAAATCAATTTTGAGAACATTATCACGTCTGAATTGTATAAAATAAACCTGAACGGAACGGCAACTTTATTCAAAAATGCAGGTATGTATGCCGGAGAAAGTTTCTCTCCTGATGGAAATTATATCATGCTGACTACCATTCAAAAACCATTTTCATACATCGTTCCGTTGAACCGTTTTCCGTCAAAATCAGTAGTGTACGACAAAGCTGGAAACGAAGTAAAAGTTGTGAATGAAGTACCGCTAACCGAAATTATTCCTAAAGGCTTCATGGCGGTTCGTAAAGGAAAAAGAAACATGAGCTGGAGAGCGGACAAACCGGCAACATTAGTTTACGCTGAAGCTTTAGACGCTGGAGACCCGGCAAATAAAGTGGAATTCAGAGACGAAGTTTTTCTTTGGAACGCACCATTTGACGCAGCAGCCACTCCATTGGTAAAAACGCCGCAACGCTACAGCCGAATGATTTGGGGGAATGAAAACGTTGCCGTTGTTTCAGATGAATGGTATGACACGCGTAATACCAAAACCTATTTAATCAATCCATCAAATCCAAGTCAGGCTCCAAAAGTAATTTTCGACAGAAACTCTCAAGATGTTTATTCGGATCCAGGGAATTTTGAAACCAGAAAAAACCAATACAACAGATATGTTTTGGCTATCGAAAATGACAATGCATTTCTTATTGGGGACGGATTTACTAAAAACGGGCAATTTCCTTTTATTGCGGAGTATAATTTGAAAACATTACAATCAAATCGTCTGTATACCTCAGCTTACACGGATAAAAAAGAGGATTTATTGGAGATTGAAGACTTCAAGAAAGGAACTGTGTTAGTACAAATCCAGTCTAAAAATGAGTATCCAAATTATTACCTTAGAAACATCAAACAAAAAAACAAACTGACACCAATCACAGCATTCAAAAATCCTTTTGAAAGCATCAAAAACGTGAGCAAAGAAGTGATTAAATACAAACGTAAAGATGGTGTTGAATTATCTGGAACGTTATATTTACCGGTAGGGTATGATAAGGTAAAAAAAGAGAAAATGCCATTATTGATTTGGGCTTATCCAGCAGAATACAAAGACAAAAATTCAGCGGGGCAAAGCACACAAAACCCGAACGAATTTACATTTCCTAATTATGGATCCTTCGTATATTGGGTAACCAAAGGGTATGTAGTTCTTGATGATGCTGCTTTTCCTATAATAGGGGAAGGAAAAACGGAACCAAATGATAATTTCATGACGCAATTAGTAGACAATGCAGAAGCGGCGATTAATGCGGTAGATGCTTTGGGATACATCAACAGAAAAAAAGTAGCGGTTGGAGGACATTCATACGGCGCTTTTATGACGGCTAATTTATTGACCCATTCTAATCTTTTTGCATGTGGAATCGCCAGAAGTGGTGCGTACAACAGAACGTTAACTCCTTTTGGTTTCCAAAGTGAGCAACGCAACTACTGGGAAACTCCTGAGGTTTATAACACGATGTCGCCATTCATGAATGCTGACAAAATGAAAACACCAATGCTTTTAGTACACGGTGAAGCCGATAATAATCCGGGGACGTTCACCTTGCAAACCGAACGTTATTTTCAGGCTTTGAAAGGTTTAGGAGCTCCGGCAAGAATGGTGATCCTTCCAAAAGAAAGTCATGGTTATGCAGCCAAAGAGAATATTTTGCATTTGCTTTGGGAACAAGATCAGTTCTTAGAAAAATATTTGAAGAATTAATTCAAACTTCACATAAAAAACAAAACCCCGAAATCAATATGATTTCGGGGTTTTTCTATTCTTAAGATAACATCAAGTATACTTCCTGATTGAATTCTAATGGGGAATCATGTTCAAAGAAAATAGCTCTTCTTTCAAAAGCTGCTTTAACCAAATAATGGCTCCCTTTAAAATAACATTGTTTCACAACTGCTTTCATAATTGCGTTGTCCACCACTTTTAATTGATGCGGATACAACAAAAGTACTGCGTCTTCGTCATCCTCAAGAGCTATTAATTGAGACAATTTTAACTCATTTACTTCCCCAAAAAGAGATGCAATGTATTTATTAGCGGGGTTTTCATACAAGGTTTTTGAGTCTCCTTTTGCCACTACTTTTCCGTTTTGAACCACAATTGTTTCATCTGAGAAAGACAAAGCATCGGTACTGTCATGCGTGGCAATAATACAGGTAACGCCTTTGTCTTTTAAGTAGCGGAATAAATTGCGACGCAAAGAATTCTTTCTAAAAGAATCAATTTGGCTGAAAGGTTCGTCGAGCAAAATAATTTCCGGCTCCAAAGCCAAAACTCTTGCCAAGGCCACTCGTTGTTGCTGTCCACCACTTAGGAATTTCGCTTTTACTTTTGCGAAAGCAGTCATTTCTACCATTTCTAATAACTCTTGAACACGGGCTTTATTCTCATCAGGATACATATTCGACAAGAACTTGCCCACATTTTCTTCAACAGTTATGTAAGGCATCAAATCGAAATCCTGTGCTAAATATTTAATGTAATCTTCTCCTGGGACAAGATTGTATTTGGGACCCAAAATGGGTTTTTCATTATAGGTTATTTCTCCGTTATCCAAATCATATAATCCGTATATGAGTTTTAGCAAAGTACTTTTACCGCAACCACTTTCGCCAATAATAGCGGTGTTTTGACCTTTGGCAATAGTAAAACTAACATTTTCAATAACGGGAGTATCAATGTAAGTGAAGGAAATATCTTTTATCTCGAGCATCATCTGTATTTAAGAGTGCAAATTTACAATGTTTAATTCAAATTTAGGCACAAAAAAAGGCTGCTTCTTGACGAAACAGCCTTTGTTTATATAGTATTTTTGCTTAGTTTTTCACTTCCGCTTCGGCATCTTTAATCATTTTTTCATTTGCAGTAATAGCAAATTCAACACGACGGTTTTGAGTTCTGCCCTCAACTGTTTCGTTTGATGCTATTGGATCAGCAATTCCTAAACCAGTTACTTGAAATCTACTGGAAGATACTCCTTTGCTAGTTAAATAATTTCTAACTGACGCTGCTCTTTCTCCTGAAAGTTTTAAGTTATAATCAGCTGGACCAGTACTGTCTGTGTATCCATAAATAGTAATATTAGTATCTGGATATTCTGCAAAAACAGGAACCAATTTATCCAAATTTGCTTTAGCGCCAGCAGTCAAAGAAGATTTATTAGTATCAAAACGCACTGCATTTTCATTCAAAACTAATTTGATTCCTTCTCCTACACGAACTACTTCAGCTCCTGGAAGAACTGCATCTATTTCTCTTGCTTGTTTATCCATTTTGTTACCGATAACTCCACCGGCAACTCCACCAATAACACCACCTAATACAGCTCCCATTGCACCTTTACCACCTTTACCAAGATTGTTTCCTAAAACGCCTCCTAATACAGCTCCGGCAACAGCACCTATTCCGGCACCTCTTTGTGTTTTATTTGTGTTTTTTACAGCTTCACAACTGGTGAATATTGAACCTATAATCATTATTGTTGCCATTGCAACTATTGAAATCTTTTTCATATCTATATTTTTTATTAATTAATTAACTTTTTGAAATTGGTACACTACATCAGTCATTTTTCCTCCAACATTGATTTTATCAATCAATTGAAAAGAAGACTCTGTTTGATTGGCTAGATATAAAATATATCCATCTCTAACTTTTCTTGCTTTTTCACCTGCATCAAGTACTTTTAGTACAAACTGACCATCATTATTTACAAACCAAGTAATTGGTGAGCTAAATGACACACAATTTGCTTTTGTCAAAGCCATGTTTCCTTTATTGTTGTTGGAAACAAATTTCCATGTACTCCCTACAAAACATTCTGAATCCGCAAGTTGAAAACTATTCACTTTGATATATTGCGAACCTGGATACGTTACAGAACTGATTACCCAATTTCCTTTCATATCAACTTGAGCTTTTCTATCTGTATTCGTACTTGTCACTGATGTTGACTTACATGCAAACATCAAAACAGCTAACGCGCACACTAAAATTACTTTTTTCATTTTCTTAAATTTAATGAATTAATACTTACACAAAGATACAATGCAATGAAAAAAAATTGTTTCAAAATTAAATTAATTTATATCAAAATTAACGCTTACGACAATTTGTCACCCCAATTGTAATTGGTATTCTATTTGAAAGAATCATATCCATTAAAATAAACTTAAAAATTCAAAATATGACAACAGGTAAAATTAATGTTTCGGTAGAGAACATCTTTCCCTTAATCAAGAAATTCTTATACAGTGATCACGAAATTTTCTTGCGTGAATTGATTTCTAATGGTACTGATGCTACTTTAAAATTAAAACATTTAACAAGCATTGGCGAAGCCAAAGTAGAATACGGAAACCCAATTATCGAAGTGAAAATCGATAAGGAAGGTAAAAAATTACACATCATCGATCAAGGTTTAGGAATGACTGCGGATGAAGTAGAAAAGTACATCAACCAAGTGGCATTTTCTGGTGCAGAAGAATTTTTGGATAAATACAAAGATTCTGCTAAAGATTCTGGGATTATCGGCCATTTTGGCCTTGGTTTCTATTCTGCTTTTATGGTTGCCGAAAAAGTGGAAATCATCACTAAATCTTTCAAAGATGAACCTGCTGCACACTGGACTTGCGATGGAAGCCCAGAATTTACATTAGAACCTGCTGACAAAACTTCTCGTGGAACAGAAATCATTTTGCATATTGCCGAAGATTCTTTGGAATTCTTGGAAGAATACAAAATCAAAGAGCTGTTGAATAAGTACAATAAGTTCATGCCGATTCCAATTAAATTTGGAACCAAAAAAGAAAAAATAGAGCAAAAAAAGGGAGAGCTTGTTGAATCCGAAAACAAAGAAGAAACCTTTACAGAAGTTGAAGTGGATAACATCATCAACAATCCAAATCCGGCTTGGACAAAACAACCAACTGAATTATCTGCTGAGGATTACAAGAATTTCTACCATGAATTGTATCCGATGCAATTTGAAGAACCGTTATTCCACATCCATTTGAATGTAGATTATCCGTTCAACTTAACCGGTATTTTGTATTTCCCAAAATTAGGTTCAGATTTACAAATTCAGAAAGACAAAATCCAATTGTACCAAAATCAAGTGTACGTAACGGATAATGTGGAAGGAATTGTTCCTGAATTTTTAATGATGTTAAAAGGTGTTGTTGATTCACCGGACATTCCATTGAACGTCTCTCGTTCTGGATTACAAGCTGACGCTGCGGTGAAGAAAATCTCGAATTATATCACTCGTAAAGTAGCCGATAAATTAAAATCTCTGTTCACTGAAAATCGTGAAGATTTTGAACAAAAATGGAATGACATCAAAATCGTTTTGGAATACGGAATGCTTTCTGAAGATAAATTCTACGAAAAAGCTGGTGCGTTTGTTTTGTATCCAACAGTTGATAGTAAATTTTACACACTGGAAGAATTAAAAGAAAACTTAGCCGCTAATCAAACGGATAAAGACGGAAAATTAGTTGTTTTATACGCTGGAAATAAAGAAGCGCAACACTCTTATATCGAAATTGCAAAAGACAAAGGATATGAAGTTTTATTACTTGATTCACCGATTATCTCGCATTTAATTCAAAAAATTGAAGGCGATAATAGCAACATGACTTTTGTACGTGTCGATTCAGACCATATTGATAATTTAATCAAGAAAGAGGAAACTACTATTTCTAAATTATCTGAGGAAGAACAAACGAACTTGAAAACAGTTTTAGAAGCTATCGTTCCTAAACAAACCTATTCTGTACAACTGGAAGCTTTAGATAGTAATGCATCACCATTTATCATCACGCAACCAGAATTTATGCGTAGAATGAAAGAAATGAGTCAGTCTGGCGGTGGCGGAATGTTCGGAATGGGAAATATGCCGGAAATGTACAATCTAGTGGTAAATACTAATTCTGAATTGGCAACAAGCATTCTAAACAACAAAGACAAATCAGCTCAGGAAAGCTTGGTAAAACAAGCGCTTGACTTAGCAAAATTATCACAAAACCTATTAAAAGGCGAAGCGTTAACGGCGTTCGTAAAAAGAAGTTTTGAGATGATTAAATAAGATTATTAGACTTTTAGATCGTTAGATTATTAGACTAAACCTGCAAGCGAAAGTTTGCAGGTTTTTTTGTTTTTACAATTTATCATTCGTTCTAATTCATGACATCAACATTGGTTTACAACACCTTTTTCAGGTTCATTAATAAGCATTACTACCTCAAATTAAGCCCCTAATTAAAAGTGGCACAATACAATTGAAAAATAAATCGGCATCCCAAAAGTAATGTTAAAAGGAAACGTTACAGCTAATGCCATTGGTAAAAAGATCCCTGGATTCGCCTTTGGCACTGCTATTTTCATTGCGGCCGGAACGGCAATGTAAGAAGCGCTCGCCGCCAGGACAGCAAAAATAAAGCGATTCCCAACATCTTCGGTAACGAATTGACTTAAGAAAGCAACAATACATCCGTTGATCAATGGAAAAACAATAGCAAAAAAGACGCTAAACCAGCCACTTTTGAAAAAATCATTTAATTTTCGGCCACTAACAATTCCCATATCCAATAAAAATAAAGCCAAGAACCCTTTGAAAATATCAGTGGTAAAAGGCTTAATTCCTAAAGCCTGTTGCTCACTGGCCAAAAACCCAATAACCAAACTTCCAAGAATCAAGAGTACGCTTCCGTTGGTAAAAGAGTGCTTAACAATTGTACTTATTTTGGTTTTCTGAACGTGTTCTTTACTAAATAATCGTATTAAGATTACACCAATAATAATCGCTGGAGCTTCCATTAGCGCCATTACAGCCACCATGTGACCGCTGAAATTGTAGTTTTGAATTTCTAAAAAAGAGACGGCTGTTACAAAGGTAACTGCACTCACCGATCCATATGCGGCAGCAATAGCGCCCGAATTCTCAATGCTAAACTTTTTCTTTAAAATAAAAAATGTATAGAATGGAATTAACACCGCAATCAATACCCCAAAAACAATAGACCAAAGTATGTCAACAGTAAAATGACTGTGAGCCAATTCCTGCCCGCCTTTAAAACCAATTGAAAAAAGAAGGTACAGCGATATAAATTTAGAGGTGTTCTCTGGAATTTCTAAATCACTTTTTACATATACCGCTATAATTCCCAATACAAAAAACAATAAAGCCGGATTAGTCAAATTATCCAATAATAAACTAAGATTCATATTCTATTTATTTTTAAATTATATTATACATTTTGATTATCTTATTTTTTCAAACTTTAATCTTTTCCCCTTAATATCCGTTTGGACAAGTCCTTTTTCATATACTACATTTCCATTTACAAAAGTAGAATTGATGCTGCTTTTAAAAACCTGTCCTAAAAAAGGAGACCACTTGCATTTATATAAAATAGAATTTGTGGTTACTTCCTGTTGTTTATTTAAATCGACTAAAACTAAATCGGCAAAATAGCCCTCTCGTATATAGCCTCTTTCTTTGATTCTATATATTTCGGCCACATTATGGCTCATTTTTTCCACTACTTTCACTAGGGAAATTTCACCAAGATGAAATAATTCTAACATTGCCAAAAGCGCGTGTTGCACTAAAGGTCCGCCTGAATGTGCCTGAAAATAATTCCCTGCCTTTTCCGCAATAGTATGGGGAGCATGATCCGTAGCAATTATATCTATCCTATTGTTTAGCAGTGACTGCATTAAACCTTTCCGATCCTGATCCGTTTTAATAGAGGGATTCCATTTAATCTTTGAACCCAATCTTCCGTAATCAGCATCCGAAAACCAAAGATGGTGTATACAAGCTTCGGCGGTGATTCGTTTATCTCGAATGGGTACCGTATTATCAAATAATTCAGCTTCCGCCAAAGTTGAAATATGAAACAGATGCAAGCGAGTATTGTGTTTTTTAGCAATAGACAGCACTCTGTTTGTAGCTTTTACACAAGCGAGTTCATCACGGATCAGGGAATGGCAAAAAAAAGGAATATCGTCTCCATATTGGAGTCGGAATTTTTGGGTATTCTTTTTTATAATTGCGTCATCCTCGCTGTGCAAGGCAATAAGGGTATTCGTTCTCGAAAAAAATTGCTCTAAAAAGTCCGGATAATTAGCCAAAATACCTTCGTCATTGTTAAAATAAAGCCCGTCATCAGTTATCCCACATACATTTTCGGTGTCTGTTTTTAAAGCTTCTTCTAAGTTATTCTTCGAAATTCCCATAAAAAAAGAATAATTAGCAATTGATTTCTCAGTTGCCATGGTGTACTTTTCTTCTAATAAGACTTGAGTTAGCGTGTTGGGAATCGTGTTGGGCATATCCATAAAGGAGGTGATTCCTCCCGCCACAGCAGCGACTGATTCTGAAAAAACAGTACCTTTATGGGTAAGCCCGGGCTCTCTAAAATGAACCTGATCATCAATTATTCCTGGAAGCAGATATAGTCCTGTAGCATCAATTTCGATGCTTTTTTTAGCTGGGTTTAATACAATAGTAGGGGCTATCTTTTCAATCCTTTCCCCTGATAGCAACACATCTAAAATAAGTATTTGACCTTCGTTAACTACACTTGCATTTCTAATAACAGTATCCATATATTATTTTTTAGTGGCTCTTTGCAATCGATCGTTTATCGTTTTTCCTAAACCATCATCTGGAAATCGTTCTGCAATAATTAGGTCCAGGTTTAGTTTATCCAATCGGTGCAAAGCGGCATACAATTGCGAAGCGGCTTCTGTTAAATCACCCGTGGGAGATAGAATTTCCTGTGCTGTAATTTTTTGATTGTAAATCTCATTTTGGAATACTAGCACACCTATTTTTTGCATTGAAAAGGTTTCAAGCAACTCAAAGACATTTGCTGTTAAAAGGGTCGAAGTCAATGGCGCATAATGTCTGGAAAGCATCCCGGGTGCTATAGGTGTAGTATCGTCACGAGTCATCATTTTAACTGTGCCCACAATTGCTACTATATCTTCAATTGCAAGAGATCCCAAACGGTATACAACAGGCTCCCCGTTTTCAAAACCTATGATGGTGGATTCAATTCCCCTTTCGCATGCACCGCCATCTAAAACCATTGGTACAGTATCGTGGAAATAAGCGGCAACATGTTCTGCCTTTGTCGGGCTAATGGAACCGAAGGGATTGGCACTGGGTGCGGCCAAAGGATACGCTAATTGCTCTAAAAGAGCTAAAGTCAACGGGTGATTCGGAACCCTCACGGCTACAGTATCTTTACCTCCAGTGACTAAATCAGGGATGGAACTTTGTTTTTTTAATACCAAAGTTAAAGGTCCAGGCCAAAACGCAGCTGCCAGTTCCAATGCTTTTTCAGGAATATCTCTTGCGATTTGCGACAAATCCTGAATCGACTTAATATGAACAATTAAGGGATTAAAAGTAGGCCTTTGCTTTATTGTAAAAATACTTTGAATGGCTTTTTGGCTGTAAATATTTCCGGCTAAACCATAAACCGTTTCGGTAGGAATACCTATAACTTGCTCCTTATTTAAAATCGTTATAGCATTGTGAATCGAATTACTTATTAAAGTCATAATTTAAGGATTACAGGCATCACAATATCCTGATTCTTCAGTTGTTTTTTGATGAGGATGCATTTTTTCGGAATTAAAAGCGCACTTCTGGCAGGTGTAAATAAAACTCAACGTAGAACGAGTGGGTGCCGAACACCAAGAACAAGGCAAGCCAGTCTTTACTTCTGTAATACTAAAACCAGGCGTCATACAACTCGGACATTCCATTTTAATAGTTTCCAATAATTTTTGTGCTGCTATTTTTATCACTCCCATCCGGGTGGGATTATACAGGGCTCGCATATCGGTTTCGGCATAAACACTCCCAAAAACACTTCTTAAATGTTCAAAAGACTCCTCTAACTGACTCCTAGTGGTAATGCCTTTAATTATTTGAGTGAGATCATCTGGCTTGGTTCTCAAAATTATTGCATGAGACGGGAATTTAATCCTATCCGCAAAATCAAGGAGCATTTCTTTAGTACTGATTGCTGCTCCGTAAAAATTAGTATCCAGACTGAGTTCTCTGACAATGATTTCCAAATCATTTTTTTTATCTATAAAAAGTAAAAATTCATCGTCTGCCTGAGCAAAAAAAAGGGTGGGATGCGAACCAAACGAACCTTCACTGGCAATACCCAAGTCACAGTCAAATTGCTCCATCGCCAACAAACATTTAGCTCTTACGGTTTCCACAGCGTTAGCCACACGTTCCACTTCTCCTGAAAAAGTTCCAAAAACATCTGAATCATAATTTTGAGGCACAAAACAGTGAACACCCAAACCTTTTTCAAGTATTGGCGCAATCACTTTTTCTTTATGATGCTTTGTTGCAATGAGTAATTTTCTACCTTCAAACATCCAGCTCTGTTTTCACTTTGGAAGTTAGAACAATTTGAATGACACTGTCAATTCTCAGCCCCATTCCCTTTGACGAAGCTTCACCAATGAGTTGTTTGATGTATTCAGAAGCATCTAAAAGAGATTCAAGTCTATTTTTTGAGTGAGGATCCTCTTCATTATATCGTATCCGGCTGCTAAATGCTTCCAAATTATGAAAGTTGATTTTACTATTTATTAGAGAAAAGATAACTTTCCCGGCTTCAGATGGTGCAAATTGACCTTCAATTAACTTAAATTGATATTCTTTTTTCATGACGCTTTTTATAATAGATTTGATTTTTTATTTTTCAGGAGCGTGTAGGTACTAAAAAAGATCCCTGTACCTAATAAAATTGTAAAAAACATGTTTTTATGATCCATTAATGACAATAGTATCCCACAAATTAGCCAAACCATGGCAAACAATAAACTGATATTTTTGTTCTTATTTTCTTTTTTCATGACAACTGATTTAGTTTTCACAAAGGTAAAACTGCATATTCATATGTTTTTATTTATATTTGTAATGATTTACATAAAAAATATTTATGAATTACACACTCCACCAGCTGCACGTATTTTTAAAAATCACTCAAAATAACAGCATCACAAAGGCGGCGATGGAACTGCATCTTACTCAACCAGCAGTATCCATTCAATTAAAAAATTTTCAGGACCAATTTGATGTTCCCCTAACAGAAGTTATTGGCAGAAAACTATATGTAACCGATTTTGGTAAAGAAATTTCTCTAGCTGCCGAGAAAATTTTAAATGAAGTGCATGCTATTAACTATAAAACAATGGCATTCAAAGGGCAGCTAGCGGGAAGATTAAAGATCTCCGTAGTCTCCACAGGGAAATATGTCATTCCCTATTTTTTATCTGATTTTTTGAAACAAAATCAAGGTGTCGAATTAATTCTGGATGTGACCAATAAGACTAAAGTGTTGAAAAGTCTAGAAAGGAACGAAGTTGATTTTTCCTTGGTTTCCGTGCTGCCAGAAACCCTGCAAATTGAAAAGGTGGAGCTTATGCCTAATGCACTTTTCCTTGTCGCTAACATTGATCTAAAAATAGAAAACGGTATTCAAGATAAAAAAATTATAGAAACCTTACCGATGATTTATCGCGAACAAGGATCAGGAACGAGATATATAATGGAAAAATTTATAGAAAACAATCAACTAACGGTTCTGAAAAAAATGGTACTCACTAGCAATGAAGCCGTAAAACAAGCTGTACTCGCTGGACTTGGATGTTCCATTATGCCATTAATCGGTATAAAAAACGAGCTCAATAACGGTGACTTGCAAATCATTGCTGTACAAGGCCTGCCAATTCAATCCAACTGGAATTTAATCTGGTTAAAAGGCAAGAAATTTTCACCAGTAGCCAGTGCTTATTTGAAATTCATTCAAGAAGAAAAAACCAGAATTATCGAACAAAAATTTAACTGGATTAAATAGTAATGCATCACCATTTATCATCACGCAACCGGAATTCATGCGTAGAATGAAAGAAATGAGTCAGTCTGGCGGTGGTGGAATGTTTAGAATGGGAAATATGCCGGAAATGTACAATCTAGTGGTAAATACTAATTCTGAATTGGCGACAAGCATTCTAAACAACAAAGACAAATCAGCTCAGGAAAGTTTAGTAAAACAAGCGCTTGACTTAGCAAAATTATCACAAAACCTATTAAAAGGCGAAGCTTTAACGGCGTTCGTAAAAAGAAGTTTTGAGATGATCAAATAAGATTATTAGACTTTTAGATCGTTAGATTATTAGACTAAACCTGCAAGCGAAAGTTTGCAGGTTTTTTGTTTGCCAAAATTGAGATTTTCTTATAACCTAAGATTAAACATTGTCAATTTAAAACCTAACGAATTGCTATTCAAATAATTATAAATATACTCATGTTAAGTATGCTAAAATAATCAATATCTTTATGGTGCTTTTTATGAAATATTAATTTTTAATCTAAAAAAATGCAACCATGAGAAAAAGTCTAAATTTTATTAAATCCACAATTGTGTCTGTCACAGCAACAACGCTATTATTGGTATTGGTTAGTTGTAATTCTTCCAAAAAAGAGAAAGAAGCAACATTTGACAAAGTCGCAGCCATGCAAGCGATAGAAAAAGAAAACAAGATTTTTACTGACGCATTCAACAAAGGCGACACTATAAATGCTGTCAACGGTTATGCCGCTGATGCCAAATTTATGCCTCCCAATCAGAAAGCAGCTTCGGGAAGAAAAGATATTCAATCCACATTAGCTGGATTCATTAAAGCCGGAGCAGGTGGTTTAAGTATAAAACCTGTAGAAGTTTGGGGTGATGAAAATATGCTGACCGTGGAAGAAGAATGGTCTATGACCGATAAAGACGGAAAAGAGGTAGACCGTGGAAAAGCACTGGAATTGTGGAAAATGGAGGATGGAAAATGGAAACTTTTCCGTGACATTTTTAATTCTGATTTGCCTTGTATGGCTCCTCCTCCATCCAAATAGATACTTCGGTATTTGGATTATTAGCTATGAATCGGATCGGTTACAAACAACCTGCAAGCATACAGTTGCAGGTTTTTTTGTAGATTAGCTACAATGAAAATTAAAAAACATGAAAAAAAGAATTATTTTAGTTTGTTTATTTATAAGTTTATCCAATACTTATGGACAAGATTATCAAAAAAGCAATGTAGTATTAGAAGGGCAGCAAGCACCAAACTTTACCATAAAATTAGAAAAAGGAAAAACAATTAATCTCTCTAGCTTAAAAGGAAAAGTCGTTTTACTAAATTTTTTCGCAACTTGGTGCGGTCCTTGTATGGTTGAAATGCCAATTTTGCAACAGGAAGTTTGGGCGAAATATAAAGAAAATAAAAATTTTGTTTTAATGAGTTTCGGAAGAGGACATTCAGCGGAGGAGGTAAACCTATTTCGAGATAAAAAGAAATTTGATTTTCCTATTTATGCCGATAAAGACAAATCCGTTTATAATCTATTTGCTACACAATATATCCCGAGGAATTATCTTATTGATAAAAACGGAATTATTGTATATAGTTCTATTGGATACTCTCCCGAAGAATTTGAAAAAATGAAAGAAAAAATCAACGAAATAATTAAGTAAAAGCCATCAGCTAGCGCAAGCGTCTCACTCATACCCACAAACAAAAAAACATTTTTTGTAATTCATTTAATAATTGATCTGATTACTGCTATAAAAATAAAATAAAGCCGTTTTTTCTAAACAAGAAAAAACGGCTTTTTGCAAACTTCAATATATTAAAAAATACCTAGTCGTACGCTGGGGGTGCGCACGCCTATTTGTGTATTTACCGAAGTATTGCTTGGCCTTCTTTGATAATTTCTTTGATCATATTCATAATAATAAAATCCTGCGTGTCCATAAAAGGAATCGCTGTGATGACAATGGGCATCACAATGAGAATGATGCATTGTATAAACATCTTGCTTGCTGGCAATATATGCCTGATACGCTTTTCTATTCTTTTTCTTTAACCCCTTTTCGTACTCTTTTTGCTCCTTCCAAAAAGCTTTCTCTTCGGCTTTAGTTTTAGCCTTAAATGTTAACTCATAATTGGCATCTTCACTACCCCTTTGTTGATAATAAGTAATTTTATCTGCATTGGTATTTATGCTTGTTTCACTTTCTAAACTGGCTTCTTGTGCATTTACTGTCGCTATTGCTCCCAAAAAAAATAGGACAAGTAGGATTTTAATTGTTTTCATGATTATAAATTTTAATTACAGTTACTATCGTTTGACTAACTTCAATAGTAAGACAACTGTAAAGCACTTTACCCTACTAAGAGTTGTATTATTTTAAAAACGTACCGAGAAACTGCAAATTGGCAATTCATCCAACTTCGCATCAAAAAACACTTACAACGAAAATACATTAAGCTGCAAATTCACTCTTGCCATTTTTTTATTTAAAAAAGAATCGAATTGCGTACTTTAGATTTTTCATTATAAAAACACAACCACAATTATGACTTTAAACATAGAAACTCCAGCCCTGCTTTTTTCTGCAACCTCATTGATTTTATTGGCCTATACCAATCGATTTCTTACCATTGCACAGATCGTCAGAAGCTTAAAGAAAAACTATGACGAAAAAGAAAACAAAAGTATTTTACTCGAAATAAAAAATCTCAACTTGCGCTTGACACTTATTCGCTATATGCAAATGTTTGGCGTGATGAGCTTGTTTCTATCGGTTTTAGCCATGATGCTATTATTTATAGAACAACAATTATTCGGTATTTATATTTTCGGATTGAGTTTACTCAGTTTACTTATTTCATTGGGAGTATCGTTTTGGGAAATCAGCATTTCCGTGAATGCCTTACGATTGCATTTGAGTGATTTGGCGGATAAAGAGGTGAATTAAAAGAAATAGAATTTACATTCTTAACTCTAACTCATAACTAATATCTAAACCCTACCTTTGCCCGCTTTTTAAAATTAAAAAAAATGATAAAGAATAATGTATTAAAAGGAGTTTTCTTAGTAGGTCTTGGTGCAACGAGTTACGGAATGCTGGCTACTTTTGTAAAAATAGCCTACGGCGAAGGTTTCACCACACCTGAAGTTACCATTGCTCAATTTGTATATGGAATTACGGGAATGTTGCTTATTAATCTGTTTCAAAAAGCTAAAAAGGGAAATGACGTTGTAAAAGCTTCCAAGAAAAACATTGGTCAATTAATGCTTGCAGGAACTTCTCTGGGAATGACGAGTATTTTTTATTATTTGGCGGTAAAATACATTCCTGTTTCCATTGCTATCGTTTTATTGATGCAAACGGTTTGGATGGGCGTTTTATTCGAAATGATTTTAGAAAAGAAAAGACCTTCAACTCAAAAAATAGTTTCCGTAGTTATTGTATTAATTGGAACCGCACTTGCTACTAATCTTATTGAAAGTAAAGTAGAATTAGACTGGCGCGGAATTGTTTTAGGGCTTTTGGCGGCAGCTTCCTTTACCACAACCATGTTTACTGCTAATCGTGTGGCAACACATATTTCCTCAGCGCAACGCAGTCTGTTTATGCTTCTTGGTGGTGCTGTTATTGTAACCGGATTTGCAATTGCAACACAAACAACTCCTTTTAATTTTGAGATTTTCATGAAATGGGGAATAATACTGGCGCTATTTGGAACTATAATTCCGCCTTTATTGTTTAATGCCGGTTTTCCGCTCACAGGAATTGGGTTAGGAAGCATCGTTTCTGCACTGGAACTTCCCGTATCAGTACTAATGGCGTATTTTCTTTTGAGTGAAAAAGTGAGTTTAATCCAATGGATTGGAATCGTTTTAATCATCTTAGCGATTGTGATTATGAATGTAAACTTTAAGAAAACTACTTAATTTCAATTTAAAAACATTTAAGCTGATTTCATTAAAATTTTTATAAATTCGTGATAAATAACTTTATTATGAATCTACCTTGGCATTTATATGTGATGGCTTTTGTTTACTTTTTAGCAGGATTAAACCATTTCAGAAACCCGAGACTGTACCTAAAAATCATTCCTACTTATTTTCCGAATCCAAAATTATTAAACTACATCAGCGGTCTATCTGAAATATTTTTGGGTATTGCACTCTGTATTCCGCTACTTTCAAACTATGCCGCTTGGGGAGTTATTGCCTTATTGATTGCTATTTTCCCTGTGCATCTCTATATGTATTTTGATAAAAAAGCAAGAATGGGTTTGCCAAATTGGGTTTTACTGCTTCGAATGCCTTTTCAATTACTATTAATTTACTGGGCTTATCAATACACATAATCCATTGAAATCACTCTTCGAATCCTCATCAGATCCATTATTCCTTGACTTGCCCGATGCTGAGATTATCTATTATCCTCAGTTTTTTGACAAGCCGACAGCTGATATTATTTTTGCCGAATTGATACAAGAAATCCCTTGGCAGCAAGATGAAATTCGGGTGTATGGAAAAACTCATCCGCAACCTCGTTTGACAGCTTTGTTTGGAAACGAAGGGAAACCCTATTCGTATTCGAATATAACCATGCAACCACATCCTTGGAATTTGCTTTTGCAAAAGTTAAAAACGAAAGTCGAAAAGGTTGCTGATGCCAATTTTACAACCGTTTTACTCAATTATTATCGCAACGGAAAAGACAGCAACGGCTGGCATGCCGACAACGAAAAAGAATTAGGAATAAATCCTGTAATTGCATCGTTGAGTTTTGGTGCGGAACGTACGTTTCAACTGAAACATAATTTTGACAATAACCAGAAAAAAAATATCGTTTTGGAACACGGCAGTTTATTACTGATGAAAGGAACAACGCAGCATTACTGGAAACACCAGATTCCAAAAACCGCAAAACCCATTGGCCCCAGAATAAATGGTACCTTTCGAGTAATCAAATAATTATTTTCAATAAAAATTATTAAATTTGAAGTAAACACTCCAATTATGAATGATATTATTGCTTATTTTTCTACCATTCCATCTTCACACAGAAGCTTAATTCTTGTTGGGGGAATCACTTTTTTTTGGCTGATAGAAAATGCTTTTCCGCTTTTTAACTTCACGTACAAAAAATGGCATCATGCAGGTATTAATATCTTTATGACTTTTACTACTATTGTGATCAATTTTTGTTTGGCGTTTATATTGCTAAAATCAGCCGATTGGACAATTGCCAATAATTTTGGAATTTTACAATGGCTGCCTGAAATGCCATTATGGCTTTACGCGCTTATCGGATTGCTTTTACTGGATTTAATTGGCGCTTATCTGGTACATTTAGTAGAACATAAAACTAAATTTTTATGGCGTTTCCATTTGATTCATCATACGGATACTTGGATTGACACTACAACTGCAAACAGACATCATCCTGGAGAAAGTGTCATCCGTTTTACATTTACGGCAATCGGAGTTTTAATTATTGGAAGTCCCATGTGGATGGTTTTCCTTTACCAAACGTTATCTGTTGTGGCAACACAATTCAATCATGCTAACATTTCTCTTCCAAAAAAAGTAGATACTATTTTGAGTTATTTTATTGTTTCTCCGGATATGCATAAAGTGCATCATCACTATGTTTTACCGTATACGGATAGTAATTACGGCAATATATTTTCTATTTGGGACCGGCTTTTTGGAACCTTTATGACGCTTCCAAAAGAAGAAATCATTTACGGAATCGACACACATCCGAGGCCTGAAGAACACAATGAATTAAAAAACTTATTGAAAATACCCTTTCAAAAACCGCCAATAAAAGAAAATAAGTGAAAAGTATAAAAAAAATGATCTTTTGAGAAAATCTAATTATTTTTTTTCTTAATATTGGTATCAAATTAGAAATGTAATTTATTAATCATTAACAACTTATTTGAATTAATTTTCACGTGATGAAAAAGAGTAACCGAAAAGAATTGAACTGGGAGCAAACAGAAAAACTTGTTACAATGGCTTTAGAAGAAAAAAATCCTTTTGAAATCATAAAAAAAGAATTTGGTCTGGCAGAAAAAGAGATTCTTGAAATCATGAAAAAGAAGATGCCAGCAGAGAAATTTGAAATGTGGAAAAAGAAAGCGACAGCAAATAAACCAAAACCAAAACCCGTTAAAATAGATGATTTTGATGAAGATTTGGATGGAAAATATTATATAAAAAACAAATTAGACTAAAAATAAAACTCCTGATATTCAGGAGTTTTTGTTTTTATACCATGTCACTTTTACAAACTCAATAATGGTTTCAGTAACATCAAACGAAAACGAATTTATTTTTGACATTCTCAGAAGTCATAAATTTTGGGCTTTCGAAAATAAGATTAGAGTACCGAAAGATAAAATAATCCGAGCGTATCAAAGCAACGATGAATTTACCTTTTGGATTGGTTGGAAAATGCCAGGCACCCAATTAACATGGGTTATTACTGCTGGAACTTATATAAAAAAGGGAAAACGCAATTTTTGGGATGTTTGCAATAAAAAAAATGCAGTTATTGTCGAACTCAAAGATTCCTATTATAATAAACTAATTATCGAAGTTGAAAATCCGGAAGAGACAATGAGCTTATTAAACACTAAATAAAATGAAAAAACTACTACTTGTATTTCTTACACTGTTTTCAACACTTTGTTATTCTCAAGCAGAAACAGCAATTAAATCTTTTAACAAAGAAGAAATTTCTATAAATCCATTGATAAATGGTTCGTTGTATTCTCCTTTAAAACAAACCAAAAAGACAAATCTTGTTATTCTCATTGCAGGTTCAGGACCTACAGATAGAGATGGAAATCAAAAAGGTTTAACCAATAATTCCTTAAAATACCTATCAGAAGAATTAACTAAAAATGACATTGCCGTTTTTAGCTATGATAAAAGAATCATTGCTCAAATGAAGACTGGAACTGTAAATGAGGCAACGCTAACTTTTGATGATTTCATTACCGATGCAAAATCAGTTTTATCATTTTTTAAAAATCAAAAAAAATACAACAAAATAATAATTGCCGGACACAGCGAAGGTTCATTAATAGGAATGATAGCCGCAAGTGACAAAGCAGATGCTTTCATTTCATTAGCTGGAGCCGGAAGAACTATTGATGACGTTATTGTAGAACAGATAACAAAACAAGCCCCTTCTTTAAAAGAGGAAGTGGAAAAGAATTTTGGCATTCTTAAAACCGGGAAAACTTTCGAATTAAAAAATCCCATGTTGGCATCGATTTTTAGAGAAAGCGTTCAACCGTATATGATTTCATGGATAAAATACAATCCACAAATTGAAATCACTAAATTACAAATGCCTGTATTGATTGTAAACGGAACCAAGGATTTACAAGTGTCAGTTCAAGAAGCAGAACTACTGAAAAAAGCAAAACCAGGGAATGAACTCGTTTTGATTGAAAATATGAATCATGTTTTTAAAGAAATCAAAGGGGATAACTCAGAAAACATGAAATCCTATACCAATCCTGATTTACCAATAACTTCAAAATTAACAAGCACAATAACAACGTTTGTAAAATCACTTTAAGATGTAACAATTGTGCAACTATAGAGACTAATATTTAAAATAAAAATCAACGAAAATGAAAAGAATATTTTTTGCACTAGCATTTGCTTCTGTTCTTTGGAGCTGTAAAACTGCCAGTACTTCAGCTAATGACTCGAAATCTATTATTGATGTAGTAAAAGTCGCTGTTAATTTGAATGACATAAAGGATGACAAAGTACTTGTCACCATTACTTCCCCAAAAATTAGCACGGATGAAGTAACCTACAGCATTCCTAAAATTGTTCCCGGAACCTATTCTGTAGATGATTACGGAAAATACATCGAGGATTTTAAAGCATTTGACAGCAAAGGAAGTGTATTGCCCGTTACTAAAACAGATGACAACACCTGGAATATTAAAAATGCAAAAACGTTAGTTAAAATAACTTATTTGGTAAACGACACATTTGATACTGAAAAAGGTGGCGGTTTTGGTCAAAATGATATTTTTTCACCAGCCGGGACAAACATTGATGCAGGAAAAAACTTTATGCTGAACATGCACGGTTTTGCAGGTTATTTTCAAGACAAAAAAGACCTTCCGTATAATGTAAGTATATCACATCCGGAAACGCTTTGGGGAGCAACCTCAATGACAGATCAAGATGCAAGCGCAACTAACGATGTGTTTACAACACCTCGATATGCTGAATTAGTTGAAAATCCTATTATGTATGCAAAACCGGACTATACTACTTTTACGGTAGACGGCATGGAAATACTGATTGGCGTTTATTCTCCTACTGGAAAAGTGACTGCAGAAAGCATCACTCCTGAGATGAAAACGATGATGACTGCTCAAAAAACATTTTTAGGAAAAATCAATGCTACAAAAAAATACAGCGTATTGTTGTATTTATCAAGTATGACACCTACTGATGCTAAAGGATTCGGAGCATTAGAACACCCTACTGCAACCACCGTTGTTTTACCTGAAATGATGCCAAAGAAAGAATTGGTTAAATCGATGAAAGATGTGGTTTCGCATGAATTTTTTCATATTGTAACACCCTTAACGATTCATTCTAAAGAGATTCATTATTTTGATTACAACACGCCTAAAATGTCAGAACATTTATGGATGTATGAAGGGGTGACAGAATATTTTGCGAATCTTTTTCAGATCAACCAAGGGTTAATTACTGAAGAGGAGTTTTATACGCGTATGGCAGAAAAAATTGAGCATGCAAATGCTATGAATGACACGATGCCTTTCACTATGATGAGTGCCAATGTATTGGCAGAACCTTACAAAGCCCAATACTTGAACGTATATGAAAAAGGAGCTCTTATTGGAATGTGTTTGGATATCATCATTAGAGAAAAAAGTAATGGCGAAAGAGGAATTCTTGATTTAATGCAAAAATTATCTAATGAATATGGAGTTTCAAAACCATTTAATGATAATGAGCTTTTTGCCAAAATAACTTCATTTACCTATCCTGAAGTAGGAGCTTTTTTGACTACTTATGTTTCTGGTCCAACTCCAATTCCTTATGAGACTTATTTGGCTAAAGTTGGCGTTACTAAATCCATGGAAAAAGTACCCGGAAATGTGTTCTTAAAAGGACAATCGCCATATATTACCGTGAACCAACAAACTAAAGAAATCATCGTGATTCCAAACATGGAATTGAACGTTTTTTATACAAATTTAGGGCTTAAAGGAGGAGACATTTTGGTGTCTATTAATGAAAAACCGTATTCATTAGACAATATTTATGATATGATTACGGAGAGTCAAAACTGGAAAGAAAATGACGCCATTACCGTAAAAATAAAACGTGACGGTAAGGAACAAGTAATCAAAGGAAAGGTAAAATTTCCTTATGAAGAAAAAGGAGGTCTTAAGGCTACAGATGCAACCAAAACAACTTTGAAAGAAGCTTGGTTAAAATCATAATCCCAAAAATAATTCAGAAAATCCCAATTTAGAAATATAGATTGGGATTTTTTTTGTGAAATTTGAATGCGTTAGTAAAATCATTCCAACAATTTTCTTTATTTTGCGCCAAAATATAAACACCAATCAAATCGCCTTGATTCAATCCCGAAGTCTCGAGACAAATCAGGATAAAGAATGGCGATACTATGTTTCAAAAAAACAAATTTTAACTTCACATGAAAAAATCTATTATTGCATTCGTTACGCTTATCCTATTAGCATCTTGTAACAAGAATGAATCAAAAACTAATTTACATATTACTGGAAATATTAAAGGATTAAAAAAAGGAACTTTGTATATCCAGCGAATTGTCGATACCACGCTGGTAGCCATTGACACTATAAACATCGATGGAAGTTCCTCATTTGAAAGCAATCTGGACCTAAAATCGCCTGAAATGCTTTATTTATTTTTAGACAGAGGCGTGAGCAATTCCTTAGACAATAATTTATCATTCTTTGCTGAACCAGGAAACATAACTATTGAAACAAGTTTAGATCACTATTTGTCTGACGCCAAAATTAAAGGATCAAAAAATCAGGAAATATTTGAAGAGTATAAAAAGATTAACACCCGTTTTACAGATGAGAATCTTACTTTGATTGAACAAAAGTTTAATGCTATCAAAAGTCAAAACATACAAAAAGCAGATAGTTTAAGCGCAAAACAAGATTCAAACATAAAAAGAAAATACTTATTTGCCACTAATTTTGCACTTAACAACAGAAAATTCGAAGTTGCACCTTATATAGCATTATCTGAAATCTATGATATCAATATCAAATATTTAGATACAATTCAAAAATCAATGTCACCTAAAGTAGCGCAATCGCTTTATGGTAAAAAATTAACGGAATATATTACCAGCATCAAGAACCAAAAGTAAACAGTTCTAAAAGCTACATTCTATTCCATAATTAGAATAAAAAAAATCATCTTGCTTTATAACAAGATGATTTTTTTGTTTTATGAAGAAGTATAGTAACGCTGAAGCCTGACTGAACAAAACCTCATCGTAACTATATATAAAAACTGTCTAAGCGTTATTAAAAGCCATTCCGCCAACGATCATCCCTACAAACATTAAAAGGTACAGAGAGAAAATAACCAGAGTCATAATTCCAATAAATTTGTAATGTGATTTTAGATATCTAAAAGAAGTAGTCAGTGTTTCGGGATCGTTGTTATTAAACGCTGCTTTGGCATTAGATGCAAATTTGTTCAAGTAATATACCGGAAAGAAATAAAGTGCCGCAATAAGCAAATAAACGACAGCCATCACTATTCCAAAAGAGGAACCCATCATTCCCATTGCTGGATTCATTTTCCCCATCGCTGAGAATAATGTACCGGCAAATAAAGCTGCAAAAACAATAAAACCAATTCCTATGTAACCCAGAATTGATAAAAAATAGGCCCACTTTGCTGTTTCTTTCAAAAAGTCTTTCGCAGACTCATTTAGTTTCATTTCAAAATTCTCAATAACTGAATGCTCTTCCATAATTTAATTTTTAGGTTAGATACCAAATTTAACAAAAAAATTATGACATTCAATTAAAACGGAATTCAATTCTGATTTTTACCAAAAACAAAAAACCACTTAACAAAAGTTAAGTGGTTTTATTAAAGAGCCGGCGGAGGGACTCGAACCCACGACCTGCTGATTACAAATCAGCTGCTCTAGCCAACTGAGCTACGCTGGCGACTCATTACGGGTGCAAATATAAGTCTGAATTTCTATTTTCCAAAACAAATTCAAACTTTTTTCGCTTTTTTTTTGACTACAATTCGTTGATTTTAGCAATCAATTGATTTGCAGTTTGTTCCAATTCAACATTGATTTGTTTGAAGTGTGCTTTTTTATTTTCTACTTTTTTTGCATTCACTTTAGTGATTAAAGCGTCAAAAGCAGCAATAGCTTCATCAATTAAATCATTAGTTTCAGTTGTTGGTTTTCCTGTTGTAGAAATTTCGAACAAGTAAACTGCTTCAATAATATCTCCTAAAACGTAGTTGATGTCTTTTTTTAAATTCTTAACGTTTGCCATTTTTATTTTTTTAAAATTTGAATTTTAATTTGCGTCTGCAAAAGTACACATAATCTTTCTATTACCGACTATGAAATGTAAATTTCTAAAATTGAAGCTTTTCCATTGAGAATGAATGCATTCATTGCCGCAGGAATCAAAACAGTATCTCCTTTTTTATATTGTAATTTTGAATTGTTGTATTCCAGTTCAAATGTTCCTTCTGTACACATATATACCGTAAAGGTTTTTCCAGATTTAGAAACTGAAATTTCTCCATCTAACGGAATAAAATTCGTTGTAAAATAAGGACAGTCAACAATTTTGTTTGAATCGTTTATGTTCTTAGTATACGCTTTCTTAGTTTCTACCTTATTATAATTAATGGCATCCAAAGCCAAATCAACATGTAATTCTCTTGTGTTCCCATTAGCATCTACTCTATCAAAATCATAGAGACGGTAGGTAATATCCGAAGTTTGTTGAATCTCGGCAACCACCAATCCTGCACCAATCGCATGAACCGTTCCAGTTTCTAAAAAGAAAACATCACCTGATTTTACTTTTACAGTATCAAGAATAGAAAGTAAAGTCTTGTTTTTTAGATTCTCTAAATATTCGTTAGCATTCGATTTTTCTTTGAAACCCACAATAATTCTGGCGTTATCATCAGCTTGCATGATGTACCACATTTCGGTTTTTCCAAAAGAATTATGTCGTTTTTTAGCTAACTCATCATTTGGATGCACTTGTATGGACAAGTCTTCGCGAGCATCTAAATATTTGAAAAGCAACGGAAATTGTTTTCCGAATCTGGCATGAACTTCCGTGCCTAATATTTCATCCGGAGAATCATTAATAATAGCTGTTAATGATTTCCCTTTCCATTCTCCGTTTGCAACAACACTTACATCACCTTCGACGGTAGACAACTCCCAACTTTCTCCTGTAATTGTAGATGTAATTGGTTTATTAAGTAGTGTTTTTAGTTTTTCACCTCCCCAAATTCTATCTTTTAAAATGGGCTCAAATTGTAATGGATAAAGTTTCATTTAAGTATGTTTTTTTCGGATTGCAAATGTATAAAATCAATATTCTTTTTTTTGCCAAACTACTATACTGTTTAAACCTTTGAGAAGATTTCTGGCAGTAAATAGCAACTGAATGCAAATTAATAGAAAACAAATGTACAATACAATTTTAAATCTATGATACTAATTTCATGATGGCTTGAAGTGCTTTAGGAATGTGTTTGGCAGCCCGCATACTATCAAATATCATTTGAATGACTCCATTTTTATCCGTAACATACGTTACTCGTCCAGGAAGTAATCCAAACAATCCGGAGGGAACCCCAAAAAGTTTTCTAATTTTATTGTCATTATCTGACAAAAGAATAAAAGGCAATTTAAACTGTTTACTGAACTGTTGATGTGAACTGACGCTATCACTGCTGATCCCTATTACTTCAGCGCCTAAGGCCGTAAAGTCTTCATATTGATCTCTAAAACTGCATGCCTCAGTGGTACAACCCGGAGTATTGTCTTTTGGATAAAAATAAATAACGAGAGGCTTGTGTCCCACAATCTTTTGACTGTCAAAATCATTGCCGTTCGCATCTTTCGCTTTAAAATCGGGGATGATATCGCCTACTTTTAGTTTCATTACTCGCCTTTGTAGGTTACAAAATTTCGTGGTGTTTCGTAAAGAACAACTTCTAATTCAAATTCAGGTTTGATTCTTTTTCTGATTTTATTCCAAATGACCACAACAATATTTTCGGCTGTTGGATTCAAATCCTGAAATTCAGGCACGTCAATATTCAAATTTTTATGATCAAACTGATCCTCAACATCCTCTTTAATGATATCACTGAGGAATTTCACATCCATTACATAACCTGTTTCCGGGTCAATTTCACCGGTTACACTCACTGTCAATTCATAGTTATGCCCGTGAAAATTAGGATTGTTACACTTCCCGAAAATAGCATCGTTTTGTTCGAAAGTCCAATCTTTCCGGTATAATCTGTGTGCCGCATTAAAATGGGCTTTTCGTGAAATAGTAACTTTCATAATTTCAGATTTCAGATTTCAGATTTCTCAAAGTTGTGAAATCTAAAATCTTTTTTATGTTAATACATTTTTGAACTGCTATTTGCAATCTTATATTTTATGTTCCTCAAGGAAATGATAAAACTCATCGAAGATAATTTTGAACCAAACGGTATACAGCTCAGGATGAACTTCCATATCATTTTTCACATCCTCAATTTTCATCCACTTCCAGTCCTCTACTTCCTCAGTGTTTATTTCAGGCGCTTCATCATAATAACCAATCATGACATGATCGAGTTCGTGCTCCGTCAAACCATTATCAAAAGGAGCTTTATATATAAAATGGAAAAGCTCTTTGAGTTCTGTTTTAAAACCCATTTCTTCAAACAACCTTCGGCTTCCTGCTTGAATATTTGTTTCTCCTTCCCGCTGATGGCTGCAGCAGGTATTGGTCCAAAGCAAAGGAGAATGGTATTTTTGATGTGCTCGCTGCTGCAACATGATTTCATTTTGACTGTTTAAAACAAAAACTGAAAAAGCACGGTGCAAAACCGCTTTTTCATGTGCTTCTAGCTTAGGCATCAATCCTATTTGCTCATCATTTTCATTAACTAATATTACGTTCTCTTCTAACATATAAAACTATTACAGGTCAAAAATACAAAAAAGATAATTAGGGTCGGGGGCTTTAACGTTCTGTTTCGATTTGTTGAAGCGGAATTTTTTCAGGGCAGTCCAAATAAAAGTGACATCATACTTTCAAAGATTCTTTTGTATTTTTATAACAAATTATAAAAAGCACCATGCACACGATAACCATCCGAAAAGCAGATCGTAACGATTTAGAAAAACTCCTTGAATTCGAACAGGGAATTATTACTGCCGAACGCCCTTTTGACCCTACTTTAAAAGCAACAAAAATACATTATTATGATATAGAGAAAATGATTTCAACACCACATATTGAAGTATTGGTAGCCGAAATTGATTCGCAGCTTATAGGCTCAGGATATGCGCGAATAGAGACCGCTAAGCCTTATTTGAATCATCTGAACTATGCTTATTTAGGATTCATGTACACCGATCCAAATCACAGAGGAAAAGGAGTAAACGCTAAAATTATTGAAGCGCTCAAAGATTGGTGCAACCTGCAGGATGTATTTGAACTTCGACTGGACGTATACAATGACAATACTTCGGCAATTAAGGCATATGAGAAAGCAGGGTTCGAAAAACACCTCGTCAACATGCGAATGATTCTATAAATATGACGGTCCGCTTTGTAGATAAACTTTATTTTTCTGCCACAGATTTAAAAGATTTCCACAGAACAAACCACCTCGAGGCAGAGTTCCAGACGCATTGATGAAGTGAAACACAGATTATACCAATTTACACAAACAAAAATCTGTGAAATCTGTGGCAAAATTATTGCTGGTATTGGTTACGATTGCGGATAGACCTATTTTATAATAATAAGGTTTTGTTAATTCTAAATCCAGATATGTCTTTTACCCGTAAATAACAATAGTTAAAACGTTCTTAAATAACTATTCATTTGCAAAGTAGGTGACATTTTTTGATTCAAAAGCACTTTACATTTGTACTATAAAAAAGAAAATCATGAAAACAACAACCCGTTTTTTAAACGTATTATTTTTGCTTCCTTTATTCATGTTCACTGCCTGTGGTCAAACTACAAACAAAAAAGACAGTGCAAAAAAATCTATCACAATGAAAAATTCCATCAATAAACCCGGAAATCCGTATTACTCAAATACAGACACGACAAAACTTAATGTTAGTAATGCCGAATGGAAAAAGGTTTTACCCGAAGACGTTTATGAAGTAACCCGTAATGCTGACACGGAGAGACCTTTTACAGGAAAGTATTGGGACACGGATGAAAAAGGAACCTATTATTGTGCAGCTTGTGGCAACAAACTATTTCGTTCTGGCGCCAAATTTTCAAGCAACTGTGGCTGGCCAAGCTTTTTCGAACAAGACAACAAAAACAGTGTTATTTACAAAACCGACAATTCTCTTGGAATGGAAAGAATTGAAGCCCTTTGCGGAAGATGCAACGGTCATTTAGGGCATCTTTTTGATGATGGCCCTGCACCAACCGGAAAAAGATACTGTATGAATTCTATCGCACTTGACTTTATCCCTGACACTAAATAAGATGAAAAATATATTTTTAATTGCACTATTGGCTTCATTGGGCATGTTTGGACAAAACAGCACAACTGATAAAACTAAAAAACAATCCAATTTTGAAACCATTACATTGGCCGGCGGTTGTTACTGGTGCGTTGAGGCCGTTTATGAGAATCTAATTGGAGTAAAATCGGCAGTATCAGGATACGCAGGCGGAAAAATCGCTAATCCTACTTATGAGGATGTTTCTACCGGAAGATCCGGTTATGCCGAAGTAGTTCAGATTACCTACGACAAAAACGCAACAAATCTGGATGAGATTTTTAAAGTTTTCTTTACAGTCCATGACCCAACTACACTAAACCGACAAGGTGCCGATGTAGGAACACAATATCGTTCCGCTATTTTTTATAAAAATGAAGCACAAAAAAAATCAGCGCAAACGATTATCACTGCAATGAAAAAAGCTAGGATTTATGACAGTCCAATAGTTACAACATTAGAGCCGTTGACTAAATTTTACAAAGCCGAAGACTACCATCAGAATTACTATGCAAACAATAAAAGTCAACCCTATTGTCAAATGGTAATTCAACCCAAAATGGAAAAATTCGAAAAGCTTTTTAAAAGCCGATTGAAAACGAAAAAATAAATTATTAAGCTATCGCCTTGCCACAACAAACAAGGCGTTTTTTTTTATATCCACATGAAAAACGCAATGCAATAAGTAGATTTACTACTCTAAAATTCATATATTTATACTTCTTTTTACCCATTTAAAAAGTACACTTTGTACAACGAACATCATTTTCGCGGAATGTTTTTTTGATAGATTTTTTAAATCATCATCCTTTTTTTATTCTAAAATAACTATTTTATAAAAGATGAAAGCACTTAGAACATATTTTAAAATACGAAAAAGTGCCGTAAATCTTATTTTAGAAAAATCTCCAAAATCCTTTACTCCGGAAACTTTTCATACCCTTCGAGTAGAAATCAAGAAAATGAACGCTTTATTTGATTTGCTAAACTATTGTTCCAAAAAATTTAAACATAAAAGAATTTACAAACCTTTTAGACTTATTTTTAAACAAGCAGGAAAAGTAAGAGAACTTCAAATAGAAGAATGCTTGCTTGCAGAACAACCCAATTCCCATTTGGTAAAAGCATACAGAAATCGTTTACAAAAACTCGAAACCAAAGAACTGCTACGTTTCTTCTCTATTGTTAATAAAAGCTTCGTTCGAAAATTAAAAAAAAAGTATCGTAAAATTATTCCCATGCTAGCTAAAACAAGTAAAAAAAAGAGGATTCGCTATATGGATGAAAGGAGAAGAGCTATTAAAAAATTAATATGCAAAACCAACTTTAAAAAAACACAAATGCACACTTTTCGCAAACGATTAAAAACATACCAATACAATGAAAAAATCATGAATTGTAAATCACAAAACCAATCATTGCCAGACAAAAATATTTTATCTGATTTACTTGGGAAATGGCATGATTATGAGGTTGTCATCAATCATTTGAAAAAAGGAATTAATTCGAATAAAACGATTCCAAGCGAAACGAAACAACTTCAAATAACTAAAGCAATATTAACTTCAAAAAGAGAAGTATTATTCAACAAAATAAATGCAACTTTACCCTATCAGACTCTTTTATAAATATTTGAACAAAATAAAGATAAAGACCATGGTAAAGGATTGCAGAAATCATGTACTCCACCAAAATATTTTGAACATTATGAAACAAAACACATTCAAATTTCATTACTTATTAAATCTAATTCTTGCTTTAGTTTTTTTTAATACTGCAACTGCACAAGAAAAAAAAGTAGCACCAGCCTCCGCTGAATTATATAAGGAAATCGAACAAATGGATGAGATTATGTTTGAAGCGTTCAACAAGAAAGATTTCGAAAAATTCAAATCTTTATTTACCGAAGATTTAGAATGGTTTCAAGACAATGGAGGATTACTTAGCTATGAAACCGTTTTTACCAATTTTTCGAATATGTTTAAAAACGAAAACAAACTAACCCGAAAACTGATCAAAGAAACTCTGGAAGTCCATCCTATTAAAGACTATGGAGCAATTGAAATTGGCGTACACGAATTTCGACATATGGAAAACGGAAAAGAAGAAATTGGAACATTTAAATTTCTTATGATTTGGAAGAAAAAAGACAATCAATGGAAAATATCTAGAGTAATCAGTTACGACCATTAAATATAAATAGTAAGTTTTGTTTTACTTTTTATAATATTAAAGATTTTATTTCATCCATTTATTTTCTTTGTTTGTATTTCAAAACAAAACCTATGAAAAAAATAATATTGAAGAAATAACAGAATTTTACAATCTGAAATGCAATCAAACCGAAGCTATTCCTACTCCAACAGGAACAAAATAAAAACATCTTACCTAGCTTTGATTCATATACAAAATTCGTTTTTTAAATTTTAGAAATGGATTTTTACTCCATCAATTCAAAACTCAAGTAAATAGCTAATTGTCAGCTATTTAAATTCAAAAAAAAGACCCTCTATTTAATATTCTACCAGTTTTTTTTGTAAATTAGTGGTTCCCCAAAAGCCATTTATTGCGCTTCGATAGTTCAAATAAATTGCTATGCAAAAGTTTGCACCGTCCAAAGAATTGATATTTCCTTTTTAATAGAACTGTACCTATGAAACCGCATAGAACTTGCTAATAAATTAAAAAAGTATTAGTTACAAGTGTCACCAAATTTCTTAATACTAATTAAAAATGTATGTTGGCAGAAGTCAATATACATTAGGAATGAAACTGAAATATTTTTTTAAATGGATAATAAAACATTGTCCATCTTATGTCTAATCAATAAAAATGAAATAAAATGAAAGCAATTAAAATGATTTCGATGTCGTTGCTCATTGGATTATTCCTACTATTGAGCTCAAGTGTCTATGCACAAGATCCTATGAAAGCGGGTCCGAAAGTGTATAAAAAAATCCTCCTCGACAATGATAAAGTGAGGGTCATGTCAGCTGAATTTGTCCCAGGCGCAACTATGCCATGGCATAGCCATCCTCATCACACCGTGTATGCTTTGACCGGTGGTAAAATTCAGATCACAGAAAAAGGCATGCCGGCAACCGAATCTAACATCAAAGCAGGAGACGTACTGTATTTCCCACCCGTAACGCACATGGCAAAAAACACAGGAACTACTACATTCAAGATTGTTGTGACAGAAATAAAACCTGCCAAGAAAAAATAATCCAATCCTATTTTAAAATAATACTACAGAAGCAGCCTAAATAAGGCTGCTTTCTTTAAAAGACGACTGTATCGCTGAAAAAATTAATTTCCTATACATTCTTTTATCATCAACGCGCATTTCTCACCATCAATAGCGGCAGATATAATTCCGCCGGCATAACCCGCGCCTTCTCCACAAGGATACAAGCCTTTTATTTGAACGTGCTCGTAAGTCAAAGGATCTCTGGGAATACGCACAGGCGAAGAAGTTCTGGATTCTGGCGCATGAAGTATCGCTTCATTTGTCAAATAACCACGCATGGATTTTCCGAATTCAGTGAAGCCTTCTCTTAATATTTGCGTTAAAAATCCAGGAAAAACCTGTCCCATTTCTACTGAAGTTGTTCCGGGAACATAAGAGGTTTTCGGAATGTCCGAAGAAACTCTGTTTTGCGTAAAATCAATCATCCGTTGTGCAGGAACTTTTTGACTTTCGCCTGCCAAATGCCAGGCGCGTTGCTCGATACTTTTTTGGAATTCCATTCCAGCCAAAGCACCAAATTTAGCAAAAGGTTTAAAATCTTCCAGTTGCAGTTCGATTACAATTCCTGAATTGGCAGTAGCCTGATCCCTTTTGGAGGGTGACCAACCATTCGTTACCACTTCACCGGGGCTAGTGGCACAAGGCGCAATCACGCCGCCAGGACACATACAAAAGGAATACATTCCCCTTCCTCCTACTTGCTTCACAATAGAATATGGAGCCGGAGGTAAATAATCCCCACGATAATCACAACTGTATTGAATACTGTCAATCAAAGATTGTGGATGTTCTGCCCTTACGCCCAAGGCAAAAGGTTTGGCCTCGATAAAAATCTTTTTCCTATCCAATAATTCGAAAATATCACGAGCCGAATGCCCGGTGGCCAAAATAAGCTTATTAGCAAGAATTGTATCCCCTTTTTGAGTAACGATACCTTGCACTTCATTATTTTTTATTAAAATATCAGTCAATCGGGTTTCAAACAAAACTTGTCCGCCACATTCGATGATTTTTCCCCGGATGTCCTGAATGATTTGAGGTAATTTATTGGTTCCAATATGTGGATGCGCCTCAATCAGAATATCGGCTGAAGCTCCAAAAGCGACAAATAATTCCAAAACTCGCGTTACATCACCTCTTTTTTTAGAACGTGTATACAACTTCCCATCCGAATAGGTTCCTGCTCCGCCTTCGCCAAAACAATAATTGGAATCTTCATTCACAAGATGATCTACATTGATGGCTTTCAAATCTCTTCTTCTGCCTCTAACGTCTTTTCCACGCTCGATAACTATGGGCTTCAAACCCAATTCTATCAATTGCAAAGCAGCAAAAAGTCCGGCAGGTCCTGCGCCAACAACGATTACTTCTTGGGCTGTAGCCACATTACCATAATCTGGAAGTTGGATTTTTTGCTCTTGAAAAGGTTCTCCTTTAAAATAAATCACAACCTTAAGATTGATTTTTATAGCTTTTTGACGTGCATCTACAGATCTTTTTAAAATAGAAACATGCTGAATTTCATTTACAGAAACCTTAATTTGTTTCGATAAATAATTTTTCAACAACAAATCGTTTGCTGCAATTTCTGGAGATACTTGTAATAAGAGTTCTTGAGGCATTTTTTTAGGTTATTCGATTTTTAGATTATTTGACTTTTAAAAATGTCTAAAATAACCCAGGTACAAAAGTAGTATTTTGTACTGACTTCTTGTTATTGAATGGAAAATCCCTTTTCAAATTTACAAATTGGTTTATTTTCGAATTAGACTTTGTAACTTTGGTGCTTTAACTCTATGAACCTTTGTACCTCATAAAAAATGTCTAGACAAATAAAACTAATATGGGATTTCCGTGGACCAGCTTCCGCAAAAACTGCCGAACACCATGAAATTCATTTGAAAGAATACATTGCTATTGAAAAATTACCGTTGAATATAACCGGGTTTGAAATTCATGGCGAAATGCAAGCCATCGCATTTATGGTAGTTACGGATGAAAACATGATTCAGGTTCGAGATGCTTTGAAACCGCATCGTGGAGAGTTATATATAGTCTAAAGTCATAAAGTCGAAATGTCCAAAAAACACCAAACCTTCTAAAACTTTATGATTTTATGACCTTCGACTTTATGACTAGTTAGCAACCTCGCTGATGAATTTAATTCGCATCAAGCGCAATTCATCAATATCATAATCCCCATCAAATTCTTTGAGTGCGTTTTCAATATTATCCGATTCTGATTCCATAAAATAATCGTGAATTTCTTCCTGCTGATCATCGTCAAGCATATCATCAATCCAATATTTTATATTCAGTTTAGTTCCTGAATACACAATTTGCTCCATTTCTTTAATCAGAGCATCCATGTTGATTCCTTTGGCGGAAGCAATATCATCAAGGGATAATTTCCTGTCGATATTTTGGATAATATACAGTTTATTTACAGAGTTTACTCCCGTAGATTTCACTACTAAATCTTCCGGACGGATGATATCGTTATCTTCTACATATCGGCTGATTAATTCTAAGAATGCCGCACCGTATTTTTTAGCTTTTCCTTCCCCAACCCCATGAATATTATTCAATTCTTCTTGGGAAACAGGATATTTCAAAGCCATGTCTTCCAATGATGGATCTTGAAAAACCACAAATGGAGGAACGCCTAATTTCTTAGCCACTTTTTTACGCAAATCACGCAACATACCCATCAATAATTCATCGGCAGTTCCAGTAGATTTGGAAGCGGTTACAATGGCTTCGTCCTCAGATTCGTTGTATTCATGATCTTCAGACATCATAAAGGATTCTCGGTTTTTAATAAAATCCAACCCCTTCTTGGTGATTTTTACAATGCCATAGGTTTCAATATCTTTCGATAAAAATCCAGCAACAAGAACTTGTCGTAATAAGGCCATCCAGTATTTTTCATCATGATCTGAACCACATCCAAAAAAAGACTGTGTATCTGTTCTATGTGCTTTAATGACAGCATTGACACGGCCAATCAATGTAAAAACAACTTCTTTTGATTTGTATAAATGCTTCGTATCGCGAACCACTTCCAGTAGTTGCACCACTTGATCTATGGCTTCGACTTTTGTTTTTGGATTTCGAATATTGTCATCCATATCAGCGCCTTCACCATTAACATCGTCAAATTCTTCTCCAAAATAATGAAGCAGGAATCTCCTTCTGGACATCGAAGTTTCAGCGTAAGCCACAACTTCCTGCAACAAAGCAAATCCGATTTCTTGTTCAGCAACGGGTTTTCCCGACATGAATTTTTCTAATTTCTCGACATCTTTATAAGAATAATAGGCTAAACAGTGTCCTTCACCTCCATCACGACCGGCACGACCCGTTTCCTGATAGTAACTTTCTAATGATTTTGGAATATCATGGTGAATCACAAAACGCACATCCGGTTTGTCAATTCCCATCCCAAAAGCGATGGTAGCCACCACCACATCTACATCTTCCATAAGGAACATATCTTGATGTTTGGCACGGGTTTTAGCATCCAATCCCGCATGATACGGAACGGCACTTATTCCATTAACCTGCAAAACTTCGGCAATAGCCTCTACTTTTTTGCGGCTTAAGCAATAAATAATTCCTGATTTCCCTTTATGTTGTTTTATGAAACGAATAATATCCGATTCTATATTTTTAGTTTTAGTACGTACTTCGTAATACAGATTAGGTCTGTTGAATGATGCTTTAAAAGTGGTCGCATCAGACATATCTAAGTTTTTCAGGATATCTTCCTGTACTTTTGGCGTAGCCGTAGCAGTCAAACCTATAATAGCTACATCACCCAATTGCTTGATGATGTGTTTCAAATTCCTATATTCCGGTCTGAAATCATGACCCCACTCCGAAATACAATGCGCTTCATCGATAGCCACAAAAGATATGGTAACATTTTTCAAAAAGTTTACATATTCTTCCTTTGTCAAAGACTCTGGTGCTACATACAGCAACTTTGTCAATCCTGAAGTAATATCTTTTTTTACCTGAGCAATTTCCGTTTTAGTAAGAGAGGAGTTTAAAACATGGGCAACACCATTTTCAGAAGACAAACTTCTGATGGCATCCACTTGATTTTTCATTAAAGCAATAAGGGGCGAAACTACGATAGCAGTTCCCTCTTGAATCAAAGCAGGTAATTGATAACAAAGTGATTTTCCTCCTCCTGTGGGCATTATCACAAATGTATTCTCTTGGTTTAGGATACTTTTTATGACTTGTTCCTGCAACCCCTTAAATTGGCTAAAGCCAAAATATTTTTTTAATTCTTTGTGTATGTCAATTTCGTTTGAATTCATTCTTTATTATGTGGTATTTTGTATAAATTTGCAACACCTAAAGGTACAAATTTCTTTTACACATACAAATTTTAATTATTCTGTTTTGATATCTAAAGAAAATATATTGGCTAGTGCCAAAAAAACTATTTTATCGGAAAGCCAATCAATTGCCAAACTAACTGATTTTCTTGATGAAAACTTCATTGAAGCAACACAAAATATCTATAATTCCAAAGGGAGACTTGTGGTTACAGGGATAGGAAAAAGTGCAATTATTGCCCAGAAAATGGTAGCTTCCTTTAATTCTACGGGAACACCATCGCTGTTTCTCCATGCCTCAGAGGCTATTCACGGTGATTTAGGGATGGTTCAAAATGAAGATATTGTCATTTGCATTTCAAAAAGCGGCAACAGTCCTGAAATAAAAGTTTTAGTACCGCTCTTAAAACGATTTGGCAATACTTTGATTGCAATAACCGGAAATACAACTTCTTTTCTTGCTAAAGGCTCTGATTTTGTTTTGAACACCACAGTAGATGCTGAAGCTTGTCCTAATAATCTTGCTCCAACAAACAGCACAACCGCACAATTGGTGATGGGCGATGCTATAGCTGTTTGCCTTATGGAAATGCGTGATTTCAAAGCCGAAGATTTTGCTGTTTATCATCCCGGCGGTGCATTGGGCAAAAAATTATTGTTGCGTGTAAAAGACATGTTGGAACACACCTTGAAACCTATGGTTGCTCCAGATGCATCGATAAAAAAGGTGATTTTCGAAATCTCGGAGAAGCGTCTTGGCGTAACCGCGGTTGTCGATCAGGATAAAGTTATCGGTATTATTACCGATGGTGATATTCGAAGAATGTTAAACGACAGAGATTCTTTCGCTGATTTGACCGCTAAAGATATTATGACAAAAAATCCAAAATTAGTATCATCTACCGCTATGGTTGTAGATGCCTTGAACACCTTAGAAGACTTCTCCATCACACAATTAGTAGTTGTGGATAATGGTGAATACAAAGGGGTATTACATTTACACGATATTTTAAAAGAAGGAATAGTATAATGGCAAAAAAAAACCTAAACGAAATGTCGTTTTTAGATCATCTTGAAGAATTAAGATGGTTATTAGTTCGAAGCACAATTGCAATATTAATTTTGGCTACCGTCACTTTTTTCATAAGTGATTATATTTTTGATGTTATCATTTTTGGCCCCACAGATGCTAATTTTATTACCTACCGTTTTTTTTGTGATTTGTCTCACACTTTGGGTTTTGCTGAGAGTATTTGCGTAACCGAAATGCCTTTCATCATTCAAAATACGAATATGGAGGGTCAAATTAACGTTTTGATTTGGACGTGTATAACAGCCGGATTTATCTTAGGGTTTCCTTTTATTTTATGGGAAGTCTGGAAATTTATCAGTCCTGCATTGTATGATACAGAAAAAAAGCATGCCAAACTTTTTATTTTTTCGTCTTCCTTGCTTTTCTTCTTGGGCGTATTGTTTGGCTACTTTGTAATTGTGCCCATGTCAGTCAACTTTTTTGCCTCGTTTACCATCAGTGATGTCGTAAAAAACCAATTTAGTATTGATTCGTATATTGGATTAGTAAAGACGAGTGTTATCGCTTGTGGATTGTTTTTTGAATTGCCGATTATCATCTATTTCTTAACAAAATTAGGATTAGTAACTCCAGTTTTCTTAAGAAAATACTGGAAATATGCCGTAATTATCATTCTGATAGTTGCCGCAATAGTTACTCCGCCTGATGTGGTAAGTCAAATAATTGTAACGATTCCGATGTTGTTAATTTATGAAGCAAGTATCTTAATTTCAAAAATAGTAGTAAAAAATAAAAAAGAACAAAATGGCTGATATCATTCAAGAATTCAACGAATACCGTTCTAAAATGAACGAAAAATTATTGGCAGACAATAATAAAATTGTAAAGCGAATTTTTAATCTGGATACCAATGCCTATGCAGCGGGAGCGCTGGATGTAAAAACCAAAGAATTACTGGGATTAGTAGCTTCGGCAGTTTTACGTTGTGACGATTGTGTAAAATACCATTTGGAAACCAGCTTTAAAGAAGGTGTTACCAAAGAGGAAATGATGGAAACTATGGGAATCGCAACACTTGTTGGCGGAACTATTGTCGTTCCTCATTTACGTAGAGCCTATGAATTCTGGGAAGCACTGGAACAAACCGCTGTGAAATAATTGTTAAGAAGCAAAATCCTTTAATTCTTTATCCGTTTATTTGAACGGTTAAACAATCAAACTAAAAAAATGAAATTAAGAGCCGAAAATTTAATCAAAACCTATAAAGGTCGTAGTGTTGTAAAAGGCATTTCGGTAGAAGTGAATCAAGGCGAAATCGTAGGGCTTTTGGGACCAAACGGTGCTGGAAAAACAACTTCTTTTTATATGATTGTGGGATTAGTTAAACCGAATTCAGGCAATATATTTCTGGACGATTTGAATATTACCGATTATCCTATGTACAAAAGAGCACAGCAGGGAATTGGTTATTTAGCGCAGGAAGCATCTGTTTTTAGAAAATTAAGCATCGAAGACAACATATTAAGCGTATTGCAATTGACAAAACTTACCAAAGCTGAACAAGAAGCTAAAATGGAAAGTTTAATCGAAGAATTCAGCTTAGAACATATTCGTACCAATCGTGGCGATTTACTTTCGGGTGGAGAACGCCGTCGTACCGAAATTGCAAGATGCTTGGCTACCGATCCAAAATTTATTTTATTGGACGAACCATTTGCCGGTGTCGATCCTGTTGCCGTTGAAGACATTCAGAGAATTGTGGCGCAGTTAAAAAATAAAAACATAGGAATTCTTATTACGGATCACAACGTACAGGAAACCTTGGCTATTACGGATAAAACCTATCTTATGTTTGAAGGTGGAATCCTAAAAGCGGGAATTCCGGAAGAATTAGTAGAAGATGAGATGGTACGTCGCGTCTATCTTGGACAAAATTTTGAGTTGAGAAAGAAGAAATTAGAGTTTTAAAAAAGTGGTCAGTGATCAGTAGCAGTGATCAGTTCTAAAAAAACAGACGATATGAAATTCCAAGACTTATTATTGCATCAGAAATCATTTTCATTAGCCATGAAAATCTTTGAAATAACAAAATCGTTCCCAAAAGAAGAAATGTATTCTTTGACGGATCAAATTAGGCGTTCTTCTAGAAGCGTACCCGCTAATATCGCGGAAGCATATAGAAAAAGAGTTTATCCTAAACATTTTCATAGTAAATTAACTGATTCCGATGCTGAAAACTCAGAAACTTAAGTTTGGATGGAATTTTCACTTAAATGCAACTATATAAGCGAAAGTATTTACAACGAATTATTAAATGAAAGCAATGAAGTTGGAAAACTAATCAATTACATGATTTTAAATCCTCAAAAGTTCGGAGTAACCATTTAAAAAATATCGATTAAATCTATTTCCAAACCTCTAATCACTGTTCACTAAATTACTGTTCACTGAACACTGAATACTAAAAAACTACTCTACAGTAATATACCGCAACTGTTGCAAATCTCCATTATAAATATTAACATCTACATTCCCTTTTATCCCCGGAACTGATGCTTTTTCTGTGAATTGCCAGAACAACCAATCTTCGTCTATTTCCTCCCTGTAAAAATTATAATTGGCAATCCAAAAAAGATAATCGCTGAATTCTACTTTCAAAAAATCGTCATAATACCGCTCGCCGGTATAGATAATAGGCTTTACACCGTAATGGGATTCCACAGCATTTAACCATCTTTTCAAACCTAATTTAAGATTTTCAATCGACTGATTTTTAGGAAGTTTTTCAATATCCAAAACCGGGGGTAAATCTCCTTTTTGAAGCGTTACTGTTTTAATAAAAAATTCGGCTTGCTCAATTGAATTTTCGTTAGGACGATAGTAATGATAGGCCCCGCGAATCATTTTATTTTCTTTGGCGCCAAGCCAATTCTTATTAAACTGACGGTCTTTTCTGTCTTTTCCAACAGTAGCACGAATAAACACAAAATCTAAGGGATATTTCTTTTCTAAAGTATCTACATAAGTCCATCGGATTTTTCCTTGGTATTCCGAAACGTCAAGACCAATGCTTTTTCCCTCGTGTTTTTCTAAAACCTGATAATTTCGAACATCAGAAATGCGCTTGGCTTCTGTTTCTTCTCTTAGAATCTTATCCGATTTAAAACTAAAATAATACGCTAAACCATCTCGATAATGATAACCAACAGCAATTATCAGTACAACAAAAATAGCAACAATAGAATAGCGCAAAACCTTTCCGGAGAAAACAGTTGCTTTCTTTTTAGGTTTACGGACTACCGTAGTTTTTCTTCTGACCGTTTTTCTTTTCATTCAAAAAAACTACTTTTTCAGCATTTTATTATGCACCACGGACAGCAAAACATAAAAGAGAATGACTAAAGGAATTCCTAAATACTGGAGGAAAATCAACAACAAAAGAGAACAAATCAAAAACACAATTTGAAGTACATTATCCTTGAAATTGAACTTTTTTATTTTTAAGGAGAACAAAGGAATTTCAGCGTTCAAGATGTAAGCGCTTAATAACGCTATTACCAATAAAACCCATTGATTCGTCAAAATTTCGACAATAAATAAAGAATCGGTGTATTTTAAAACCAAGGGAAGACTTAAAATAAACAGTGCATTGGCAGGCGTTGGCAAACCAATAAAAGAATCTGTTTGACGGGTATCAATATTAAAATTTGCCAATCGGTAACAAGAACCTAAGGCAATCAAAAATCCTAAATAAGGAAACAGTTGTAAATGACCAACTGGCGCAATTGATGAATGATCGATCATCATTTGAAACATCACTAAACCCGGCACAACACCGCTGGTAACCATGTCTGCCAAAGAATCCAACTGCAATCCAAGCGGACTCGAAACTTTGAATAAGCGGGCAAAAAAACCATCAAAAAAATCCAAGAATATACCTAAGCAAACAAAATAAAATGCCATTTCAAAATCTTGGTTAAAAGCAAAAACCAAAGCGATACAACCGCAAAAAAGATTTAATAAAGTAATGATATTGGGGATATGCTTTTTAATAATCATAGTTGTAAAATTTAGTGAACCACAGTTGGCAAATTTAGCATAATAAGTCCAGGAGAAGTACGTTTTTAATAGAGTTTTTTCAATAGCGGTTTCTTGTTTGCATATATTTACTCAAAGGAAGAAATAAGCTCAATAAAAAATTATATTTTTGATAAAAATTAAACAGACTTTTCGTTTGTAAAAATGACCCCATTGAAAAAAAGCTTCCTATTAGCAACGGTTTTGGTTAGTACTCTAAACTACAGTCAGGCTGTTAGAAAATACTCGAATGAGTTTATGAATATCGGCGTGGATGCGGCTGCATTGGGCATGTCAAATACTGTTATAGCTGCTACCGGTGATGTGAATTCCGGGTATTGGAACCCAGCAGGACTGATTCATCTGGAGGATCATCAGGTATCAGTAATGCATGCAAATTATTTCGCCAATATTGCCCAATACGATTACTTGGCCTACGCAAGCCCTATAGATGACAGGAGTGCTTGGGGAATTTCATTAATCCGTTTTGGTGTGGATGACATTTTAAATACTACGGAATTAATCGACAGCCAAGGTAATATTGATTACAACAGAATCAGTCTTTTTTCGACTGCTGATTATGGCTTCACTTTTTCTTATGCTCGAAAACTTCCTGTTCGCGGGTTTCAATATGGCGTAAACGCCAAAGTTATCCGACGAATTATTGGCAAATTTGCCAATTCCTGGGGTTTTGGTTTTGATGTCGGATTGCAGTTCGAAAAGAACAACTGGCAATTTGGGCTAATGCTTCGAGATATAACCACAACCTACAATGTGTGGAATATTGATGAAGAAGAATACAAGAAAATTGCCAACGCCATACCCGGAGAAAATCAAGAATTACCGGAGAGTACTGAGATTACGGCTCCAAAAGCACAACTGGGAATCGCTAAAAAATTCATCATACGATACGATTACAGTATTTTGGCTGCGGCCAATATGAATATGCGATTTGCCAAAACGAATGACCTTATCTCGACAGATTTTGTCAGTATCGATCCCGCTATGGGATTAGAATTTGGCTATACTGATTTGGTATTTGTACGTGCCGGAGTGGGTAATTTTCAAAATGTACAACAATTAGACAACTCCGAAAAAGTGGGCTTTCAGCCTAATATCGGATTAGGTTTTAAATACAAAGGCATCCAGATTGATTATGCACTAACTGATTTGGGCGACCAAAGTACCGCTTTGTATTCCAACATTTTTTCGGTTAAAGTAGATTTGGGGATGTTTAGAAATTAATTTAAAAACAGCAATGCCACAGCAAATGAATATAGCTTCTTTAAAAAAAATAGTTCTTTTCACACTACTATTCTCATCCCTATATAGCTTTAGTCAAAGCATCGAATTATCAAAAAACACACAAGTCAGTGTACTTACTTGCGGAACAGGCAACGAATCCTATTCTCTTTTTGGACATACTGCACTTCGGGTACGCGATACAGTCAACGCAATTGATGTGGTATACAATTATGGCGCTTTTGATTTTAACACGCCTAATTTTGTCATGAAATTCATAAAAGGGGACTTGCAATATTTTGCCGTAGCGCACTCCTATCCTGATTTCATCAATCAATACCAGTATGAAAAAAGATCGGTTTATGAGCAGGAATTGAATATTCCTTTTACGTTGAAACAAAAACTATTTGACAACCTCAACACTTCTTTGGCCTCGGGCGATAGTCATTATACGTATAAATTTATTGATAAAAACTGTACATCGATGGTTGTTGATATCATTAATAAAACAGTAGACACCACTGCAATTGTAAAAAACACCGATACCGATATCACCTACAGAACCATCCTTTATCCGTATTTTGACAATCACTTTTACGAAAAATTAGGAACCAGTATCATTTTTGGTAAAAAAGTAGATGGTTTGGGGACACAAATATTTTTACCTTTTGAATTACAAAAAAGCCTGAAGAAAGTTTCTTTTCAGAATCAACCTCTAGCGCAGGAAAACAAAACTATCATAGAATTCGAAAAAGAAGTTCCCACCTCTTGGTGGAATAATCCCTACACGTATATATTGTTTCTTTGCTTTATTATCTTTTTGAGAAAGAAAAGCATCGATTTATTTTACCTCACCATAATGGCAGTAATAGGCATGTTCTTTACGTTTGTCAGCTTTTATTCGTCACATCTGGAATTAGGATACAACTATAATATTTTACTGTTTAATCCAACCTTATTAGGGCTGCTTTATTTTTATTGGACAAAAAACAAAAAAGGAATTTACAATCTGGCGTTATTTAATATCCTGTCGTTAGGAATCTATTTCTTTTTTATAATCAACAAAATTCATTTGGTATTGGTACTGCCATTGGTAATTACAAGCGGAATTATTTTGGTCAGATTGGCAATTCAAAATAAAAAACGCATTCCAATTATCATTTAAAATATATATTTTTTGAAATATTAATATTGATAATAATAATAATAGATTGATGATAATAACTATTGCCCCCTATAAAACAAAACGGTGGTAATTGTTTTAAAAGCAATACTCAAATCCAGAAAAACACTTCTGTGTTTGATATAATACAAATCATATTGCAGTTTTATCAAACTTTCATCAATTGTCGCTCCATAAGCATAATTTACTTGTGCCCAACCCGTAAGGCCCGGTTTTATAATATGTCTTGTTTCGTAGAAAGGCATTATTTCAGCAATTTCTTTTACGAAAAAAGGACGTTCCGGACGAGGACCAATAACGGCCATATCGCCTTTTAAAATATTTATAAATTGGGGAAACTCATCAATTCTTGTTTTTCTTAAAAATTTACCGAAAACTGTTACACGCGAATCATTTGTAGCGGTAAAAACAGCTCCGTTAGACTCAGCATTGCTGACCATAGTCCTGAATTTTAAAATTTCAAAGACCACACCATCTTTGCCAACACGCTCTTGGGTATAAAATAACTTTCCTCGGTTTCCTATTGCATTTCCTATTAGCAGCAATGGGATTAATACCAGACCTATGAATAATCCAAGTATCGAAATACCAATTTCAAAAATTCTGACACTTAATAGATACAATTTATTGTGATTGATTCTGCTAAAAGGAAAAAATCGGTAAAAATCTCTGGACATATAATGTACCGGAATACGCTCCGTTTTACTTTCATACACTTGGGTATACTCTCTAATTATACTCCCAGACTCCAGTAAACGAAGCAGCTGCTGATACAACTCGGCAGTAATTCCATCTGTTTTTTGAGAAGCAATCACAATTTCGGATATAGAATTTTCTTTTACAAAAGAGAACAGCTCTTCCCTTTTTATATTTTTAACATAAGGATATTCGGCTATTGCATCTTCGGCAGCATCGGCATTGACAAACGCAATTATTCTATAATGGGGATCTATATGCTCTAATCCGGAAATCAACTCTTCTACTTGTTCTTTATCACATATTAAAACTGCATTTTGAAGAAACCGATTAGAGGCTAAAAACGTAACGTAAAACATCCGCCATAAAAACAAAGCCAAAAACACAACTAGATAAAACAATAGAATCTGAATTCTTTTAGAAGGCAATACTGGAGAATAAAACGGCGTTAATAAATACACCAAAACGGTCGTTGAAACGGTCAGAATCGTACTCTTTAGCACTTGAAATTGGTTGCTGGCAACCTGAAGATTATACATTTCGAAAATAGTTCCGAAAAGATTGACATAAACTCCCAAGATAATCATCCAATATAAATTATTGGTTGACATAGTAAAATAGTCAAAATCAAATATTTTTCCAACAAAAAATAACGAACCCAAAACAAAAAACACATCAAAAATGCGAAGAATCATCTTTCGTTCTGATATTTCAAAATGAATCTTGTCTACTGAAAACATGAGTGGCATTTACGTTTAGGGGTGCAATTTAATGCTTTTGAGTCGAAGTAAATTTAAGATATGTTAATTTTTTTAACAAAATTTTCTTTTTAACGTATTAATCTGTGACCAACTCAGATCTAATTAATATAATGAAACAAAAAAAGCAATACAAAATAACATTCAAAATGTCAGGCTGAGCAGAGCCTGTCCTGAGTTTTTATCGAAGGATCGAAGCCCTATATAGTAAAACGTCATTGGCAGTGTTTTTTCAAATACTAAAATACACTCAAAATAGATTAGGAACACACTTCATTAATAAAATAAAGAATAACAAATTAATCCTCTTTCTTTCTTTTAGCAAAACCGAACTGCACATTCAGCAAAGACAGAGAGTACACAAAGGCGGGCGCAGCGGTACGCATGGCGGCATGATTGATGGTAAAAAACCAAAAAGTAACAAAACACAACATGAACATATTGAACTTGTTTTCTAAATACAAAACGAGCGGTGTAAAGAATAGAATCAGCAAGGCCATAATACCCAATGAACCATGTTCCGCCAGCATCCGGGTAATCTCATCGTGAGATAAAACAAATGTACCTGTTTGTGATTTTCTTACTTCAACTCCTTTTCCTACACCAACTCCAAAAATGGGATTCTTTAAGAACATGTCAATTTCGTCACGCGCTATATCTTCTCTCCCTGTTAATTGACTTTCTTTTACCCTCCCTTGTGCATCCTGATTCGCATAGCGTTTATCGATAAGCCCTCCTGTCTGGAACGAAGTATAGCTCCAACTCGCTAGCATTGCCAGAGCAATAAATACAATAATATAATTTAGCTTTACCCTTCCTTTGTAATTGGATTTGAAATACAGGAACAACAACAATAAAACAATCATTAAAAACCCTGTTACCATCCCACCTCTAGAAAAGGTAAGCATGCCGCGATAAGTAATATTAAGAGCAACAATTAAATTGATTGTTAACATCAATTTAGTTGGAGACTCTAATATAACTCTGGAAAAAAAAATAAACATCCCCAGACCTAAAATTGTTGCCACCTGATTAGGACCATAGCCTCCTGAAGTTTCAAAATTCGATTGGGTACTCATTATCACATCACGAACATTGGGCGTATATAAGGTTAAGTACACCATACACGCAATAATAGGCAGCCCCATACTGAGTATGATGTCATTGATCTGATCCAATGCTATTTTCCGCCTGTACGTATACAGCGACGCGATCCCTAAACAGACAGGACCCGAAATATTAAAAACGATAGCTTTTCTGATATTGGTATCAAAATCCAATACAAAAGTGGTAAGTACTATACTGGGAACCAACAACAATAAAAACAACCAATACGGTGTGGCACCTTTGGAAAATCCGCTAAAATACATGCCCATAAAAAGAAAAACGATTACCCCATATTTAGAAATTTCATAAAGGGGGTTCCCTCCTGTCATTCTCAAGAAAACCTCACTACCCACGACATAAGCGGCAGCCATAAGGGCTTCATTGTTCCTATTTTGCTTTTTAATGATGTAATACACGCCAAAAATAAAAATAGAATACCCGTATATTTTAGAAGTAAAGGGAACAACATACACCAATACACCTATAAAAACATGGAATAGTATTAAATAAAGATAGGACAGTTCCTCTTTTTTCATTTTCTTTTATTATTTTGTAACCAACTTAAATATTGCTTTATTATGACTTCTTCAGAATTATTCTCTAGTACAGTTTTATACAATGTCTCCCCGAAATTTATCCTTATAAAATCATTTTCCATTAATAGAACCAAGGAGTTGTAAAACAATTCTTCATTCTGTGGAACTACAATAAAACCATTTTCTCTATCCCGAACCAAAGAAGAAATTTCTCCCACATTGGTTACTACTACCGGCATTTTGTGCTTTCCATATTCCAGCAAGGCCACAGGTAATCCTTCTGACTTCGATGTCAAGATTGCAATTGTCGATTGGTTAAGAATGTTACTTACATCTTGTTTTGTTCCGTAAAAAAAAACGGTTCTTCCTAAATTAAATTCAACAATTAGATTTTTAATCTTTTTCGAATAGGCATCTTCAAAATCTTTTCCAACCAAATGAAAAGTCCAATCTGGATAAGATACTTTTAATTTCTTAGCTACTTCCAACAATAAAAAATGATCTTTTTGTACCCTTAGATTGGCCAAGGACACAATCCGTTTTCCACTAGTCCCTTTCAATACAGTTTGGGCTCTACCATTTTTTTCTTCCGATGGAAAATTGGGTAAATAAATAGAGTTCTCAAAATGCAAATTTCCATTCGCCCAAACTTTTAGCTTTTGATTGACCGCAATAATCCCACTAAAAAAAGGAGTAATCAGTCGTAAAGCCAGTAAGGGCCTTTTATTTAAAAACTCACTATCCCCATAGTGGTCGTGCCAAATTATTTTAATAGAAGGGCAAAGTAGCTTTAGAAGAAAAGCAAGAAAGAAAGAAGTACTATGCGTATGAATAACTTCAACTTTATGTATTGCTACATAGTTTCTCAACTTAAAAAGAGCTTTAAAATCAATGACCCTATTTCTATTCAAAAACAAATACGAAACACCCGCATCAATCTGCTTCACAAGGGGCCCTTCTTTACGACTAACCACTAATCCGGAAAACTCAATTTGTTTAGCCAATGCATTCGCATAATTGACCGCCATACGTTCTGCACCACCCGCTTCTAAACTATCAACTAATTGAAGTATCCTCATTTTTGTAATATCCAATTTTTTAAATCCAAATAACTCCATTTCAGCGGTCCTCTAATATTTAGATGTTTAGAATTACTTACCAATCGATTCCCATCATAAACATAATAAAAATGAGTAGCGTCTAAACGCTGCATATCCAACTGATGCATTCCCGCATTAAATGCTGCTATATTTTTATTTGCCATTAAATAAAAAGGGCTTTCTCTTTTCACATCATAACCTCCGTCATGAAAGGAAAAACGGTACAAAGATAGCCCATACCCATAGCCTTTGGTACAATTTTGTACCGGTAAAACCAATCCTTTTTTATCCGCAAAAAAACGGCCACCCGCTCGTGCCTCAGTTCCTATTAAGGCGATTGGTTTTTTATGCAATTTCCATTTCCCAAACAGGGAGTCTGCCTCATAGAGGTACATATTTTTATTATAATCTGTGGCAACTAAAATATTTAAAGAGTCCGACAAATAGATGGAAGGATCCACGAGCGCAACATTGGCAATCAAAGTATCACAAATCCTCCAGTCAAAAGGAAAACGATGTGCTTTATACAACAACACCATATTTGCCTGTTTGGACTCCGGTACCATATAAAAATCATTCTTATATTTAAAAACCTGAGGATAAGACAAATGAAATTTTTGGGTTAAAACAGTTCCCCGATACTGATACTTTTTTCCATCTGTTGAGGTTAATAAACCAACATCCGCATTGGGTTTATTTTTTTTATGTTCAAAAAACAGGTAAAAAGTGTCTTTTTCTTTGACAAAAAAGGGATCCGCGAGAAATACCGTACTGTCATTTTGAGCTTTCAACGTTTCGATAGAATAAATGGAGTTTTTACCTACAGCAATATGTTCCGGATAACGGACTGATTGGCCATAGCCTATAGACCACCCACCGCCTTCTTGTTGAAAAAAAGGAGTTCTATAGTTGATTATAGCAAGCAATGCAACTACAAAAAGAAGAACCCAAAATAAGTATTGCTTTTTCATTTAATTCTTTCTGAATCGGGTTTTAATAAACCCATAATTTCTCGTTCAAAAACATCCAAAGTATAGTTCCTGGACCAATTCGAAGCGTTTTCACTTTTAGTATTAAAATCGGTTTGATTATTTAAAAGCGTTTCTGTCTTTCTAACATCTTTTTCCAAATCCATTGCTAGCAAAACACCTCTTTTTCCTTGATCGAGCATAAAAGGCACGCAGGATACAGGTGTTGCCAATGGAACACAGCCCCAAAACATTCCCTCAGCAATCGCTTTTGGCCAGCCTTCACTATCGGAAGGCAAGACCACAAAATGACTATTTTGATAAGCTTTTTGAACGGTATCCTTGGATTGATTCCCTTCTAATTCAATTACCGCTTCTAATTGATTGGCTATAATATACTGTTCTAATGCAGTGCGTTCTATTCCTTCCCCATATAAACTAAGGCGCACATCATATCCTTTTTTGTATATGAATTCAACTAACTGAATCGCATATAGGGGACATTTGCCTTTTACTAAAGCCCCCACAAAGACAAAATCAATACGTCCTTTCACTTCTTTTTTAGAAATGGCCAATTTATCAATTTCTTGGTATGTGGCAGTAAAAAAAGACCGTATGTTTGTACTGGAATTTTTCCAATGGCCATAAACCAATACCTGCATATTTCGGGTCAGGAATGTATTGCTTAGAATCCATTTTTGCAATTTGTAAGTCCAGGGCTGTTTAGACTTGGGATCCCAATTACCGGCATATTTAGCAGTTTTCAGAGTATTAGGAAAAAGCACTTGAATAAAACAACCTAACAATCCTATGTTTCCGGGGCAGCGCAAATGGATATGATCCGCATTTTTCATCGCTTTAAAAATCTTCCAGCTAATTCTTGGTATTTTTAAAACGGAACTAAAAACACCTTTTAAACTCAAAACATCAAAGCGCTCAATAGGTATAAATTGAATGTTTTGATGTTGATAAGCTTTATCTACAAGAGTTATCTCTGAAGTTTCTATTGGAGCCACCAGTATCAATTCTTCCACATACTTTGCCCAAACATTCATTTCACTAACATAGGGAGCATATGCGAAATACTTATTACACTCAATAATATGAGGAACATGGGTAATAATTGCAAATTTCATAGTATCAAATTAGAAATAGAATTACAATAGGTATCCATACCAAATTTATCTAAAAAAGTAGCTCTCGCATCTAAGCTCATCTGTTCATAAAGATTAAAATTATTTTCAATTTTATCAAATAATGATACCATTGAATCTACATTTGGTTCAAATTTAAAACATTCCTTTCCATCAGTTAAATAAGACGCCAAACCAATTGTATTAGAAATCAACAAAGGGGTCTGATTCATCATTGATTCTAAACCAACAGTTGGGAGGTTGTCAAATTTGGATGGAATTATTACAAAATGACTTTTATTCAAATAAGCATCAATAGTTTCATAAGGTAATCCTCCAAGATAACATATAGCCAAATTATCCTTTATTATTTCTTTTATTTCTAATTCTTGACTCCCGGTCCCTGCAATATTTAAAATGATTTTTGAATTCCGAACTTTATTTTTATAAGCTGTAAAAGCGACAATTAAATCAATCACCCCTTTTGAAGGATCCAATCGACCAAGGTAAGAAATAGTAATTGTAGCTGGATCGATCGCAATTTTATTTTTAAATCTATCTTTAATAGGATTAAGCATGACTAATCCCTTATCAATTAAATAAAAATCTTTTAAATCTTTTTTTGCTAATGCGGAGGGACAAATAATCACATCACAAAATAAATTATAAAAATTTTTTTTTCTAAAAAACAACATCTTTTGCTGTATCGAAGTCTTTTTTACGTCAGCCAAAAGCTGATCGGTCAAGGTATGATAGTATTCGAATGTTTTTACTTTCCCGAAAGACAATAATTTTGAAACACTAACTGAAATATTACTGCCTACAAAATGGCCAATAATAACATCCGGTTTATACTTAAAATAAAGGAAAACATACCAAATAAAATCTCTTATTAAAGTCGGTCTTTCCGTTGTAGGCCAGGAACAAATACTGATTTTACCTTTTTTCTTTTTTACAACCTGCTCTTCAAAAAAATAGGGTTGATGAGAAACAAAAACAACTTCATGACCTAAGTTAGCCAAATGATGCGCTAAATGATAACTCATTGCTGAAAACGAGACTTCACTGTAATTATGTGCTATAAGTATTGTTTTCATTAATTTACATCTGTTTTTTATGCTTTTGTTGCTTCAAAATAAATAGTTGAACCATGATAATTATTAAATAAAGATTTTAAAAAATCAATATAAAATTTTTTGCTTTTAATTTCAAGATAGGGAAATTTCTTTACTGTAGCCATACATTTAACAAACTTATTAATTTCAAAAATAGTGGCGATATTTTCTTTTGTAAAAAAATTCAAATGAACGGGTGGTTTATCTTGAAATATAGCATCTTCCTCTCTTTTTGGATGATTATAAATTTTATTATAATTTGGAGTAGATAGAATAATTTTTCCATTATCATTTAATTTTTCATAAGCCAACTCCAAAAATAATTTTAAATCCTGTAAGTGCTCAATTACTTCCCACAACATAATAACGTCAAAAGATTCTTCTATTTTATTTATAGCTGTAAAATCAGCATGTATTGTATTTAGTTTTAAAAATTGTGATTTATCAAACGATTCTTTATCAATTTCTATACCTGTATATTTAATCGTATTATTCTCTTTACGAATGTAGCAACCTATTAAACCTATTCCACTTCCTATTTCTAGAACAGATTCACATTTCCCATTTAGAACATGTTTTTTTAAAAGCCTTGACCGATGAAATCCAACATTAATGCTTTTATTTTTTAAAAGCATTTCATACTCTACGATAGAGTGATTGCTGTAAACAGCATTCTCCTTATTATATAATCCATCATAAACAGTTATAAACTCTCTTTGTGAATAAATTATTGAACAAAAAATAAATTCACAATTACTACATTGTACCAAATTATATTTCTTGTTTATTAATTTCACTTCTCCTTCACAAATTTTACATGTTATATATTTATTCATCTTTAAATATAGTTTTTCATTTCAAATCATCATCTTTTCATGAATTCACAATTATCAGAATATATAGAAATCTATTTATATATTCTTTGGTTTATTCAAGAACAGACTCCACCATCCTATTGTTCTTCCTAACGCTTCTACAAAGGCTTCCTTTTTTTTAGTCGTGTTAAAAGCATTACCATATCTTATAATAGTCAAAAGTATCGTAATGGAATGCCACTTCAGTTTTGCGTCAAGAAGTGGTTTTGGATTCTTTGTTCGCCAAACATACCAGCCATTTCTGACGACCATTTTACCGTATTGATATTGGTTTGGTCTTCCAGAGGCATCATGGTAATGATTTAGTTGGGCTGCAGTGTTCAAATACAATTTTCCTGTTTTGGCTACTTGCAACGTAAAGTCGGCATCTTCGTATAAACCATAGCCCTCAAAATAGGTGGAAAACCGGATGGTTTCAAAAATTTTTTTTCTAAAAGAAGAAACGCCTCCCATTAGCATCTCGACCTCATATATTTTACCGCTGGGGGGCAAAAAACCAACGCTTCTGCCGTGGGAAAATAAGGACGAAAAACCTGGAGGACAATCACTATCCAATCCCAACTTCTTTCTCAAAACAAATCGGCTGCCATCCTTTCGCTTCCAGCCGTCAAAAAAATACTCATCCATTTTAGGTATAAAATCATAGCCTACAAATTCACATTCAGACTCATTTTTGATATAACCTCCCACACCTAAAGCTTCTGGATAAATTTGGTAGGTTTGTAAGAGTTGCTCGAAATAATCATTTTCCAAAACGGTATCGTCATCTAGGAAACAAACTATATCCATCTCGTTTCCTACTCGCTCTATTCCATAATTCCTTTGTTTGGTCAGCCCACGGTGGTCCTGTGGAGCCAAAAAATAGTTTAAATCTTCAAACCAATTTTCTTTTAAAATAATTTTCGTTTCCTCATTTGTAGAGCCATCTATGATTAAAATTTCATTAGGATATGCAGTCTGTTTCTGAACTGATTGCAACAATTGGATCAAGGGTTTGGGACGCATATACGTACAAATAATCAACGAAAATCTCATGATGCCTTTTTTAATTGATTAGCCCAAAATATACTTTGACCCCATTGTTTTTGAAACATTTTAAAATAGCTATATGGATTTTTAATATTCTGATGTTTATAAAACTTGAAAAATAAAGTGGTTTTATACCCCCTAAATTGTTCTTTAGAATTATGCAAAATGATGTATAACATGACTGTTGGCGATGGCTTGGGTTGAATAGGGTCCTTTTGCCATAACAATATTGGCTTTGTCCTAAACCCCCCAATAGGTGCTTTTAAATGTAAAATTTCAGGTTCAGGGAAGTACAACACATCATGACTTTGATTTCGTATTTGCATCCCAAAATCAGCATCTTCACCATAACCAAACTCCAAAGCCGTATTGAATCTAACTCCATTTAAAAGATTTCTTTTAACAAAACTATTACCCGCTCCAAAAGTTGGCCATTGGATTACTTTTCTATATTTTTTAGATTCATTTTTTTGAGGATAGGAAGTTGTCATTGCTTCATTCCCATATTGTTTGATATTTTGAAGAACATCCTGAATTAAATTAGGTTCAAAACGATTATCATCATCAGCCAAAAACACCCATTCACTCTCTGCATAATTCAATGCTAAATTTCTTGCATTACATACCCCCGCTTGGTGAATAAAAATGTGCTTGATTACAAAGGGCCATTTTCCATTTAGGATATAATCCAATTCTGTTACACTTCCTTGTTGAGCATTTTGCTCTACAACAATAATTTTTTTCGGCAATAAGGTTTGTTTAGAAAAATCTTTCAATACATCAAACAAATAGTCTTTTCTTCCAATGGTTGGAATAATGACATCCACAGTGCCTTTATCAATGACATTCAGTGATGATTCAACTTTTATATTATCCAGATTTATATTAGTATTACTTCTATACTTGTAAAAAAAAGAAAATAGAAAGGGCAATACAGGAAATTTTCTTTCGTACAACATAAAATTTAGCAGCAACAAAAACACCCATCGTTTCTTATAGTGCTGCTTAACAAATCGAAAGAGAGTATAAATTCCAGCTTTGGATCTGCTTTTTAATTCTCCTGATTTTAAGAGTCTAGGTTCAGAATAGCAAAGTAAACCTAAAGGCATTCCTATTTTTGCTATAGAACTCAAATAATAATCAAAATTAGCATCGCAAACTATTTTATCCTTTAGTGCATTTAAAACAGAGGCATGAATAACGCCTGCAATACTGCTCATTTGCCAGGTTGGATACGATACTTCTTTATTAACATTAATAAATAAAGACTCATCAACATAACCTATTTTCCGATCAAAAAAATTATGTTGTGATGAAGAAAAAGACAACATCATTTTATCATGATGAAACAGCATTTTTATGGCCTCTAAATTCAACCGTTCTTTAACAGCTGAATGACACCAAAGTATTTTTTTTTCTGGAAATTCTTTTGCTATCTGCTGTAAACCACCTGCGATAGTCCCTTGGTAATCAAATTCAATTTTCTGATTATCAAGAGCCACTACGGCTGTAATTTTAGTATTTATATGGTATACAATAATCAAAACTTAGCCTATTAAAGAGTTATAAAATGATAAACTTTCTTGTGCAACGATTGCTATACTAAATTTTTCGGTTATCTTTTTTCTTGCTTCAACACCAAATTCTTTTTGCAATTTGACATTTTCTAGTAACTGAATAATTTTATTGGCATATTCCAAATGATGGGTTGGATGCACTAAAAAACCATCGATACCGTCATCTATCACTTCAGTGGCCCAACCGATATTAGAAGCTACAATTGGTTTTCGCATGGCCATAGCTTCTATCCATGAAACAGGTAAAGCTTCAGCAAATGTAGGAAATACACAAACAGTGGCTTCGTTGATTTGCTTTTTTATATCCTGATAGGGTACAGCTCCTAAATAATCCACATTGATAAATGCTTGCTCCGTAAACAGTTCCCGCATCATCTGCCAAGTGGATGAATTTCCTGAGATAATATCAGGAACATCCCTTCCCACTAGAACAAGCTTTGCTTTAGGATATTTATTGATTACCTCATTAAAAATGAAGGGCAATTCTAACAATCCTTTTTTACGGATTAAACTTCCAAAATATAGAATAACGCCATTATTATTGTCATCGATGTTTTGACTAAACAAGCTCAAATCAATTGAATTCGGAATTACTGTGAATTTCTTATCTAAACCAAACACTTCATTCGTTTTATCAGCCGTAAACTGACTTACAGAAAGCAATGCGTCAGCTTTTTTTAAGGCTCGTTTTTCATGAAATTTATTGTTCCACTTTACAGAACGCTGATCCAAGTGACAAAAATAAGTATCCGAACCGTTCAATCGAATGACAACAGGGCATTTTTTTGGACAAATAAAAGAAGTAATTCCAGTCCAATCCGGTGCTTCAACCAAATCAATTTCTTTTTGCTGGTGTAAGGTATTAATTATTTTTTGGAGTTTTTTTCGGGTAAGATACCATGACAATCCTTTGAGTTTCACATTCCGTATTTGTTGAATACAAATACCGTTATCATCAAAAACACCCTCTTCTCTCTGACCATACACCAAAACCCGAACCGAACAGCCTTCTGCTAAAAGTCCTGTAGCCAAGTTTTTGATACTCGTTCCAATACCTCCGGAGGTTCCGGTTTTCGGGTGCGGATATTCAGGAGTAAGAAAAGCTATTTTCATATTTATTTATTAAAAAAATCTTTTAAAATTCTGGCTGTAAACAGTCTCGCTCCAGCATCATTCATGTGCCCACAGGAAGAGAAATAGTGATCTCCTTCAACCGCATTTTCATAATTATGAATTTCGGGATAGATTTGATTTACTTTTTCAAAATAATTCAATCCTTTTGTGTTGGTGCACATGGGCGTCATCACTGCAATAAAATGGATATTATTGGTTGCACAAATTTGCTTAATTTCTTCATAATACCTGTTTTGAAGTGGCTTCAAAGCACGTATATCATTTTTCATGTTTCCTTTTTTCTTCTTTAAAGGATAATAGCCTAAATGCTCTAAATAGGTTGTAGGCTGACTTATTGCTGTTTTATACAGTTCCCTGAACCCTATTTTAGAGTCAAATGCCACATACCGATAAAAAGGAATATAATACAAGGGTTTAAAGTCTCCTTCTCCGGAAAAATGATCTTTTATTATTTTCGAATCATGAATAAATGGCATAAATTTGGCAGAAACACCATCATCCCTATGGGCATTAGACAAATTTAAATCAGCTTCGAGTATTACATTTTTTATGTTGTATTTATGTGCTACCATTAATTTTAACAGGAGAGCCGCTTCAAATAAATGACCTCCGCTCATGCCGTAATTAAAGGTTTTCAATCCCTTCTCTTCAAATAGTGGCGCAACAAAATGATTATTCGCTCTGGAAGAACCTAAAATTACTACATCGTAATTTCGGACTTCTGAGTTGTAAACATACTCTATTTTTCCTCTATCCGAAGACTGCAAATAAACAGTCGTATAAAGAAAATCTAATACGAATAACAGTAAAAACAGCAGCAAGAGAGTTTTGACTGTAAAAATTAAAAAACGTTTCATTGTTATATTATTCTCTTTTATATTTATGAATTCATTCTAATTATTATTTATACTTCACCCTAATTTTCGGCTCCCTTTAGGGTCTGGGGAAAACGAAAATTTATACTTCACCAACCCTAAAGGGTGGGAAAAAGAAAGACAACGTTACAACATTTCTACTCTACCCCTAATTTTCGATTCCTTTTAGGACAATGCCATCAAGTTAAGAAAAAATAGATAAAATGATTTTTGATTTCAGATATTATAGACCCCATAAAATCGACAATCTTATATTTACCAACATCGAATCAAAAATCTGCAATCGTTAATCTTCAATCTAAAATCTCTCAACTTAATGACATTGCCTTTTAGGGCTGGGGTAAAACGAAAATTGCTCCTTAAAACTGAAAATAAATAAATTCTTTATAATCCGAATAGGTTCCCAGCGCTATAATTGCGGCAATGCACAATGCTAATTTTAAGGTACTGTTTCTTCCTGAAATTGGCTCCACTTGCGTTCGGCTATTCCATTCGACCAAGATAAAAGCCACTATCAGAATTATGATTTCATAACTGTACCGTTCATTTTCCAAATACTGCGGTAAAAAACTTTGATTGGTAAAAATACGTTCAATATAATCAAAAGCTTCACCTATCGATTTTGCTCTGAAAAATACCCAGGCCAAACAGGTTAATGCAAACGTACTAATCATGCTTAAAATCACTTTCAAGGAGCTCCAATTCCAATACAAAGAAACCGTTTCCATATTAGACCTGTTTTTTTTGAGAAGCAACAACGGTAAAAAATACAACGCATTGATAAAACCCCAAGCTATAAAAGTCCAATTGGCGCCATGTCAAAAACCACTGACCAAAAAAATCACAAAGGTATTGCGGATTTTCATCGCCATCCCACCACTGCTTCCTCCCAAAGGGATGTACAAATAATCCCGAAACCAGGACGACAGCGAAATGTGCCAACGACGCCAAAACTCGGCTATATCACGAGAGAAATAAGGATAATTAAAATTACGTAACAAATCGATTCCAAATAATTTAGACATTCCCAATGCCATGTCCGAATACCCGGAAAAATCTCCATAGATCTGAAAGGCAAAATAAACGGCTCCCAGCAACAACGACAGTGAATTCATGGATTCATAATTATCAAAAATAGCATTGGCATAGGTCGCACAAGTATCGGCTATTACCACTTTTTTGACCAATCCCCATACAAATTGATAGATTCCTTCCTTGCCTTTTTCAAAATCAAAACTGCGTTTCACTTTTACTTGTGGCAATAAGTGGGTGGCTCTTTCAATAGGACCAGCGACCAGCAATGGAAAATAACTGACAAACAAGGAATAATCCACGAAGTTATATTCAGCTTTGATTCTTTTTAAATAAATATCGATAACATACGATAATCCGTGAAAGGTATAGAAGGATATCCCTACTGGCAAAACCACGTTTAGTAATAAGGGGCTGGTTTGCAATCCAAACCCATTCAATAACTGAGAGAAAGAATCAGCAAAAAAATTATAATATTTAAAAATCCCCAGAAAACCAAGATTGATACCGATACTCAACCAAAACCAAAATTTTCGGCCTATTACAGTCTTGGCTTTTTCAATTCGAATTCCGGTATAATAATCCAAAAAAGTGGAGAAAACCAATAGAAACAAAAAACGCCAATCCCAACAGGAATAAAAATAATAACTGGCAATAATCAACAAAAGATTTTGACTACTTTTTGTTTTATTAAAAACAAACCAATACAGCACAAATACTATGGGAAGGAAAATGGCAAAGGATAAGGAATTAAAAAACATATTAGGTATCGCTATTGTGAATGTAAAAAGAAGACAAGTCTTTATTTATTATGCTGACTTTAGGACTCAAAACGGTATGAAAATCTGGAATATCATTGGTAACCACAGCATTGGCACCAATAGTTACATGATTACCAATTGTTATACTTCCAAAAACACAAGCTCCGGGTCCTATAAAAACATTATTTCCTATTTTCGGTACTCCAATAGTAGCACCTGCATTACTTACTCCAAAAGTTATTCCTTGAGAAATATTACAATTATCCCCAATAACAGTATCTCCATGTATCACTACATTTCCAAAATGTCCGATATAGAACCCCTTTCCTATTTGAGTTCTATAAGAGATATCAAATCCGTACTTCACTTTTAAGTGGCGCAACCAAAGAAAGAAAAAATAGAATAATGACTTGCTTCTTTTTCTAAAATACTGTGTCAAACGAAAAATAGTCATAAATTTTAGCCCAGGATTAGGCATGAGAATAAAGGTCTTAACAAGTATCCAAAAACTTATCTTATTGATGCCACATCTTTTATAATCCGATAAAATAGTTTCTTTTAGCATATTCCCTTTTTACAAATTTGATCTATGGCCTCCCAAATGCGTTTAGAAGCATCTTCCGCAGGATACTGATTAATTTTTTCAAACCATTTTTGAGCATTGGCAACCACTTTTTGAGCTTCATCACTCAACATCATTTCAATTTTATCTGAAATTTCATCTGGGGAATTTAACCAAACAACTGCATTATTAGGCATACAACGAAAATGAACATAATTATAAATTTTTTCAACGGACCAATTACCATTTTGTTTTTCAGGATTATAGTTCATAAAGGCACACGGTTTTTTATGAGAAACATAATCAAAAACCATGGAAGAGCCTAAATTTACAACAAGTTCAGTGTGTGCAACAATGTTCAACTGCAAAATAGAATCTTCTTTAGTAGGCAGAATGGTATTCCAGCCTTCTCCAACTTTATCCCATTTAGGAATGATTGCTATAACTATATCTTTATTCTCTTCTAATATTGTATTAAATCTGGCTGAAAAATCTACTGGACACCTTCGGAAAATAATCCCCAATTGATTCCCTCTTTCGTTTAAAATTCTAACAGCTTTAATTAAATCTAATAAATAATTTGGATCATAAGGTGATGTTGTCACGTCGTCTCCAGAATAACAAATATACTTCTTTCCAATATCCAACCCATTTTGTTTGAAAAATATTTCTTTCGCAATTATATTATCAATTTGAAAATGATTTTCAAATTGGGGTGTTCCTGTTACTACGATTTGATTTTCTTTGATATACGGATAATAGTATAAAAGCTCTTTTTTCATATGAGAGCTCCAAACAAAATAATAATCTGTTTCTACAACCATAGTGCCTTTTGGCAGATTATCCCAAGAGAAAATAAAAGTTGCCGTTGGTATTTTTAAATCCTGAGCGGCTAATAAAGGCGCTATGACTAAACTGATTCTTTGATTGGTACAAAAAACGAGAGCTGGTTTTTGAACTTTTAAAAGTTCATAAGACTCAGAATAAAAATTGCTTCTTTGTTCTGTTTTTTTTATGAGATCCCTAACTATTTTCAATCCTTTTTCTGAATCAAACAATTGAATTATAGAGCGTATTATATAACTTTTTGTTGAAGATTTAAAAGTAGCATAAGAAAATGGAAATCGATATGAATCATAAACGTAGTCTCTAGATTTTCTTATATTGCAATTGAGTTCAATTTCTTTTCGAGCATTTTTTAATACTTCCAATAAAAGACTAGATCGATTTTGTTTAAGTTTAATTTCTTCAAAACCAATTTTTTCTAAATCAAATAGTGTCGTATTCCAAAAAACCAAATCCATCCCCTTCGCCATTCCTGTCTTATAAAAGTCTGTAAAAGCAAAATTGCGCAGTCCCACACCATCGGGTAGTAAAATAAAAATTTTATTATTTGACATTAATTATCTCTAAACTGTTTCTGATGATTTATTTTCCAAATATCGTTATTTTGAATGGAGTTGAGAAATAAAGCCGTGCTATTTCCTTGACCAAAATCAGTAGCAGTTATTTGTACTTTATGGGAATCTATAACTTGTAATGCTTTGTTGATACTTTCGACATTATAATCTACATTTAAAATATCAGCATGGACAACTCTATTTTGTTGACGTGTTCCAATATTGACAATTGGAATTCCATAATAGGGAGCCTCCCTAATTCCGGCACTGCTATTACCAATAATAAATTGGGAGTTTTTTAATAATGTCAAAAAATATTCAAACCGCAGAGAAGGAAAAACTCTGAAACGAGGATTATTCCTTACTCTTTCGTATTCTTTTATTATACATTGGCTACCCAAATCATTATTAGGATAAATTACAATATAATTGTGAAAATCGTTTAATAAACTATCTACAAAATCCTTCGCATATTGCTGCATTTCAACAATTTCAGTTGTCACAGGATGAAACATTACAATAGCAAATTCATCAAAATTTATCTCATAATAGTGCTTTACAATTGCTAAACTAGGGAGCGAATCTGAAAACATAATATCAATATCTGGCGAACCTATAGTAAAAATAGAGGTCTCCATTTCTCCCATTTGCAGCAATCGTTTTGCCGCATCATCATTAGAAACAAAATGAATATGACTTAATTTACTGACGCTGTGCCGAATTAATTCATCCACAGTACCGGACAACTCTCCTCCTTCAATATGGGCAACCAAAATATTATTCAAAGAACCAACAATTGCGCCAGCCAAAGTCTCTACTCGATCCCCATGAACTACAATTAAATCAGGATTTACTTTTTTGCAATAGCTTGACAAACCTTCTATGGTTTTAGCTAGTGTTAAATCCATTGTAGTTTCATGGGTATGATTTTCGAACGTGTGTACATTTACAAAATTACATCGTTCAATTTCTAAAAGGGTGTATCCATATTCTTTTTGCAAATGCATTCCTGTGACAAAAACAAAAACTTCAAAATCTTGATGATCATCAAGAACAGAAATTAGTGATTTAATTTTACCAAAATCAGCTCGTGTTCCGGTAAGAAAAAGGATCTTTTTCATTAAAAATAATTAATGGATTAAAATTATAGAGCGGAGTAATATACCCAACTTTAAAATTTTTCTGGTTTATTGTTTATAAATTTTAAAAGAAAAAAGAACCTTCTAAAAGCATAATAAAAGCTACTGCTAAAAACTCGAAAAGTATTTATTTTGGAACCTACTAACATTTTTAAAGCGGTTATGAAATTATGTTCTGTATGCCATAATTGATATCCTCCTATAACTTCATTTTTATATCTAAAAAAAAGTTCTTTGTTGCTCCGCTTTATGCTGTAACAAAAAATAGATGGGGTAAATTCAATATCATACCCTTTATCCAAAACTCTTTTGGTCCATTCTTTATCTTCCATGGTCTGGATATCTTCCTTGAATCTCAGCTCTCTCCACACCTTTTTATTGAATGCAGATCCACAAAAAATAACACCCGCGCCATTTGGATTTTCATTAGCTGTTACATCATTTATAAAGAGCGCATAATCATTACTGTTATGCAAACATCTTAAACCAGCTAAATTGCTGTTTTTTTGAAAACTTAATTGTATCAGCTTAAAGAAATCATGGCTTACGGGAAATGCATGTGCGCTAAAAATGACTACAATATCATTGGTTGCGCTTTCTGCTGCTAGATTCGCACTTCCCCCATAAGAGAACTTATCAATCCTAACTTTTTTTACGCCGTGTTTTTGTATTACAGACAAACTATTATCAGTAGATAAATTATCCAATACAATAATTTCATTAATATCTTCTAAATATCTTTTTTTTAGGTTATTTAGTAAGAAATCTAGTGATTCAGCTTGATTTCTATTTCGAATGACTACTGATATTTTATCATTCATAGTCATTAACTTTTAATTGTTCATCATCACAAATATCTCTTGCTGCAATCTTACCAATAATAAATTCGAATTTATCAGCCAATATAGCTCCGGTTCCTGGCCGTTTAACCCAAATATTGTCTTTAGTAAACAATTCGCCTTTTTTTATTGGCTTAATAGTACAAACAGTTGCAAAAGCAAAATCGATGGTAACTTGTTCCTCTTTTGCTGCTTGCTTAATTCCACCTCGCATAAGCGCAATTTCGGCACTGTTTATTATTAATTCTTTGCAGGCCTGCTCATCCATGCTGCATATAATATCTGGCCCCATTCGCTGCTTATGGTCTGTAAAATGACGTTCTAGAATGGATCCACCCAAAGCTACGGCACCCAAACAGGCATTATTATTCAAGGTATGGTCAGACAAACCAAAAACTTTATCAGGAAAAGCAACATGCATTTCCATCATGGCTCCAAATCGAACTAAATGTATCGGTGTAGGATACAAATTCGTAGTATGTAATAAGGCTACAGGAACTTTATGTTTGTCAAATATCGCCACAGCTTTGGTGATACTGTCAATGGTATTCATCCCGGTACTTAAGATTACCGGCTTGCCAAAAGAAGCAATATGCTCCAGAAGCGGATAATTATTGCATTCCCCCGAACCTATTTTATAGGCAGGAACATCAAATTGTTGCAATCGATCAGCGGCTGCACGAGAAAACGGGGTGGAAATAAAGATCATTCCTTTACTTTCCACATAGTTTTTTAGTTCTAATTCATCGGCTTCGTTCAAAGAACAACGCTCCATAATTTCATAGATAGACACATCTGCATTACCAGGAATCACTTTTTTGGCTGCTCCGCACATTTCATCTGCAACGATATGCGTTTGATGTTTGACTACCTCAACACCAGCTCGATGGGCAGCATCAACCATTTCTTTTGCTACTTGCAAAGATCCTTCATGATTAATTCCTATTTCTGCGATTACTAATGGCGGATAATCGAGACCTATTTTTCTTCCTGCTATTTCTATGTATGGGCTCATAATTAAAATTATTAATTTTCCTTCTAGACTTTAGCCAACCCTGACTGAGCTTTGGCGAAGGGCTCGAGCTTAAAGTTTACTTGTGTTTTGTCATGTCAAGCCCAGTCGAGACATTTTTTTTAAATAAATATTCTGCGTAATCAAAATCATCCTGAGTATCAATATCAATACTGGCAAAAATATGATTTACTTCATAAGGGATGCTATTTTCAGAAAATATTTTGCCCTCTCTTATCAATTTTGCTTGAGTAATATACAACAAACCATTTTCAAAATAAAGCGGTTCTAAATCCTGACTGCGTTGCCCAATGGTATAATTATAAGGTTCAAAACAATTGTTAGTTATCTTACCTAATTTCTGATGGTTTCTTGTAACAGTGAACAAGCTATCTGAATCGCTCATTTTATAACTTTCAAAAGCTTCCCTTAGTAAATTTTCTGGCCGCAACGGATTAGTTGCCTGCAACAAAACCACCGTATCAACAGCATACGGAATAACATCTAAAGCATGTTGAACAGCAGTTATTGTAGGTTCTAAATCACCTGACAAATGTCCTGGCCGGTCAATCACCTGAACCCCATAGTATAATGCTATTTTTTTTATAGTTTCATCGTCAGTAGAAACAAATATATCTTCTATCAAATGAGCGTTTGCTTGTGCATACTGAATGGAATGGACTAACAAAGGAATGCCTCCAAAAAGCTGTATATTTTTTTCAGGAATACGTTTCGAACCTCCGCGCGCTGGAATTATGACTATATTTTTCATTTACAACTCGATTTACATGTTTTTAATAAAAAATAGGAGATGCTAATTCCTTCTTTTCTTTAATGATTGATTTTGAAACTGGCTTTCTGTATTTTAAAACCCTTGGCACTTGTACTATTACTATTCCGATTACTTTAAAATAACTTTTAAAAAATGTAATATCTTTTAAAGCATATTTTTTAAAATTATGCCAAAGCAATTTAATTATTTCTAAACTTGGATTTTCATGATAAACTATAAAATAAAAAGCGGTGTTTTTTAATTGCTTTTCGAATCTAAAATAATTCATACCACTGTTTAATCTGGCTTGTTTGTTTACACGATGATTTACTGAGACTCTATTCGTATAAAGTATATCTTTTTTGTTTGCCAAAACTTCAACTGCAACACATGATTCTTCTCCATAAATATCTATCCATACAGGAAATCCATTTGTTGCTAAATAAACACCTTTAGTAATAGCAAAACCACAACCTACGAATTCATTACATAAATATTCTTCTCTTTGATTTGGTTTTTGAGATAATGCCTCTCCATCATTTTTAAAAACACCTTTAATTTCTTGGAAAGCAATAATTCCTAAATTGTTATTTTCTTCAAATATAGATTCAACGATTTTAATAAAATCATCTTGCAATGGGTGTGCATCGTCATCAAATCCAATAAAAATATCACCTGTAGCTTTCTTATAAAGAAAATTTCTCGCTCTAGATGCTCCAATACTTTCGTTTAAGACTGTCCAATTAATCCAATCGAATTGTTGTACTAACTCCTCTGAACTATCGGTACACCCATCAAGTAAAACCAAAATTTCATGTACTGAAAGATCAACTATACTTTTTAATTTCCTCAAAGTAAAAAACAACTCTTCCTTTCTATTTTTTGATATAATCAGTATAGAAACTCTCATTTTGGAATAATATTATTGTAATTATTCACCATTGATTTTGGTAATTTTTTCCAATTATAGAAAAACTTTGAAATTAAGTCGTTAAATAAAAACTTAGGAAATATTCCATTCTTTAATGAAAATATAAACGAGCTAGCTTGTTTATATTGGACAAAATCAGAATCCATTTCAGTCCTGCTGTTTTTATCATGTTCTATTTCTGACATCCAATCTTCGAAAACATTACCCATGTGATACCCATAATTATCATAAGTGGTTACTCTCCAATAATCATAGTGCAAAGGCAAAGTGTCTAAGTAATTTTCTGAATCCCCTCCTAATTTATAATTTAAGTACGATTTCATTTCTTGAAACATTTGCTTTTTATAGGTCGCTACAAAGTGCCCTGAACCTACAAATACTTTAACATCATTATATTCTAACCCTAACCCATATTCTAGATAATCTATATTATAACTCCTGTCCCAACCGATACTGTCATAAAAACGAATCAATCCTCCAGATGATTGTATGGGAATAAATTTTAATTTTTTATTAAATAAATTATCAAAAATAACATTACCCGATTTATTCTTAAACATATTAAATTGGGGAACGATACCCACTACGCCAGCTTTTGGCAATGCCCTAAACACATCTGTAGTGGCTACTTGCCAAGAATCTAAAAATAACACATCGGCATCGGCAATTGTTACTAATTCTATGTTATTGCCTGTTAAACCTTTTAATATTGCATTGACTTTTCCAATGTTTTCAGTATGGATGAGTTCCTGTATTTGACCATCCTGATAAACTTTATCTAAATATTCTATTACAAGTTTACAACTTCCATTGTTGACAACGGTAATATAGGTTTTATTATGAACCGTTTTCAAGAGCGATTGCAAGCATAGCTGAAGAATCCTTAGACTGTCTTTAAAATAACCTTCTTGATGGGGTATATAAACCGGAATAACCACCTGATGCAGGTAGTTTGACTGGAGTATCACTTCATCTTTATGAGGGTTATGACCTATTCGCATTATTTAATCTTAAGTACGTTTATAATAATTGATTTTAAAAAGTTAATGTAATCACCAAATAAAAATTTACTCAAATAAAAATTAGATAATTTTAAAAAATATGTAATGTTTTTTTTATCGTTGAGATAACTTTTATTTACCTGTGCATATAGCTTATCCTTTTGAATTGAGTTAAAATGATTTAACCTGTAAGTTATCAAATAATAATAAAAATCAAAAACTGCTTTATATTTTAACTTTAAATTATCCTGTTTACCCGAAATACTCAAATCTGTTATGCGTATATATACCTTCGCATCATTAATTGAATATACATTTTTAAAATCTGAAAATTCCAAAACTGCTAAAACATCTGATTGCCAAGCTAGAGGAAAATCTTTAAATCCTATTTCTCTCATTTTAGTTTTTCTGAAAATATATTCACTTAATGAGGATCTTACATTTCTAAAAAAAAAATCTATTGAATGCTCAATTTTCGGGTGTGTATATTGAGATGAAATCAACAAGCCTAATGCATTTATTTTACAAGTCGAATAGCGTACAACATTAGCTATAGAATCTATTTCATTCAAATTACTGTAAAATTCTGAAACAACATTTTCTTCTAATAAATCATCATCTCCCAAAAACATAACCCATTCTTCACTATCTATCATTTCCAAACAGCGATTCCACTGTTTCACCAATGAAATACCTCCTAAATTAGTATCAAAATAATGATACACAGAATAAAATTGCCCTTTATACTTTTCTAACAAATTACTTGGACTTTCAGGACTGGCATCATTACCAATATAGACTTTAAATCTTTTGTCAGTTTGGTGAGCTAGTGAAGCAAGCGTTGCTTCAAAAAAAGTGATTTTATAGTAGGGGATTACTATTGCTAACATTCTAAAATTTTATTAAGTCTTGCTTTAAAATTCTCATCACTAAAGTAATCTCCAAAAGAATACAAAGCCTCATTAAAACCCAATCTTTTCTCAATAAGCGCTTCTAGTTTCATTTTAATGTCTGTTATATCCCCACCATTTGCTATGAGTTTAGGGTCTTTGATGATTTGCCTTAATTCACTCCGCTCTGGTGAAACACAAAATACAGGTTTATTCAGTGACGCCAAAAAAGCAGCTTTGCCAACTAAAATATTACAATACAGGGGACCATTCTCTAATATCACGTTTATATCTGCAAGATGGGTCTGTTCGTAAGCCGAATTTGAAAAATTTAAGGTGGCTAAAATAACAATATTACTACATTCCTTATAGTTATCCCGCAATGCGTTTACATCGCCACCGCCTAAACGTAATACAAATTCCGTTTCTTCTTTGATAGTCGCATTCTCATTTACTAATGCAAGATAAGCATCCAAAAGAGCTTCTGTTTTTCGTCCAAATTGTATGGACCCATGATACGCGATAGTAAGTTTTTTAGTCTTAGGCCGCACCTTTTGGATATCCGTTAAATCAAAAACAGTATTTGAAAATTGATGCGGTAAAGTGTAGAATTTTTTACGCGAACCATATAGAAATTCTAAATCATTAGACATTAATTGTGCGGTACTCATACACCCTTTTGCCTGTAGAATGACTTTGTACATGGTTTTTAAGCGAAATAACTCTACCCCGGATAGCGCATGATGCGAACCTTGGTACCAAAAAAAAGGATAGGGATCATGAAAATTAATAATTGCTTTTTTAAGAACAGGTAAATCACGCGCACCCAATAGCGTTTCATGATTCAAACCTGAACTTCGAATAAAAACATGATCATATTGCTCATGGTCTATTTTTGAAATAGGAGCGCCGTAGGATTTATGCACAAACCGATCATACAAAGAAATATGAAAAAGCCTCAATGAAATTCGATTCAGCCATTTGGTTACAAAGGCAGGTTTTAAATTAATGACATGGGATTGAATGGAATCAACTGGCAATAAATGCAATTGATCTTCGCTCGGGTGGTTTTTTAAATACAGCACATCAATAATAGACTCCGGAAAAGCCATTCGCAACTTAGCAAGGAAAGAACGAGAAACAATCCCTTCACTTGCCCCTGAAACTTTAAGATTTTGTGCTATTACTAGAAATTTCATTTTAATGAATATTATTTTTAACCCTCTTCCAAATTCCGTAAAAATACAATCGCAACGGCAAATGAGCATAAAATAATCTCCATTTCAGCTCTTCATATTTTGGTAAATCTAAGGTATTTATAATCCTTCCAAACAAGCTATATTCTTTGTATTCTAAAGAAACTTGAATAAAATAGCGTATTATCTCATTAGATAACATTTTTTTATTTTTTAAATTGGCAATTACCAACTGAATGGCATCGGTGTAAGATGCTAAACTGCTTAAATTTTTATTTCCAAAATCGCCTGTGATGGACACACTATGTTTTCTCCCATAATAAAGGGTTTTGTTAATAGATATCCCTCTATTTACTGAAGTAAGGATTCGTGCATAGACCTCCCATTCTTCTGCGTACTTTAAATGCTCTGTATACCGATGATTGCTATAACATTCTTTTGTCCACATGACGGCACAAGAATTGAATTGCAGTTCATTCCTTAATATTTTATTGATATCCTGACTATCAATATAAAAAAAAGTATACTCTTTTGAATAATCATAATTATAAATAAAATCTCCTCTAAAGATATCTCTTATGTACCTACAAAAAGAAATATCATTATTAGATAATTCCAAAACACATAATTCTAAGTTTTGCGGATGTGCAATATCATCATCATCAAAAAATATAATATAATCCCCTTTAGCAAGATCTAAACCGTAATTCCTGCTTCCCGGCAATCCTTTTTGATAATTTGGGGTTCGCATAAAATATTGAAATCTAGAATCTTGTTTTAAAACAGGCTCTAAAATCTGCTGAGTATTATCGGTTCCTCCATCATCAATAATAATACACTCCCAATCCTTGAATGTCTGGTATTGAATTGATTGTATAGATTCTAAAATATATTCTGACCTGTTATAAGTAGCCATTATTATACTTACTTTGGGTATAGGCTTCATTTAATTAATGATTTAATCCATCGGAAAGGCTTTAAAATTGCTTTACCAATTTTAAATTCTAATCGTTGCGTATTTTTAATCTTTTCTATTTCCTCTCTTTCTATTCTATACAACAAATGTCCCACAAATAAATCAAAATATGCAATATTTAAATCTCGATGCTTGGTATAAATATAATTCAATAATTCATATTTAAGTAAATTAGCTTTCGATGTTGTAGAATCTGATCTCATTCTATAATTAAACAACGGCTCTTTTATAATATAAAATAATCCTCCATTTTGTAATATTCGAATATAAAATTCCCAATCTTCCAAACCTGTTCGCATTAACTGATCATACCCCCCAATTTTAATAAAATCATTTTTACGAAACATTACACTTCCTGTTGCTTGATTATTCAAAATTAATACCGATAAATCTCCTCCTTTATGGCGGAACTCGTCTATCTTTTTTTCATTGTTAAAGCGCACTATATGACAAGCTACTATTTTTATGTTAGTATCTTTTAAAACTAAAACTGCTTTTTCACAAAAAGAGGGTTCAAAATAATCATCACTATCCAAAACCAATATGTATTCTCCTTTTGCTTCCCGAATACCCATATTCCGAGCGGTACTTTGTCCTTGGTTCTCTTGGGTAATCAGTTTTGTTATTATAGGCAGTAACTTTTGCAGAACAGCTTTCGTTTCAATATTAGAACCATCATCTACAACTATAATCTCTTTATAAGGGTAACTTTGATTTAATGCTGAATTCACTGCTTGCTCAATATATTGTGCATCGTTAAAACACGGAATTACTATGGATACAAGAATATTGTTTTGCATTAAATATCTTTTATAGTTGCTTTTACATTTTTTATGGCTTCTAACCATTGCAATCCAAACTTTTGATCGGGTTCCAAATAGTTGCCTTCTGCCCATTCGTTCCAAGATTTAATCACTATAAAAGATGGATTTTCTGGATTTTTTAAAAGTTCATTTACAGCAATTTGCAAATGTTCTTGCCATGCTCTCGGCGTTGAATTTTTAAAAATTAACGATCTTTTACCACTTCGGGCAGAATTGTCCCAATTAGGAAAAACACAAGAAATGTATTTGGTGTTGGGAAATTGTATATTGAAATTAGAAGCTCCTTTTTTATAATCAAACACTAATGGTTTTGTCCGCACGCCTATTTTGTATGAACCATCTAATTTTCTGCGAATTCTATTTTCAATTTTGCCCAAAAAACTTTTATCTACAAAAAAAAATTTTTTACTGTAACGCATTTTGAAGAATACATCCAAGCCTACATGCCCATATATCCATTTATTGAGATCAACAACGTTAGGATTTCCTAATATTGTAGCCACGAAACAAACACCATTAAAACCAGCTTGAGTGGCCAAATTGTTAAACGTTTCTAAAAACATATCGAGTTCCGGAATGTCTTCTATTCTATAAATATGAAACATCGGTTTGTTGTTCACTTTAATGTATCTTTCATCTTTAAAAAAGGGAAGTAAATAATTAAAATAGGCTATAAAACCTTGTTTGCCTTGATAAGTTTGTTCTATCAAGACAGCTGGATTGTCCAAACCATGCCAAATGCCTTTCCACGTCTCGTTTGCCCAACAGAAACAAAATGGCAATGTAATATCTTTATTTTTCAACATTTGTTCAGATGGTTGTTCCAACAGCATTTTTCCGTTGCCAAACCAATACTGATAATATATAAAACCATCAACCCCGTATTGTTGTGCCAATTGTGCTTGTTGTCGTTGAACTTCTGGTGAACGCAAATCATAAAATCCTAAATCTGCTGGCAAAATGGGTTGGTAATGTCCTTTGAATAACGGTTTGGCTTTCGCCACATTAGTCCATTCTGTAAAACCTTTTCCCCACCAAGCATCATTCTCAGGAATAGGATGATATTGAGGAAGGTAATAAGCTAAGAATTTTATTTTGCTTTCAGACATTTGTAACTTTTATAGATAAACTAATACCAATTGATATAGCTATTTATAGATTGCTATTTTGTAAAAATACATGTTAAAAAGGATTTGTCAAAAAATATTAATTAGGATAAGCATTTACCGAATCATGACTTCAATACTATTTGTATTTCCCAAAGACTGTAAAACCAAAAAATCTCTTGCAGAAAACATCAATTACAAATTTTTCGCTTTTTAGATTTATTTCATTATTCTTTTTTTCATCTATTAATGCATGATTAATTGCTGTAAAAGAGCCATAATGTTTAACGAAAAAATCAGCATGTTTAACGCTTAAATAATTTAACATCTTTTTCTCATTCTCCTGATTAATCATCCTAAGCATTGAATTTGATTTTATTCTATAATAGAACCCAACCTCATCCAAACACTTTACATTGCCTCCGTTTTTTAAAATGGCAATCCAAAATTCCCAATCTTCCCAGCCATAAACCATATTGGTATCATAACCACCTACTAATTCCCAATCTTTTTTTCTAAAAAAAGCGGAACAAAAAATCAAGTTATTTCTGCTTAGGTTATAAAGTGAAAACGATGCTAATTGCCATATTCCAAACTCATCACCAAATTTTTCTGCTTTACAATACACAACTTTCAAACAATCGTCCTTCTCAAAAGATTGCAGAGCTAAATCTACATAATCCTTTGCAATAATATCGTCTGCATCTAATGGAAGAACAAACTCGCCTGTTGCGTGACTTATCCCTAAATTACGTGCACTACAGAGTCCTGAATTTTCTTGAAATAAATATCTAAACCGACAGTCTTTAGCCATCCAAATCTTAGCTATTTCTTCGGTATTATCTGAACTTCCATCATTTACAATAGTACATTCCCAATTTGTGCAGGTCTGACCTAAAACAGACTGTAATGCCTCCCCTAAGTATTGGGCTTGATTGTAGCAAGGAACAATTATGGAAATTTTTTTACACATGTCTTTTTGAAAACCTTTTATTAAACTTTTTAACCGAATCAAAATCAAAATATTTCAAATAAAAGTATAGTAAAAAAAACCATTCCGATAACTTTAAATCTCTTTGCTTTCTGATTTCTTTTTCATAACGTCTCAATATTCTATCCCGATGTGGTATTGCATAAAATTTTAGTTTTTCTAAAATTACAAACTTATAAAATGACAGTACAGACAAACTCTTCATATTGTCATTATCCAGTTTACCGGAAATATTTAACGCAGAGAGTCTAACAAAGACTAAACTGTTATTTATAGTAAAAATAGGTTTATTATCTGAAAATTCAAGCCAGGCACGATCATCACTATTCCAAGCCAAAGGGTAATCATAGAATCCAAATTTAAGAAATGAAGCTCTGGAGAAAATATATTCTGATAAAGAACTTCTGGTCAAATGTTCCAATTTTCTATAAAACGAATCGGTTGCCATTTCCCAAATAGGATGCACATAAGTATCCGTAACCGTATTTGTTTCTTCAACTATCATTTTAGAAGCAAACCGAATTACTTCGGATTTTTTATAGAAAAGTATGTAATTAGTATACCAAGTTGCAATAGCTGTAGAATCTAAATAATCATCATCTCCAAGAATCATGAGCCATTCTTCATTTTCACTCAAGTTGATGCAACGTTCCCATTGCTTTGTAAGCGATAGACCCCCTAAATTTTTTTCAAAACGATGATAAACAAAATCAAATTTATCATGATATCTACTTAAAAGTGCCAATGGACTTTCAGTACTCGAATCATCTCCAATATACACTTTGAATCGCTTATCAGTCTGATTAGATAAAGATTTTAATGTTTCTTCAAAAAAAGCAAGTTTGTAGTATGGAATGATTATGGCTAGCATTCTTCTCTATTTATTATATTTCTAGAAAAACGTAATTGAATTTTAATGTTTCAAGATAAGCTGATACAATGATTTAGTTTCGGGAATATATTATAATAAATATTAAACAGATCTGAACATTTTAAACCCAAAAACCATTTTTGTAAACAAATTAACAACAAACTTTTCGCTTTTCATTTTCTCATGCAATAATTTGTTTTCTGAAATAGACTTATTTAAATAGTAATGGTATAGCTTACTGTATTTTTTTATAATATAATCTCTACTTAACAAAGCCATTTCATTAGTAAAAGACCTAATCATTGAATTTTCAGAAACATAGTAATTAAAAGTAATTTTATTAAGGTGAAAAAAATTAACATTTATAGCCCCAAATGCTATCCATAACTCCCAATCCTCAAGACCTTGATATGGCATATTCTCGTCATAACCTCCTACCTGTTCCCACAAACCTTTTTTATAGATTGCGCAAGCATCAATGTAATTTTCGATTAGGATTTGCTCTAATTTATACTCCTCTACTTTCCAAAATCCACTTTTTTTTCCAAAAAACTGTGCATGACCATATACAACACCAATATTAGGATTAGTTTCAAAAACAGAAATAGCATCCTGAACAAAATTCTCTTCTAATTGATTATCTGAATCCAATGGGAGTATTAAAGTTGCGCACGATTTATTTATTGCAAAATTCCGAGTTTTACCCAAACCCTCATTCTGCTTGCTATAATATTTAAATCTGCCATCCCTATTAACCCAACGCAAAGCGATGTCTTCTGTTTCATCTGTTGAACCATCATTTACAATTACGGCTTCCCAATTTTGATATTTTTGATTCAAGACAGATTCCAAAGTAGTATCCAAAGTAGCTTCAGAGTTAAAACAAGGAATAATTATTGATAAAATTGGTTTCATAAATTATTTTTTTCTGGCTACAACAATATAATTCATTGTGTTTATCGTATTGAAATCTTTAATATCTAAATAGTTAAAAATTCTATTCACTAAGATATACAATCTCAATTTACGAAATAAATATTTGATTCCTCTGGCGATCGTATTAGCATTAGGGTTTTTAAATTCAAAAGTGTGATTTATAACTTGTCCAAGTGTTGCCCAAGCACCTCCATTAGAAACTATCTCGCATACTTCAAACCCTGCCTTTTCTAAAATGTATCGAAACCCATGTTTTGTAAATCTGAAAAAATCATAGGGCTCTTCATGTAAGTTCCAATAAAGAGGTCCTGACAATATGAAATATCCATTACTTTTTAATAATCGATGAGCCTCATTTACCACTCCTTGGTGATCTTCAACATGTTCTATCACTTGAGTAGATAAAATAGTATTGAAACTATTACTTTCAAGAGGTATATTATTCGCTTGGCATAAAACATCTACTCTATTAGAGCTAGATTGTACTATATCACATCCAATATATTCAGAAACTCGCCCTTTAATCCAAGATTCATAGGGTTTATTACCACAGCCTATGTCTAGTAATTTACCGGTAGCATAAGTTTCAATTGCCTTATATAAATCACGATGAAATGACAAATACACCAAATAATTTGTATTTGAAATGTTTATTTTTTCAATATCCTGAAGTCTTGCAAGATTTTCTGCTCTTTCCATCTAAAATATTTTTTTATCTCTAAGATAATATTTCAAAATCTCTAAAGGATTATTTAATATTCTTTCTAATCTATCTGCTTTTTGACATTTGTATTCAAATAAATCAGGATGAACATACGAATTCAAATTATTTATTTTCTCACGAGTTATAAAATTAAATTTAGATTTATCTATTTCTGTTTTTTTTATAAATATCAAAATATTTTGTCTGTACCACCAACTAATTTTTTGATTATTCCAGATTTTGTGTCTTAAAAAATCTATACACTGATACCCTTTCTGAGAAAAGAGATCCGTCCAATATTCATTATATTGTTCGTTAAAATGCATTGTTCCTTCTTGACCAGGAAGTGCTGCTGAAAACAGCACAATATCGCTATGCAAACATATAGAATCAATAAATGCTTTGGCATTTTTTGGATAAACATGTTCGGCAACTTCCAGTGAAATTGCTAAATCAAATTTTCTTTCTAAATTGTATGGTAAATTTAAATCATAGGATTTAAATTTATTTTGATCAATAACTAAATCTTTTATTTTCACATAATCGCCATCTATTCCAAAAACTTCACATTGATTTTGTTCAAATATTTTTAACCAGGTACCAAGTCCACAACCTATGTCTAAAACAGTTTTTGGTTTAAAATAGGATAAAAAAAGAGGAACTATCTCATTGGCAGAATCTATAGAGTTTTGAAAGTGCACTTCATGAAAATTATCATTATAATCTATTGGAGTCATATTCTCAGAGTTTTCTTCCTTGTTTTGTATTTATTATATAACAAACTCCATTTGCAGTTTGAGAAATTCGTAATGGCAAATTATTTTTTGATAAATAATCATGTACTGCCCGTGAGCATCCATCCCATGCATAGTAATCATCTATTATAATTAAACCATTTTCGGCAACTAATGGATATAAATTTTCTAAACATACCATAGTTGAATCATACCAATCCCCATCTAATCTCAAAATTGCAATTGGTTCGGGTATCATAGTATTAGGTATGGTAATATCAAACCATCCTTTTACAATAGTATGATTTTGCGAATTAGCTAATTTCATTGCCTTTTCTGCAAACAAAATTTCTGCTTTGCAATTGTCCAAACCTATACCGTTATTAGTTTCTTGCCATATTTTTGCTGCTTCACCATCATTTTCTTTTACATTTGGCAATCCTTCAAAGCTATCAAATAAAATACATTTTCTTTTTTTTGTTGCATAATTATAAATTCCCGCAATCATACCGCCTCTCCATACCCCACATTCAACGATACAACCATGAATAGAGTCAATACTATCGCACAACAATAAATTATCCACATAGGTTTCTATTGGAATCATACTGAAACTTTTATATTTTTTATATACAAGTTTAGCTTTAAATTTTTTCGAAAATAAATTTATCACATTTAAAAATTTAGATTATTATAGTTTAAAAGTTGTCCATTTCCCTTCGCCAATATATTGACAAACATTTTTCTGCCAGCCCCATTCAGGTTCTTTCATCCCAATCATATCTACCTCAAATGAACAACAATTAAATTCTTGAAATTTTGTTTTTGTTTTTGTTTCTGCTAAGTGTACAATGACACTATAATTCCCTTTGTAAAGTGATAGTTTAGGATACGTAAACGATAGATAATTCACCCCTTCTGATCGACAAATAGCAACATTTATATCAAAAATGTAATCATATAAAACAGGTATTTGTAAATGATTCAAAATCTGAAAAGAGAGTGCCATATCTTTTATATTCTCCTCTGGCATTGTTATTTCAAAGTTAATTGAGAAAAGTTTATTACTTCCTTGCAAAGTTCCTCCCTCAGAAGTTAAAATCTCAACTTTAGTTACTGTTGGCTTATCTGAACATTCTTGTATAAAAACATTTCCCGTATTTTGCATGGATGAATATATTGCAATTGCTTTATTAGTTTCTTCAAAAGCAGCAATTTTTCCATTCGATAGTATAATAGTTTTATTAGTAAGAGTACTTATTGCACTTAAATCGTGACTTACAAACAATATAGTTCTTCCGCCATTTTGTGAAATATCCTGCATTTTACCAATTGCTTTCTTCTGGAATTCTGCATCGCCCACTGCTAATACCTCATCTACAATCAAAATATCAGGTTCAAGAAATGCGGCAACAGCAAAAGCCAAACGCACATACATACCGCTGCTGTAACGCTTTACAGGTGTATCTATATAGCGTTCACATCCCGAAAAATCAATAATTTCATCAATCTTAGAGGCGATTTCTTTTTTGGTCATACCCAAAATAGCACCATTAAGAAATATGTTCTCACGACCTGTCATTTCTCCGTTGAATCCTGTTCCTACTTCAAGTAAAGAAGCCACACGGCCACCAAACTTAATACTACCTGTAGTAGGTGCTGTAACTCTTGATAATATTTTTAATAACGTAGATTTCCCTGCTCCATTCTTGCCGATAATGCCTAAAATTTCACCACGTTCCACTTCAAAATTAATGTCTTGCAATGCCCAAACATAATCACTCTCACCTTTAGTACTTCTATCATTGGTATCGCCAATTTTCAAATACGGGTCTTCCTTCCCTCGCACCTGATGCCACCAACGGTTCAAGTCATGGCTCAAAGTCCCAGTACCCACTTGACCTAAGCGGTATTGCTTGGAAATATTCTCGGCTTTTAATATAATGTTTTTCATAGTGAATAGTGAATGGTGAGTGGTGAGTGGTGAGTGGTTTTTTTGTGAATCGTGAGTTGTGAGTAGTTAGTATAAACTAATTTTTCACTTTTTACTATTAACTTTTCACCACTCACTTTTCACTATTTCTTATTTATATAATTCTTAAATCCAATCAAAAGTTTTTTGACTTCAATCATTTGACTCTCAAAAGTCTCTTCTTTTATAATAAACTCCAATCGGATCGCTATTAAATATTGAGTTTCTAGTTCTGAAAGCGAACCAATTGCAATATACAAAAACTGCATTAATTCCTTATCTCCTTTTCGTGCAGCTCCCTCAGCTATATTAGATGGAATTGAAACAGCTGCCCTTCTCATTTGACTCGTTAAACCATATTTTTCAGAATCGGGAAACAATTGTGTAATCTGATAGACTTTAACTACCAAATCCATACTCTTTTTCCAAACATCCAAATCTTTATGATCCATATTTTTTATTTTTAGTGAGTAGTCATTGGCGAATAGTTAGTATATCTATTCACTATTTACTGCTCATTTTTCCATTCACTTTTCACTTTTCACTTTTTACTCTTTCACTTTTCACTCTTTCACTTTTTACTCTTTCACTTTTTACTCTTCACTTTTCACTTCTCACTAACACCTAAACAGTATCAATAAAACTCTTCTCTGTCTTATTAAAGATCAATACACCCACTAAAAAAACTGCTACAGTAACCACAAAAGTATAACCCAGTCCCCAAATGGAAATTTGCCCTACATTCAGCAACATATACCGCGCAGTTTCTATTATATAGGCTAAAGGATTATATTGAACCAACCATCCGTAAGTAGGCAATTTTTCTTTGATTAACGCCATGGGATACATCACGGCAGACAAATACATCAGCAATTGCACGCCAAAGCCAATCAGGTTACTGAAATCTCGGTATTTAGTAACCAAGGAAGAGATCAACATGCCCAATCCCAATCCTAAAACGCCCATCAGTACAATTAACAAAGGAAAGAATACCACAGAACCATTTAGTCCAACTGTAGTTCCTTTTAGGTAATAGAAAATATAAAATGCTATAAATATTACAAATTGAATTCCAAATTTAATCAAATTAGAAATTACTATGGAGATAGGCACAATCAGTCTGGGAAAATAGACTTTCCCAAAAATTCCCGCATTGGCACCAAAGGTATTTGAGGTCCCTGTAAGACATGACGTGAAATAATTCCAAACGGTAATTCCAGCCAAATTGAACAAAAATGGAGGCACCGTTCCGGTATCAATTCCTGCTAAATTATTAAAAATAATGGTAAAGGTAATTGAAGTAAATAAAGGCTGAATTAAGTACCACAGCGGCCCTAAAACCGTTTGCTTATATACGGTAACCACATCCCTTTTCACAAAAAGCATCAGCAAATCACGGTACTGCCAAACTTCTTTAAGATTCAGTGAGAAGAATTTATTTTTAGGTGTTATTTCAAACAGCCACGTGGTATTGGTATGTTCGGGTTGGTTCATTGGTTTATGCTAAAATCGTAACGTTAATTTTATTATCTCGAGCGCAGTCGAGAGACGAGAGATGTCCTATTTTATTAATTAAAAGTATCATTACGAAGCAAATATAAATAATTTGTACTTAGTTTTTCTTAAAAAATGGATCGTATTTATTTTGAGGTATTATGTTTTTTTCAATTAATGAATAGAATGATAACCTCTAAAAAAACACAACTTCCGGGCACGCTTCGCTGCTCTAACTAACAGTATGAAGGCAAAGCCTATTTGCTAATAAGAGTAGTTTTCAGCGAATATACTATTCATTTATAAATAACAACAACAATAATTAACAATCTATCGACAATATTAATAGATGAAAGCTTATCCATATACTTTTGGTTTAATCCATCAATCTCTCATACAGAATATAAGCTCTAAATTTCAGCTCCTTTAGGGTCGGGGTAGAACGAAAATAATACCGACTCCTCACAACCCAAAACCCGAAAATCGAATCCTGAACTTTTAAACGTTTGATATTGAAATCTGATACTTGATTTTTTCTTCTCACTTTTCACTTCTCACTTCTAACTGTCATCCTGAGCTTGCCGAAGGACATTTTCACTTTTCACGACTCTCTAATTACTACTCACTTTTTCACTGACCACTGATTACTGATCACTTCCTACTCCTTCCCCCTACTCTTCCAGCTATCATTATAATGCCTATTCCTCAAATGGTCATAAACCTTCCCTTTCAGGTAAAGACCTAAAAACCAAGCCACAACTATTCCTATTATCATATACCATTCCATACCTCAAATAGAGAACGTGCAGAAAGTCATTCTTTAGCATGAAATCAATTCCTCCGTTTTTGACAACTATTAATCCCGTATTGACAAGTATTCCGTATCGCTATAAAAACAAAAAAAGATGCCTCTCAGCATCTATCCCTACATAGTATAATTCTAGTTTTCAAATCCCACAGCTAAAAAATAGTCTTTTTAAAACTACCTCCAGTTCCGTTCAACACAAGTTCATTGTTCGTGCTGCGATTTAGCTATTGTGCGCAGTTATTCTTGAATCCTTGTTAATAGCATTGAATTATTTCCTTTAACACTTACTATCTTAAAAGAATTATTATCAATTATTTCTGCAATAAATGATAATTTTCCAGGTACTTCATAACCTTCTGAATGCATGATAAAATCAATATTGATCGGTTTTCTTGTAGTATCGATAACATAAGTAATAGTTGCTTTTTTTCCGTTTATATAATAATCTTTACCGCCTAAAATGTCATCACCAATTTTTATCGATGCAGTTCCATCTTTTTCAAAAATAATACATCCAGTTTTACCTTTGTCGATACCTTCCCATTTTCCAATGAAATTATATTCTTCAATATTTTTATGGGAAAAAGATAAAGCGGTAAAACAAATTAAAAGTAATAAAATTCTTTTCATAGTTAAATTTTTTATTATAATTCTTCCATCTTTTCTACAAGTTCTCTGATTGTAAATGAGTTTGATTTGGGGTTAGATATTTTGTATCAGTAAATTAAACAGATTTTAATATGATTTACAATTCAAAGGTTGAATTAAAGAAGTGAAATTTACTGTAGCTAATAAAAAACAGGTTAATTAATAGTTAAAGAGTTTATTTCTAATTATTTACTATTTATATAGTTGTATCTTTAAGTGTGGTTTTGATTAATCACTTGAGTAAAACCATCTGAAAAGAGAAGCTTATTCAAATAGTCATTTCATACTGAACGGTATGAGTTGATAAATGGTAAATCAGAATCTACAATCGGAGGCCCTTTAAAAAGGCCTCCTTTTTTTTAGGATTAATGTTTTCTCTCTTCATGACTTTTCTTCGTTAACAATTAGTTTCAATGAATTGATATAATCAGTATCAAATTCTATCACTCTTATTTTGTTTTGCTTAAAACTCATTTCGCCCTCAAACTCCCCTTCGGTACCCAAAAAATCTATTAGTAATTCTTCCTCATTCAGTTCTATGAGTTTACCAAGATAAACTGCTTTATCTGACTTTGTTGCAATTTGAAAAATCTCGTATTTACTTGCTAAAAAATGTATAATGGAAGACAAATCCTTAAGAGGGATTATTTCTTCGGCGCTTGTTTTTAACCCTTTCAATTTAATTACCCTTTCCGTGAATTCATGATCCTTGTCTTGAATAATGGCCTTCACATTTTTGTTTTTTAAGATAGTGTAGCCATCAATTATAAAATCGACCGGATTATTTTTCAGCAAAATCCAATCTTCAGTCCAATCAATCAGAAAACCGCTGAAGATTTCTTTTTTGTCATCAAATTCTATTGTAATTAATTGTCGTACGTATTTTTCCATAATTTTTTTTTAAGTTTCGGTCGCAGTTTATTACTAACGTCAATTCTCCCGAAGCCTCGGGATAAACCTTCAAACGCATCTAAATTTAATGCATTAGAAAGTAAACATACAGGATTTAAACTACAATTCAAACTCTGCCGGGAACGTTTGATTAGCAATGAGCGGTTGTTAACCGCGTTACAAACGCTACAATTTACCAAGCAATTTAAGTAGGCGCTCGATGCAATCAAGCACCAAAGAACTGACAAACGAGCTCCAGTGGGGAGTCGAACCCCTAAGAGCTACGGTTCAATTCACTCTTCTCATTTCCATGATAATTTTTGTTGTTCTTCTATCGGCATACATTCTGTTCAAAGCCGTAAAAGCCCATATACAAGCAGGAATCCAGCCTATTATTGTGATTTGTAAAATTAAACAACAAATGCCCGATACAATTTTACCTTGTAACAACAAGGACAACCAGGGCAGAAAAAAAGCTAAAACGTATCTCATATTTTATTTATTAATTTATTTATTTATTCCTAAAAGCAGGAGGATTTGAACCCTCACCCATCCTTATTAATAATTTGGGAGGTCCTTTCTCTGTAGGTCCATAAAGTTTTTAATGTCTTTTTTCAAGAGTACAATATCGGTACTATTTTTATTATTTCTGAAAGTGATGTATCGTTTTAAAAAACAATTTCAATGTCATCCGTTAGGCTTACAATAGCTGTGTTTAAATCTTTAGGTTTTTAAGAGGTTAAACCAGTTTTAAATACCATTTTTGAGAACTAAAAACCCTAAAAGATATCCCGTAACAACAAAAGCAACCCAGTTAAGAGGTTGCTTTTTTGTTTTTAGTACTGTAAATACTCAGCTTGTGACACGAGTGGGACGCATCGCGCTAGCGCCCGTGTTACTTAATGCTGCCTGCTGGGGGACTGTTACATTTGGTTTATTTGCATCCTTTCAGAATAAAGGTTTTCCATTTAAATCCGTAGTAAGTAATTCACTCATATAATCGAAAAAAGGTCTCATTGCTAAAAATGTTGCAATCGTTTCTTTCTGAAAATCATCAGATAAAACTTCCTTGTCTGTAAATTTTCTCATCACTACAAATTGCTTTTTCTTAATCAAATTAATTGCAGGATGATTTTTATCGAAGCCTTTCGGAGCAGTTTTCACTCCATCTTCTCCTTTTAGTTCTCCGAAATATTTTACGAAAGTATTGTCGGAAGTAATCCTTTCGATTTCTGTTGTATCCATTTCGAATTCTTTACGGATACGAAGTAAATCTTCACTATTTGGAGCCCAAAAACCTCCTCCAACAAAACTATTATTTTGCTCTAAATGAATATAATAACCTCCTCTTAACATTGGTTTTCTACGAGAATATCCAGCTCCTAAATTAGTTTTATAAGGAGATTTATCTTTGGAAAAACGAACATCTTTGTAAATTCTAAAAACGTGGATTTCTTTTAAACTATCGTGTTTTTGAAGTTCGGAATAAATCTGATCGAAAAAAATTTTGTTTTCTTTCACAATCGAATCGTATTCTGGCTTATGCATAGCAAACCATTCCCGATTGTTATTTTCTTTTATCTGTCTAAGAAATTCCAATCCCCTTTTCATAATTCTATACAGGTCAAAAGTTTTAATATTTTTCTCATTTGTTTCAAATGTTAATTGTCTTTTCGGGTTGTTTTTTAAGCTTAGGTATAACATCAGTTCGTTTAAAAACCTTCAAACGAACTTTATTTTATTAATCCGAAAGTAAATATATGGGATTTCAACTATAATTCAAACTCTTTCCTGCAACCTTCGATTAGCTGCGGGCGGCAAGAGCAAAGCACCAATAGCTGCCCAAGTGCAAAATACAATTTCTTGTCATTAACCGCGTTACAAATGCTACGATTTACCAAGCAATTTAAGTAGGCACTCGATGCAATCAAGCACCAGATTCGTTACATGAAGTCAAGGTTAAAAATGTCAAAGTCAAAAATGTAATTATTCGTTTCATTTCTTGTGATGTTGTTCGTTACAATCACCACCAACGTTTTTGGGCTTTGAATGCACAAATGTTAATTAGAAGTCTAATACTCAAATTTAGCACATCTATCCCAATTTTGCAAAACACTTGTTATGAGGTTGTTATTTTTCAGTCGCAAATTTCCATTTGTTCAGACCGCCAATTAAAAATAATAATCCAATTAGTACTGCGATGAGTGAATAACTTGTTTCAAGAAACCAGTTTGTGTTGAGTTTGTCAAAATTAAAAGAGAGTTCGCCCAGTCCATGAAAAATATAAACACCTGCAATCATATAAATTACAATTTTCTGAAAAGGTAGCTTTCTGCATTTATTATCTGCCGAAAGACCATATAATCCGAATATGAAAAAGCATACTGCAACAAAAATTGTCAATACGTAAGGCAAAGAAAAATGGATTAGAGAAAGCGCTTTCATTTCGGGACTAATTCCAGTTACCTGAAACATTTGGTCAGCCCATAAAAGTCCAACTATATGTCCAAATCCAATGATTAAGTTTATGTATCCTGCAAGTCTAAGCATTTTGTTTTTTTGTTCCATAATAAATAAGGCCGCTAATGGTTAATAACAACATCCATTGTCCTAGTTTTAGGAAATTGTCCGGAAAAGAATTTGAAATTAAAATTAAGAGTAACCAAACAATGGCATATCCAAAAAAGTAGCATGATAACAATTGCAAAATAGTTTTTTTGTTATCAAAAAAGTTAGTAAAATTGACGAGAGCAAGAGCAATGGAGGCGAATAATAAATCAAATGAAATCCAATGCCAACCGCATCTTGCCATTGTCCAAATTTGTTGCTTTTCGGCCCAATTATTTATGTTAATGGCAGGTTGAATGCTGTTTATTTCTATATCGCCACCAATTGTGTGTGCCAAAAAGGCTAAACCCGTTAGGATATTTGCAAATAAAATTGAAATGTTTATCTTTTTCATTTTGTTTTTTTGCAAATGTCTTTATAAAAAAACAGACTCCATTTGATATAAATCAAATTCGGTTTTTAGGATTCCGAATTCTGCTTAAAGTTTCAAGTGTAATTCCTAAATGAGATGCAATATGTGTTAGTGGTACTCTTTGATTAATATCTGGACGGACATTTATCAGATTCTCATATTTCTGTTGTGCCGTTTCAAATTGTATGGATACAATCCTTTCTTGAAGTTGAAGCATTGTTTTGGTTACAGCAATTCGTCCTAATCTTTCAAAACAATGATGTTTGTCTGTCAATGCAAAGATGGTTTCTCTTGTGATTTCTAAAAAAGTCGTAGGTTCGAGCAATTCGATAGTATGCTTACTTGGGCAATCTTGATAAAAACTGTTGATTGAACTTACAAAGTCTCCTTCAAATGCAAACCAATCGGTTATTTCTTTTCCGTCTTTTGTGTAGAATGCTCTTAAACTGCCAGTAACAATGAAATACATTTTGTCTGCAAACTGTCCTTCTTTTACCAGCGATGATAATTTGTCAAGACTAAATAATGTACTAGACTTCTTTAAGTCGTTTTTGCAATCGTCTGTCAAGAGCGAATAATTTTCGCTTATTGTTTCGATTACGTTCTCTATGTCGATAGTGTTTTTCATGATGAAGTATGACGGTTTGCAGCTACACGCACGCAGTTTTTTTTACCACTGAACTTCCTACGAAGAACTGCATTTCAAATTTAGCACTTTTTTGTCCTACGAAGCACCAAACCCCTGCTTGCGTGTAGGTGCTGTTAGCGGGTCGTTGTTTTCTTATCATCAATTTCAATTCCTTGCCTAATATAATATACAAGAACTTCTTCAGAGTAATCGCTTATATTTGATATTCTAAGATTTAAAGTTTTATTTCCTACTCCTTCCAATAGCCCGTGCTTATCTTCAAATTGTTTTCCTTCCGAAAATGAGAATGTTATACCTTTTTTTGTTGGGCTAACTGTAATTACTATTTTGTTCTGTCTGTAAACAGGAACACCATAATACTTTTCAGTCCCACCTCGCATTTCTTCTTGTAAGGTGGGGAACTTTTTCTTTATCAAATCTCTAAAATTTGAGAAAATTGGCTCGAATTCAGGTTTGATTTTTGCACTTATGAATTGTTCTATTTCAGTCATAGTATTAGGTACTTTGAAGATTTGCTCTATGTAGGTTATGGGCACACATATAGCAGTTTCTGTCATTCTCATTCTGCTATTTTTATTACTACATTCCCAGTCTTTTGTCCAGATTCAACATATTTATATGCCTCTACAATTTGGTCTAAATTATATTGTCTGTCAATTACTGGTTTAAATTCACCTTTTTGAGCAAGTTCTTTCAAAAATACTACGTCTTGTTTAGAGATGGATGGAATTGGAAATAAAAGTCTTTTGCCACCCCAAAGCGGTGTGGTCAAAGCAAAAAGCAGATTCTCTCCGTTTTTCCCTAATTCGGTTGAAATGTAAATTCCCTTTGCAGTTAATAAAGGCTTGCATTGTCCAAATGAACTTTTTCCAACTGCATCAAAGATGAATTCAAACTTATCATTTGTCTTTGTGAATTCCTGCGTTTCATAATCAATTACAGTATCTGCACCAAGAGATTTTACCAGACCTACATTTTTTGTATTACATACTGCTGTTACTATTGCTCCAAAATGCTTTAATAATTGCACAGCCGCAGAACCAATAGCACCAGTTGCTCCGTAAACTAAAACATTTTGTCCACGTTCAACTTTTGCTGCTCTTATATCTACTAAGGCATAATGTGCGCCTTCTGTAAAGGCAGCAGCTTCGTCAAAGCTAAAGCCGTCAGGCATAGTTGTAATGGCATCAGTTTCAGTAATTGTTAAATACTCTCCATGTCCTCCACAGGTTTTATCATTAAACCCGAAAACTCTATCATCTTTCTTAAATGTTGTTACATGCTGCCCAATTTCTTCAATTATACCAGAAAATTCACAACCCAGTATTTGATATTTTGGTCGCAACAGTCCAGTCCAAAATCGTGAAATAAAATATTCAGCACTACGGAAACCGGAATCAGTACGGGTTACCGTTGACGAATAAACCTTAACCAATACTTCGTTGTCTTTCGGTAATGGTTTAGGAACTTCCAACAATTTGGCAACTTCCGGTGCTCCATATTTGGAATATACAATTGCTCTCATTTTCTAAATATTCTGTTTTTTCTTAGGTTGTTTCCTATATTTGTCACTAACATCCCTCTACTACAGCGGGTTTGGGACTAAATTAAACCCTATTTTCTGATTTGCCACCCGAGCGATAGCGAACAGGCGAAGCAAATCATCCCAAATACAAAACCAACTTCCCATTAAGCCAATTGCCCAAATCCGTTGTAGTAGCTGTTATAAGCAGGCTTTCTTACTTCCATCGTCAATGATATATTTAAACTGATAATTTTTGTCAATTATTTTCCACCTTTATTTATAAAAGAACCAAACAATCCGTGCCAATCTTCAAAATCGAATTCCTTTTCCGTATCCCAACAAATTCTACCAAAAAAATTGGGTTTGTCTAATTCGGATTTAACGACAACTCCAAATTCTCCACCCAATGAAACTTTCATTCCATATTCAAAGTCTGCGCTCATTTTAATGCTATTATTGAATATTCTTTTTAGACCAAATTTTTTCCATCAAAAGCTTTGTTTTAAAATCGTTATAAAACAATTCAATACGTTTTAAATCTTTCGAACTTATTTCTCCGCTTAAAAACTCGCCATTTTCAATTTTGAATTTCGCATTTACGCGATTATCATTTGTTTTTACGTGAAAATGTGGCGGATTATGGTCGTTTGAATAGATGATTACTTGCATTCCGTGTACAGTTCCGATTCGTTCCCTAGTTTCATAACCAAGGTAACTTTCTATAGAATCCTTACTAAAATAAAATCCCATTATTTCAGACAAGATTTTTTCTAAAATTGCATATTCGTTATTTGTTTCCATCTGTAATTTAAATATAATTGTTTATAAGCGGATACTTTTAAGTTTTACTTAAATTTTCCTTACCATAACCACAATTTGGACAATATCTTGCTTTTGGAGTTCTAAATGGTTTTTCACAATTTGGGCAATCTTTCCCAAACTGACTTATTTGATGATGTAATATTGCGTTCGGATTTGATTCGTATTCTCCAGTGATTAAACGATACATTTCAAGCATATACCTATACTGCTCAAACGTTTCAATTTCTTCTAACCACACATAATCTTTTACTTTCCTTTTTTTTATTTCTTCTTCAACGATTTTTTTTCCACCAAACCAAGCATCTCTGCATAATTTGAATTCGTTATCGTCAAGCATTTTTACTTTCATATTGCAACGCCAACAAAATTTTTCTTCCATAAAAGTTCTTTCTTTAGCTTTTGCTCTATTGCTTGCTTATAACGTGTCGCTGCTTTGAGATGGATGGAAGTGCGTAATCGCTCAATTTTCGGCTTAACGAAAACTTGATGCGAAACGATAATTCCACTAAATTCCAGCTATATCAAAACAGCTGTTGGCAGTAGTTATTGTATTAATTTTCCGTTTATATCCCATTGTGTATTAGTGTTTTTAATTCCATCTTGAATTAATTTTATATTTCCATTTTCGTAATAATATTTTGAATATACCTCTTTGTCGTTTTTAACTTCACTTTCAAATTTTGGATTGCCATTGCCATAAAAACCAAAAGATTTTCCATTAGGAATTCCATTTACTAAATTTTCATAGTATGAAATTTTACCGTTGTTAAAATAGCAAATGATTTTCCCGCTATATTTTAAGTTGTCTTTGAAAAGAAACTTACCTTTATAAACTCCTTTAAAAACTAATTTTCCGTTTTCATTATTATATTCTATATCGTTTTCATCATTTAATTTCATAGAATATTTTACCATTATGTTTCCGTTTAAATAATGAAAGCTTTGAGAAACTTTTTCAATAAATTTAAACTTCGGTTTTCCATTTACCCAATATTCTGTTATCTCTTTATTATCATTATTATACATTTGTTTTAAATTACCATTTTCTTGGTATTCAATACTTTTTCCAATTTGATTTCCAAAATTATTTTCTCTTGTCCATTTTAGTTTTCCGTTTTCAAACCAGTCAATATATTTGCCATTACATTGATTGTTTTTGACTTGACCAATAGATTTTTTCTTTCCAGATTCGTAAAAGGAAACATCAACATATTCTGTTTTGGTTACAATTAATCGCAACGATTTTATTTTTTTGCTTTTATAAAGTATAGTGTCCACAGAACTAAAATTTGTAGGTTTAATTTCTAGACTTTCTAATTCACTTTCAATTACTGTTTTCTTTTCACACGATGAAAAAAGTAAAGAAGCTAGGAATGTTAGTAAAATAAAATTTCTCAAGTTATTTTTTAATTTTAGTACATTTTTATTCCGTATAATTACTGCC
>NZ_SMLF01000030.1:0-1689 GCF_004349155.1 Flavobacterium sp. GT3P67
GGCATCCGCTTCATCCGTCACTACAGCTATATCAGCAGCAGGGAAAGTTCCGTTGCAACCAGTAAGAGTAATTGCAGCAGGATTAGAAGCTGTCGGAGCAGTAGTATCGATCGTTCTGATTAAATTTTGAGTTACATTGATTGTGTTTCCACACGCATCCATTACACTGTATGTTCTGATTGTCGTTTCGATACAACCCACTAAAGCAGGAGCGCCATCACCAACAAAAGCAACGGTCGGAGTTGAACAGGCATCTGCTTCATTCGTCACTACAGCTATATCAGCAGCAGGGAAAGTTCCGTTGCAACCATCAAGAGTAATTGCAGCAGGATTAGAAGCTGTCGGAGCAGTAGTATCTTCGATTTTGATAGTTTGATTAGCGGTTGCTTTATTACCGCAAGCATCGGTAACCGTCCAAGTTCTAGAAATAATTTTATCTCCAGAACATGAAGCTGGGGTCAAACAAACACTTTTAAAGTCTATACTGCCATTGACACTAGCCTGTTTTCTTGAATAAATAAACCAAGTACCATTCATTATTCCAGTAAAATTTTCAAAACTGGTTACATATGAAGTTAATCCAACGATTGTATTCGGGGAAGTAGTTGCTCCGTTTGGAGTGAAGTTTTGACTAACACCATTTTGAACAAAATTACTGTTGTTCCATTGTGTATAACTAGAACTATTTGGATAAAATACCGGTAGGTATAATTCTTTTGTGTTTGATGTTGTATCATCGCATGCTCCACCGGCACAATATGGACCTACTAAAATTATTCCTTGGCCGTTCGGGGCAACTAAAGTAAATTCAGCTCTTCCTTTTCCTTGATTTGTTTCGAACGCTAAAGCAATTTTTTCAATGCTGCTTGCTGATAAACCATCAAAACCTGAAACGGTAAATGGGAAATAATTACCATTTCCAGCATTTATTGATCCATTATCTGGTGAATTTCCAAAACAATCAGTATCAGCATAGCTTACAGTTGGATTAGAATCACAAGTATCATTTATGTTTGTTACACTACCTGTTACAGATGGGGCAGTATTTGTTGTGCAATTCTCACCACTACTAAGAGTGATGTTTGCTGGTGGTGTAAAAGTAGGAGCAGTATTGTCTTGAACGTTTATTGTTTGTGATTTTGTTGAAGAATTACCACAAGCATCAGCAGCCGTCCAGGTTCTGGTTACTGTATAAGAACCTACACATTGACCTTGAGCTGTTACATCGTCAAAAGTCAAAGAAACAGTTATATCGACATTGTCCGTTACAGTTGCTTGTGCAAACTCAGGTTTTAAAGGGCAATTAATTGTTGTTTCATTTGGTAATTGACTAATTACAGGAGGTGTACCATCTCCATCATTTATGGTTACCGTAGCAGTAGCAGTACAATTTTGTCCTTGGTTTCCACCAGTAGCAGTAGCGGTAAGGGTATATGTTCCAGCAGGTAAGTTGGTATTTGAAACTACTTGATTAGTTGAATTTGTGATTACCACGGTAGCACCTGCACTATTAGTTACGGCGATAGAACCATCAGATCCTTCATTGCAAGTTGCATTGGTAGCTATTCCGCTAACAGAAACAGCAACGACAGGTTGAGTAATTTCTACCGATGTAGTTGCCGTACAAAATCCATCAGCGTTTCCGTTAGGAGCAGTTGCCGTTACAGTATAAGTCCCAGGAGCATAAGT
>NZ_SMLF01000031.1:0-1358 GCF_004349155.1 Flavobacterium sp. GT3P67
AATTGTCATGCGATTTGTATTCAAAATAGGTAAGGGTAACTCTTATTTAGCCTAGCTATTTTCCTTTAATGGGTTCCGGGTTGATTTTTTCTGATTCCAGAGAGAATAGTACAGTTGTTATTTTCCAATTCCCATTTACTTTAATGAGACCCCAACTTTCAGTTCCCCAGTTTGCCTTAATTTTGCTTTTCCAAAAACTATAATCAAAAGTTACCGCAGCAATACTGCCGTCTTCTTTTATGTCGATATTGTAAAATTTTTCTTCAGAAGCATCTGAAAGAAGTCTATAGAATTCTTTATACGTACTTTCAAAATAATTTTTTCTAGTTGGTTCTTTTTTTAGCATCACCTCATGCGTTGTTTTTTTTATAACTCCAATCCAAACTATCGGATCGTTATGAAAAAGAGTATAAAATTTTATACTGTCTTTTTTTACAATACAGTCAATAAACGAATTTAAAATCTGTTTTATTTCTTTTTTATCCGTTGTCTCTTTGTTTTGTCCAAAGGTTAAATTTGAAATAAGTAATAAAATTAAAAATACTGTTAGTTTTTTCCTTGATTGTTTAAGTAAGATTATTTGTTAAGGTCATTAATATAATTATTCCCATTTATTGAATATAACTACACAAAAGTCCAAGTATAAAGTGACGTCTACAATTTAAATATGCCAATTAAATAAGGATGTCTGCAAACTCCTGTTTTTAGTCTGCAAAATATGTAATGGAAATTCAGGTTCTATTATTTATTACTTGAAAAAAAAGCTCTTTGTAGGTTTCTGAAATTGGGATTCTCTGATTAGAAATCAATATCCTCATCCTTTCAATAGATTCAATTTTGCTAACCCCAACCATATAAGATTTATGAACTCTGCAAACTAAATTGGGAGGTATAATTTGTTCCAGTTCACTAAAATTTTGAAGTGTCATAATTTTTTTATTTACGGTATGAATTCCTCGATAATCTCTCATCCCTTCAATATAAAGAATGTCGCTTAAATTTACTTTCTCTAATCGATTTTCGGTCTTCACAAAAATGAAATCCTGTTGAGTAGTAAGCAGAGGTTGATTAATATTTTCATGCGCTTTATTTACCGCTTTTAAAAACCGGTCAAACGTAAAAGGTTTTAATAAGTAATCCGTTACACTGAGCTCATAGCCTTTTATAGCGTATTCCTGATAGGCTGTCGTTATAATAACCTGACTTTCTATTTTTGAACTTTCAAGCAACTGAATACCGGATAATTCATCCATATTAATATCTAAAAAAAGTAAATCGACTTTATTAGATCTTAAATAAGAGAGACCTTTAAGTGCATTATCAAACGTACCACATAAATTGAGAAAGGGAATTTTATT
>NZ_SMLF01000004.1:0-296905 GCF_004349155.1 Flavobacterium sp. GT3P67
AAGCGAAGCGAAGCGAAGCGAAGCGAAGCGAAGCGAAGCGAAGCGAAGCGAAGCGAAGCGAAGTACAGGGCAACCACACCAATTATTTTTTACCGCTAATTCGCTGATTTTAGTTAGATTTCAGCCGCATTCAGTGGAATCAGCGCAAATTAACATCTCCTTATCTAGGAATTTTAAAGGGTAAATTAGCGAATTAGCGGTCATTTTTAAAACTCATGAGTTTGCCTTGAAGCAAATAATTTACAATATGGATTTAAATAAATTTATAGTACGTTTGTAATTGAATACCACCAAACTTTTTAAAAAGCGCAAAGATGAGTTTAAAAGATTTACTAGATAATAACACCGATCATAGCCTTTCTGGTCAAAAGTGGCGTATTCTAAGACAGTCAATCGTAAAACGTTTGTTATCCGCTGGAAATGCAACCATAGCAGAATTAGGTTCTGAATTGCAATCGAGCGTTCCAACGATTACCAAAGCAATCAATGAATTACTATTAGAAGGTTATGTGGTCGATATGGGGAAAATAACCAATAGCGGCGGAAGACGTCCCTCATTATATAGCATTAACCCGACCTGCGCTTTCTTTTTAGGCGTTGAAGTAAGCAGAACCAGCATTTCTATTGGTTTACAAAATATTAAAAACGAATTCATCAGCATAGACTTAAGAACTTCTTTTACTTTAAAAAACACCCAGGAATCCCTTTTAGAATTTTGCAATTTGATAAACTCTTTTATTGAAGACAGTTCGGTCGAAAAAGAAATGATTGTGGGCGTTTGCATTAACTTTTCAGGTCGTATTAATTCAATGGAAGGATTCAGTTATAATTACTTCTTTAGTGAAAACAGGCCTTTAACAGAAATTATTTCAGAACAATTGAACTTACCGGTTCATTTAGAAAACGATACCAGAGCCATGGCTTTTGGCGAATTTTGTGAAGGAGTGGTTGATGCTGAGCAAAACATCATCTTTTTAAATTACAGCTGGGGGGTAGCTATTGGAATTATTTCCGATGGCAAGCTTTACTATGGAAAATCCGGATATTCCGGAGAATTTGGACACAGTACTATTTTTGACAACGAAATTATGTGTCAGTGCGGTAAAATGGGATGTCTGGAAACTGAAATTTCAGGCTGGTCACTCGTAAACCAGTTCAAAGCAGCTTTGAAAGAAGGAAAACAGTCAAAAATTACCCTCAATGAAAATTCTGATTTACTACATCTTGATATTATTGCAGGAGCCATAAACCTGGAAGATAGTCTATGTGTGGAGTTAGTTACAAAACAAAGCGAGAAAATGGGACGTTATTTATCTATTTTACTCAATATATTCAATCCAGATCTATTAGTTATTGGTGGCGATTTTTCACAATTAGGCGATTATATACTTTTACCAATCCAGTCCGCCTTAAAAAAACATTCTTTAGGATTAGTCAACAGAGACATGAAACTCAAAAAGTCCACTTTAGGACTTCGTGCAGGAGTTATAGGCGCTTGTTGCGTTATAAAAGAGAAAATGCTATCCCCTTTGATCAATAATTAAAATTAATGTTAAATTTTAATTATTAAATTTTTTTAATAAATACTTTGACTTATTAAAAAAATTTATATATTTACAGCCTGACAATACCCTTTTAGATAAAAGCATGGGTTCTTTTAATCTTCTGCTCTTTCTTTCTAATAAAAGTGTCACGAAAATTATTTTAGTTCACTTGAATAAAATGGAAATGAAATTACTATCGCCAAAAAGGAATCCTCCATTTTAGCAATAGTTTAGTCTTCAGGCTTATTTCTTCATTTGAATAACTGACATGGTTGTAAATACATCATTTGAAAAAACAAGTTTTTGTTTGAGAACTTTTGAATAAAATTTACAATTACTAAGAAATAATATTGCCATTTAGAAAGAAACGATGCTATTTTAAAATTACAGCTGAATTTTAAAAGTAATGTCATAGTAATTTGAATAAAACGGGGAAACCTATTTTTATAATTATTTTTTGTTTCGCATAAAAAAACCAGCAGATGCTGCGAACACTGCTGGCTGATTCCTTAATACAAAGGAATATAGACTTGGAAAAGAAAAATAAGACCACGAAGGAAAAATTATTATTAACCAAACCATTACAAAAGTATGAAATTACTACCAAAAAGCAAGCCTAAAAAATATTGGCTTTCGCCAAAATTCGGGAACGTTATCAAATTAACGCCCCTGTTTTTAATACCTTTCACTATGCAGGTATCGGCAGCTGAATCTACTAGAACGGTTACTTTATCCGAAAAAAACGGAATTGTAACAGTAGAAAATGACAGAACAACAATTAAATTATCTCTAATTCAAAAACAAATTAAGGGTAAGGTACTTGATGAATCCGGAAATCCTTTACCGGGAGCTAACATCGTTGTTAAGGGAACTAATGTTTCAACACAGACCGATTTTAATGGTGATTTTACATTGACCGTTCCTGATAATGCTACAAAACTTATTGTATCTTATATTGGTATGATTCAACAGGAATTAACTATTGGAAACTCCCCAATTACAGTTACCTTAAAAGAATCAGGTCAGAACCTGGATGAAGTTGTTGTTGTAGGATATGGAACTCAAAAGAAATCGAAAATAACCGGTTCCGTATCAAAACTAGACAATAGAGTATTGGAAACTGGAATGCGCTCCAACCCTGCTTCGGCCTTAGCAGGTACCATTCCAGGTTTAAGAGTACAACAGGCTTCAGGACGTCCTGGTGCTGTTGCAACTATTACTTTACGTGGTGGTACTAATTACGATGGTAGTGGGTCTCCATTAGTAATGGTTGACGGCTTTTTAAGAGCCAGTTTTAGCGAAATCAATCCAGACGACATTGCTTCTATCGAAGTTTTAAAAGACGCTTCGGCCACTGCTATTTATGGTGCCAGAGCCAACAATGGAGTGATTTTGATTACCACTAAAAAAGGGAAGGCTGGTGTATCAAACATCACCATTAATACGAAGTTAGGTATCAATACCCTAAATATTCCTTTTGAATTTTTAAACGCAAAAGACTATTTATCTTGGTCCAGAAAAGCCATTCAAACATCAGGTTCTTATGATGCCAGCCGTTTAAGTCAATTGAACTCCACTGGTCCTTTTGGTACTGGAAATCTTTACAAAGATGCAAACGGAAACATTATTGACGGAAACAAAAACTCCGGTGCGGTATGGAGCCCTATGTTTAGAAATGCTGCTAATCAAGAATTATTAGGTCAAGGTTGGCAAAGTATGATTGATCCGGTTCGCACCAATGCAGCTGGGGCTTACGATCCAAACGGAACCAATAAAGAAATCATTTTTAAAGATTTTGATTATAAAAAATATGCGCTTAGACCTCAAGGTATAACCAAAGACCTTAATGTAGCCATGACTGGCGGTAACGAAAAAGGCAGTTATTATGCAAGTATTGGCTCTTATAATGAGGAAGGTTTGCCTATTAACACCTTCTACAAACGAATGACCTTTGTTTTAAATGGCGAATATAAAGTAAAACCTTGGTTAACCTCTACTTCCAGTTTGAACTTTGCAACTGCTAAATGGAGAGAGGCACAAACAACTGGTGAAGGTAATTATTTGACCCGAGCACTGGGGGCACCACCAACGATGAGAGGAACCAATGCCAATGGAGATTTATTGGTAGGTCGTGATTCTCAAGATGGTAACCCGGCCGTTAACGATGATAAGTTTATCCGTAAAAACCAATCCGATAAATTTACAATGTCTCAAGCATTTAAAGCCGATTTATTAAAAAATCTAAGCTTTAGAACTAGTGCTAACTGGTTTTATAATGAAGGCTTTAATGAGTCTTTCAACAAAGATTTTTTAGCGAGTCCTAACAATATTAATAGAACCCGTGCTTCATCTGCTTCCTACGGAAGAGCATTCAGTCAAACCTATAATGGTACTTTAAATTTTAACAGTGATTTCTTAGGAAAACACCATGTTGATGCCATGGTAGGTACGGAGTATTATGATATCTATTCAAACGGATTGTTCGCCTCGGGTTCAGGCGCGCTATCTGATGATTTTATGGATTTACAATACACCAGTATCGAAAGAGACAGAAGATCTATAGACACCTACCATACAAGTCAACGTATTTTATCATTCTTTTCGCGTGTCACGTATGATTATGATGATAAATACTTAGCTACCTTTACTGTAAGACGTGATGGATACTCTAAATTACTAAACAACCGTTGGGGTAATTTCCCTGGAGTATCTGTGGGTTGGAATATGCATAAAGAAAGTTTCCTAAGCGATTCAAAAATAATTAATACCCTAAAATTAAGAGCCAGTTACGGTCAAAACGGAAACGTTAGTGATGATCTTATTGGACCTTATCAATTACAAGGTTCTTATCCGTCTGTAAGATACGATGGGACTGGAGGGTATCTACTAGGAGGGCTTCCTTTTCCTGATTTATTATGGGAACGCTCTTCAACCTATGAATTTGGTTTAGAAACCCGCTTATTCAATAGATTAGACCTTACTGTTGCTTATTACAACAGACAGACAAAAGATAAAATTTCAAGCTTTGCCCTTCCGGCTACCGCTGGTTTAACGTCTATTACAACAAACTTAGGGAATATGCAAAACAAAGGTCTAGAGGTTGATTTGAATTATAGAGTTATTAAAAACTCCGATTTCTCATTGGATTTTAATGCAAATGCAGCTTACAATGTTAACAAAATATTAAAATTACCTACCAATGGTTTAGAAAATAATAGAGTTGGTGGAAGTCAGGTTTATGATAAAGACGGTAATTTAATATGGGTTGGCGGTCTGCAAGAAGGTCAAGATCCAAACGTAGCTTATGCCTATGTTGCCGAAGGAATTATTAGAACCCAGGCAGAATTAGATTCTTATGCATTAACACTAAGAGATTTAATTGGTGCCAAAGTTTTAGTTCATCCAAACGTTTTCAACGCTATGACTCCAGCTCAAAAAGCATTGCATTTTCCTATAGCATTAGGAGATGTGAAGTGGAAAGATGTAAACGGGGATGGTATTATCAATACCTATGACAGACAATATATGGGTCGTACGGTACCAACAGTAACTGGTGGTTTTGGTTTTAACGCCAAATACAAAGGATTCTCATTAAGCTCTCGTTTTGACTATGCTCTAGGTCATGTTCAATTCGATGGACCGAATCAGTGGTTCTTAAGTAACGCTCAAGGAACATTTAACACTACCACAGCGGTAAATGACACTTGGTCTCCTGAGAATCCAAATGCCAAATACCCAACTTACTACTGGGCGGATCAATTGTTTAAAAACAACACCTTCCGTACCTCAAGTATGTTCTATAATAAAGCCGATTATATAGCTTTCCGCGAAATCAGTTTAGCCTATTCATTGCCTGCTGATTTATTAACTAAGGTAAAAATAGAAGGAATTAAATTTACTTTAACCGGACAAAATTTAGGGTATTTAAGTAAATCAACTTTATTCACTCCAGAGAAAACAGATCAAGGGATAAATGTAACGGGAGGGTATCCATTACCACGTACAATAATCTTTGGTGTTCAATTTATTTTATAAAAAAAGATATGAAAAAGATAATATTAGGATTTGCATTATTGGCGTTGTCAATTACGTTTAATGCTTGCGACAAACTGGATTTAGCCCCAGAAGATTATTTCAACACCGAAGCCTTTTGGAAAACTCCCTCTCAAGTGGATGGAGCGATGGTTGGTTTGCACCAACAATTGAGAAACTATCAATTTACATTGTTTACCTTAGGGGAACTAAGAGGAGGTACACTAAGAGACGGTACCAGTTTTACTGGAACGGCATCTTTAAACTCAGGGTCTATTGTTCGTCAGGATTTAAGAGAATCTTCTCCTGGTATCTCAGGTTGGGCAGGATTTTATGCCGCCATATTTCAGGTAAATAATTTTATTTATCAGGTAGAAAAAGCCGATTATTTGGTAGCGACTGATAAAAGTTACTATTTAGGCCAGGCGTATGGTTTAAGAGCTTTCTATTACTTCCAATTATACAGAACCTATGGAAGAGTGCCTTTGGCAAAAGAGCCAAAAATAGCCATCAACTTGCCAAATTCATCCCAAGATGCCTATTTGCCACGTACCGCGACCGAGAAAGAGACTTTAGACTTTATCAAAGAAGATGTCAACAAGTCCGTTGCTAATTTTACTGGAAATTATACCACTAAAATGCAAAAAGCACAGTGGTCTTTGGCAGCTTCACAAATGTTACTGGGCGAAGTATATTTATGGTCTGCCAAAGTTAAAATTGACGGTGCTGCACCTACAAGCACAACTGCTGATTTAGCGATTGCCAGAGCAGCTATGGAAGCTGTTATACCTAAATATAGTTTACAACCGAGCTTTGCAAACGTATTTAATTCAGCCGACATACCTGCAATTAAAGGAAACAATGAAATTATTTTCGCCATGAGATATGGTTTTGGAGAGGCTAGCAATAGCTATAGTCAATTTATTTACGCCATTACAGATCCATTATCAGGTTATGTAGACGACAAAGGGGTAGCCATTCCTGCCAGTGATCCGCTAAAAGTAAATGGTGGTGGAACCATTATTCGTTATGAGTATAAATACGAATTATATGCTAAATATGATGCTGCTGATACTAGAGCAAATGTTACTTTCTTAAACTTTAACAAAGGTGCGGTAAAAGCTACCAACTTGCGTAAGTTTATCGGTACTATTGTTAGTGGTGCCCGTGCATTTACAGATGATTTCCCTATTTATCGTCTATCGGAAGCTATCTTAATGTTAGCCGAGATTAAAAACAAACAAGGTCAGGATCCATCTGTTGAAATTAACAGAATCAGAACCCGAGCTTATGCTGGTGGTGGTGGTGTTGCTCCAGTATATGTAAACGGTTCATTCGAGCAAAACGAATTGGCTATTTTCGTTGAAAGACAAAAAGAATTTGTGGGCGAAGGAAAAATTTGGTATGACTTACGTCGTATGCAAGATGCTTCCGGAAATCCTTTAGCATTCTCAGGTTTACCTTTAGTTGGTGTATTGCAAAATATTGCGGGTCAAAACCATAAATTGCTATGGCCAATAGACCTATTTACTTTAACTACTGATCAAACTTTAGGACTAGATGCCCAAAATCCAGGTTACAAAGGAACTTAATAGTTTTTTTATTACAGAACCGACAAAGAAAACTTGTCGGTTCTTTTTAAAAGAATGTAACCAAAATTCCTATAAATTGAGTATTTAAGTTAGTCCAAATAAATCAATGATTTAGCAAACTAACATGGACACCAATTGAAAAAATACAATAAAACTTATATTGGAGATTTAAAGATAAAGCTGGAAATTCAACAGTTTCCGTCCTAATTAAAAAGCATAAAAAAGAATACTAAAAAAATATCTCATGAAAATTGAACACTTACAAGGGCTTATCTCAGCTCCTTTTACACCCTTTGACAGCAATGGAAAATTAGACGTTAGCCTAATTCCGGCTTACTATACTTTTCTAAAACGTAACGGAATAACCGGTGCTTTTATTAATGGTTCAACTGGAGAAGGCGTTTCTATTACCTTACAAGAGAAAAAAGCGGTTGCTCAAGCTTGGGCAGATTGTTCTAACCATGATGCCGACTTTAAAGTAATGGTATTCTTAGGAGGAACATGCCTTACGGATTGCATTGACTTAGCTAAACATGCGTATGAAATAGGTTTATATGCTGTTTCATTAACTGCTCCATTTTATTTCAAACCTGCAAATGTTGATATGTTGGCACAAGCCTGTATCGAAGTTGGGAAAAGTGTTCCTAATATGCCTTTTTATTACTATCACATTCCAGTATTGACAGGCGTAAACTTACCAATGTTTGATTTAGTACAAGCCTTAGACGAGAAGCTTCCAAATTTTGCCGGTGTAAAATACACACACGAAGATTTCATGGATTTCCAAAGTTGCATGAGTTATAAAAATGGCAAATTCGACATGCTTTGGGGACGTGACGAGAATATGTTATCCGCATTAGTATTAGGTGCCAAAGGTGCTGTTGGAAGTACTTTTAATTATGCAGCTCCGCTATACTATGATTTGATTGCTGCTTTTAATGCAAATGATTTGGTTACTGCACGTACTTTGCAGCAAAAATCAATCAACATGATTCGATTGTTGGGTAAATATGGTGGAATTTCAGTTGGTAAAGCCTATATGAAAGTGGTAGGACTAAATTTAGGTGAATTTAGATTGCCTGTTAAAAACATGAGTGCTGACCAATTTGAATTGTTCAAAAAAGATGTTGAAAGTCTCCATTTTGAAGATTTCAGATCAAAATAGTTTAGTCACTTTAGATTAAAACAAATACTATGAATAAATATTTTTCTCCTCTAATTCTTTCCTTACTGATTATGTCGACAACTGATGCCCTTTCTCAAAAAAAAGCTATAACCCATATTGAATGGAAAAAAGCAGCGCAATTACAAAATGCTGATGGAAGTATCTCATTAGGTTTTGCTGGTGCGATTAATGGTGTTACTAACGATGTTTTAATTGTTTCGGGAGGTGCTAATTTCCAAGATAAAAAGCCTTGGGAAGGCGGAAAAAAACATTATTCGAAAGAAATTCATGTATTACAGAAATGCAACAACACATACAGTTGGAACAAAGAGGTACAAAGTACATTACCGGAACCAATCGCCTATTGTGGTTCAACTTCAACTGATTTAGGAGTCGTATATGTAGGTGGTGAAAATGAAAATGGGCTTTCCAATAAAGCTTTTATCTTAAAATGGAATGCATCCAAAAATAAGGTTGAAACAAAATCGTTACCCAATTTTCCAGTACATATTACAAATATTGGCCTTACACATATTGGCAATGTAATATACGCCATTGGTGGTGATGAAGCGACTAAATCTTCTGATCTGTTTTTAAGTCTTGATTTAAAAAGCAACACTCCGGAGTGGAAAACATTACCAAAATTACCTATTGCTCTCGCTAATTCCGTTTCGGTAGTTCAGAAAGACAAAAATGGAACCAATATCTATGTAATTGGAGGAAGAACAAAAACTCCTTCAGGCATAAGTGATTTACACAATACCACTTTTGTTTTTAACATTAAAAAACAAATCTGGGAAAGTCGTGCAAACCTGTCCGATGGGGAAAATACAACCAACTTTTCAGCAGGTGCGGGTGTTGCTGTAGGCAATCATTCTATCCTAATCGTTGGGGGTGATAATGGTGAAACTTTTCATAAAATCGAAACCTATTTATCCCAAATTGCACTAGCCTATTCTCCTGAAGAAAAAGCGAGACTGGCTGCAGAGAAGAATAAGTTAAATACAAATCATGACGGTTTTTATAAAGGAATCTTATTATATGATACCAGAACCGATTCATGGTCTACCATTGGCGAATTGCCTTTTCTTGCTCATGTGACAACAACAGCTGTCCTATGGAATGACGAAATTGTCTTGTCAAATGGGGAAGTAAAACCTGGAATTCGTACTCCTAATGTCATGTTAGGAACAATAAAATAACGACACAAATAATTGGTTTTGTCTACTTTTTCATGTCGAAAAAGAAAGTTAAAACTAAAAAAAATAAAACATGAAAAACACAAAGCATTATCCTTGGATTGTAGTAGGCTTGCTATGGCTTGTAGCATTGTTAAACTATATGGACAGACAAATGTTAGCCACTATGCGTCCTTCAATGGAAGCGGACATTCCTGAATTAGTATCCGGTGAAAATTTTGGACGCTTAATGGCTATATTTCTTTGGATTTATGCTTTAATGAGTCCTATATCTGGAATTATAGCTGATAAATTAAACAGAAAATGGTTAATTGTAGGCAGTTTATTTGTGTGGTCAGCAGTGACTTATGCCATGGGTTATGCTACAACTTATAATCAAGTATATTGGTTAAGAGCCCTTATGGGAGTGAGTGAAGCTCTTTATATTCCAGCAGGTTTATCCCTTATAGCTGATTATCACCAGCAAAAAACAAGATCGCTTGCCATTGGTATTCATATGACCGGACTTTATGTGGGATCGGCCTTAGGGGGTTTTGGAGCAACAATTGCCGCTACCTATTCTTGGCATTCTACTTTCCATTATTTTGGAATGGCAGGTGTAGTTTATGCAGTTATTTTGGTTTTCTTATTAAGAGAGAAAAAAACTGTTGAAGAAAAAACCATTAACATAAGTGACATTGTGCCTAATAAAAAACCTTCTGTTCTTCAAGGCTTGGCATTATTATTTACTAATATTTCTTTTTGGATTATCTTATTCTATTTTGCTATAATAAGTTTACCGGGTTGGGCTACTAAAAACTGGCTCCCTACCCTATTTTCTGACAACTTAGGAATCCCGATGGAACAAGCTGGTCCACTAGCGACTATCACCATTTCCTTTTCTTCATTATTAGGAGTGATTTTTGGCGGAATTTTATCGGATAGATGGGTACAGAAAAATGTTAAAGGCAGGGTTTATACCAGTGCCATTGGTTTGAGTTTAACCATTCCTGCTTTATTGCTAATTGGTTTTGGGGATTCATTATTTCATGTCGTTGGAGCAGGGCTTTTCTTTGGTATTGGATACGGAATGTTTGATGCCAATAATATGCCAATCCTTTGTCAATTTGTTTCTTCAAAATACAGGGCAACTGCTTATGGTGTTTTAAATATGACCGGAGTGGGTTGTGGTGCTTTAGTAACCTCATTGCTAGGAAAATCCTCTGATAGCGGTACTTTAGGATATGGTTTTGCGCTTATGGCAGGTGTAGTCTTAATTGCTTTGGTTGTTCAAATCAGTTTTTTACGTCCAAAAGTAAATGACTTTGTTGACGCATAAAATTCTCAAAACATAGCTTTACTATGTTTTTATAAATTGTTTGGTTTTTGGTTAGTTTTTATCCGTTGAGGCGAAATCTCTGTGTTTCGCCTTGGCTGATAAATTGTCAAACTCTTTGAAAAATCTATCTAACATGATGAATCATTTGAAAAGGAATCTTCCCTTATTCGTATTTCTAATTTCTATATTCAGTCATTTTGAACTAGCTGCACAAAAAACAGCTATCAAAGTGGCCTGCATTGGAGATTCTGTAACGGCGGGTTATCTTTTAGCTAATCCGGCTACCGATTCTTATCCATCACAACTTCAAATTATGATGGGAGAAAAATATGAGGTAAAAAACTTCGGCCATAGTGGTGCAACCCTTTTAAAAAAAGGTCACAAACCATATTATAAAACAAAAGAATATACTGATGCTATTGCATATAGCCCAGATATTGCCATTATTCATTTGGGTTTAAATGATACCGACCCAAGAAATTGGCCTAATTACAAAGAAGAATTTGATGCAGACTACTCTTGGTTAATAGATACTTTAAAAAAACAAAATCCAGCTGTAAAAATATACATCTGCAGAATGACGCCTATCTTCAATGAGCATTACCGCTTTAAATCGGGAACCAGAGATTGGTTTTGGCAAATTCAATCCCATATCGAGAATATAGCAAAAGCAAATCAAGTAGGCCTAATCGATTTACACGAAAAATTATATCCTCGTCCAGATCTTTTTCCGGATACCTTACATCCTATAAAAGAAGGGGCGGCAATTTTAGCCCAAACCGTTTATGGGAATATTACAAAAGATTTTGGTGGATTGAAACTAGCTGCTGTTTTTACAGATAATATGGTTTTACAGCGCAATCAACCCATTCAAATTTATGGAACTGCCAATGGCGGAGATCAAGTCGAAGTTACTTTTAAACAACAAAAAAAGAGTGCAACAACCGATCAATATGGAAAATGGAAAATTACTTTTCCAACCATGCCACACGGTGGTCCGTACGAAATAAGCATTCGAAGCAATGAAAAAAATATTGTTTTAAAAAATATTCTAGTTGGTGATGTTTGGTTCTGTTCGGGACAATCGAATATGGCATTCCAACTTCAAAACTCAGAAAACGGAGCAGTTGAAGTAAAAAAAGCTATCGCCAATACTACGATACGTTTATTCAATGCCAAAGCGATTCGTGATACAGATGATACAGCTTGGGATTCGATCACTTTGGTTAAAACCAATCAACTGAAATTCTTTTCGGGAAGTTGGTCAGTTTGTGATTCAACAAGTGCCAAAGATTTTTCGGCAATTGCCTATTATTTTGGAAAAAATATCGCCCATGAAGAAAACGTTCCCGTTGGTTTGATACAAGTTGCTGTTGGAGGTTCTCCGATAGAATCTTGGATTGACAGATACACATTGGAACACGATGATAAAGTAGTTGATGTATTGACCAACTGGCGTAAATCTAACTTTATTATGCCTTGGGTTCGGGAACGTGCCGATGTAAATTTGAAAAACGCTACCAATACAAAACAACGCCATCCGTATGATCCTTCTTATAATTTTGAAGCTGGAGTTTCAAATTTTACAAATTTTCCCATCAAAGGAGTGATTTGGTACCAAGGCGAAAGTAATGCGCACAATATTGAATTGTATGAACATCTAATGCCCGTAATGGTTCAAAGTTGGCGTAAAGCCTGGGGAACCCTCCCATTCTATTACGTACAATTGTCCAACATAGACCGTCCAACATGGCCGGCTTTTAGAGACGCACAAAACAGAATGCAAAAACAGATACCAAATAGTGGCATGGCAGTTAGCATGGATTATGGTGATGTTAGCAATGTACACCCAATTAAGAAAAAGGAAGTCGCTGATCGTTTGTCGCTCTTGGCATTGCGCTATACCTATGGAAAATCAGTTACCGCCAATGGTCCATCCCCTTTGAAAGCAGTACAAAAAGAAAATACTGTCGTTGTTTCATTTGCATTTGCAAAACAACTGGCAACAGCAGATAAAAAAGAATTAATTGGTTTTGAATTAGTAACCGATAAAGGAAACCATATTCAAAGCAAAGCAACCATAATTAAAAACCAAGTCATTATTACTATCCCTAAAGGAGAAAAAATAACGACAGTTTTATATGCCTGGAAACCTTTTACTACAGCCAATTTAGTGAACGAAGCAGGCTTACCCTGTTCGACATTTAAATTAGATCTGAATTCATTTACCAAAAATTAACAGTTATGCCATAGAGTCCCCCAATTCTATCAATACAAAAAACAGTCAAATAACATTAACCAAACGACCTAAAAATCAACAACCAGTGTGAATGAAAAAATATTGGTTTCTAAAAATATATTAAAAATGAGCTATTCAAAAACAGATCTCCAAAACCTGAAAGAGTTTTATCAGAATCAATTATTAAATGACACCGTTCCATTTTGGTTTCCTCGTTCTATTGATACCGAATTTGGCGGTTATTTATTAATGCGGGATCAGGACGGAAGTTTGATTGACGATGATAAAGCGGTTTGGATACAAGGCCGTGCCGCTTGGTTATTGGCAACACTTTACAATACCGTTGAACCAAAACAAGAATGGTTAGAGGGGTCTAAAGCAGGTATCGATTTTTTAAACAAACATTGCTTCGATACTGATGGACAAATGTTCTTTCACGTAACCCGTGACGGACAACCGATACGCAAACGTCGTTATTATTTTTCGGAAACCTTTGCAGTTATTGCTATGTCAGCTTATGCAAAAGCAAGCGGAGATGAGGCTGCTGCCGAAAAAGCCCGTTTTTTATTCGGAAAATGTATCGAATACTCCACTACCCCCGATTTATTAGAACCTAAATTCACCACTACCAGACCATCAAAAGGAATTGGTACACCTATGATTATGATAAACACGGCACAACAGCTAAGAGAAAACATTGGAGACCCGCGTTGTGACGAATGGATCAGCAAATGGATTGCCGAAATTGAGCGTGATTTTGTCAAAGACGATATTCAATGTGTGATGGAACAAGTGGCGCCAGACGGCTCAATTATAGATCATATTGATGGCCGCACCCTGAATCCAGGACACGCCATTGAAGGAGCTTGGTTCATTTTACATGAAGCAAAATACAGAAACAATGATCCACATTTGATTGCATTGGGTTGTAAAATGTTGGATTATATGTGGGAACGCGGCTGGGATAAGGAACATGGCGGTATTTTATATTTCTGTGATGTATATGACAAACCGGTACAGGAATACTGGCAGGATATGAAATTCTGGTGGCCTCAGAATGAAGTGATTATTGCTACACTCCTAGCCTACACCATGACCGGTGATGAAAAATATGCAAAATGGCACAAAATGATTCATGACTATGCTTACGCCAAATTTCACGATAAGGAAAATGGAGAATGGTTTGGGTATTTGCATAAAGACGGGACTATTGCTCAAACTGCCAAAGGAAATATGTTCAAAGGACCTTTTCATTTGCCACGACAAGAATGGTACTGTTTACAGATTCTTAATGAATATTTGAATAGCGACTTATAATTACCACTAGCAACGGCTTATAACAATTGTTTTTTTATTGAAATTGAATACCAAATTTTTTAACTATAAAACCAATTTTAACCAACTATTAGAAATTATGAAAAAATTATTACTTTCTTTTTGTACATTTTTTATGTGTACCTATGTTATAAGCCTAAAAGCACAAAGCGGTAAAGTGCTAAATCTTAACGGAACCAGTACTTATATGACGGTAGCTGACCATGCCGATTTAGACTTTGGCATAAGCCAAAACAAAACAATTAGTTGTTGGATAAAAACAACCACTACAACTGGAACTCCTCGCATATTTGCCAAAAGAAATGGCTCATCAGGCAACGGATATGAATTTTGGACTGGCAATGGATCAAATGCCGGTAAATTTGCCATGAATATGCAAGGTACAGGAACGCCTAACAGCATTAGTACAGCGGGTTATTCTGCAAATTCTATTGCAGATGGCACTTGGCATCACATCGCATTGGTATTGGATGCTTCCAGTAACAGAACAGTTTACGGTTATGTGGACGGTGTTTTAGCCAATACAGGGAAAACTTTCACATCCGTTACCTCTGATTTTTCAACTGCATTAAACTTTGTTGTCGGAGCTACTTCTGACACAAATAACAGTTACAAATGGGCTGGTCAAATTGATGACATCCGGGTTTGGAATAAAGCAATGACTCCAACAGAACTACTGGCAGACATGACTGCTGTAGTAAATGGCCCTACAACCAACCTCCTGGCTGCCTGGGATTTTGAAAATGTGAGTGGCACTACCGTTCCTGATGTTTCAGGTTACAATCATGCAGGAACTCTTTTTGGAACTCCCTCTTTCCCAAATGCTTTCCCGATGATTTTATCTTTGGATGGTATAAATGATTACATGTCTGTTGTTAATCATTCCGATTTTAATCTGGCTGCGGGACAAAGTTTAACGGTTAGTTGCAGAATTAAAACAGCTGATTTCTCTAAACGAATCCTGAGTAAGCGACCAAACGGTGCGGGTATTGGTTATGAGTTTATCAATAATTCATCTGCTGGTGGTGGGCAATTTGGAGTTAATCTAACAACAAGTGCTGGCGCTGCTGGACCTCCTTATGGCACATCAAATATTTCTAATAATGTTTGGCATCATCTCGTTATGGTTATTGATGTTGCGACTACGAGTTGCAAAATTTATGTGGACGGTGCTTTACAACAAACCAAAACTACAACAAATATCGGAGGTGCAAATACCGTTTCTAATACTGGTAATTTATTCGTTGGTACACTCAGCAATTTTGCTTCTTATATGAATGCCCAAATAGATGACATCCGTTTCTGGAGCAAAGCAATGACAGCTACAGAAGTACTTGCTGATAAAACAGCCGTCATAACAGGTTCAGAAGCTAATTTATTAGCCGCATGGGACTTTGAAAATATAAATGGAGTTACTGTCCCAGATATTTCTGGTCACAGCCATCCCGGTACGCTAAATGGCGGAGCCACGGTAATTGCTCAAACGAATACGATGCAAATCAACAGCGTTTCATTGGTTCAAACGGAACTTCCAACGGGTATGGGAGATACAGACCAACGTGTTGTAGCTGTAAAAGTTGCTGCAAACGGAACCATCAATCCACTTACCGTGAGCGCATTAAACTTCACCATGAATGGTACTACTAATATTGCTAATGTCACCAATATTAAAGTCTATTCCAGTGGGACCAATGCTATTTTTAATGCTACAACAGCTACCCTATTTGGAAATGTCACTCCTGCTGCCGGTAACTTAGTCGTTAATGGTTCTAAAATATTAACCTCTGGAGATAATTACTTTTGGATTACTTATGATGTAGCTTCCGGAGTAACCGAAGGAAATCTATTGGATGCAACTTGTGAATCAATCGTTGCCAACTCCATAACCTACAATACTGTTGCGAATACCGTTTCCGGTAACCGAGTAATTTTATTGGCCAATACCCTTTTATTTACACCTGGGGATGCCGGGTCATTAAACTATCGTATTCCAGCTATCATTACAGCAGCCGATGGTTCATTAGTAACCGTAACTGACAAAAGATGGAATCACGCCGGAGATTTGGCTGCAAAAATTGATCCTGTCGTGCGTCGAAGTACAGATAATGGAAAAACATGGTCAGAGCCTGTGACCATTGCCAATTTTGGTGCGCCAACAGGAGTCGGAGATGCTGCATTGGTCATGGATAGCGCAAGTGGCGATTTAATCTGTTTACTTGCTGCCGATTTAGGATTTTTTGCATCAACACCAACAAATCCAATTAAAATAAAATATTGCAGAAGTACTGATAATGGAGTTACATGGGGTGCGCCAATAGATATCACCAATCAAATTTACGGTGCTGGTTGTAGTAATCCAATTACCCAAAATTGGTTAGGTGTATTTGCGGCTTCCGGTAGAGCGCATCAATTAAGAGATGGTCGTATCGTTGCTGCCATTTGTGTCAGAGAGTCAGGAGGAGGAATAAATAATTACATGATTTCAAGTACTGATGGCGGTATCACTTGGACACCATCAACAGGTATTGCCGAAGCAGGAGGCGATGAAGCAAAAATTGTCGAATTGAATAATGGAAATCTGATGATGAGTATCCGTAATTCCGGAACCCGCAGATTTAATATATCAACAAACAAAGGTGTTTCTTGGGGTACAGCATACAATCAGGCTAATATAACCGACCCAAATTGTGACGGCGACTTTATACGTTATACCTCAACTCTGGACGGATACGATAAAGACCGTTTGTTGCATACCATTCCTTTTGCAGGAAACAGAACCAATGTATCGGTATTAATGAGTACCGATGAAGGAGCGACCTGGCCAATCAGAAAAACAATTTTTCCTGGAGCATCTGCTTATTCTAGTTTAACGGTATTGCCTGACGGAACACTGGGAATCTATTATGAAAATGGAGAAAGCTCAACTTACCAAATGTATTTTGCCAGATTCAGCTTAAATTGGTTAACCAATGGAGCAGATACTTTCGTCCCTAATGGCTCACTTCTTAAAACCGATTCAACATTAAAAACAGGACTGAATATAAAAGACAATACAGACCTTGAATTCAACGTACAGGTAGATCCCAATCCAACAGATGATTTGTTTAACGTCAAAGTCAGTAATGCAAAAGGCAGTGTAACTGTCAAAATATTAGACCTCTCAGGGAAAATGCTTCAAAAAGTGACTCTAAATGATTTAGAAACTAACAAGGCATTCTCATTAGGAAATCGAACCAACGGTATTTATATTTTACAAGTAAGCGATACAAATACAACTATTAGTCGTAAAGTGATTAAGAAATAAATATTGTAATAATTCTCAACGCATTGTCAGAGGACGATTCTATTTTTTGAATTCCTCATTTTTAAATTAATAATTCTAATCCAAAATCCATAAATATGAAAAAGTTACTTCTCTTTATTGGTGCATTTTTTGTTTATTCCCACTCGGCAATTACACAAACAAATGCAATACAAATCAATTTTTCTATATATTGAAACATAACAAAATGTACCGAGAACCGTTTTTAATATTAATTTTTTCAATAGCCCCGAAATACAAAATAATCTTAAATCTATTTTTATCATGAAAAAAATTTTCATATCACTATTATTAATCACTGCAACGGGGCTTTCAGCTCAGAATCAAACCTATAAAATAGCAGATGGAGTAATCACACATCAGGATTTATTTAATACATCTATGGTTGAAGGTGTTTCCTGCTTTCGAATCCCAGCTATAGTTACAGCCCCAAATGGCGATCTTGTTGCTGCTATAGATGAACGTGTACCTTCGTGCGGCGATTTAAAATGGAGTAAAGACATCAACATCGTTCTACGCAGAAGTGCCGATAATGGTAAAACCTGGTCTGAGATTGAAACAGTGATTAATTTTCCTTTTGGGCAATCCGCATCAGATCCTTCGATGATTGTAGATCAACAAACCAATGAAATCTTTATGTTCTATAATTATATGGATTTAGATAAAGAAAAAGATGTTTATTATTTACACGTTGTAAAGAGTGCTGATAATGGTAAAACTTGGAGTAAACCACAAGATATTACCAGTCAAATCGCAAAGCCGGAATGGCATAAAGACTTTAAATTCATCACATCGGGGCGTGGAATTCAAACAAAAAATGGGAAGCTATTGCATACTTTGGTAAATTTAAATAGTGGCTTGTATATTTTTGGCAGCGATGATCATGGGAAATCATGGTATTTTATTGATACTCCAATAAAACCGGCAGATGAATCAAAAATCATCGAATTGGCTGACGGAAGTTGGATGGTCAATGCAAGAGTAAATAAGGGCGGCATGCGCTATGTACATATTTCAACTGATGAAGGAAAAACATGGAGCAGTAAACCCGAACCAAAGTTAATAGATCCAGGTTGTAATGCAGGTATCGTTCGATACACTGCTAAAGCAGATGGATATAACAAAAATAGAATCCTTTTTTCTAATGCTAAAATGGAAAAAGGACGTATGAATTTGACCGTTCGTATTAGTTATGACGAAGGAAAAACATGGACAGAAGGAAAAACAATATATGGCGGTGGCTCAGCATATTCTTCCCTTACTGTACTAAAAAATGGAGATATCGGTGTGTTTTTTGAGAAAGATGACTACACTCAAAATACTTTTGTTAGCTTTTCTTTAAAATGGCTTACTGATGGAAAGGATAAATTCAAAAAGCCTTCCAAAAAAAGAAAATCAACAAAGAAATAAATAACAATTAGTAGCCCTCTATGAATTCAGAATTCATAGAGGGCTTTAATTTATATACTAAATAAAAACTTAAAAAATGAAACAGGCTATTATTAATGCCAACGTTCATACTGGAGATGAAATAATTGATAACGGTGTTATTATTATAGAGAACGGAAAAATCCTTTCGGTTCAAAAAGAAATACCAAATGATGTTAAACAAATTGATTTAAAAGGAAAACATATCTCTTCAGGATTTATAGACATCCAAATAAATGGTGGAGAAAAGCATTATTTCAGTCAGTTTCCCACTGAAGAAACCATTCAGGATATTTATGATTCGAGTTTAAAATACGGCACTACCCATACCCTGCCCTGCTTAGTGTCTTCATCCAATGAAACTATTCATCAAGGAATTGAAGCCATTCGTAATTATAAAGCAAAATACAATAACGGAGTTATGGGAATGCACCTAGAAGGTCCGTTTCTAAATCCTCTAAAACGCGGTGCGCATAGTATTAATCAGGTTCGCAAACCTACAAATTCCGAATTAGAGGAAATCATTCGCTATGGCAAAGATGTGATAAAAGTAATCACTATTGCCCCGGAATGTTTTACCGATGAGCAATTAGACATGTTGTTGGAAAGCGGTATTGTTATCTCAGCAGGACATTCAACAATGACTTACGATCAAGCACAATATTATTTTTCTAAAGGAATTAAACTCGTGACACACTTATTCAATGCTATGACACAGTTTGGTCATCGTGAACCGGGCTTGGTTGGTGCAACTTTCGAAAATGAAAGCGTTTATGCCCCTGTTATTTTAGACGGTGCCCATTGCGATTATGCCGCAGCGAGACTGGCGTATAAATTAAAGAAAGATAAATTCTTTTTAATTAGTGACGCCGCATTTTTAGGGCGAAAAGTTGCCAGTTTTAAATGGGAGAATTTTGATGCGCATCTCGACAATGGTTTTTACAGAAACGACGAGGGCAATTTAGCCGGTGCCAGTATTTCGATGCAAGAAGCCGTACAAAATGCCTTTAACCATCTCAATGTATCTGCGGATGAAGCAATTAAAATGGCTACTTGTCGTGTGGCAAGTGCTATAAATATGGGAAATAAAATTGGAAAAATAAAACCTGGATTTCCCGCTAGTTTTGTTACGTTTAACGATGATTTATCGGTAATCGAAACCTTAAATTTCAATCCATTAACACCCTAAAAATCTTTCGCCAAAAGTGAAAATTTTAAAAATTGGTTGATTTTTTGTTTTGAATTTGGTTTTAAAAAAGAGGTGCTTTTATTCTAAAGCACCTCTTTTTTAATTAATAAGAAGTTTTAAGTTTTTTTGATGATTTTATGTTGGAATCAATAACTTCCATTTTTTCTGGTAGGTGTTTTTTGTTTTCGTCGCTAATAATGCAGTATTTTGGAAAAAATTACTTCTCAAGAGATATCCCTAGGAAGAAGTTTTAAGGTTTATTGGATTTAATAAAAGAATAAAATTCGGAAATATGAACAAAATATGGACATTAATCATCACGTGTTTGGTAACCTGTGCTGTATTTGCCCAGCAAAAACCAAATATCATTTACATTTATGCCGATGATATGGGGTATGGAGAATTAGGGGCTTATGGCCAAGAAAAAATAAAAACGCCCTACTTAGATAAAATTGCCAAGGAAGGAATCAAATTCACCCAACATTATGCTAGTGCACCCGTTTGTGCACCTTCGCGCTGTATGTTGATGACCGGAAAGAATAGCGGGCATTCCTACATTCGGGGGAATTATGAATTAGGCGGATTTGAAGATGAGAACGAGGGCGGACAAATGCCATTGCCGGAAGGCACTTTCACGATTGCGAAATTGATGCAACAGGCAGGTTATACCACGGGAGCCATCGGTAAATGGGGATTAGGCATGAACACAACAACTGGCGACCCGAACAAACAAGGCTTTGATTATTTCTACGGATATCTCGACCAGAAACAGGCACATAATTTTTATCCGACCCATCTTTGGGAAAACGGGAAATGGGATACATTAAAAAATCCGTACATACAAGTGCACAAACCACTGGCAAAAGATGCTCCAGATAGTGCTTTCGATTATTTCAAAGGAAAAGAGTATTCGGTAACAAAAATGGCGGAGAAGACTTTGGACTTTATCAAAGAAAATAGAAAGAAACCATTCTTTTTATACTTGCCTTACACAGGACCACACGTTTCACTTCAGGCACCGGATGAAGCGGTGAAAGAATACTTGGGCCAATTTGACGAAAAGCCTTACCGTGGAGAAAATGGATATGCTTCTGCGCTGTATCCTAGAGCTACTTACGCGGCCATGATTACCTATATGGATGAACAAGTTGGCCGAATTATGAAGTTGTTGAAAGAGCTTGGATTAGATAAAAATACGATAGTGATGTTCTCCAGCGATAATGGTGCTACTTTTAAAGCGGGCGGAGCTGACACGGAATTTTTCAATAGTTTTGGTGGTTTAAGAGGTAAAAAACAGGACTTATACGAAGGAGGTATTCGTGAGCCTTTTATTGCGCGTTGGCCGGGTAAAATTCCTGCGGGTAAAGTAACCAATCACATTTCTGCACAATTTGATATGATGGCAACTTTGTCTGAAATTACAGGAGTGAAAGCATGGGATAATGATGGAATTTCGCTTTTGCCAACTTTAATGGGGAATGATAATAAGCAAAAGAAACACGACTATCTTTATTTTGAATTTCCCGAAAAAGGAGGCCAAGTAGCAGTTCGAATGGGAGACTGGAAAGGGGTTAAGAGTAATATGAAGAAAAATAAGAATGCCCCTTGGGAAATCTACAATCTTCTTACGGATGAAAAAGAAACGACTGATCTTGCTGTTCTGCATCCGGAGCTTGCAAAAAAGTTTGAAGAGATTATGAAAAAAGAACATCAGTCATCGCATATAAAAGATTGGGAATTTATAAATCCAAAGTTTTCTGAAAAATAAAAAAAGAGATTTAACGGGCGGTTCTAAGGAACTTCCAATACAATAAGAAATAATTAATAAGCTTTAAGTATGAATAAAATTGGGACAATGCTAATTGTATGTTTGCTAACGACTGTACTGTTTGCTCAGCAAAAACCAAATGTGATAATCATTTTAACAGATGATTTGGGTTATGGCGATCTGAGTTGTTATGGTGCTACAAAGATCAATACACCTAACATTGATAAACTGGCAAAACAAGGCATTCGGTTTACCAATGCGCATTCTACTTCGGCGACCTGTACTCCGTCTCGTTATGCAATAATGACGGGGCAATATCCTTGGCGAAAAAAAGGCACGGGAATTCTACCCGGTGATGCCGCTTTAGTTGTTCCAACGGATAAAACAACTTTACCTTCCTTGTTTCAGAAAGCAGGATACCAAACTGGTATCGTTGGTAAATGGCATTTGGGATTGGGCAATAGTTTAGAAAAAGAATGGAATGGTGAATTAAAACCGGGTCCCAACGAAGTGGGCTTTGGTTATTCATTTATATTTCCGGCTACTGCGGATCGTGTACCCACGGTTTTTGTAGAAAATCACAAGGTAGTTGCATTGGATCTCGCCGATCCCATTCAGGTTGATTATAAAAAAATAGTTGGTAATGATCCAACGGGGAAAGAGCATCCTGAATTATTAAAAATGCAATCTTCTCCCGGACAGGGGCATAATAATACGATTGTAAATGGCATCGGGCGCATTGGTTATATGAGTGGGGGTAATAAAGCCCGATGGACCGATGAAGAAATGCCGTTGACTTTTTTATCAAAAGCAAAAGACTTTATTGAAACCAATAAACACAATCCGTTTTTTCTCTATTATACGTTGACTGAACCACATGTACCCCGCATGCCTTCCACGATGTTTAAAGGGAAAAGTGAATTGGGTTATCGTGGTGATGCGATTTTGCAATTAGACTGGACGGTAGGGGAAATTATGAAGCAATTGGAATATCTTGGCATTTCAAAAAATACCATCATCATTTTTAGCAGCGATAACGGCCCTGTGCTCGATGATGGTTATCAGGATGAAGCGGTCTCAAAACTAAATGGGCATACACCTGCAGGCGTTTTACGTGGCGGAAAATATAGTTTATTTGAAGCCGGCACAAGAATTCCATTTATTGTGAGTTGGCAAGGGAAAACAAAACAGGGTGTTTCTGATGCTTTGCTTTGTCAGGTTGATTTATTTAGCTCTTTTTCCAAGATGTTGAATATTAAATTGAAGGAAAATGATGCCATAGATAGTGAAGATATGTTAGCCGTTATGTTGGGAAAATCTATAAAAGGCCGGACTGTTTTGGTTGAACAGGGATTAGGATCATTGGCCATCGTTCAGGGCAATTGGAAATACATCGAGCCAAATAACGGACCGGCGATGAATACGGCTACCAATATAGAATTAGGGAATAACCAACAACCACAGTTGTATGATTTAAGTGTTGATATTGGAGAAAAAAATAATCTTGCGGATAAACATCCGATGAGGGTAAATGAGTTAGCGGCCTTATTGCAAAAAGCAAAAGATAAAAAGCAGAGCGATTAAATTATTTACTTTTAAATTTGGCAATTAGATTTAATAAAAATATAAATGAAGTATAAGGCAGTTATTCTGGGATTACTATTATTTTCACTGGGAGCTTGTAATAAGAAGCCTGACAAAACTTCTAAGGCTACTAATGATGCGATGAGTTGTGAATCGAGGCTTCCATCCCGTTTTTCGGCAACAAAAGACACCATTGCCATCAATAAATCAGGGACGGTTTCTTATGAAGGAATGGTGCAGATACCTGCGGGTGAATTTATGATGGGCGCTTCAGATAATGAAGGAAGGTCTGATGAATACCCGCAACACCCAGTAAAAACGAATAGTTTTTGGATGGATGCTACTGAAGTTACCAATGCCCAATTTAAAAAATTTGTCGATGCAACGGGCTATGTCACCACTGCTGAAATAAAACCGGATTGGGAAGAAATAAAAAAACAGCTGCCTCCAGGCACACCAAAACCAGACGAGAGTTTATTAGTAACAGCATCGTTAGTGTTTACACCTACTTCTTCGGCTGTAAATTTAAATGATGCCTCCAAATGGTGGAGTTGGACCCAAGATGCCAATTGGAAACATCCACAAGGACCCGCCAGCAGTATCAAAGGAAAAGATAATTATCCCGTGGTGCATATTTCATGGGATGATGCTAATGCGTATGCAAAATGGGCGGGAAAAAGATTGCCTACGGAAGCCGAATGGGAGTTTGCCGCTCGAGGCGGATTAGTTGATAACAAATATTTTTGGGGCGATGAAGATCCCGAAAAAGGGAAGCCAAAAGCAAATATCTGGCAAGGAAAATTTCCCTACTTAAATAAGACTGTAGATAAATTTAAAGGAGCCGCTCCTGTGAAATCTTTTGCCCCTAATAAATTCGGATTGTATGATATGGCGGGTAATGTTTGGGAATGGTGCAGCGACTGGTATACACCTGACTATTATAAGGGGTTGGGCAACGGTCTTTCGATTAACCCGAAAGGTCCGGCAAGAAGCTACGATCCCATGGAGCCTACCGTTCCCAAAAGAGTGGTTCGTGGCGGTTCTTTTCTTTGCAATGCTTCCTATTGCAAAGGATATCGAGTTACAGCACGTATGAAATCATCTCCCGATACCGGTCTAGAGCATACCGGTTTCAGGTGTGTGGCTGATGCCAAATAATGGTGCTTTACTTTGTTCCTAAACTTCAAAACTCTTATACTAATATTTTATAACTTTGTACCAACCGCTGAATTATGTGCCCTTTTAGATACTTCTGAGACTCTAAAGACGTCATCAATAAATAATGGCATGCAAACACGGGGTTGCTAATTCCTGCATTGGGAAGTAAAACTATAAATGGATTCATTAACACAGATTGTTTTAGGAATTGCCGTTGCCGAGGTATGTGTAGGCAAAAAACTTAAAAACAGAACCTTTTTATATGGTGCGATTTTAGGAACAATTCCTGATTTAGATGTAGTAATCGGTTTATTTTTGAATCCGATTGATGGGATTATGATTCATCGCGGCATAAGTCATTCTCTTATATTATTTCTGTTTCTATCTCCTTTTTTGGGTTGGATTATTTCAAAAATAGAAAAGGACAAAATTAACTTTCTTGGAGCAACATCGATGGTGTTTTGGTGCTTATTCACCCATGTATTACTCGATATGTTTACTTCCTGGGGCACACAGATTTTATGGCCGCTTAACCATCGATTTGCATTAAAAACAATATTTGTAATTGACCCATTATACACTATTCCATTACTTCTTTCATTGATAATGGTTTGGAAAACAAACAAAGTATTGCTCCGTAAAAAATATATTAGGAGAGGCTTATACATCAGCAGTGCTTATTTATTCTTGTCCTGTTTTATAAAACTATATGCTTTGAACCAATTTGAAAAAGCATTAACGAAGCAAGGAATCCAATATTCTGAAATTATAGTAAAACCAACAGCATTCAACCTAATTTTATGGAATGCGAACATAGCAACTTCTGATAAATACTTATTAGGGGATTATTCCCTTTTTGACAGTCAGCCAATTTCGTTTACCTCCTATGCTAAGAATACCGATTTGGACCGCCAGTTAATAGGCAATTCTGACTTTGAAAAGTTAAAAAAAGTAAGTGAGGGCTGGTATATCGTTTCTAAACAAAACGAGACCTTATACTTCAATGATTTACGTTTTGGTTTGCTAAATGATAATCCAAAACAGCCACAGTTTGCTTTCAGTTATAAATTTATCCAAACCGATTCAGAATTAAAAGCTGTTGAAGTAACCAAAGAAAAACGAGATGGTAAACGATTACTTCAGAAGATTTTCAAACGATTAAAAGGAAATTAATCATCCAGAATAGAAAATTATTGGATCTGTTATGCAGAATATTAGGATGATAGTACAGTAAAGAAGGTAATTTAAAAAAATAACCTTTGGTGCTTTTTTGTAATCTTTTATGTTGCTGAAACAAATCCAAAACAATGCCTTATATTGCAGTAGCCATAAAAATCCATCTCCATGAAAGATCTAAAAAAATATAGTAATAAAACAAAAGCGGCTTTTGTTATACTTATTGTTATGCTTATTATTATAGTAAGCAATTTCAATACGCTACAAAACTCCAAAAAGGCAAATGAGAATATCAATGCAGTCTACAATGACAGATTGGTCGTGGCCCGATATATCTTTCAGTATGCAAATGAACTTCATTTTATAAAAGCAAGCGCAATACAAATAAAACTAAATGACACCCAAAAAAAGGAGGAGATTACAACCGCATTAAAAAACATTCAAAACATAGATAAATTATATTTAAAAACGGTATTAACCCCCAAAGAAAAAATATCCTTTGCATCATTTCTGGCTTCTTCCTCTGCGATTAATGAACAAACCAAAAATAGAAATTGGCATCAAGTAGTTTACTCCACTAATCAGGCTTTACAAACATTGGAACAGCTATCACAAATTCAAATTAAGGAAGGCAGATCAAAATTGTCAAACTCAAATGCCTTGCATTACGGTAATAACACGTTTGGTCAACTTCAGATTGCTTTACTGGTTATTTTAGGTGCGGTGTCTTTATATTTGTTAATGGCGAAGAAAAATAAGATCAAAATACCCCAATCTCCAAGTATGAATTAATCATATGCTGAAATATTTTTTACTATGAGAATTAATAATTGTCATTCAACCATCGTACAATACAAAAAATCCAACTGTGACGCAGTTAACGTAAACACAATTATTTAAAAGTCAATAAATTAACGCATACCACCAAATACTAAATCAAGAAAAAATAGTAACTTTAGTATATGAAAAAGCATCACACTATTATTATTGCCGGAGCTGGTGGAATTGCCGAAGCTGTAGGTTTGTTATTGATGGAATGGAGCGAAGTCCCTCCTACTCTTTTTATTGGTGACAGAACCCATTCAAAAGCAAAAAAAGTGGCTCATTGGATTGAAGAAGGCACAACGAAACGCTGCTCCGTTAACGGCTTTCACCTTGCTGAGAAAAGCCTGACGGAGGAAATGGCAGCAATCTTGCGTCAAGGAGATATCATTCTAGACTGCCTACCGGGTAGCCAAGCACCAAGGATAGCCCAATTTGCCAAAGATTTCAATCTTCATTATGCTAATCTCACCGAATATGTTTCAGAAACCGAAGAAATAATGGCTTTGGCAAAAGATGCCAAAACTGGTTTTGTGCTTCAAACTGGTCTGGCTCCCGGCTACATCGACTTGCTCGCCAATGCTCTTTTTCAACAGTTTTGTAGAGACTTTGGAGTAGATAAAGTGGATAAATTAGAAATGAAAGTTGGTGCTCTGACCAATCACGCTGTTGCTCCGCATTATTATGGATTTACTTGGAGTCCGGTGGGTGTTGCTACCGAATATCTGAAAGAAACCATAGTCATAAGGGATTTTAAAAAAACTATACTACCTTCATTGTCGGAAAAAGCTACTATTATTATTGACGGCATTGCTTATGAAGAGGATCTCACCTCTGGTGGCGCAGCAGATTTACCCGATGCATTGTTAGGAAAGGTGCGTTCACTTGACTACAAAACCTTACGTCATCAAGGGCATTATGCTTGGGTACAAGAGCAACTTACTACTTTAGGAAATACATCGGACGCAATTAAAACTCTTCAAGAAAAAATGGAAGCTGTAATCCCTCATATTGAAGACGACAAAATTGTTTTGTATGCAGCTGTAGAAGGCAAAGATGCAGCTGGAATTTTGCGCAGACGAGAGATCGCAAAATGTATACTTCCTCAAAAAGTAGGAAAACATCAATTGAGAGCCATCCAAACAACTACTGCAGCACCCTTAGCGCAAGCAGCCCAATTATTACTCGAAACGCCTCATAGCGGAGTTGTTTTGCAAAGCCAAATTGATCCAGTACAATTTTTAAATGGGAATTATATTGTACATGTTTATGGGAAATTATAAACACGGTAATAATGTATTAACCTGAGTTCGATTATTAATTATTTTTTAATCAATTCAATATCAGTATTTTATTATTTTGTATTTTCCTGTAAGGTCTTTTTTCGACCTTGTAGGTATTTGGATGCAAGAAGAACAATACCTACAAGGTTTTGGAAACCTTGCTGGAACCCAAACCTCTTTGTAAATCAATGGTTTGGCGCTTGTCGAAGAAGCGAATATCGAATCAAAAAACTGTCTGCCTGCACTGAATTTGATACGAAGCACAAAACTTCATTTAAGCACTGATCCCGCTTTTTTTCCAAACGCCTGTTATATTTTTTCTTGTCATTTCGTAATTGCTGGTATTAAATAGTCCTGCATAATCTTGTCAACTTGTTTCTGTCCGTATGGAGTATTATATGCTGTCGAAGTAATTACAATTACAATTGGCTGGTCTTTGAAAATAAAAATTCTATTGCCACCATTTCCGCTCGAATAGTAAACTTCATAATTCACGCCATTTACTTTGTACCTTTTATTCCAAAATAGATAACCATAATACTCGTCTTCTGATATTGTCATTTGGTGTGATAAACTTTTTGCTATCCAGTCTTGTGACAGAATTTGTTTGCCATTCCAAGTACCCTGATTTTTGTATAACTGCCCAAACTTCGCAAAGTCCAACGAACGCAATTGTAAACCACCTGCTGTATTAGCTACTTTTTGAGGTGTGAACTGCCATTTATATTTTGTAATTCCGAGAGGTTGAAATAGGTTTTTGTCGGCATACTTATCTAAACCATTTGGAACAGATTTATGAATGATGTCGCCCAAAACTACAACACCAGCTGTAAAGTAATCCCACTGCTTGTCTGCTACTTTTGTTTTGTCAATTGGTAAATTTAAAGTGAAGTCAACCCAATTTTTTGTAGGATACATATTTTCTTCGTGACCAAATGATTCAGAATTTATATCGGAACCGTCAAAAGTTGAACTCATTGTCAGCAAACTTTTTAAAGTAATACTATCTTTTGATGAGGAATAGTTTTGAAAGGATTTTAGGTTGTAAAATTCTTTTAAGGTTTGTGTTTCGCTTTTTATGTAACCGTCTTTAATTGCGATACCTAAAAGAGTTGACGCAAATGATTTTCCAACAGACCGTGTGTCGTGAAGTGACTCACGAGTTGCTCCGTTAAAATACTCTTCAATTAAAAGTTTACCGTCTTTTATTACAACAACACTTGTTATATCTTTATAGGATTGTATTGCGATTTTTCGGTTTAGTTCTTCAATTTTAGCGGTATCAATTTTCTCTGTTGAAATTTGCCAGTCTTTAAGTGGTTTTATGGTCTGAACTTTAACCAATTTTTCATTGATTTTAATTTCTGGAACTTTGATTTTAATTTGGCCTTCAGCAATAATATTGCCAGTCAACACTTCGGTCAGTTTTAAGTAAGGCCTGATTTCTATTTTAAGAAGATGTTCTCCATTTGTAAATGCTTCTTGTCCGCCATTCGTTAAAAATCTATTCCAAAGAAATCTACCCCAAGAATCTTCATTGGTAGAACTTATTAACGGAATTCTAAAAACTGTTCTTTGATTTTTACTGTCAGCACTTCCTGCCCCAACATTGAGATTTTCAACATAAATCTTTTGGTTGTCAACGAAAAATGTGAATTGATAATTTCCATTTTTAGTTAGTTCGTGAGCGGTTGATTGAGACGAAAGTAAATGAAGATAATTTGTCAGAGAATTTCCTAAAAAAACTCTGATGTTAAGGTCGGTTTTCTCTTTTAATTCAAATGATGTTAGAAAGTCAGATTGTTTAAAATTTTCAATAGGAGCAATCTTACCCATAAAAGCAATTTTACCAACGTTTGCTTTATGAATTGGATAAGTAATACTATCACTTTTTACAAAATCAATTGTTTGTCCAAACAGGTTGAATGTTGTCAGGAAAATTGTGGTTAAAATAGCAAGCCGTCTCATCATATTTCTGTTCTTTAATGTTTGCAGTGTTGTCTTTTAAAATGGTAGATAACTGTTTAATAATCGAACTAATGTTATTAATGTTGAATGTGATATTTTTCAAAAACAAAGATTCATGACAGCCTTCGTAATCAAACTAAATTTGGACTTACCAAGCTTAAAATCAATAATATAAAACATAAATACAATTTGTGGAAGTGAAATTTTTTATTAAACCTCAAATCTCTTATATAAATAACGCTTAAACAAATAAACTTGAATGAGCACCATTATAGATAAAGAGAATAAAGCATATTGCAGTGTTTTAGAAAATGTCAATCTAGAAAATATTCCTAAAATTTTATTATTTAAAAGAGTACTAAAACCTACTGTATCAAACCATTCTGGTATTTGTGGTTGCTCTCCAATAATCGCATAAACTACCAAAGCTGCAAAACCTCCAAAAATAACAAACCATCCTTTTTTTGAAATTAAAGGTTTATAAATGGTAGTCTCGCTTTGCTTCAAAACCGTGAGCTGTGCCATTATTTGAGTAGTAAAATCAAATGAAGGAGACTCTAATGAGGCTTTTCTAATAACTTTTCTTGATAAGTTATCCATTTGTTTGTTTTCGTTCATAATGTTCAATTATTTCTGGCTCTAATCGTTCTTTTAATATGGAAGTTAACTTTTTCCTGCTTCTAAAGAGTTTCACTTTGACATTATTAGCTGTCAACCCCATTATTTTTGATATCTCATCTAATGATTGCTCTTCAAAATAATACAGGGTTAATAAAAAACTATCTTCGTTAGGCAGTCTTTGCAAACAATCTTCTATCGCTTGCTGCTGTTCTTTTTCTACTAAAGCATCAAACGCATTGTCTAGTGTTACCACTTGACGCTCTGTAAACTCATCTATAGTGACCCACTGATATTCTTGTTTGTATTTCTTTAAGGCATCTAAACAATTATTATAGGTTATTCTATAAATCCAACTTGAAAATTTTGAATCTCCTTTAAATTTATTTAAAGACTTAAACACTTTAATAAAGGTATCCTGTGATACTTCCTCTGCTTCTTCCTTGTTTTTAAGCATTCGCAAAGCCAAGGTAAAAACCAAATCTTTATAACGATCAACCAAAACGGCAAATACTTTGGTGTCACCTTCTACTATTTTTGTGATGTAATATTGATCGTCGATTAGGGTCATATATTAGTTAAGACTACAACAAATGGGTTTTGGTTACAGTTAAATTAAAAAAAGTTTTTGAAAAAAGTTGTAACCAAAGTTGAGCTTCTATCGTCCTAAGCTAGGAACACATTAAAAGTAACCAATTAAAAACAATTATTATGGGACCAGAAGTTTTTATCCTAATTATCATTTTCGGAGCAATCTTCGGAGTATTCTATTTATTTTTTTCAACCCGAAACAAGGAACGTTTAGCACTTATTGAGAAAGGTATAGACGCCAGCATTTTCATGACAGAAAGACAAGAGACTGCTCCAATAGCGAAAGTGCTTATCTTAAATTTCGCCTTATTACTAATGGGAATTGGAGCTGGCATATTAATAGCTTTGAGTATACAACACGTTTTTGGCGTTACAAATGAAGCCTTATACCCTGGAGTGATATTCCTAATGGCAGGTACTGGTTTATTGACTGGTTTTAAAATGACCGAAAGATTAGATAAAGAATAAAAATTTGCATTCAAAATTAAGCATATTCCTTTTCAATATTTAAAACAATAAAAGAGATGTCTCACGGCATCTCTTTTATTGTTTTCTAAACGAATTATGCGAATCAAGGGTTGGAAGTCTTTTTTTTCATATCCAGTTACTTTCTGTATCAGAAAATAAAACTATTGCAATAAAAAAAATCCAATGAAAATTGCAATAACTAAATCTTTACTTTTGCATAAAGCGTAAATCATAACCTATGGAAAAACAATATTCTGTTGCGATATACCCTTCGGAGGATATTATTGCTTTAGTTAAATCCATGAAAGATCAATTGGCAAAGGAAGCGGGTTGGTTTCACAGTAAAAATTCTGTGGTTCATATTACCATTTGTGAATTCAAAACTACCGATAAATCGATTGAAATTATTAAAAATCAATTAGTCAGATTGTGTGATACTTTAGAACCGATTGAAGTGTGTTTGAATGGATTTGGTTCCTATCCCAATGGTGCGTTTTTTATATCGCCTAACGAAGATTCTAAAAACAGTTTGAAACCCATAATGAAACGAGTTCATGAATCACTTCGAAGATTTGATTTACAAAAAAGCAACGATCCGCACTTGTCTATTGCGCGAAGATTAACTCCTGAAAAGCTTCAAAAAGCGAATCGTTTGTTTACCGAAATTGACACCGTTTTTTTGTGTGACAGTATTGTTTTACGAAAGTTTGATGAGAATATAAAACAGTTTTTTGTAACTGATACTTTTAAATTCAACAGTAATCCTCAACCCAAACTTATACAAGGAACGCTTTTTTAGTTATTAATCACTCTTCAACCATCCAGTAATGCTCATTCTGGTATTTTGTGTTACCAAAACTTCGTGAACTAGCTCGTCACTTTTAAAGAAAACAGTCTTGCCTTGTGTAGGTGAAATTTTCTGATTGTTGTCTAATTGATGAATCAGCAATTCTCCTCCATCACTTTCTTGCCAATTGCTGTTTAAATAACTAATCATAGAGTATTTTCGACTGGGATTGTTCTTGAATTGATCCAAGTGTTTTAAATAAAAATCACCCGATTCATACAATGAATAATGAAATTCATAACCTGTTATTCCGGCATAACAACTTTGGTTCAAATAGATAATAAATGCTTCAATTTGAGCAAAAAATTCATTTTCGAATACGTTGTTATGTTTTTTGTCAAGCCAATAAATAGAATCGCTTCGTATCGCACCATCATAAGAAACTTTCTCTGAGTTGCCAATTCCTGCTTCCATCAACAAACTTTTCTGATTTAAAGTAAGCAAGTTTTGCTTTAAGTTATTGGCCAAATCGGTACTCAAAAAATTTTCGGATATGCCTACCTTATTTTCAATATAAGTAGCAATCAAAGCCTCAAAGCAATTTTCCATGTCTTTTTTATTGACAGTTTAGACTGTCAACGGGGCAAGGTAGACTAAATAAAACCGTTAGCGTCTCATTGTGAAATAAATAAAAATTATAGTGTAAACTCGCCACCTTTAAAAACAGAAAAGGTAGAAACATAATGTCAATTTTAACCATGTAAGGTATTTAAGTACATTATAAAAACTTTAAACTTAAGACTCCTAAATACCTTTCATCGTTCAATCTATAAATATTCAAGGAATAAAATGCTGCTGAATATTAATAAAAAAGGGTTTAGAAATGAATCCAAACCCTTGTTGTTATTTATAATTTACTAATAAAACTTCCATAAATATCCTTGAACTGATACCCCTCAGAGAAGCGGTCTTTGCTCAGTTTTTTATATTCTACCAAACCCCAAAGAATAAATTCTTTCATAAAGAATTTGTCTTCTTTTTCCAGTTGTGGTTGGTATTTCTTAATCAAAATCTCAAGCGGGACAATACTTCCCAAGATTCTTTGATATTCCTCATCCGAACAATCATCCAATAATTCAAAACCGCTTTCGGCAAAAAACCATTCGATAATATCGGTATAAGGTGTTTTCTCGTCCTGTTTTTCCAGTTTTTCAATTTTTGGAAAATAAGCCGGGAAAAAAGTATGAATCGCATCCCCTAATAAATGCTGCGCCACAGCGGCTGCTCCCTCCTGCTCTCCTTCATAAACCAATTCTACTTTTCCGGTAATGGCAGAAATAATACCCATAAAATCAGATAATCGTAAGCTTGTTTTATCTTCTCCTGATTTCAATGCTCGGCGTTCTGCGGTACTTAATAAATTCTCTAAAGCCGTGATACTCAATCTGGCACTCACGCCACTTTTGTTATCAATATATTCACTTTCCCTTGCTTCAAAACTTATTTGTTCCAATAAATCCCGCGCTAATGAAGGTACGTAAACCATATCGCTTTGTGAAGCATCTAGTTTAGCTTCCTGTTCTGTAATCTTTCGGGCAATTTTAATGGTTTCCGGATAATGTGTCAAAATTTGGGAACCAATCCTGTCTTTTAATGGCGTCACAATACTTCCACGATTCGTATAATCTTCGGGATTTGCGGTAAAAACGAATTGCATATCCAGTGGCATTCGCAACTTAAAACCCCTAATCTGGATATCACCTTCCTGTAAAATATTAAACAGCGCTACCTGAATTCGAGCCTGTAAATCAGGCAGTTCATTAATGACGAAAATACAGCGATTCGCTCTTGGAATCATCCCAAAGTGTATCACACGATCATCTGCATACGATAGTTTCAAATTGGCTGCTTTTATAGGATCAACATCACCAATTAAATCAGCAACGGTAACGTCTGGCGTAGCTAATTTTTCGAAGAAACGGTCGTTTCTGTGTAACCAAGAAATTGGAGTTTCATCTCCTTTAATTTCAATTATATCTTTGGCAAAACGCGAAATTGGTTGCATAGGATCGTCATTAATTTCGGAACCAGTCACAAACGGAATGTATTCATCGAGTAATTCAATCATTTTACGAGCCAGTCTGGTTTTGGCTTGACCGCGAAGCCCTAATAAATTGATGTTGTGACGCGATAAAATAGCGCGTTCTAATTCTGGAATAACGGTATTCTCAAAACCGTGAACGCCTTCAAATGTTGGCTTTCCAGATTTTATTTTTTCTCTAAGGTTGGAACGCAATTCATCTTTAATGCTTTTACTTTCGTAACCCGAGTGTTTTAATTCTCCGAGTGTTTTTATATTTTCTATTTTCATATTGTGAATTATCTTTTCTTGCATCTTTTTCTAATCTTTATTTTATTCTTTTTTTACGATTCGTTTCATAATCTTCAAAAATCATTTCACCAAGTCCTTTCAATCCGGTGTAAAATGCTTTTCCTTGATTGGCTTCGGTAAACCGATTTACAAATTGCTGTAAATACGGATCATTGGCAATCATAAAAGTGGTTATTGGAATGTGCAATTTTCGGGCTTGTTGCGCCTGATTGTAGCATTTATCGACAATATATTCATCGAGTCCATTGCTGTTCATATAATAGGAACCGTCTTTTTCGCGAACACAACTTGGCTTTCCATCGGTAATCATGAAAATTTGTTTGTTGGTGTTTCGTTTTCGGCGAAGTAAATCCATAGCCAGTTGTAAACCGGCTACCGTATTGGTATGGTACGGCCCGACTTTTAAATAGGGTAAATCCCGAATTGCAATCGTCCAAGCGTCATTTCCAAAAACTAAAATATCTAAAGTATCTTTCGGATAACGTGTTGTAATCAATTCAGCAAGAGCCATCGCCACTTTTTTGGCGGGTGTAATTCTGTCTTCTCCATATAAAATCATGCTGTGACTAATATCAATCATCAAAACCGTACTCATTTGGGACTTGTATTGGGTTTCTTCAACCACCAAATCATTTTCGGTTAGCATAAAATCAGCTACACCATTATTGATTTGGGCGTTACGCAAGCTTTCAGTCAACGAGATTCTTTCTAGTCCATCACCAAAATGAAATTCCCGAAATTCACCGGTATGCTCATCTCCGTTTCCGGCATGTTTTGTTTTGTGATTTCCACTTCCGGAACGTTTTAAATTACCAAAAATGTTATCTAAAGCTTGTTGTCGAATGGCGCGTTCTGTTTTGGCAGTAATTCCAATTCCTGAAGTTCCATCGTCTTTGAGTTCATCGCGGATGTAACCTTTTTTCTTCAAATCTTCGATAAAATCATCAATGGTATACTGTTTATCGGTGAGTTTATATTCTTTGTCTAATTCCCGCAACCAGTCGATTGCTTCATCAAAATCTCCCGAAGTATGTGTAATTAATTCTTTAAAAATACCAAAGAGCTTATCAAACGGAGACTGAAATGGGGCTTCGTATTGCTTAAAATAAAATCCTTTTTTATTATCATTTTTCATAGACTTTAAAATTACATCATTTTAAAATGTAGTCTAGACAAACGTTTATTAATTTTTAGTTAAAAACATCGAGACAAAATTATGCTAGATTTTATTAGTAAAGGGAACTAATCAAAAAACTTCCCATTTACATAAAACCAATTCTCGTTTTCGAATTTAAAAGTAGAAAGTTCGTGATGAATTTGTTTTTGAAGCTTGCTATCCAAAAAATAGGCTTTGAACTCCACAGTATTTTCTGTCGCTTTTACAATTTCTAATTGAAGCCATTGATTTGAAATGGCCCAATTTAGAATTTCAGATTTAGAATACTGTTTTCTTTCTGAAATATGGGTTGTGGCCAATAAATATTCGGAGGCATGTGTTGCGTAAGCCGAATAACGGGAACGCATTAATTCTAAAGCTGTTGATGCTTTTTCAGCTCCATTAATAAATGGTTCGCAACACTGATCAAAATTTTTTTGAGAACCACAATGGCATTTTATTTTTGTCATTTTATATAAAAAACTATTGAAATCTATAACATTATAATTGTCCGTCAAGTGCAACTATCTTTTGTTGCAATTGATTCAACAGTACTTGATACTTACTGATTTCGATTAGATCTTCGTCTTCTTCTGCAAAGTCAAGCAACTCATCTAAATCTTCGCTCACTTCAACTAATTTATTATTAGCCTCTTTACCATTTCTACTGGCAATCAAATCAATTATTTCTTGAACCCCTTTTTTTAGATCCGCAAATTTATTGTTTTCCATCTTTAATTATTTTCTAAATCCTTACTCTCGTTAAACTGTTTGGCAATTTGTTTTAGTTTTTCTTTACGGAGAATTTCAGCTTGTTTTACTTTATCCTGAGCTTTATGCAACTTGTCGTTGTGCTTTTTTATATTTCTTTCGTTATTTCTGCCCATGTCATTTTTTTTTAATTATCAAATCGACTATTTAATCTGAGAACTCTTGCAAAGTTCGGGTTATTTATTGAAATTCAATTGTTTTTAACCATAGAGTTTAGCATTTTAAAAATAGCCATATAATCACTTTTCGTATTTATTCTGATTATTTCTGTTTTTTATAACAAGATATTATACTTTTTTTCAGAAATATTGGTTTTTATATAATTTTTGACACTACAATAAAATATGAATAATCACATAAACCATTTCAACAGGTTAAAAACTAAGAATTTAAGTATAGTATTAAAATGTTATGGTGTTATATTATTTTTATCTATATTTATTTTTTAAAAATTGAGCTTTCTCAATCCTTCCAATTAGTACAAATGAGCAATAAAAAATACCCGGAATTTATTAGTTGGTTCTTAAACAAACCGAAAACAACGGGTTTTATCACTTTCTTATTCCTGAGCTATGTTGTAGGCTTTCTTGTATATCAGCAATATCAACTTATAAAAGAGGATGAGCAGCGAGAAATGAATAGCATCCTTCAAATTGTCAATCAAAATTTAGAACAATCACTTAAAAACTGTTATACAACCACACTAACATTAGCATTAACTATTAATGATAAAGGAGTTCCAGAAAATTTTGATTATGTAGGTAAAAAGCTGATAGAATCAAACAATAACATCAGTGCGGTACAATTAGTTCCTAATGGGGTGATAAAGTATATCTATCCCTTGAAAAATAATGAAGCTGCAATAAATTTAAATATTTTAGCGGCTCCTCATCTTAAAGGGGAAGCTTTAAAGTCCATTGCATCTCAAAAGATGTATTTTGCCGGTCCTTTAAAACTAAAACAAGGCGGAATGGGGATTGTAGGGAGATTTCCCGTTTTTCAAAACAATAAGTTTTGGGGATTTTCAGCTGTTATTATTAAATTTAATACTTTATTGAAATCTTCAGGAATAAATACTGTTGATGATTCAAAATACTATTTTCAGTTTTCAAAGAAAAATCCAGTTACCAAAAAGGAAATTTTTTACTTACCCAATAAAAGTGATTTTTCTGAAAAATACCATATCTCTACAACTATTCCTGATGGTGATTGGAAATTATACTTAATATCTAAACATCCGAATTATTTTTACGCCCAAATTCTGATTCCAGGAATTATAGGTCTAATTTTAGCCGCGCTTTTTGGTATTCTTATTTACACTTTATTAAAAATTCCTGAAGAACTTCAATCTCTAGTAAATATTCAAGCAACAAAACTTTTTAATTCTGAAATAAAATTTGAGGCGATTTTTGATCAGGCAGCTGTAGGAATAGCACATATAGATTCATTTACGGGCAATTTTATTGAGATTAACAATCAATATTGTAAATTATTAGGGTATTCACAACAAGAAATGAAAGAGAGAAGTTTTCAATCGATAACACACCCAGGAGATTTAAAAGAAGATTTAATGAATTTAGAAAAGCTCAGAGATGGAAAAATCGCAGCGTATTCTATGGAAAAACGATGTTATACAAAATCTGGTGCTATTGTTTGGATAAATCTTACTGTATCTCCACTTTTTAAAAAAGGAAAAAAAGTGACAACCCATATCTCTATTGTTGAAGATATTTCATTAAAAAAAGAAGCTCAAAAATTAATCAAAAAAAGTGAAACCCGATTTAAAAGTCTATTTGAAGATTCCCCAATTCCTTTGTGGGAAGAAGATTTTTCTAAAGTTAAAAATTATCTTCAAAAATTAAATCTTGTCAATGAAACTCCAGAGACAGTTTCTCTTTATTTAAAAATGCACCCTGATGTGGTTCATGAATGTATTGCTTTAGTAAAAATTATTGATGTAAATACGATGTGCTTACACCTTCATAAAGTTAGAACTAAAGAAGAATTAATCTCTGGTCTTTCACAAATCATCGATAAAGATTCCATTGCCGATTTTACAAAACAACTAATTGCAATAACTCAAGGTAAAAAACAATTAATTATTGATACCAAAATAAAAAACAAAGAAGGGGAATATCGTAACGTAAATTTAAGATGGAATGTAATTCGGGGTTATGAAAAAACATTAGATAGAATCATTGTTTCCACTGAAGACATTACGGACCGAAAACTATCCGAAAACATAATTCTTAAATCACAACAAAGAATCGAATCCTTAATTAATACTATTGATGGAATAGTTTGGGAATGTGACGCTAAAACCTTTTCTTTTAATTTCATAAGTCAAAAAGCAGAAAAAATATTGGGATATAATGCAGAAGAATGGTTGGCAAGTAAAACTTTCTGGGCAGACCATATTCATCCTGAAGACAGAAAATGGACGCTCGATTATTGTACTTTAAAAACCAAGGAAAATTTAAATTATGATTTTGAGTATCGAATGGTTGCTAAGAACGGAGCTGTAGTTTGGTTAAGAGCTATTGTAAATGTAATTTCCGAAAATGGTCAAGCTTTTAGTTTACGAGGCATAATGATTGATATCACAACAACAAAAGAAGCCGAGAAAGATTTAAATGACTCTTTCAATTTAGTCACTGAACAAAACAAAAGGCTGCTTAACTTTTCCTATATTGTTTCACACAATTTAAGATCCCATACCAGTAACATCGCATCTATTATGGCTATAATAGAATCTTCTGAATCTGAGGAGGAGAAAGATGAAATGATACAATTATTAAAATCTGTTTCGAATTCCTTAAATGAAACCATGATTCACTTAAACGAAGTCATAAACATAAGAACCAATATTGGTCTGGTGTCAGAATCATTAAATTTACAGCAGTATTTAGAAACTGTTCAAAGAGTCCTTTCTGAGCAAATAAACTCAAAAGATGTTTCCATTTCTACAATCATGCCAGATAATGTTATGGTGAATTATAATCCAGCCTATCTGGAGAGTATCCTTTACAATATTATTTCTAACTCCATTAGATATAGCCATCCGGAACGCAAACCAATTATAAAAATAAAATGGCTTATGGAGAATGATATGAACGTACTTCAGATTTCAGACAATGGTATTGGGATTGACCTTGTTAAGAATGCTGATAAAATTTTTGGAATGTATAAAACATTCTCTAATAATTCTGATTCAAAAGGAATTGGATTATTTATTACAAAAAATCAAATTGATGCCATGGGCGGAAATATAACTGTGGAAAGTGAACCTAATTTAGGAACAACATTTAAAATCTATATCCAATGACAAAAAAAACAATCTGGGTAATCGATGACGACCCAATTTATCAAATCATCATTAATAAAATCATTCAAAGATCTGAAATGTTTTCAACCATTACGACTTTCAAAAACGGGAAAGAAGCAATAGATGCATTACATGATACTATACTTTATAAACTGGATAATACAGAAGTACTTCCGGACATAATCCTATTGGATATCAATATGCCAATTATGGATGGTTGGGAATTCATGGAGAAAATGGGGTTAATAAAATCTAAATTCAGCAAACAAATTATCGTATATATTGTAAGTTCTTCTATTGCTGCTGAGGATAAAAACAAATCAAAAACATATTCAGATATTTTGGGCTATTTATCTAAACCAGTCACTATTAGCGATTTAGTATTGATTGCTTCAGATAATTAAAAGTTAAACGTTTTTGAATAAATTATCCCTTAGAATTATTTCAATTCTCTTTTTATTTCTTCCAATGATTTATTGGTCAAAATTAATTTATCGATAATTTTTTTTCTCAAAACGTCCAAATCATCATAATCAAAATACTTAGCCCAAGAAGTCAGATTAAATAAATTTCGGACTTGCTTGATTCTTTTTGTAGTTTCAAAACTGGATCTAAGTATGGCTTTATTATCATAATTTGGATTCTTTTTATGCTGATAATTAACCGTTTTTTTTAGATAATTTGCTTCTAAATAATATAATTCTTCCAAAGTATTATCTGGATAAAAATTGGTCCAAGGTGCAAAACCTAATTTTATTTTAGAATCTATTTCTGGTTCCAATGGTTCTAAACGCCACTTACTGTTAGCCAATCGCCCCCAGTGATTAGACAAACGATACATTCCTACTTTAGTATAATAATATTTACTTCCCGATTTACTGTCGTACTGAAGTTCTAATCCATTTATGCTGTCCAAAAACTCTTCATGAAAGACACAAAAAGTATTTTTGAAGGAATTGGGGCTGGGACGAAATATTTTTTCCATTAAACAAAGGTAACCAGAAAGTCTAAAACATAGTAAGACAAGTAATATTTGATTAACTTTGCCAACAAGAATTAGTAAAAATAAATTGATTATGACCAAAGCTTCTGAAGAAAGAATGTTACAAAAAGGTGTTTACACCGGAATTATGGAAAAAGATGAAAACAACAACTTTTTTTGTGGTGCATATCTTTTAGACTATAAAATGGCCCAAAAACATACTGTTGGTGATTGGATTACAATAAAATCTATAATTGAAAATCCAAGCGATATCAGTTATAATAAATATCCAAAAAAATCGAAAAACTTCGATAAAGCCAATAATAAACCACAACAATAATATATTTTCCTCTTACTTTTTTAAGAAAAAAATAGAATTCAAATTCTTTTTTTTGAATATTTTTTTGTCACAAACTAAAAATTTAAAAAAAAGTGTACCTTTGCAAAAAATTTGTCGATTTTGAAATCAAATTACATTGATTTAATAGTAAAAGACAAGTAGTTACCTTTATTTATGAAAAAAATAGTTGAATACCGCAAACTGCTAAATGTAGATAAAACTGCAGAGCTTAAAGAATTAAAAACGATTTATCGTAACGCTATGAAAGAAGCGCATCCTGACAAATTTCAGGGTGATGAATCTGGATTGAAAGCTGCAGAAGAAAATAGTAAAAAAATCATTGAAGCATATCATTTTTTGGTAAGTATCAATCCTGAAACTCTTAAACAAAACTTACCTGAATATACTGAAACTATAGCAACTGCTACAATTTCAGACTATAAGTTTGTTGAAGGAAGATTGATTATTAATTTTTCAAATGGTAGTGTTTACGAATACATCAGCGTGCCAAAAGCAACTTATGTAAAAATGGTAAATGCTGATTCTCCTGGAAGATTTGCAAAAAGACATATCCTAAATTCTTTTACTTGGAGAAAAACAATCAACCAAGACTAGTTTTTTAGAAAATCAAAAAAATAGCTAAGCATCCTTTATCAGGGTGCTTTTTTTATTTTATAATTTTACGATAACTATTTCATAAACATATAATTACAATCTTAAAGAATTAATTTTAAATCGAAATTTAAAATAAAAACATTGATTGTTTATATTACAAAACACCTACAAATAAAATACACAATACCTTCTAATTAAGAATGAAAAATTATAACAAAAATTTAGGTTGCAAAATAATTTGTATTTTATATTTTTTAAATACTTTTGCAACCTTAACTTAATTAACTAATTAATAATGAAAAAAATAATTTTATTACTTTCTGCTGCTGTTGTTTTAATTTCTTGTAGCAAAGTTGGCAAAGATGAATACATCATTTCAGGAACTGCAACAGGAATTGAAAATGGTAAAACAATTATCTTGGAAACTCAAGATGCTAATGGCATGGGATTGATTGCTAAAGACACCGTGAAAGTTGAGAACGGTAAATTTGAAATGAAAGGGTCAATTACTGAACCATCGTTTTATACTATCCAATTAGAAGGAGCTCAAGCTAAAATACCTTTCATATTAGAAAATGGAGAAGTAACTATCGCCATTAACAAAGACAGTATCCAAAAATCTAAAGTTTCAGGAACTTATAATAATGATGAATACGTAGCATTCAATGAAGAAATCACTAAGGTTCAAAAGAAACTTATGGATTTTCAAACCAAAAACATGCAGGCAATGAATACAGCGCAACAAACTAAAGATACAGTAGTTATCAATAAGTTGATGCAAGAATTTTCTAAAATTCAAGAAGAAGTTGGTGCAGCTTCAAAAGCCAAATACGTAACTTATGCTGAAACACATCCTAAAGCATTCATTTCTGCTTTGATTATTCAAGGGATGTTAAATGATCCAACTGCTGATGTTGCAAAATCTGAAAAACTATACAACAGCTTAGAAGAGTCATTGAAAAAAACAAAACCAGGTATCGCCATTAAAGCTAAACTTGCTGAAATGAAAATGCCCGCTGTAGGAGCTGCTCCTGCTGTAGGGGTACCGGCTGCTGTTGAAGCTAAATGAAGGACAGATTTTTCAGGTCCTAATCCTCAAGGGAAAACAATTTCTCTAAAAGAAAATTTAGGAAAGGTAACAATCGTTGACTTTTGGGCTTCATGGTGTGGACCTTGTCGACAAGAAAATCCAAATGTTGTAGCAATTTACAAAGAGCTACATAGCAAAGGTCTTAACATAATTGGCGTATCTTTAGATAAAGATGCCAAAGCCTGGAAAGATGCTATTGCAAAAGATAAACTAACATGGAATCATGTTTCAAACTTGAAATTTTGGGATGAACCTATAGCTAAGCAATATAAAGTAGAATCGATACCGGCTACTTTCATTCTAGATGCATCTGGAAATGTAGTCGCAAAAGATTTAAGAGGTGCGGAACTTAGAGCAAAAGTTTTAGAACTTTTAGCAAAATAATCCCATTTATCGGTATAAAACAAAAAATCTCCCTAGTGGAGATTTTTTTATTTTATTCAATACCAACACATTAAAAATAATCCTAAAATTAAGCGCAAAATTAGTTTGCAGAAACCAAAACTGTTTCTATATTTGCAACCGCTTACAACAAATAAGTGTTGTACTCAAAGGCTTCGGGGAGATACTCAAGCGGCCAACGAGGGCAGACTGTAAATCTGCTGACTACGTCTTCGTAGGTTCGAATCCTACTCTCCCCACAAAAAGGGTAAAAGAAGCAAAAAGGCAACTTTTTCAATCTTTTCAAAAACCCGCAAAAAACGTGGTAAAACCTGCAAATCCAAGGATTCGCAGGTTTTTTTGTTTTAAAGCACTTTTCAATATTTATAAAAACGCTGAAAGTTTCTATGGCAAAATCGTGGCACATTTCCGTGTTCGCAAAATGTGCCACAGAATACCACTTAAACACTTGTAAATACAGAGGTTAACGAGATTAACGACTTGTTTTTTTGATGCTATAATTCTACATTTATTAATCTAAAAAGTTGAATTATGTTAGAGAGCAGCTTTGGGTTGGTTTTCTTTTTGAAAATCCCCCGCAATGAAAGTAAAATTAGAACAGTTTATCTTAGAATAACTGTAGATGGAATCCCTAAGGAAACATCCACCAAACGAAAATGGGACAGCGCCCGCTGGGACCAAAAAATCGAAAGGGCTATCGGCACCAAAGAAGATGCGAGATCCCTTAACTTTTTTCTGGATTCACTGATTTTAAAAATAAATGAATACAAGACCGAGATTATGTACAGCGGAAAACCGATAACTTCCCAAAAGATCATGGATTACATATTAGGAAACGTAAATCCAAGGGTTAAAGTACTGGAAGAATTTCAAAAACATAATGATGAAATGACTGCCTTACTGGGAAAAGGATATGCTAAAGGAACTCTTGATCGTTTTACCATTACGATAAATCATTTAAGGTCATTTATTCGATTTAAATTTAATACTGATGATATTGAATTTACAGATCTAAATCTTGAATTTATTAAGGACTTTGAGTTTTACCTAAGAACAGTTCGAAATTGCAGCAATAATACCACTCTTAAATACATTGCTAATTTCAAAAAAATTGTCATTCGTGCAATCGATAAGGAAGTCATCCTAAAAGACCCTTTTAAAAACTTTAAAAGCCGAAAAACCAAAATAGTTAAGAAACCTCTTTCCACACAAGAACTGTATGAATTGGAAAGGCATTATTTTACCACAGAAAGACTTAATGTCGTCAGAGATGTATTTGTATTCCAATGTTACACAGGATTAGCTTATATCGACGTATATCAATTAAAAAAAACCGATATCAAAGATGGTATTGACGGGAATTCTTGGATAATGTCTGAAAGACAAAAAACGGGTTCTCCCACAAATGTCCCACTATTGCCGCAAGCACTAAAAATAATTAAAAAATATGAAGAACACCCTCTCTGTTTGCAGCGTGGTACCGTTTTACCAGTTTCTTCCAACCAGAAAATGAACGAGTATCTAAAAGAGATTGCGACTCTATGCGGTTTTCCCTTCACATTAAATACACATATGGCACGTCGAACCTTTGGAAGTACAGTTACATTAAACAATAATGTCCCCATTAATGTAGTCAAGGAAATGCTAGGCCATGCGTCTGTAAAACAGACGGAAGCCTATGCCATAACAGAACAGGTAACCATTGGACGCGAAATGTCACTGCTCAATAAAAGACTGTCTAAAACGTCCTTTAAGATGTCCAAAGTAGATTTGGCTGTACTTTCAAGATTAGAAAAAGATATAAAAACAATTAAGGAAAAATATAATATACCCTCATCTTAATTCATATACTGGAAAAAAAAATAAATATTAAAACAAAGAGGTTATCTCACTAGTTATTAGATAACCTTTTTTCATGTAGTTCAACTTCACTCCTATAGTCTGGATGGTATGAGGGGCTGTACTTGACATATCCAAAATCTTGAAGCTGTTTAAAGTATTTATGGTATGTTGGCAGTGTATTTATGTGCGACAATGCCATTATTTTACTGCGACTAACTTTGATTCTCTGCCATTGTCTCTGCCTGTAACCTAAATTTAGAATTGCCGCTAAAATGGCCAGATGCCAAACATTAAGCCTTGGATCGTCCATACAAATGGATAAATAGTTCATGATTTGGTCTTCACTTGGTTTATTTGTCTGGTTCATCATTGAAAAGTTTCTGAAGATCTTCTTTATTGTAATAATACGAGCCCAGAACTTTTTTAAATCGGACTTTCTGTGTCACTCTGAGATTCTGCACTGAACCTGCAGAGATATCCAGCAGCTTTTTGACAGCCTTACTTTTGAGCCATTCTGGCTGTACTAATTCCGTTTGTGCATGAGTGGTCTCTTGAACTATAATGCGCATTTTATCTAATAATTGCAGACCAAACTGCCTTAAATCTTCTTTTGTTATAATTTCTTCCATAACATTTTTTTTAAAATTTGACTGTCGCATATTTTCATTTACCAAAAAATAAATTCTGCTTTTTTGATTTCTTTTTTTTAATCGGTACAACTACTAAATTATTAGAATGATACAGAAATAATCAATCTTCGGCTTTAAAAGGAGATTCTTGGCTATGATTGGCTGTTCATCAACTCTTGGCAATTAATCTATAGTAGAGGCAACGCCATGATCGCTTTCAAAAGCGAGCCCAAAGCAAACGAATCATCCTCGGGTTGAAGAAAACTGGACACGCTAACTTAGTCACCATAGAAAGTTAAGAAATAATCTTAATTTTACCCTATGAAACAAGTCCACAAAATTTATAACAACGCTTTTAAAGAAAAAAGCTGTCCAATTGCGTTATGAGAGAACTAACATATCAGAACTGGCTAGAGAGCTAGGAATAACAGCCTCACAGTTATATAAATGGCGCAAAGAGTTCGAGGAGTTTGGGGAAGGAAGTTTTCCTGGAAAAGGAAATTTAAAACTAACTCCCGAGCAATAAAAAATTCATTAACTGGAGAAAAGACTGAAGATACCGAGTTGGAGTGTGATATCTTAAAAAAAGCAATCGGGATTTTTTCCAAGAACGGTCGATGATTTATGCTTTCATTAAAAACAATGAACAACTATTTCCGATTGAAAAAATGTGTAAAGTACTGTTGGTTAGCAGTGGAAGTTATTACCGGTGGAAAAAACAAAAAATCACTGCTAGGTTGCAACGAAAAATTGTCATAAAAGAACAAATAACAGCGATGTATTTTGAATCCAAGCAACATTATGGAAGTTCTAGGATAAGTTCTTAACTTCAGAGTTTAGTTTATGAAATTTGCAGAGTTATTGTAGCAAAATATATGAGACAGCTAGGTTTACGAAGTAAATTAAGTAAGAAATTTAAAGTAACAACCAACTCGAATCATAATTATTTAGTCGTCGAAAATATATTAAATAGACAGTTTGTTATGAAAACACCTTAAAAAGTATGGGTTTCAGACATTACTTATATCCAAACCAAAGAAGGATTTGTTTACCTGACGACAATTATGGATTTGTACAATAGAAAATCATAGACTTGAGTTTAAGCGAGGGAATGAATACAGATGAAACCTCACTTAAAGATTGGAAAATGGCGGTTAAAAACCGAAATATTGAAGAAGGTTTGATTTTTCATTCCGACAAGGTGTTCAATATGCCAGCAAAAAGTTTGTAAATGTTCTTGATTACTATAAAAAATAACTCGCAGTATTAGCCGTAGAGGCAATTGCTGGGATAATGCTTTTGGTAGCAGTTTTCTTCGCGGTCAGTCAATTTATTTTTTTAGAATTCCTTTGTCCACACTTTCGTTAATTAAGTTCTCTGCATAATTCCAAATTGTTGTAGAACCGTTTTTAATTGCTTTTTTCTTCTCATAAACTTTTTGGTACGGCACATTAAATTCTGTCCAAGTCCCACCATTATTTGAAGTATTTTGAAGTAATGGTTCAAACCTGTCCATAGATTTTGCAAATTTTGCATCGTCTGTAATTCCTTCTTCAAATTCTTCCCAAATTTCAATAAATTCTTCTGCTTGTTCTGTCGGTAAAAGTCCAAAAATACGTTTAGCTGCAATAAGTTCTTCGTTTGTGTTTGTATGGTTTTTTGTAGAGTCGTAAATAAACGTGTCGCCTGCATCAATTTCTACAATGTCGTGGATTAAAACCATTTTTAAAACTTTAAGAACGTCAATTGGCTTGTCTGAATGTTCTGCTAATACTATTGTCATCATTGCTAAATGCCAACTATGTTCAGCGTCATTTTCGTGTCTGTCGCTATTGAATAATTTAGTTTTACGTTGAATGTATTTTAACTTGTCAATCTCTTTTATGAAATTTACTTGTTTTAATAAATGGTCTGTTTTCATTGTCTATAATATTTAGAGATATTAATTGTTTCTACGATGTCCGTCAAAATTGCTCCCAACTTTTATATATGTCTAACGAGGTTAGACCAATACATCTAAATCTGGCTGAATTGTTAGGATAATGACGTACTTTTTTAAAAAAATGGTAATTCTATAAATTATCAAAAGGGGGTATAAATTGTTTGTTCTTGCATGAGTATAGATTTCTATTGTTTTACTTCTATTTTGCCGCAAAAGCTCGTAAGAAATATTTTTAACCATGTTTATCTACTTTTCTTTTGCGGCCTCAATAAGATTTTTAATTTATTGAAATTACTACATTTCCTTTCTTATGCCCTTTTTCAACATATGCATGCGCCTCTGCAATTTGTTCTAATGAATAAGTTTTATCTATCACGGGTTTAAATTTTCCGGCTTCAATAAGTTCTTTTAAATATATAATATCTGCTGCTGTATGACTAATTACACCTGTCATAACCTTTTTGCTACTTGTGATAGCGATCCAAACGCCTTGAAGCATTTCTGACATTCCTGCGGCACTTAAAATCATTATTCCATTTTTACTAAGCGACTTTAAACTTTGTGAAACAGCTATTGCTTTCACAGCATCAAAAATCACATCATACGTTTCGCCATTTTGCGTAAAATCCTCCTTTGTATAATCAATTACTTTGTCTGCGCCTAATGATGTCACCAAGGCCATATTTACTGTGCTACAGACACCCGTAACGTTTGCTCCATATGCCTTAGCTAATTGAACGGCCGCACTTCCCACTGCACCAGAGGCACCTACTATAAGAACTTTTTGCTCTGGTTTTATTTCGGCCTTTTTTATAAAATGTAATGCAGTAACACCTCCAAAAGGAATGGCCGCTGCTTCACTGTGTGAAATAGCAGCTGGTTTTAATGCTATAGATGCATTTTCAGGCAGGCATTTATATTCGGCATAGGTACCAAAACTCATATCTGTATGGCCAAAAACAAAGTCACCAACTTTGAAATGTTTTACGTCTTCACCTACACTCTCTACTTGGCCAGAAAAAACACTTCCGAGAATCTTAATTTTGGGTCGTAATAAACCAAAAATAAATCTCACCGCAAATGGGTCCGCTTTGCGTAATCGACAATCACCTGAATTGACTGCGGTAGCTGTAATTTTTAGCAAAATTTCACTTTTGTTTGGTATCGGTTTTTCTACCTGTGTGACATGGAGGACTTCAGGTGGACCATATTGATTGTAAACTGCTGCTTTCATTTTTTATTCTTTTTTGTTGAATCTCTACTTTGTGTTAGGTTTACTTATTTTTTATATCAGTCGTCTTACTTTTTGCTGATAGTTTAACTACTTCTGATACAAGTTTTTTTGAAAATCAGTATTAATTCATTATCACATGATAAATACAAATGCTACCAATACCAATGACTATTATGCCTCTTCAACCAAATTTATGTTATCTTAATTCTCTTATAGGAGAAGTTTTATTGCTCTAGTTGCCAAAAATGCAGGAAAATAATCGTCCAAATTATTTTCACCTCCCCAATTGTCTTCATACATATTTGTTAAGCTAAAACCAGCCTGTAACTGACCATTAATTTGGTCAGTCAAACTATGACCATATTGCAAAGCCTCCTTGTTCTTAATCAGTTCTTCTACTTTTTCAGCCGGCAAAGAGTGTAGGTCTGAAAAAGGTTGTTTGTAAATCAGTTTCAAGCTTTGTTCGTCAATTTGAAATGAAATTGGGTTAATTAAACCTGTCATTAAAATACCGTTTGGTTTCAAAACTCGATAACATTCTTTCCAAACAGGCAGAACATTGTCTACAAAGAGTACAGAACAAGGATTAAAAATTAAGTCAAATGAATTATCCTCAAACACTGAAAGGTCTTTCATGTCTCCCTGTAGTGTTTTGATGTCAAGGTTAAATTTGTTGCTTATCGTTTCGTCTTGTTGTAATTGCTTATCTGAATTGTCAAAAATGGTAACGTTTGCCCCTAAAGTTGCGAGAATAGGTCCTTGCTGTCCACCACCAGAAGCTAGACCTAAAACTTTTAAACCATTTAATTCAGGAAACCAATTGTGAGGAACTGGCTTTTTTGGAGTTAAAACTATATTCCAGTTTCCTTTTTTTGTATTTTCCAATTCTTGTTCTGAAACCGGAATTGTCCAACGGTCTTTTTTGTCCACATAATTGTTCCAGGCTGATTTGTTGTGTTTTACTATGTCCATTTTGTCGTTATATATTTTTTTAAAACTACGTGCTATAAATGTCATTTTTTTGTAAAATAGGCCAAAGTTTAAGAATTTTTCAATAAAAGTTTTAACAGATTCGAAAGAAATGTTATCACTTTAACCAGAATGTTTTGACAGTAAATTGTGGCTTACTTCAATGGCTATTTTTGACTTATCACTTATAGTTACAAAGTTATCAAAAGTTTTTTCAATTAATTTATATCGTATTCATTTTAAGTAGTTTAAAATTGTTTTCGGGTTTATTATGGTTATCGTTCTCATGTCTATTATGCATTAAATAAAATTTTTAAAATCTATAATTTATTATACTATGGAATGTTTTAGAATACATTTTAATTTTTATTAAACTGTATGTTGAGCTCTAAGTCGCCCTCTTTAAAATTATCATTTTGTCTTTTGTTTAAATTTGGTAGAAAGTAACATATACCACTAATAAGAGGTAAAAAAGAGCAAACTAAAAATACATATTGAATTGAAGTATAATCTGCTAAAATCCCTAATGAGGCAGAACCGATTGCGGCCATACCAAAAGAAAAACCATAGAAAAGTCCAGAAATCATACCCAGTTTATGAGGTACTAATTCTTGAGCATATACAATTATTGCAGGAAATGCTGATGCCATTATAAAACCAATGATGACTATTAAAACATCTGTATAAAAAAGGCTTGCATAGGGTAATAATAAGGCAAATGGTGCTGCACCAAAAACTGAAAACCAAATAATATAAATACGACCAATTTTATCACCTAAAGGTCCGCCAAGTATAGTTCCTATCATGTATGCGAATAGGTAAATAAACATATGGAATTGGGCTTGTTGAATTGAAAGATGGAATTTTTCAATTAGGTAAAAAGTATAAAAACTTGATAAACTAGCAGAGTAAATAAATTTTGAGAAAATAATAACCAATAAAATACCGATTACCCATTTTACTTTATTATTAGATAGCTTATGTTTGCTCTCAACTATATTTTTTTTAGTGTTTTTTTCAATTAAATGGATTTTATACCAATTGGCAATACGAGAAAGGACCCCTATTCCTATTGTGGATGCTATAAAAAACCAAAGTAAATATTTTTGTGAATTTGGAATAACAATAAAAGCTACTGCTAATGGTGCTAAAGCAGATCCAAAATTGCCACCCGTTTGAAAAATTGATTGAGCCAGCCCTAATTTTCCGCCAGAAGCCAAATTAGAAATTCTACCTGACTCCGTGTGGAAAATAGCAGAGCCTATCCCTATAATAATACTTGAAACAACAATCCAATTTAAATTGTTAGCAAATGATAATACTATTATACCTAATGCTGTAAAACCCATTCCGTAAACTTGTGAATAAGGCTTTGGATATTTATCCGTGTAATATCCTATAAAAGGTTGTAAAATGGAAGCGGTTAATTGAAAAGCAAAAGTAATTAGTCCTATCTCTGAAAAAGTAAGCCCATAATTTTGTTTCAGTAGAGGATAAATAGAAGGAATTATTCCTTGTATTAAATCATTTAACAAATGGGCAAAACTAATAAAGAATAGTATCGAATATACTGTTTCGTTACTATACTGTTTTACAGCACTGCTTTGTTTTGTATTTAAATTCCTTGTCATTTTTTATTCAATCATATTGGTATTACAATACGTAGCTTTTTCAAAATCTCTAATGTTCATCGATAGCGTGGTTACTTTCGGAAACATTATTTTCAAGTTGTTGATAATTTCCTTTGAAAGGTTACTTTTTTGTTCTGTTGTTCTTCCTTCCATTACATTTCCAAAAATGTGAATGAAATCATCCTTAGTGTTTCCAACCTTATAATGTGGAAAAGCATTAATCCTTACTTTGATATCTCCTAAATCAAAAAGTTGAGTCGATTCAGCTGAATCGTGTACATTTTGCATTATTTCTTCAGCAGATTTTAATTTCAATATGTTTTCTTAGCATTCAATTATTAGATGTGGCATTGTATTTTTGTTTTTTTAATATAAATTATTATTATTGAAGTATTAGTAGCAACTGGTATTATACATCTAGTTGTTTACTGTAAACTTGGGCTCTTGGTTGTCTCGATTATATCACAATGTAATTACTTTCGTACTTCCTCAAATATTCCACCATTTCTAACAAACAATAGTGCCTTAGGATAGTTACCTTTTTCGTCCTTAATAAATTCAATTTGTGCATTACCGTCTAGTACAAATAGGTTGTTGGATATATGCGCTAGTTCAGAAATGTTACCAAGGATATTACAAAACAATTTGTCTCCCTCGCGATAGATTTCCAATGGACCGTATGTCCCTATGAATTTATCAAATTGATCCAAGGGTAGGCTGCCAAGGTCCTGGTTCACATATAGTCCATTGATCAAAAACTTCATGCTTTGCTTCTCCTTTTCAGTTTGTGCATTTGCCTGGCGCTCTCTAAATATAAGCTCCTGTGCTTTTATAAGAGCGTTTGCTGCTTCAACTTTAACATCAGGTATTACACCGGTTCCTTCCCAATCAGTTTTTGAAAAGGGATTAATTGAATAGGCAAAAGGTATTTCAACCACGAATCCTTGTCCGACTGAAAACGGTTTAGTAGGGTGGGCACCTCCGCCGGTAATCTCACCCACGACAGTCGCGCGTTTTGCCTGCTGCATGTTGTAGCTAAAAGCCTCCCCGCCAGAAAAAGTTTTTTTGCTAGTTAAGATATACATGGGCATAGAAAGGGTCAAGCCTTCTGTTTTTGCCGGGTCAGCATAGTAATATGTAGTGTCTTTTTTTGATGTATTTATTATAACATTGGTAAGCGTTTTTTCTTTGAAAAAGTAGCTTTCCATCTGGCTTCCCATATCGGGCTCACCTCCTGTGTTTTCTCTTAAATCGATAATAATGGCACTAGAATTAGCTAAAAAACCTAAAGCTGAAGCTATGATTGGTTTTGCCTCTTTAATAAATTCCACAAACACATTAAAGGGTAAATAGCCTATATTACCGGGCAAAAGTTACACCTTCTTAAACGTAAAGTTATTATCCGTAACAATTTTTTTGAATTGCTTGGCTTCTTCGTCAGAGGGTAATGTCTGTCCTTGATTATGACCCCACCAACCAGGATTATAATCTACACTCATATGGGGGTCTTGGTGTATTTTATAGATGTCAGCTTGAATTTGTTTTGCTAATTTTTGAGGATCTGTTGAAGACGAAACATAGACCTTCTTTTTTGCCTGGGCTTTTAAGAATGTAGAAATATTTTGAGCCTTATCAGGGAAGACATAATTATCCTGAAGACTCAAATTAATTGAATCAATAAGTTGATTAATCTTAATGGAATTTTTCTCACTATTTTGCGCACCACAGAAATTAGGTATTGATAGTGTTAGTACAAGGCCTAGTAATATTGCGTTTTTTTTCATGTGAATACTATTTTAGAGTTACTCTTGATTAAATAATTTTGTGAACTGTTTTAAAAACAATATAAATTGTTAGGGAATAAGATCTCCTTCTTATTTTATACAAAAATGAAAAAACCCTTTAGCCTCTACAAATTAATTATTTAACTAGCTCAATATACTATATGAAATAGCAAATTGAATTGACCAATGGAATATAGATAGTAGGGAGACTCCTTGCATGAATATTAGCTAATCGCTATTTATTTTCAGGTATATTTTGTTTTTAAAAACTTATTAATCAGAATTTTAATAACGTAAAAGAAGTAACCGTTTTGAATTAGTGCTTCTTATACTTATTGGTAGCTCTCTGCTTCAATTTATTTGGCATAGTGTGTATGCTTTAAGACCAATCAGAAAATAGGAGGGTATTATTACTTCACTAAAAGGATGACCCAGTTGATTAGGGGATGGCATCCTTTGTACCATAAGATGTTCTCCCTTTCTATGCTTGTCCTGGTTCAATATTAGCCAACTTTTCAAAATTATGTATGCAGCTGTTTCAGTATTACACCATTGATTTGTTACAATAAGTTGCTTTTTCAAAATCTCTAATGTTCATCGATAGCGTGGTTACTTTCGGAAACATTATTTTCAAGTTTTTGATAATTTCTTTTGAAAGGTTACTTTTTTGTTCTGTTGTTCTTCCTTCCATTACATTTCCAAAAATGTGAATGAAATCATCCTTAGTGTTTCCAACCTTATAATGTGGAAAAGCATTAATCCTTACTTTGATATCTCCTAAATCAAAAAGTTGAGTCGATTCAGCTGAATCGTGTACATTTTGCATTATTTCTTCAGCAGATTTTAATTTCAATATGTTTTCTGAGCATTCAATTATTAGATGTGGCATTGCATTTAATTTTTATATTACTATTACTGATATTTACCTATATTAAACCAAAGGCCATTACGATTGCGAATAATGACCTATGGTTATAATCACCAGAGTGATTAAGGTTTAATAATATGTCCGGTTACTTTACCCAATACACTTTTCTTGAACATAAACTCCAATTGTCGTATACTAGGTGGTATTTTTGATATATTATTGTAGCACCTCAGCAGAAAAACCTGCTTCATTGACTATTGATATAACCTCTGTTTCATTGAGATTAGTGCTAACAGTTAACGTTTTCTTAAGGGTCATTATGTCAACTTCCCAATTTCCTTCTCCTATTTTTTCATTAAGAACAGGAGTAGCTTTAGCAATGCATCCAGCGCATTTAATGTTTGATTTAAATTGTAATGTGTTCATGATTTATAAGTATTTAATTAATTTTTAAAATGGTTATTTTGTTGCTTTTATATAAAAAAATGTCATTAGCGTTGCCAAACCACTCAGTACTGCGGCGGCTATAAAAGCAGTTTGAAATCCTTGTACAAGTGCTTCATTCGGAGCACTACCGATGGCAGTAACGGCCTCTGTTTTAGCAGCGGCAATAACGACAACAATAGCCAATCCTAATGCCGAACCGATTTGATAACTGGTATTCACTAATCCTGATGCCAATCCCATCTCCTCAGGCTTCGCACCAGACATAGCAGCCATAGTACTTGGAATATAAGCTAAGGACATGCCGATGGCTCCTAATATAGATGCTGGTAAAACATTAGTCATAAAGCTACCATCAGCAGGAGCCATGCTAAATAGAATTAAGGAAGCAGTAAGGAATAGTAATCCTGCAATCAGATTCGCTTTATACCCAAACTTCATTACCAATTTTCCGGTAAAGCCCACCATAACTATCATGATTACAATAGTCATTGGGAGTAAGGCTAATCCACTATTAAATGCTGAAAAATTAAGCACTTGTTGTAAATAAAGATTCAGATAAAACCATAATGGAATCCATGATCCGGCCAATAAAGCGGTGATAATATTCCCTGCTGAAAGATTAGGAACTTTAAATATTGATAATGCAATTAAAGGTTCTTTCTTTTTATTCTGTGACCCTAAGAAGACCAGAAACAACACCAAAGAAACCAATAATAATCCGATGGTTTTCAAAGACATCCATCCTGATGATTCTGCTGAAACTATGGCATAAACCATTAATACTAAGGCAGTAGTTGCCATAATCGCTCCCGAAATATCCACACTTCCTTTTCTAGTATTACCTTTTTGTAATACTTTAGGAGCTTGAAATAGCACTAGCAACCCAATCGGAATGTTTATTAAAAATATCCATTCCCATGACAACCATTCTGTAATAACACCTCCCAAGAATACACCCGCAGAACCACCAGCTGCAGCAGCGGCGCCCCAAAAACCAAATGCTTTACCTAATTCTTGCGGATTGGTAAACATAGTCATCACCATGGTGAGTGCCGCTGGCGCTATAAAAGCAGAACCTAAACCTTGTAATGCTCTAGCGGTGTTTAAAGCCGAATCAGACCAGGCAACGCCGGCAAATAAAGAAGCTAAAGTCAATATAGCAAAACCCCACATAAAAATTTTGCGTGCGCCAAAAATGTCCGATAATTTACCCCCTAAGAGTAAGAATCCACCAAAGAAAATCACGTAGGCGTTAAATATCCATTGCAATCCCGTTTGGCTATATCCTAAATCGGATTTTATGGCTGGTAAGGCTACTCCAATAATAGAAGTATCCATAATTACTGTAAATTGTGCTAGACACAATAAGAATAGGGCTGACCATCTCAATGGATAAGGAATCGGAGCCGTAGTTGATTTATTATTTTTCATAACTTAATTATTATAAAGCAAAATTATCGTGTATGGTTCAGCTGAACTTTGCACTTTTCACTCCTTTTTTTCTATAATTTTTTAAAATTTGTATTTACTGCAACAAGCCTAAGGCCTTTTCGTAAGCAACCGTTAAAACTTTTAATTCATACACCGCCATTAAATAATTGAGCTGAGCCGTATTTAAGGCTAATTCGGCATCATTAACTTCTAGCATCGAACTCAAATTATTTAGATATCTATTGCTATTAATGGTGTAATTAATTTCAGCAGCATCAACTGTTTTCTTCTGAATATCCAATTGAGCTTTGGCATTTTTCCAATTCCCGGAAATAGTATTCAACTCTAAATTGACCTCTTGTTTTAAATCTTCCAGATTCAGTTTTTCTTGCTCGATCTTGATTTTGCTTTGTCTAGCTTGGGCAGTAATGCTACCACCACTGAAAATAGGTACGGAAACCTGAAGTCCTACAAAACTTGTTTTTGGAAATGTGTATTGCCCCACTTTCAAATCATCTGCTTGCGCCTGTATTTGATATTGACCTATTAAAGAAACTTGAGGCAAATAATTTCCTTTAACAGCCGATAAGTTTTGTTCTTCTTTTTCAATGGCTAAAACCTGAAGTTGAACATCGTTTCTATCATCTGTTCCACTTTTTATTTTTTCTTCTAATAGGATAAACTTTTCATTTTCATCTTCTAAAAGTAATGGGTCAGTAAGCGCTATAGTTTCAGTAGCATCCATACCCAGTAATTTTTTAAAGCTACCATTGGCTACCTCAATATTGTTGTGCAAATAGGCTATAGAAGATTTTAAATTCTCCACAGCAATATAACTTCTCAGCGTATCTACTTTCAACACTCTTCCTTCAGCAAACAAAGATTTAGAATCAGATAGAGCCTTTTGATTTCGAGCCAGACTTTTTTCCTGCAACTGTACTTGACTTTTCATTAGTTGGATGCCGTAGTACGATTTCGTCATCTGATATACCAACTGACTTTGCAGTTCTTGAGTGGTCTCACTTTGCATTTTCTCTTCCAATTTGGCCATATTTTTTTGACGGCTTATACTCTTAGCAATTAAAGGTTGTTGCAACGTAATCGATGTATTTAAGGCATTCAAACCGCCTACACTAAGATCCTGTACCGGATTTTGAGTACCAGCAAAAGTACCAGGCAAAAAAATCACTTGTCGATCAAAGTAATGAGAAACCGTACTGTTTAAGGCAACTCTAGGAAGTAATTTTCCTTTTAATTCATTGGTTACTTCTTTGTATCTTTCCTCTGCCAGTTTTTGAATGGCGAGCTTTTTATTATTCTTTGCTACCAATTCTTTAGCATCCTTTAGCGAAACACTAGTATTTTGTGCTACCAAAAATTGAGTTGAAAAGAAAGTTAAAAGAAGCAAAACTGTTTTATTAATTAATGTTTTCATAATCCTCATATTTAAAATTCATTAGTACTTTTTAACGGCACGACTGGTATTTCTTCAACAGTTAATTTTACTTTACTTGATGACAATGAAGAATATACGGCAGGAATAATAAATAAGGTTAATATCCCGGCAAAGATTAAACCACCTACAATTACAATTCCTAATGATTGTCTGCTATTCACTGTTAAAGCAATAGGTAATGCTCCAAAAATCATCGCTAAGGAGGTCATCAAAATGGGTCTAAAACGTTGTACGGCAGCTTGCGTTGCAGCCTCAAATTTTGACATGCCTTTCGCTTTTAAATCATTGGCAAATTCTACGATCAAGATTCCGTTTTTAGTGATCAACCCAACTAAAGTGATAATTCCAATTTGGCTGAACACATTCAAACTTTGGTCAAACCAATACAAACTGATTAGTGCTCCCGTTACCGCCATTGGAACGGTTAACATGATAATAAGAGGATCGCGAAGACTTTCAAACTGGGCAGCTAGGATTAAATAGATAAGTAGTAAAGCTAAAATTAAAGTGAATAAAATATTGCCTTGACTTTCTTCAAAATCACGTGCTTGGCCGGATAACGAAGTTTTAAAGTTTTCGCCTAAAACACTTTTTTTGATGCTTTCCATTTCACGAATTCCTTCCTCAAGACTCACGCCAGGCGCCAATCCTGCTGAAACAGTCGCGGAAGTATATTGATCGTAACGATAAATCGCTGCCGGACTGATACCTTCATCAAACGTAACCAGATTGTCAAGTGAAATCATGTCTCCTTTAGCCGATCTTACATTTATTGATTTTAAGTCACTTAGGTCATTTCGCTGTTCTTTTTCAACTTGACCAATGACTTCATACTGTCGGTCGTCTTTTAAGAAATAGCCATAACGTTGTCCGGAAAGTGACAATTGTAACGCCCTAGAAACTTCCTGAATAGAAACTCCCATCAAAGCCGCTTTTTGACGGTCTATATTGATTTTTATTTCGGGTTTATTCATTTTTAAATCACTATCAACAAACATTAGTTTTTTACTTTGACGGGCAGCATTTAAAAACTTTGGCAATATTTTATTAAGTGAATCTAAATTCTGAGCTTGTAAGACATATTGCACAGGCATACCGCCACCATATCGAGTACCAATTGTTGGCGGCATGTAAGGAAACAAAAGGAATTTTCTAAAATTACCAGATGCTGCACCATATTTGTTATAAATGTCTTGTACAGACGATTTTCTTTCCTTTGGATCTTTTAGATAAATTGTTTGTACGGCTACATTTACTGGTGCCGGTGCCGGTATAAAGGAAATAGCGACCATCGAATACGTTTGATAGAGTCCGTCAGTAGAATCATTGACAAATTTACCTACCTCCAACATGTTTTTCTTCATATAATCATAAGAAACACCTTCTGGAGCCACAGCGATCAGATTTAAATTGGAACGATCCTCAACAGGCGCTAATTCTGAAGGAAGCGATTTCCCTAAAAAGTAAATTAATCCGCCTGCAACTACTAAGAATACCCATGCTAACCATCTTCGCTTCATAAATGCGGTTAACAAGTTTTCATAGCCCTTATTTAGGTTGACAAAAAACGGTTCCGTTTTACGATACAACCAATTGTGTTTGTCTTGTTTTTTCAATAAATAGGCACTTAACATCGGTGACAAGGTCAAGGCCACAAAGGCAGAAACTAATACAGAACCCGATACCACTATGGCAAACTCTTTAAAAAGCTGTCCGCTAATACCGCCCATAAAAATGATAGGCATAAAAACCGCTGCTAATGTAATAGTAGTGGAAATAACCGCAAAATAAATTTCTTTCGAACCAGCAAATGCAGCTTGTACAGGTGTCATACCTTCCTCCACTTTCTTGTATATATTCTCAAGCACGACAATTGCATCATCCACCACCAAACCAATGGCTAATACTAATCCGAGAAGTGTCAAAACATTTATAGAAAATCCTGCTAAATACATAATAAAAAACGCCGACAAAATAGATACAGGAATAGCCAATACGGGAATAATGGTTGAACGCCAATCTCTCAAAAACAAAAAGATAATCAGTACCACCAAACCAAAAGCAATGAACAAGGTTTCTTCTACTTCTTTTATCGACTCTCTAACAGGTTTAGTAAAGTCAAAACCAACAATTAATTTATAGTCTTTGGGTACTTCACTTCGCAATTGATCCAATCTTTTATAAAATTCATCTACAACCTCAATAGCATTGGCACCTCTTTGAATTTGAATAGCTACTCCAACACCTACACGATTAGCATTATTAGTTGCGTTTATGATGGCATTGCGCTCGTTCATTTCTCCCAATTCAGCAAAACCTACATCTTTTAGTCTGATAATAACATTATCGGTTTGTTTAATGATCATTGTATTGAAATCCTCTACGGAAGTCAATCGACCGATGGAGCGCACACTCAATTCATTACTATTGCCTTCAATTCTTCCAGATGGCAAGTCAATATTCTCCCTTAGCAATGCCAGACGAATATCTTCTGGAGTCAATTTTACAGCTGCCAATTTAATAGGATCAAATCGTAATCGCATCGCATATTTGTGGTCACCTACAATCGCTACTCGATTGATTCCAGGAATGGATTGAATTCTGTCTTTAATTACGGTAGAAGCCAAGTGACTTACTTCTTTGATATCCTTAGTATCGCTTTCTACTTCCAGAAAAGCAACTAAATTATCAGGTGATGAAGCTTTCTCCACTATAGGCGGGTCAACATCGGCTGGTATTTGATTTTTAGATTTAGATACTTTATCACGAACGTCATTCAAAGCGTCATCTAAATTGATGTCACGGTTAAATTCTACCGTAATAATACTTACTTGCTCTCTCGATTCTGACGAAATAGTTCTAAGTCCGTTAGACTCTGCAATAGACTCTTCCATCGGCTTTGTAATTTTCGAAGCAATTACATCAGGACTTGCACCCGGATAAAAAGTAACTACTGATATCACTGGCGGTTCTGTTAGCGGAAATTCTCTAACACCAAGATTTTTCCATCCTACTAACCCCATAATAACTATAAGGACAGAAAAAACACCAGCCAATACTGGCTTTTTTATACTTAATGATGGTAAATTCATAATTTCTATATTTTAAATATTATTTTGAAGGAATAGCAGTAACGGGCATTCCATCTCCCAAACGAAGAATATTAGACACCACAATGGTATCACCACTGTTAATTCCAGAAACAATTACAGCTTCAGATTCAGTGCGATTGGCAATAACTACTGGAGTAGATTTTGCCACACCATCAATAACGATATAAACATTATAGCCCTTCCCTCCCGGAATCAAAGCTTCAGATGGAATTTTTAGTCCTTTCGCGCCTTCTTTACCAGCGGAGAAATGTATTTTAGCAGACATCCCTCCTTTAAATTCCCCATTTGGATTCCTCGCAATTGCCTGTATCTGCAGATTGCGGTTAGCTTCATCTAAACCTGACTCTGTCGCTTTTATAGTCGCCGTATTCTGTTGGTCAGATAGCTGCGTTGTAAAACGTATCGTATTGCCTTTATTTACTTGTAAAAGATATTTTTCAGGTAATGAAAAATTAATCTTAACAGCAGATTGATCTTGCAAATTCACCAAATCAAGGCCCGGCATTACATAGGATCCAACATACACCTTAGAAATCCCTATTCGACCTGAAAAAGGCGCTCTGATTTCGGTTTTACTCAATTGAAATTGCAGAAACTCTTCTTGAGCCTGTAAGGACTGCATTTTCATAGCCACATCATCATAATCTTGTTTTCTGACAGATTCCATTTTTAATAGTCTACCCAATCTTTGTTCATTGAGTTTAGCTAATTTAAGTTCGGCGTGTACTTCTTTTAATTTTGCTTTTAGGTCAGCGTCATTTAACTTATAAAGCAACTGTCCTTTGGCTACATTGGTACCATCGGTAAAAGCAATTTGGGTAATTTTTTGCGCAGTCTCACTTACAACCGCAACCTCTTGATTGGGAACAATTGTTCCAACAACCACTTCCTCCTGATTTAAATCAGTTTCTTGAGCTATAATAACATCTACCGGAAGTTTACTTACTTCTGCGGCTTTGTTATTGTTTTCTTTTTTCGATTTTGCAACTCCATCTTGGCAAGAATTCAATGTTAGAATTAGCACACTTAATAAGAGAAATCCTTTTACTATTTTTAAGTTTGGTATCATACTATTAGATTTTAAGTTAATATTATTCGACAAATATATAATGTTGTTCAAGCTATGACTTTGCACTATTTATGGGAAGATTTCTAAAATTTTTGAACTATCAATGCAAAAAAAATGTCCAGTGTTGAACTGGACATCTCTTGAAATAATCGAAATTTAAAAATTAAATCAGAGCTTTACACCTTTCAGTCTTAAGCTATTTCCTACTACAGATACTGAGCTTAGCGCCATAGCCGCTCCAGCAATCATCGGATCCAGCAGAAACCCATTGTACGGATACAATAATCCTGCAGCAAGCGGAATTCCAATTAAGTTATATATGAAAGCCCAAAAGAGATTCTGTTTGATAGTGGTGATGGTTTTACGCGAAAGTTCTAAAGCCTTCGGAATCATATTTAAATCAGAGGTAATAAGTGTCATTTTAGCCACATCCATTGCAATATCCGACCCTTTACCCATTGCAATACTTACATCCGCTTGCGCCAATGCATGGCTATCATTTATACCATCTCCTACCATTGCAACAATATGCCCTTTGGATTGTAATTCCTTTATAAAAGCAGCCTTTTCAGATGGCATTACTTCCGCTCTGTAATGCTGCAATCCTACTTCATTAGCTACAGCTGCTGCAGTTTGATGGTTGTCACCAGTAAGCATATAAACTGCAATCCCTTTATTTTGTAATTTAACAATAGCTTCTTTTGAAGTCAATTTTATCTTATCTGAAATGGCAATACATGCAAGTACCTCCTTTTCATTGGCAAAATAAACTACAGTTTTAGCATCTTTTTGCCATTCTTCTGCCCTAGAAAAAATCATCTCGTCAAAATTTATTTGATGCTCTTCAATAAGTTTTTTATTACCAACATAATAAGTTATATCATCATAGTTTGCGCTTACACCTCTTCCTGTAATACTAGTAAAATTAGTTAAGGCAACGGGTGAAACTATTTCTTGTTTCAAATGTATGGTTACGGCCTCTGCTAAAGGATGTTCTGATAACGATTCCATAGCATAAAGTACTTGTCTGGAGTGAAAAAAATCATTTTTATTATTCTTCCATTCAATATCGCTTACTACAGGCTTACCTTCTGTGATAGTACCAGTTTTATCAAGAATTATAGCATCAACTTTGTGTGCTAACTCTAAACTCTCAGCATCTTTTATAAGTATATTATTTTCTGCTCCTTTTCCAATACCAACCATAATCGCGGTAGGAGTAGCTAAACCCAATGCACAAGGACAAGCAATTACCAAAACTGAAACAGAAGTCAACAAGGCATGCGTTAAATTATTTTCGTTCCCCAACAGCATCCAAGAAATAAAAGTAAGAATTGCAATCAATAAAACAACGGGAACAAAAATTCCAGCAATTTTATCAACCAATTTCTGAACAGGTGGTTTACTACCTTGCGCTTCTTGAACCATCTTTATAATTTGGGCTAAGACTGTATCGCCTCCTACTTTTTCAGCTTTAAACTCAAAACTACCTTTTTGGTTAATCGTACCAGCAAAAACTTTTTCTCCCAAAGATTTTTCAACAGGAATGGGCTCTCCGCTTATCATGCTTTCGTCCACAAATGAAACTCCTCTCATAACAGATCCATCAACAGGAATTTTTTCGCCTGGTTTAACAATGATAATATTGGCAATTTGGACTTCTGCAACAGGAATTTCTTTTTCTATATTACCAACTTTAATTCTTACCGTTTTAGGTTGCAATCCGATAAGCTTTTTTAAAGCAGAAGAAGTATTCGATTTTGCTTTTTCTTCCAACAATTTTCCTATAGAAATAAAAGCGATAATTACAGCTGCTGCTTCAAAATACACGTGAGCATGTAATCCTCTTTCGTGCCAAAATTCTGCAAAAAAAGTATTAAAAACACTAAAAAAGTAAGCTATACCTGTGCTTAAAGCCACTAATGTATCCATATTGGCTTTGCCGTGTTTGGCTTGTTTATAGGCATTGCTGAAAAAGTTTTTCCCTAAATAAAATACCACCGGAGTAGCCAAAGCCATCATGATATAATTTCCATAAGGCATATCCATAAAAAACATCCCTATAATAGCAATTGGAATAGACAATAAGATCGCTAAAATGGTTCTTTTTTTTAGTGCTTCGTAATGCCTCTGTTGCTGGTCTTGTTGTTCCTGAAAAGGATCTTCCGCATTTACAATTAAATCATAACCTACTGAACGGGTTCTGCTTTGTATCTCTTCGATAGTTACGGTATCAGAATATTCTATCCAAGCTGATTGGTTGGCATAATTTACGCCGGCATCTTTGACACCTTCGGTGTCTTTGAGGATACTTTCCACACTGATAGCACAAGCAGCACAAGTCATTCCTGTAACTGGAAAAGTTTGCTTGATGAAAATATTCATTTTATCTTTTATGGGTGATGTTCTGTTTATTGTTTCCATGATTTAAAATTCTGTTGTTATTATCCTGATTGAATTAATTGATGATTGAAACTCTTACTGAAAAAAGTAGGTGCTTTTTCGGAGATTCTTAAAGTGGTAAGTATCGTAACCTGTGTAAGATTTTAATTGTCTTGACAAATGTGAGACACTGCTGTATCCAAATTCATCAGATATTTCAGTGAGCGATTTTTCAGTATTGATTAATTGCTCTTTAACTATATGAATGCGCTGTGTGATAATATATTTTTCTAATGTAATACCTTCACTATCTGAAAAAAAAGTACTTAAATAGTTGTAATCTTTATGCAATTCGGCACTCAAATATTCTGAAAACTTAATAATATCTTTGGTTTGCCTTTGTAAATCGATTCCGCTTATAACCAGACTTTTAATTTGTTCAATAAAGATCCTTTTTTTATCGGTTAACAATTCAAAACCAAATTTTTGAATCGCTAATTGAATTCGATTGCTATCTATATGCATGGGCAGTTGTCCCTTGAAGAATACTTCACCCAATTTAATTGAAGTAATTTCTAAACCGATGAGCGAAAGTTCATCGAACAATATCGATATACATCTCGTACATACCATTCCTTTAATTTGAAGTCTATTATCTACTTGCATGTCCTTTATTTTTTATAGGACAAAGTTAGAAGAAAGCCATCTTCGGCCTGTTGCAAAATTCCTGATAAGTTGTTTAAAATTTTACAATTGATCTAAAGACTTTCTTTTGTTTTCTTTGACCAACTTAAAATGAGAAGGGGTAAGACCAGTAATTTTCTTAAATTGGGTAGAAAGATGCTGAACATTATAATAGCCTAATTTATAAGCAATTTCACTTAGCGAAAGTTCATTGTAGACTAGCAATTCTTTTACCCTTTCTATTCTCTGAAGAATGATGAACTGCTCAATAGTAATGCCTACTGATGATGAAAAAATGGAACTAATATAGTTGTAATCAATAGGGATTTGTTGCGCAATAATATCAGAATAATTTCTTTTGATATCAACTTCCTCCGTACTGTGAATAATAGTGACTATGATGTTTTTGACTTTTTCAATAATCATGGCTTTTCGATCATCAAGAACTTCAAAACCATGAGTACACAAACCTTCTTTTAAAATTGTTATCTGTTCTTCAGACAAAGCTTCTTTGAAAGTAATTTCACCCAATTGTATAGTGTCAGCTGTTAAATTATTTTTTTCTAATTCCTGCTTGACAACCATAATACATCTTTCACAAACCATATTTTTAATCGATAATTTCATTGCAAGCTATTTAAATTTATATAGGTTAAAGCATTTAACAAATTTACAAAAAACACCCCTGTGTTTAACTATTGTAAACAGGCTAAAAACGTAGCTTATTTTTGTCAAACTATTAGATTAATAATTCAATCCCAGTCCGAATCCAAAACCCATATCGCTGTCATAATGCGTTGTAATTCCCATATTTCGAGTCAAAATATAACGCAAACCAGCCATGTATTCTTTATCGGTATTCCACATGAGGTTCATACGAAGTCTTTTGGAAAGTGGAATATCCATACGTTCGAATTGTATTCTGAAATTCCCGTCATCATATACCTCAGCCAGCGCTTTGACAAGCATCGGCATTGTATACTCGACACCTACACTAAAAACACCACGTTTATCTTTGGTACTGGTTTGACCAAAAAGATTTTCTTCCATTTCACCTTCTTCCATTTTACGATAGCGCCAATCGAAGCCTACAAAAGGCATCAACCATTGCATTTTACCGAGATACCTACCAATGTGGGTTTCTGTTTCATATCCATGCATATCCGTATAGCCTAATCTCCATTCTGTACCCAAACTCCAACGTGTATTTTGAATCATAAATCCACCATCATTGCCATTCGTGGCAAAATCATTCTCTGCCATAATATGAAAGGCTCTATCATCAGCAAACAGTTTTCGCTGCGCCAATTTTGGATTCGGAATCAAAGGATTCGCTGCTTGATTTTCATAAGTGAAAACACGACCCATACCGCTCATCATGTGATAAAGAATATGACAGTGGAAGAACCAATCGCCCTCTACGTTGGCATGGAATTCCAAGGTATCGGTTTCCATTGGCATGATATCAATAATATTTTTTAAAGGAGCGTATTCCTCTTGACCATCAATCACCCTAAAATCATGACCGTGTAAGTGCATCGGATGGCGCATCATTGAACCGTTGTAAATGGTAATCCTAACATTCTCTCCTTTTTTGATTAATATTTTATCAGTTTCAGAAACTACTTTATTGTCTAAACTCCAAACATAACGGTTCATATTCCCCGACAATTCAAAACGCAATTCTTTTATCGGTCCCTCAGGAAGTTTGGTTTTATGTGGAGCCTTGAGCATGGCATAATTAAGTGTTGCAATATCCGAAAGTGCATTACCATTGTATTGATTCGGATTGGCTTCGGTACTTTTTGTTTCTTCTTTTTTACTGTCGTCACCGGTTATTTCAGGATACATCACTACATTCATGTCCATTTGATTGAGTGACATTTGCATGTCCATATCATCCAAATCGCCATTCATTTTCATCATGCCATTCATCATTTTCATACCTTCAAAATACTTCAACTTAGGTAATGGGGTTGCTGGGTGTTTGGTTCCGTTACCTAAAAAAATTGAAGTTGACTTAGTTCTGTCTTCCGAAGTGGCCAAAAATTCATAGGTTTTGTAGTCTTCGGGAATGGTTATGATAACATCATAAGTTTCGGAAACGGCTATAATCAATCTGTCCACTTCTACCGGCTCCACATCATTACCATCACTGGCTACTACGGTAATTTTTCCACCGGAATAAGTTAGCCAAAAATAAGTGGATGCACCACCATTAGAAATACGCAAACGCACTCGATCTCCGGCTTTGAATTGTGAAAATTCGTTTTGAGTTTTACCGTTTATCAGAAATTTGTCATAATACACATCGCTAACATCCATGGCATTCATACGTTTCCATTCGTTGGTAACTTTTGTTAAAAAATGTCCACTTCGAATGGCTTCGGCATAACTTTGAGTTGTTCCTTTTTTAATAGCAAACCAATCAGTTGCGTTGTGTAGCATTCGATGAACATTTTCCGGTTTCATATCGGTCCATTCACTTAAAATAATGGGAATGGTTGGTAAATCATCGATTCCTTTTCTAAAGCTACTATCTTCTATGCGTTTATTCATTATGAACGAGCCATACATTCCTATTTGCTCTTGCAGTTCAGTATGACTGTGGTACCAATGTGTTCCATGTTGTATGATAGGGAATTTATACAAATGAGTAGAATGAGCAGGAATCGGCATTTGCGTCAAATTGGGAACACCATCTTCTTTATTAGGTAAAAATAAGCCATGCCAATGCATTGAAGTTTCTTCGTCCAATTCGTTATGCACATAAATTTCCGCAGTATCTCCTTCAGTAAACGTTAGTGTTGGCATTGGAATTTGTCCATTGACCGCAATAGCTCTTTTGGGTTTACCGGTAAAATTTACAATAGTATCTCTAACATATAAGTCATAGCGAACAGTTCTTGGCGGATCGCTTTTGACAACGATAACTGTCTCCTTTGGAAGTGTTCCCTGAACAGTTTTTGGCTTTGAAATACTGTCTTCAATTACCTGTAGCTTCTGTTTAACTAAATCTGTTTGTTTTACTGTTGGGGTTTTAGCTGGTTTTACAGCAGATTTTGTCTTGGCTTTTTTTGTTTTTTCTTTGATTAATGTCATTCCGCATTTGGGACAATTTCCCGGTTCATTCGCATGAATTTCGGGATGCATAACACAGGTATAAGTTATGAGTTTTGATTGCTGCAATACATTGGCTTCAGCAAGTGAAAATATAGAAAAGGCAAATATTAGTGAGAGTAGTTCTTTCATTTTTAATTAAAGTTTTAAATTTCGTAATCGTAAGGCATTTACAATTACCGACACGGAACTAAATGACATTGCCAATGCAGCAATCATAGGAGATAATAAGATACCAAAAGCTGGGTATAAAACTCCAGCTGCGATCGGTACACCAAGCACGTTATAGAAAAAGGCAAAAAATAGATTTTGCTTGATGTTTCTCATTACAGCATGGCTTAAATTTTTAGCTTTTACAATGCCTTGTAAATCGCCTTTTACTAAAGTGATTTTGGCACTTTCTATGGCTACATCTGTTCCTGTTCCCATTGCTATTCCAATATCGGCTTGTGCCAAGGCCGGAGCATCATTTATGCCATCACCAGCCATTGCTACAATTTTTCCTTCTGCCTGTAATCTTTTAATTTCTTTGAGTTTGTCTTGGGGTAAACATCCTGCTTTATAAGCCGTTAAGCCCAATTCATCAGCCACTGCTTTCGCGGTATTGACATTGTCACCAGTTAGCATAATTACTTCGACACCTTGATTCATAAGTTCTTTTATGGCTGCTGCACTTGAAGTTTTTATAGCATCGGTAATCGAGACAAAACCTACTGCAACCCCATCAACTGAAATGTATGAAACTGTTTTTCCCAATTTTTGTTCGGTTATAATTTTGTTTTCTAAATCATCAGAAACTGTTGCTTTGACTTGCTCCATTAGTTTTTTATTTCCCAATGCAACTTTTTTATTGGTCACTGTTCCTGTAACTCCTTTTCCTGTAATGGCTTCAAAATTTTTTACTTCTATTAGAGCAATGGATTTCGTTTTAGCATAATTCACAACAGCTTGTGCCAATGGATGCTCGCTATACTGGTTTAAGGAAGCAATGCTTTGTAATAAGTCATCATCGTAGTTATTGGATGAATAAATTTTTTCGATTGAAGGTTTTCCTTCGGTGATTGTTCCTGTTTTATCAGTTATCAAAACATTCACCTTATTCATGTTTTCTAAAGCTTCAGCATTTTTAATTAAAACTCCCGATTGAGCACCTTTACCAACACCTACCATTACTGACATAGGAGTTGCTAACCCCAAAGCGCAAGGACAGGCAATAATTAAGACTGCGATTGCGTTTATAAAACCATAGACCAAGGCGGGTTCCGGACCAAACTGTGCCCAAATGAAAAAGGTAATTACAGATATGATTACAACGATTGGCACAAAATATTCAGCGATGCTATCAGCTAATTTTTGAATTGGTGCTCTTGAACGACTGGCATCATTTACCATTTGCACAATTTGGGAAAGCAAGGTTTCAGAACCTACTTTTTCCGCTACCATCACAAATGATTTATTGCCGTTGATTGTTCCTGCTATTACAATATCATCTTTCTTTTTGTCGACAGGTATCGGTTCTCCAGTAATCATCGCTTCGTCTATACTACTTTCTCCATCCGTTATTTTTCCATCCACAGGAATTTTGTCTCCAGGTTTTACTCGTAGCAAATCACCTTTTTTGATATCGTGAATAGAGATTACTTTGTCAACTCCTTCAATAACCAATGTAGCTTCAGTAGGCGCCAATTTTAATAATTCTTTTATTGCTCCACTGGTTTGACTGTGCGCTCTCGCTTCGAGTAATTGTCCTAACAAAACTAAAGTTAGAATTACTGTTGTAGCTTCGAAGTATAATAGTACTGTACCGTGTTCTGTCTTAAATTCATTTGGGAAAATATCGGGAAAAAACATTCCTACTAAACTAAACAGAAATGCTACACCTGTTCCAATTCCGATAAGGGTAAACATATTTAAGTTCCATGTGATTATTGATTTCCATGCCCGGACAAAGAATATCCAACAGGCATAAAAAACCACTGGAAGTGATAATATTAATTGCACCCAATTCCATTTTGAGGTATCCATTATTCTTAATAAAGGATTGTTATGCGACATTTCTATCATGGCAATAGCGAAAATGGGAATTGTAAATACGACCGCTATTTTCATTTTTTTAACTAAATCCTTATATGTCTTTTGGCCTTCAGTATCACTTGGATTCATAGGTACTAAGTCCATTCCGCAAATAGGACATGAACCTGGAGTTTCACTAATTACTTCGGGATGCATGGGACAAGTATATAAAGTTTTGCTTTCTGCTAGTTCCGGCGCTTTTACTAAATCCATTCCACATACAGGACAGTCTCCTGCTTTGTCATAGACTTTTTCGCCTTCACAATGCATTGGACAATAGTATTTGCCGTTTGCATTAATGATAACAGTCATTTCTTTTTTATCGCTATGGGAAGGCGAAGTGCTACAAGATTTTGCAGCAGCCTCATTAGTTACTGACTCTTGCGGCATTTTACCATTAGTCATTTCTATGGTGTATTTTCCAACGGCGGTTAATGCCTCCTGTAGTTGTGCTGTTGGAAGGTGTTTTTTCATTGTTATAGTGGCTATGGGTGGGTTTAATGACACTTTCGCTTCAATACCCTCAATAGCATTCAATGCTTTTTCGACATTGGTGCGACACCCATCGCTAGTCATACCGGTAATGCTGTAAGAATGTATCATCTGTTATTTCATTTAATACAAATTTCTACCATAACCGTTTTTTTTTCTTTGCACAATTTTGGCTTTAATTTGCAAAATTTATAAATCCTCTATTTGCTTGAGGGTTTTAAGTTTTTGAAATGGTTGAAAAGCCACTTCCCTTTTAGAACTGATTGTTATCGTTTTTATTGAACAAGATAAATTAACCCTGCTTATCAACATAGCAAGGTTAATTTAAGTTTCTAGCCCAAAAAATAGGTTATTATTTACTTTCTTCCTTTTTCTCAGGAACAGGTTCTGTTAATTTCATACCGCATTTAGAGCATTTGTCATCCATTTTTCCTTGTACTTCGGGATGCATTGGACATGCATACATTTGTTCGTGATTTTCCATTGTTTTATTTTTATCGTTCATCATTGTATTATCATTATCTACCATTGTACTATCGCCCATCATGTGGGAATGTTCGGTTGTAGTTTCTTTGTTTTTTTGGTTACATGAAACCAATACAGATGCCATTATTATGGTTGAAAATAATTTATTTTTCATTCTGTTTAGATTTTAAAAGTTAAAATTTTTATTCTAATTCGCTGTAATAAAGGTAATTACATTTACTTTAATACCTTGCATTATTCACATTTAATTTATTCTATGACCTCTTTTATTTTACCACAATTAAGCATTTGGGCTCCATAATAGGGATTCTTAATATCTTTCGTCTCACTTAGCCAAATGGAACCACCTTCATACATGGGACAGTAATCTTGATACAATTTTTGGGAAGTGCCAAAAACATTTACCAACTCATTGATATTATCGCTTAACAGATGAAAAGCTTTTCTTTGTTTGTCAAGTTTACTGTTGTTAGTGCTTATAGTTTTGGTTTGCTTTTTTGCTTCTTCAGAAATTTTAGCAAATACTTGTTTTTGAGTAGCTGTTAACTGAGTAAAGTGTTCAAAATTAGTTCTAATGCTTTAGCTGTTTGAGCTGCTGTTTTAGTGTCGCTTTTTACTAAGGCATTTTTGATTTTTAAATAACTGTTAACAATCTCTTCGGTTGAAAATGAGATTTGAGTTACTAGATTTGAGTTAATTACTTATTCGTAGCTATCTTCGCATTCATCTTTGGTAAAAGATAATAATCCTAATACCAAAGAGACCAGGGAAATAATCATTGTTTCCATTCTTCTAAATTTTAATTGTTACTGCTTTTTCTTAGTCTAGATAGATTCAGACTTTCACAGTACAAAATTCAGTAGAAGTCAGCTGATGGGTTTTGTACAATTCCTGAAATGATGTATAAAATTTTCAAATGATTATTTAGTAGCTTTTAATAATTTCTTTATAGTCTCCATTTTTTCTTTACGTCTTTAAAGTCAGGAGCATTTTGAAATAAGATTAAGTAACTCAGTGAAAAAATAAATTAAGAATACAATTATTGAATTTCAATAAATAGAATACTTTTTGTACTATTCAAATCACTCAAAAAAGATGACTCGCAGGAACGTAATTGAAACACTAAATATGCGTACTCTTATTCGAATATGCTAACGGTTATATGTTTACAAATGGTTAAAAAATATTCAAAAGACTGGCTTGTATATAGTATTTGGAAATCCAACTTATGGCACCAATTTTTTATCGGTTACGTAATGCAATTTTTATTTATCATTAATTTTAAGAAAGATTTTGATTAAAAACACATTTGAATTAACGTAGGAACACGAGTTGCACCAGAAACAAGTGCAGGCTTTTAGCTTGCTAGAAAAAAAGATCAATTGAACATTAATATAGGACTTATATACAACAATTTCAGGGGAATAAACCTCCACTCCCTTTGGAATTCCGACATAATCGAATACAAAAAAGATCTCCCTCCCGGATTATCTAAGCACAATCAAGTATTTGAAAAATGAAATCAAGGCGCTGCTATTCCTGATTGAAAAAATGTGCAAATTGCTGCAAGTAAGCAGCGGAAGTTCTACCGATGAAAAAAACAAGTAATCACAGTAAGACAAAAACTAAAAATTATCATAAAAGAGCATATAACATTGATTTATTTTGCAGACAAGCAACGATATGGACGTCCTAGAATAACATTGGAATTACAGTATTTAGGTTACAAAGTTTCACGAATTAAAGTTGCAAAATATATGAAAGAACTTGGCTTAGAAAGCATATAAAGCAAGAAGTTCAAAGTGACAACAATTACCCAAGCCGGTACCAGGGCGTTGCTCTATTCCACGATATGACCGATTTACCCATTCTTCAATTAGAAACTGGAATATGACCTGCAGCCAAGTCTTTGTAAAGGCACGGTTGGCGCTAGTAGCTGCAGTAACCTCATTTTTCCTGCCATCAATATTAATGTAAAGGCCATCCATTAGCAGGGACATGTTTCCGCTTGCTTCCAAATAATTGATTTGCTTTTCTTTTAGCTCCTGCTTAACCTTAGGAAATATACGATCAGCAACAATCATAAATGTTGCTTCACTGCGTACCTTATCCTCCATACTGGTAAGATGCATACCACGTAGTTCTTTTTTAACTTCTACATTTAATACAACCTGGATGATATTTCATGTGAAGCGTTAGCTTTCCATCAATGAAATCATCAGTTGGTACTTCTCCATTCAGCTCGTATTTCATCATTGAGAAGATTGTGTATTGCATTCTGTATAATGTACTGCTCATTCATCTTGTTCACTTTATACTTACGTTCACGAAAACGTGAACACTTGATATTGGTGAACAACTATATAATTATTTAGCAGCACCAACAACAGCAGCACCAACTATTTGTGCTGTAACTACATCTAATATTATCAATCAATAACTCCCTCGGCAGCATTTTTAAAAAAAATCTTGAACATCGATTTATAGATTTTGTCATATTGATGAAATTTTCTGATCATTAGAACCATTTACCAATCTCTTCGTTGCTTCCCCTTCATTTTTGTATTCAAAAACCAGTATGCTTTTGTCTTATTTCAGGAGCAAAGGTAACTCAGTGTTCTTAACGCAATAGCAAGGCCTGGTCCTTCAGATTTGATAAAAAATCTCCACCCATCCAGGTTGTATTTTTTATCAAAGCCTTGCTATTGCTAAACACTCACCTTTTTATGCTCATGAAACGAAACATAGCATACTCCGGCTCTTTAGACGAATAAAAAAAATGTCAGCAATGAGAAATAAAATATTACAAATGGATTTGATGAAACAAAACAGCACCTCCTCTCATTGCCGAATAAAATTTTAAAAAAAAAGTAATTCATTAAAAATCGTAGAAATCATGAAAATCATTGGAAGAGTGACAGCGGATGCGCAGGTTCGCAATGTGTCAAACAGCAAACAGGTAGTAAACTTTTCAGTAGCCATCAACGACAGCTACCGAAATAAATCTGGCGAACGCGTGGAGCAGACAACATACTTCGACTGCGCTTACTGGCTTAGTCCTAACGTTGCCAAGATACTTACAAAAGGTACTGTCGTAGAACTCACAGGCAGAATAAGTGCAAGGGCGTGGACGGGCAGTGACGGAGAAACACACGCAGGGCTAAATTTTAATACCTCGCAAATCAAACTGCACGGGGGTGGCAAAAAATCCGAAACGGTACAAACTCCCACAGGGACCAACAATAGCAAGGAAAAGGACGACCTCCCATTTTAATAACAAGTATCTAAACAATTTTTAAACTTTTAAAATCATTTTATCATGGCACATAATATCAATTTCAACAGCACAACAGGACGTTATTCATTCTTTAGCGTAAAAGAAAAAGCGTGGCACGGCTTAGGGCAAGTCGTAGAGCAATACCCTACAAGCGAAGAAGCAATCATGCACGCAGGATTAGATTATGAAGTCATTAAAACACCACTATATACCAAAGGTTCGGGCATCATCGAAACCACAAACGGAATTGAAATAGGCAGTAGTGAACTGGAAGTCCCCAACTATTACGCCAATATCCGTACCGATAACAATGCCGTATTGGGCGTAGTTGGCAAAGACTATCACATTGTACAAAACCGTGAGGCTTTCAATTTCTTTGATGCTATTGTAGGTGGCTCAGAGGGAATATTGTACGAAACCGCAGGAGCATTGGGACAAGGGGAACGCATCTTTATCACTGCCAAACTACCCGACTATATCCGAGTGGGCAATGGCGATGATGTAACAGAAAAGTATATTTTCCTAACCACTTCACATGATGGTAGCGGAAGTATCACAGCAGCCTTCACCCCTATCCGTATCGTATGCCAAAATACCCTTAACGCCTCCCTTCGTTCGATGAGCAACGTGGTACGCATCAAACATACTTCGGGAGCAAAACAGCATTTGGAAAATGCGCACAAAGTTATGGGATTGGCGGATACCTTAAGCAACCAGTTAGAGGGAATATTCAACCATTGGGCTAAAGTAAAAGTAACTGACCAAGAAGTAAAAAAACTAATCCAATTAGCTCTTTGCCCAAATAAGGAAACATTGGATTTGCTTAAAAAGGGTGCGGAAGATGAAGTTTCCACCGTGTTCAAAAATGTTGTACAAGATGCCTTTGCATACGCTATTACAAGCGACACTCAACAAATGGACACTACTAAAGGAACATTGTTCGGGGCGTATAATGCCGTGACAGGCTACTATCAGAATGTACGCAATTACAAAGACAATGAAGCCAAGCTACAGAGTATTGTAATGGGTGGTACGGCACAGCTAAAGTCCCAAAAGGCTTTTGAACTGTGTACCTCTTTCGCAACAGACGGAGCGGAAATCTTAAACCTTAATTAAATACCATAGGCTACCGCCTTAAATGGTGGTAGCCTTTAAAAACTTTATGAGGTGAAAGCATTAGATAAAATGGACAATTAAATTTTTAGCACGATGAACACAAATTTTTTCAATCAGTTAGCACAGATGGATATACAAGGTGATTTGCACCTGACCATAGCAAAGGGAGCAGAAAACAACCTTATCGTATCCGTTATGCTCCAAAACCAACAATGCGGAGATAACGCAAAGAATATCATACCGCCCCTTACTCTTCGGGGAACAGCAGAAGAACTTGATAACGTTTTTTTTGAGAAAATAACCACGCCTATACAGACTGCTTCGGGCATAATGGTCGATATGGAAGGATTTATGAAGCAAGTGGAAGAAGCCAAAAAGCAATCGGCAATGGAGAAAGAAAAAGCCGACAGTAAGAAGAAAGAACAGGAAGTCAAAGACAAAAAGTTTAAAGACGGCATGGCAAAGGCGGATGAATTGGAGAAAGAAGGCAAATTCCGTGATGCATGGATGAAAGTACCCGAAATAACAGAGTTTCCCGAAAAAGCTGACGAGATACGCAGACGCAAAACGGAACTATCCGACAAGTTTTCCGCTCCAAGTCTTTTTGGAACAGGACAGGAACAAAATGTATAATCGCAAAATTCAGAAATCATGTTATTAGCAACGCAATTGGAACGAGTGTTTGTACTCAAGGATAAGGGACAGGACATCATACTGACCGACCCCGAACCACGTTGGAGTGTGGAAGCGGTATTGAATTTTTACGCCAATACATACCCCATTTTGACTACCGCCAAAATATCTGCACCCGCCATCAAAGACGATGCGGTCGAATACCGATTTGAAAGTGTAATGGGTACTAAAGGTTAAACCAAAATTTTAAAGCGATGAATTATGTGCAAACACATTATATCGGGAACAATCAGCCCGCCCGAACAAAAAAGACAAAGGCAGTTGTACCAACAACTCAGCGAGTTCGCCCATTGGATGCAAAAACCAAAAGATGCAAACGAGATTCAGAAAGACAAGCGCAAATCAGTACCAACGCAAATGTTGCCAATGGTTTTCTAAAGACTTCTTTTCTGCCTAAACTCAAAGAAACGAAAACGATACAGGCTTGTGAGAAAACAGCAAAAACGCAGAGGGATTTTTATAAGTCCCTTTTCCAACTTGCCGAGCATTACAAGATAGAACCAATGCAGACCAACCAATATGACTATCCCTACAATATGGCATTGGCTATATGGGACATGGAGGAAAAGCTAAAACAGCGTGTTTTAAACTGGCAGGAAATACGTTTGGTACAGGACAGCAAGAAAACCTACTTTATCAGCGAGGAAAAATACAATACAGGCACAACCCTGTATTATATTCCGATTGAACCGCTTTATCAAATGCTACACGACCCCAAGCGGAAAAGGAATGCCCAACTGCTTATTTCCGTTTGCGCTTATCTGTACCATATTGCGGATATTCCCTATTACAGACGGGAAGACAGCTATCTGTATTGGATGTACGAAATGCACAAGGAATGGGCGGAACAGGACGATGAAACAGACAAAGCAGAAACGTATCAACTTGAATTCAGCAAAGCAGAATTGATTGGGGATTGCATAGAGCAAAAGATTTTTAACCGTATGAGTCTTCAGGTATTTCAACAGCGTTTAAATGCTTTTAAAAACCGTAATACCTTCGACCATGAGTGTTGGCAGGTAGCTAGTACTGCCTTGGCTGTATACACGGAGTACCCACAGGAAAGCATTTTCCGAAACACACCAATAAAGGATGACCCCGACAATGAAGAGGACGAAAACGAAACCATCGGCATGGAAAAGTACATTTCCTTTATATCGCACACCAAAGGATGGCTGTACGAGAGCATTGCCGACAGCATCAACAACGAGTTTAACGAGTATGGAGCAATGGACGAACCGACCATTTGCAAATGCTTTGACGGCAAAGACGTAACAAATACCAGTCTTGATTTTGAGAACAGATTATTTGCCCTATTGGACGATATGTGCAGTCTATTGTATAACTATGAAACGACAAGAAAATGAAAAACACAAACGATATAACCGCTAGTTTTGGGACATTATACCACCCAAAATCCGCTTTGGTTTTCTATGAAGACAGAGAGAATACTGATGTATATGTAGAACATTTTGACATGGATAAAAACGGCAACCCCATTAATGCGCATCCATTAACAGAACGTGAAGCCAATGCATTGTCAAAGTCATTGCAGACTGAAAAAGAGAAGGATAAAGCCTTTTTAAAATCCAATGGGATTTTGCCGACCAACATTCTGCATGTCAATCCCAATACCGATAAAGGTGCGGTATTGTGGTACACTAAAGGACAAAGGAAACAACTGTATTTTGTGAACGATTTGAACATTCCGAGCGGTATGGCGTATGTACCTCCTATGATTTGGTATGCCAACAAAAACAGTCTTTCGGTATTTGCACTCACAAGCGACAGAAGATCGACAGAAAAAACGCCATTGTATTTCGCGCCTTTTTTAAACATCTATGAAGACGGCAGAGTATGCATGGGTTCTGTCAATATCAACATCAAAAACTCCGCTTCGGTAGAGGAATTTACAGGGGCTTGGGAAGACTACTTTTTCAACAGCTATTTCAGCCATTTATTAGGGCAAAACAGTCCGATAATAGGCAATTGTGTACATCTTTGGAAAGACCTTATCGGGACAGGGAAACCCTTTCCGAAAGAAGTATTAAAAAAGAAAAACAAAACACTTAAAAACCTATTGTGATGAATACAGAGAAAACAAAAATGCATTTTACGGACAATTACCTGATAAGTCCGACTAACCCCATTACCGTAAACCTAATCGGTGCGGGTGGTACAGGCTCAAAAGTATTGACCGCCTTAATGGAAATGAACCACAGTCTAGTTGAATTGGGACACGCAGGGTTATCCGTTCGCCTTTGGGATGATGATGTTGTAACCAATGCCAATTTAGGAAGACAGCGTTTTGCAGAATGTGAAACAGGATTGCACAAATCCGTTGCCCTTGTAAACCGTGCAAACCGTTTTATGGGAACGAATTGGAAAGCGGAAACCGTGAAATTCGAAAAAGATGCTTTGGGAAGAGTACCCAAAAGTGCAGAAGCAACCCTTTATATTTCCTGTGTAGACAGCGTGCAGGCTCGCTTTGATATTGCGGATATTTTGAACCTGCAAAACAACCGCAAACACCATAGGGATGCACCAAAATATTGGCTGGACTTTGGGAACAGCCAGCATACAGGACAGGTTATACTATCCACTATCGGAGAGATAAAGCAACCCAATTCTGAAAAGTACGAAACGGTGGCAAACCTGCCATTTGTCACCGAAGAATTTGGAGAACTATTAAAGCAGTCCGAACAACAAGACGACACCTCAAGTTGTTCATTAGCGGAAGCACTTGAGAAACAGGAATTGTTTATCAATTCGGCATTGGCTCAAATGGGATGCTCGCTTTTATGGAATTTGTTCCGTTATGGTATGAGCGAATACAGAGGTTTCTTCCTTAATCTAAAAGATTTCCGTTCACAGCCCATTCCAGTCGCGTGACCCGAAAAATCGGGCGGCAAAAAGACACTCCCTTCCGATGGTCGGGGCAGTCTTTTTGCATCAAATCGGTGCAGCCACTTTGCCAAAATGTACCCTTCAAACTTCCGTCCTTCCCATTTTGTCAAATAGACTGCAATCTGATTTCTAAGGGATATTCATTATCCCTTTCGTTGTTTTACGAAACTTCTTTTCTTTCCACAGCAGCGGCCAAAGAAAAGAAGCAAAAGAAGACCGCAATATTATAACTGGATTTTCTACCATTGCTAATTACTCTATTGGCAGTGTTTTCCAAACAGAAAAGCCTTCAAAAAGATGTTCAATGTTTTCAAACTCTATAAATGCAATCAGTTCTTTCTTGCACTGCTCTTTAAATCCCCTGAAACGATGAAAATCTGTCAAAGGTATCTCGCAAAGCTGACCTATAGTGTGAATATCCAAAACCTCGAACATGCTGTACATTCTTTTACTAAAAGGAAAATGGCTTGCATACAGCGTTTTATAAAGATCCGTTTCAGTTTTATTTTTCCTTTTTTTGATTTGCTGAGTCTCGCATTTAAAGTCGTATTTTAACTGTTCCAATTTATGCTTATAGTCATCAATTTCAGCAAGTAACTGGGTTACACTCTTTACTTTTTTATATGTTCTTTCGTAAATTTGGCGAACGTTTTCACCCGTGACCCCATAAATGGCCGACACTTCCTGAAGGGTCATTTTTTCTATCAGGAGCTTCTGCAATACATCATATTCCTTTTCAGAGAGTACTTTTCGGGACATTTCGATATAAAATCTATTGGTACGTGTTATAACATCTTTCATAGGAATGCAGTTAAATTACTTTATCACTGAAATAAAATCCTCTTTCGTGAAGTTCTATATTTTATTTAAATATAGCAAGGTTTATGGAGTTATCCAATGTTTGTATTATAGATCCGTCTGGAAAACATTAAATGAAACAACCCGAAGCTCAACTTCGGGTTGTGATTAAATGCAAATTTTTATAATATAAACTTAAACGAATACCTGGCAGTTAATCGCTGCTGTTAAACTCAAAGCTCAACTGCCTTTCGTTCCCGAAATTATCCGAAATCCATACTTCAAAGGATTGGGAGACGGTGGAGTTCGAAGTATAATACAATCTGAATTGCTTAGCCCGCAACGGATACAAATCGTTGGGTAGATAAGGTGGCGCATCGTTATATTGCAAAGTTCCTTGTCCGTCAAATTGGAAGTAACGAATAAAGTATTGTGTGTTACTATAATTGCCGGTTGGCTGTATCGTTAGCCTAATCTCCACGGTATTGCCATTAGCAATTTCTTTGGGTACGGGCATCACCTTTACCTCAAAAGGGAAATTATTTTGTATTTCCAGTTCGTTTTTGCTACAGGATGTAACGGAACTTATCAGTATTGCCAGCAATACATACATTGGCAGTAATCCTATTCTGAATTTATTGAAAAATGCTATCATTGTTTAATATTTTAAAAGTTAAAAGTTAAGCCTTAATCCCAGACCCGCTGATGGTCGGAACTGTTTCAGATCCGTACCCCACAAAACTTTTGTACGTCCCTGCAGGATCAGTACAAAACGGTCGGACAGGTATGTTTCAAAAGACAACCGTCCGCCTCCACCGTAAATGAAGTTGTCTTCAGTCAGTATTTTTGCCCCGTCATAGAGCAGAGTTTCGCCACGGTTAATGCTTTCATAACCCAGTACACCAGTTATTGCTGCATTCAGGGTAATATTCTTACGGGTATCACCCAACATGAAGAAACTGTAACCGCCTTCTGCTGTGTAGGTTTCCTGTGGTAAGCGGAGGTTTTTATACTCATCATACTGGTGCATATATTCCAATGCCCAAATCTGATAATTACCATTTCTACCGTTTAAGGTCATTCCTATATTGAGGTAGTAGTTCCTGCCGGGATAATCATCGGATAAGGTTCCTGCGTTTACTTCCAGTCCTTTCTGTTTAGGCAGCATTCGCTGTGCCTGTGCAATAGTGATGCCTATAAGGACAAACATCATCGTATAAATATACTTTTTCATTTTTCTGTTATTACGTTTAATGGATTACTAAAATTTCAGGTGCATATCGTTAATCAAACGAGCCTTAATCAAATCGGAATTTTCTACCTGAAATGTTTGATGTCTGCCCCCGTTCTTCTCGAAAATCTCAATCACTAACACCTTGTCATTGGCAATGGTAAACTGGTCTAACAGGAACACATTTTGTTCTGTTTTTTTTCCGCCAATATCACCCAGTGGCTTGTAAGTTCTTAGCGGTATCATTGATCTTTCCTGTACCACGGTTCGCTTGGCAATCTTTTTATCCGTCACTTTGAAATTTATAAAATCAATCTGGAAAGGAACATTGGTACGGTTTGCAAGTTCGATATGGAAATAGTATTTACCATTATGGATATAAATTCCTTTCAGGATAAACTGTATGCCGAAACTTTTCGCCCCGATATGCTTTACAATTCGATTGTCGTTTTTGTAAATTGTTTCCAGTAACAAGCCTGCCAGAGATGGTGAGTTGTTACCCAACTCTTCAAAAAGCACATCACTCCCATTAGCCTTGTCCACTGTCTTTTGCATTGTTAGCAGGTCATAACTCAACACCTCCGGGGATGAGCTGTAATGCACATTGAAGCTGTAAAAATGGCCGTCATTGGTAATTACCGAAAAATTGGTTTCCGGTTCAAATTCTTTTACTGAGGCTTTTACACGAAGTACATTTTCCGCATCTTCTGCTTTTCCTGCAATCAGGTATTCACTGCCCAGATCCACATAACGGATAGCGGTTGGAAAAATCAGATGCGAAGTCTTGTCATAAGTAACTTCCATACAGTACGGTTCTATCTTACCCAAAGCAAGAGGAATTTTTGCACTGTCCTGTGCAAAAGAGGATACGGGAAAGCCAATGATCATGGCAAATGCCCAAAAATTTTTTAAGTGATTTTTCATTGTTTAATTCTATTTATGTTTAACATTATTTTTTGGAAACAAGGAACAGTTGATGCCCTGCCTTTAAGGTAACTTTCGGTGTCTTCACTTTTTTAGAGAAATAGCCCGAAATGCCCTGTACTACACCACGGCTCAAATCAGCGGCAACCTGTTGTCCTGCCGATTGGGTAAGCATCAGGCTCGTCCCGGATTGCTGGCTCATATTGCCAGCCATTTCAGCAAGGGCATTCATTTCATGCGAATAGGGGACATACAAACCCTGCTGACCGTCCAGATCATAAATCGTAATATCAACGGGGATGATGTTTCCGTCCAGTTCTATGGAAGTAACTTTGAGCTGTAAACGCCCTCCCTCAAGTTTGGCATTAGCCGTTAAAGTTGTTCCTTTGGGAATGCTACGATTAGGCGTTTGGGCGGGTTCCAGTAACCGTAAGCGTACTCCAGTTTCACCGATAATGGTCTGCGTTTCCTGTACATAGGCTTTGATACTGTTCTTGGGTTGTACCACTTGCTCTACAGCACCAGCAGTATAAAAACGGCTCCTCTTGTTTTGACTCCAATCGGCTAAAAAGACACTATCGGTAGGCTCACGGTACAAGGCGGATATAGTGTTTTTTCTTGTAGAACTGAATGCCACAAACGGTTCTTTTTGCCTAGTGCCCGAAGACTTCGGAACTGTACTATTGGCAAGTGCAGGTTCTCCCATATTTGTACCTGAAGGAAGATATTTTGCAGCCATCTGATAGGATTTCTCCATCAATGCCAATTGGTTATCTACCGTTACTCCCGCAGGAACGTCTTTCTCAGCCAGTTTTCCCTTTAATTCCTCCAATTGCTTGCGGAGTTCATGCGTTTCAGAATTATCGTCCTTATAGAAAGAACCTAATGTGCTTTGCACATTGCGGTAACTGTTCAAAGCGGGATTACTTTGTTTTCCAGATCCGTTGGACCTACTATAGCTTTCTTCCTCTTCAGGCAGCTCCTCCTCCGCTTCTACTTTTTCGTCCGTATTCCAGTAATCAGAAAGAGATGTGAGAGCGTTCCGTTTTTCCTGATTCTTACGTTCCAGCATTTCCTCCTCATATGCCTTACCCTTATCGGCAGGCATTCCTGCACCGGTAGCCTGAGGCACAACCTCGTTCATTCCGATTTTATCGATTTCCTTTTTCTCGGAAGACGGTTTAAATATCAAGTACATACAGCCGAAGAACACAATACCCATCAAACCGAATATGAGCGGTTTTTTAAGCTTTTGGGCTTTGTTCTGTGTACTGTCTTGCAATATATCTTCGGTTGCTGCTGGGTTACCTTCCGTTACCCGAACAACCGTTTTTTTATTCTCATTTTCTTTCATAAATCTTATTTTTTAAAATTGTTGATAATGTATCCTGCAAGAGTGCAGGACTTCCTTTCTTTTTGAGAACAGGATTTTCGATATGCTCGATGACCATATCGTTATTGGACTTGCCGGTATCATACCATACTTTGAAAATAACCCCTGCGCTAAGCAACAGATACCCCGCAAAAAAGTAAAGCGTGTACTTGTGCTGTTTTCTTAAAGGCAGTGTTCGCCAACGTTCATCCAGTTTCTCAAACCACTTGTCCATAGCAGTTCGTAATTTTTTCATATCCTGCGTTTTTAGCGTTCAATGACTTCTAGGTCTTTGTTTTCCGCCACGGTAAACTTTTCGATATTGAAGCCCTGCGGGTTATTGTCAGAACGGACGGAATTGAGCAGATAGCAGGAAGTAACCAGATTACGTTTGGTTACATTACTGGAACGGATGATGAACTGTTTAGCATAAGTACGTACGGCATAAGGATAGATTTCGAAATTGCAGACCACACTATCCACTTCGATACGTTGCTGTACGTTGCCCGATATAATACGGTTGTAATAGCCCTTTTCCGAAAGATCTTTGTAATAATCAAAGGCACTTTTATCGGCTAGGTTAAACGCCCGACTCATATTACTTTCGATAGCTTTCTTATCGGGAGCCAGCGTAAAAAACAGTTCGTGAAAACGTTTTACGTGTTCCCTTGCTTCGACCGGACGGTTGATAGATGCATCCTGTGCAAGTGCCAGCATCAATGATTTTCCATTGTCCAGTACATAGATCTTCTGGCGTTGTTCTTCTGCAAAGTGGTAGGATTGCCAAACGGCATATCCTGCAACACTGATGCAGAGAACGGCAAATACAAGCGCATACAGCCTGATTTGGTGAAAACTGTTTTCGATATTTCTTAACGTTTTAAATTCCATTTTTTACTGATTAATAGTTTTACATTATTTGAGTAACTGCCCGCCGATATTTCCTGCTGTCGAACCTACTCCAGCTCCGGCAATATTTCCTGCTTTCATTGCGGTTTGGTTCACATTACGGGTAAAATTTCCTGCGCCACCAGCCTGAATAATCCAGCCTGTCACGGTTGGAATAGTAAAATATCCCACAATGCCAATGATCATAAAAATCACATACACGGTATTTGACGAATCGGGAATGAAAGTCGGGTCGGCAAGCATTTCGATATCCCTTTCTATAATCAGGGATTGTATTTTAGCAAGCATGCAGCTGAACAGGTCGGCAACGGGTAGCCATAGATATACACTAACGTATCTGGTAAGCCATTGCGAAAGTGTGGATTGAAAACCATCCCAAACCGATAAAGCAAAAGCTATCGGACCCAAAATGGACAACACAATCAAAAAGAAAGTACGTATGGTGTCAATTACCAGTGCAGCTGCCTGAAATAGAATTTCCAGCAATTCCCTAAACCAGTTTTTTACGGACTGCTCAATGTTGTACATCCCTCTTTCCATATACATCCCTGACATCGTGACCAGATCAGATGGCGACCAACCCAGTTCTTCCAGTTTTTTATCGAACTCTTCGTTCGATGCCAGATACGCGGTTTCAGGGTTGCGGAGCATTGCCTCACGCTCCAACAGGTCTTTTTTTACCTGCAAATCGTTCAGGTCAAGCACCTGATTTTCGAGAATGGCATGTGTCCCCTGTACCACCGGGCTTAACACAGCATTGATGGTACCTAAAACCAATGTTGGGAAAAACATAATACAAAGTCCCAATGCAAAAGGACGGAGCAAAGGGTACATATCAATAGGCTCCGCCCGGCTTAGTGCCTGCCATACTTTAATAGCTACATAGAATAAGGCTCCCAGACCAGCCACTCCTTTAGCAACTGCCGCCATATCTGCGGACAGTGGCATCATCTCATCGTACAAGGAGCGCAGAACCTCGTGAAGATTATTAAATTCCATAACTTACCAGTATTTTTGGTTAGCGGTTCCGTAGAGTTCAAGTACTCTTTTGGTATTGTTCTGCCTTTTAGCCCTAAGAAAGCTTACGGAAATATTTTTGTTCGTGTAATAGCGTACAAGGCTGTGGTATTCCTTAACTTCTTTGTACACACGGTCAATAATATCCATACGCTCTTTGTCATTCAATGACAAGCTGGAAGAGCTTACGATCTGTTTGAGTTCTTTCAGCAGTGCTGTACTTTCGTTAAGCAGTGCTGCATAACCATTGGCGATAGCTATTAATTCTTGAGCAGAAAAATTGGGGTCGTTCATCATCTTGCCAAAATTCTGAACATACATTTCGGAAACATCGCCAACCAGCAGTACTGTCTGCTGTACCTTGCGGGCATCTTTCACCAGATTATTGACGGCTTGCAACTTATCATAGTATTCTTTGCCCTGTTTATATACCTTTTCCACTTCCTTGAAATTTTTAATAACATTGGATACTGTGGATGAAGTCTGTACCATTTCATTGGCACTGTTAACAATTCCCTGAGCCAGATTTGTGGGGTCTGTAACCACCCATTGGGCTTTTGCGGACGGTGCTACAGCAAACATCAGTGCTGTATACACCATGAATAGTATTTTTTTCATTGTTCTTCGATTTTTAAATGATTAATAATTGTATTTACTTTTCTCTTCTCTGCAAGGCTATCCGCTTGATGGCCTGTTCTACATTTCCGCCCAGTTCAACGGCAAGCTTCATCACTTCCATTTTCTCCGTTTCTTCGGTGGTATAGGCGAGATACTCTTCAACCGACACTTCTGTGGCATATACCGCCGAATGGGTTCCACCCAAACCAATCCAAACTTCCTTATAGAGCCGTGACGGGTCATTATTCATATTGATGGAAAGTACCTGTGCCTTTTCTTTATCAGTCAAGCCAAGCATTGCCTGTATATCATCAAACTTGTTCATGTACTTGCGCTGGTCGAGCAGGATTTTACAATCGGAATTGTTGATGATGCTTTCCTTGACAATGGGCGACTGGATGATGTCATCGACTTCCTGTGTTACTACGATAGCTTCGCCGAAAAACTTCCTCACCGTTTTGAAGAGGTACTTTATATATTCTGCCATTCCCTCTTTAGCAATCGCTTTCCAAGCCTCTTCAATCAGGATGAGTTTGCGGATACCTTTCAATCTTCTCATCTTGTTGATGAACACCTCCATGATGATGATAGTCACAATTGGAAAGAGAATTTTATGATCTTTGATCGCATCAATCTCAAACACTATGAAGCGTTTGGAAAGCAAGTCTAATTGCTTTTCAGAATTGAGCAGGTAATCGTATTCACCACCTTTGTAATACGGTTCCAGTACGTTCAGGAAGTTGGCTATATCAAAGTCTTTTTCCCGAACCTGTTTTTCTTCCAGTACCTTACGATAATCACCCTGCACATACTCATAGAAACAATTGAAAGAAGGATATACATCATTCTGTTTGATATGTTCGATATAGCCACTTACCGCATTGGATAATGCCACTTCTTCGGAACGGGTCGGCGGTTCATCATCACGCTTCCAGAGCGTAAGTATCAGGGTTTTGACACTTTCTCTTTTCTCTATGTCGAACACACCATCATCGGTATAAAAAGGATTAAAGGCAATAGGGTTATCTTCTGTGTAAGTGAAGTAAACCCCGTCTTCGCCCTTGGTTTTTCCTTTAATCAGTTCGCACAACCCCTGATATGAGTTACCCGTATCCACAAGCAGGACGTGTGCACCTTGCTCATAGTATTGCCTGACCATATGATTGGTAAAAAAAGATTTACCACTACCCGACGGCCCCAATATAAACTTGTTCCGGTTCGTGATAATACCACGCTTCATCGGCAGGTCGGAAATGTCCAGATGGATAGGTTTTCCGGTCAGACGGTCAGCCATCTTAATACCAAACGGCGATGGCGAATTGTGATAATTAGTTTCTTCAGTAAAGAAGCACAAAGCCGGTTCAATGAATGTGTAAAAGCTTTCTTCACTTGGAAAATCACCTGCATTACCCGGCATCCCTGCCCAGTAGAGCGTAGCTACATCGGTGGTATTATGACGAGGTTTGCATTCCATCAGTGACATAGCACTACCACTATCATTCTTTAGCTGTTTGAATTCGCTAGGGTCATCCGACCAAGCCATAACGTTAAAGTGTGCCCTGATGGACGACAGTCCAAAACTGTGTGCTTCGTTGAGGTACCGCTCTATCCATTCTTTATTGATCTGGTTGGCACGACTGTATCGAGCTAATGAGTGCATATTCCTTGCGGACTTCTCAAACTTTTGCAAGTTGTCTTCGCTGTTATCCAAAAACAGATATTGGTTGTAGATATGATTGCAGTTTAAGAGCAAGCCCACTGGAGCAGCGAACGATAAACGGCAGTCACTCCGGTCGGTAGATAGTTTTTCATAACGGGTATCTGCTGATACAGTTGAAGGCAGATCGTCCGTATCGGATAAAGTGTGCAGGCACAATCTTTTGTTACCAACGCGTACTTCTTCAGCTCCGATTGCTATATCCTGCATTGGTGTTCCGGCTTCCCTTGACAGCGTTAGATACTGTTCCAATAATCCTTGTTTTTCATCCGTACCGATGATGTCTTCTTCCGTTAGGCGTCGTAACTCGATAAATCCGCTGTCATTTGTAATACGCTCAAACTGTGCAACCGCTTCCATAAAACGATGGATCGCTTCCTTATCCCTGATTTCTTTTGGTATTAGAGCACCTTTACAAAGCGATGAAAAATTACTCTGTGTACGCATTCTTTCCTTAGTGGTTTTGGTCAGGAACAGGTAGCAATAATGGTTAAGAAAAGGACGTTCGTTAAAATGCTGTTGGTAGGATTTGCCCAAAAAACTCAAACCATCACCCGTAATGTCGGGCGTATAGTTTTCCTTGATGTACCAGTCCTGTTTGTGGATAACAGTATAATCAGGCAAAGTTTTGATGGCTTTGTGCCATGCGGAATGAATGGCTTCATATTCTGCAGAAGCCACTGTGAACAGTTCTGGCAAACGCACTTCAAAACAGGCCGTAATGTCTGCATCCTTGGACAGAATACAATTGTTTTCCACTGCCAGTAAGGGAAACTTATTTTCCAGTGTAGTGGTCTTGGCTACATTTCTCATACGACATTCGATTTAGGGGTGAACTTTAAATAGCGGTGTAGAGGCTTGCGGCAGATGATGTATCTGGGATGCTTTTTTCTTGCACCAATTTTCATCAGCCCGTGTTCCCCATACTTTTTGTTCAGCGAGAAAGTTTGCCACACAATCAGCGAAGCACCACCTGTTCCAAGAAGCAAGCAGATGTAAGAATTTACGCCAGCCATATATAGTATCATCACGAGGATGAGCGTACCAAGCAGTCCGCCTGCGAATATGAACAGGTATTGTGCTTTCAGTCCCTTAAATTCTACCGTTCTTCCGATGCCTTTGTTGATATTGTAATTCATAAGGCAAGGGATTAAAGAAAGAATGAACGCAAAATGGTAGCCGCAACAATCAAGAAGATACAGGCTCCAAACCAGCTTGCTGCAGTCTTGCTTGTGTCGGGATCTCCGCTACTGAACTTGCCGTACACTTTAACCCCTCCAATGAGACCTACCACGGCTCCAATAGCATAGATGAGTTGTGTGGCAGGATCGAAATAGGATGTAACCATTTGAGTGGCTTCGGTGATACCAGCTGAACCGTCTCCCTGTGCCATCGCACCCAAACCTGTCAGCATTACCATTGCTGACAGCAAAACTTTTTTTCTTTGTTTTTCCATGATTTGAAAAAATTAAATTGTTATTGTCTTCCCGCTTCTTGCGGGCTTCGTGACAAAGGTGCTTCAGAAATAAAGGCGTTATAACAAATTGGAAGTCAGACGAATTGTTTGGCTGTGGGTGGCTACATTTAAAACGAGAAAGGACTGTCTCAAATAGAAACAGCCCTTTTTATTATGCTTTGATCTTCCTTACTTTAAAGTATTACATTAAAAAACTTGGTATTACTTAGATAATGTAATAAAAATAGGTGTGAAGACCCGAAGAATTATTATAATGAATTATTATCCAATTTTCCATTAACTTGTCTTTCATAGATTTCTTCAAGATCACGACTGATTAACTCAATTTTCCCAGGATCTAAATCCTTTTTGATCATCATTCTTACCGATCCTGTAATTGGACAGCAGATTTAGCTAATACACGTTTATCTGGATATCTATTCCATATGTTTTTATGGTATGCATTAAAATCAATGTAAGCAATTAATTCACCGCAAAGTGTTGTAAATTCATATTGATCTTTAGACAAATTTGAATTGATAAATTCTTTAAATGTAATTCCAGAGGATTTAAATTGTTCAGATAATTGCTCATAAAAGCCTTTTGGTAATTCATGTACTGTATATTCTTTAAATTTCCTTGAGGCTAATTCATAATAAAAATCATTATCATACTGAATTTTTTCAACTAATTCATTGATGCGAATATTAGGAATTACGGCTTCAATAACTAATTGACCACTAGTCGTATCTATGTCGAATGTATAGTTTTCCGCTGAATTGTGCAGCTCTTTATCTGCAGTGCAAAAAGTTAGCCGAATACCTTCTACGTTTTTATTTTCATAGAAGGCAGTACGCATAATATTAAGACTTAGATTTGGTTGAAGTTTACCAGCTCATGTTCCTAATCTTGGACTAGCTATTTCTCTAATATCTTTTAGTTCTGTTAATTTCTCTGCAAGTCTTTTCCCTATTAACCTTATTGCATAATAGGCACTATCATACTCATCGACAGTACAAGCGAAAGCTATATATTTGTTCTCAGACTTTTGAGGCAATATTTTAACATCTCCTAATTCATAATCCTTATATTCCCAGAGATTTGTTGAGATATTTAATTCTTCTAAGCCATTTCTAAAGGAATTAGAAATAGTGCCAGCGGTTGAAATTGGAATAACCAATATGTCACAAGGCACATCAAAAATATTATCGTTTAGAAAATCATTCATTTAATAAAGCTTTGGTTCTAAGTTAGTGAATCCTTGATCATTCTAAAATTGGCTAAAGCACTTTCAATATTCTCAATAATATCATCAATCAAGACTTCAGGGTCGGGAAGATTATCTAAGTCAATCAGATTATCGTCTTTGAGCCAGAATATATCCAAATTCGTTTTATCTTTTTCTATTATTTCATCATAAGAATATTTACGCCAACGACCACTTTCATTCTCTTGACCCCATGTCTCTTTTCTTTTTGAAATATTTTTTGCATTAAAGCACTTTATGAAATCTTCTAAATGTTCGTGCTTTAACGGATTCTTTTTAGGAGTGTGTCTGATATTTGTTCGATAATCATAAATCCAAACCTCTTTAGTTACTGGTAAATTCGATTTAGATTCTTTTTGAAAGAAAAGTACATTTGATTTTACTCCCTGAGCATAAAAAATCCCTGTAGGTAGTCGAAGGATTGTATGTAAATTTGTGCTTTCAAGAAGTTTTTTCCGAATTGTTTCACCAGCCCCTCCTTCAAAGAGTACATTGTCTGGAAGTACAACGGCGGCACGTCCATTCTCATTTAACATAGTTACAATATGCTGTAAAAATGCTAGTTGTTTATTACTTGTAGTTACCCAAAAATCTTTCCGTAGAAAATAGCCATCTTTTTCTGCTTGTTTTTTATCTGTGGTTGGTATATCACTACTACTTATCCCAAACGGAGGATTAGCAAGTACTATATCAACTTTTTCCGACTCCAACACCTCTCCATCTGCTCTTTTTAGGCTATCCCTAACTTCTATTTCAGGAGTTTCTTTCAAATCACCAACTCCGTGTAAGAAGAGGTTCATTAAACATAGTCGAGCCGTGGCTTTTTCAATTTCCCATCCCTTGAATGTATGAAACTTCAAAAATTCTTGTTCTGACTTATTAAGCTTATTTTTTTTTAAATGATTAAGCACACCCAAAAAGAAACCGCCTGTACCACAAGAAGGATCTGCAACTTTTTCTTTTGGTTTGGGTTGCATGCATTCAACCATTGTAGTAATTACTGACCTCGGTGTAAAATATTGTCCAGCTCCGCTATTTTCAGCATTCTTTTGTAATAGGGATTCATAAATCTCACCCTTAACATCAATTTCCTGGGAGGTCCAATCTTCTTCATTAATTAGGTTGATTAATTTTTTAAGCTTAACTGAATCATGTATTTTGTTTAATGCTCCCGCAAATATTTTGCTAAGCATCCCTCCCGAATTAGAAAGCTTTTTTAATATAAATTCGTAGGTTTCTATTATTTGATTAGAAGATTTCAACTCTTGCCAATCACATCCATCAGGAATTTGATAGTGATTTTTATTTTCATCTGCCATTTTAAGAAAAAGCAAATAAGTAAGCTGTTCTAGGTAATCACCATAACCTAATCCGTCATCGCGAAGAGTATCACAGAATGACCAGATTTTTGCTACTAGTATGTTTGTTGATGCCATTTTATTATTCTTCAAGTAATTTATATGCCCAATCTTGTCCAGATGCTCTTAAACAAGAGCGAACTGTAGAGGTTAATTCCTGTTCAAGAGAAAGCATCGTTCTTAGTTTGTTAATTTCAAGTTCTTTATTGGATTTATTTTGATTAGTCGGCTCATTATTATATACGGAGTTTAATCGATTTGCTTCCTTTATAATAATTGTTGTGTCTTGCCACTTTAGCTTCCTAGCTTCTTGCAAATCAGGATAATTTAAATCTAAGTACTCAATCGTATACTTTGCCCTGTCGTGATTCCATTTTTCTAAATTTTCTGGAGCTGAAGGTTTTATGCTTCCGTTGTTGTCAAAATTTAAAAGCTTGACATCCTCTTTTACTGTCGGATCAAGAAAGTAATATACCTCATCAGAAATTGGCCCAGGCTGAACAGCTCTATTGTACTTCACTGCAAAATGGTCGCCTTTTTTTATATTTCCGACACTTCCACATAATCGATAATTGGTAATTTCAAAGGTTAGCCACCAGTATCCATCTTTGAGGGGTGTGAGTTTATCAAATATATCTTCTGTCCTTTTTTTTGGTCTAAAATGATCTACATGCAAATGGGAATACGGATTTTTTGTTTCCGAATACCAACACTTTCCACATGATAACACCTTTAAACTATCTTTTATAAGTTTCCATATCCGATGATTTTGATCAATGATTTTATTTCTATCATTGTTGTTTTCTGCTTCTTTAAGCTTTTCTAGTAATATGCCTGCCTTGTCCAACCATTTCTGATTAGGTTTTTCAAGCTTAGTATTATCAATGTAAATCATGAATTTTTCGCATTTTGATTATCCATTTTTTTTGCAATAAATTCCGAGAAATCAGGATCTTTAAATGTGTAGTTAAACCCTTCATTACTCAAAATTTCAAAAAGCTCTTTAAGTCTTTTTTTATCCTCATCAGTGAGATTACCTTTGCTTTCTTTATATAGTAATAAATTCCTCTCTTCTAATAATTCATTTGTTGGCCTGTCAAGGGTTGTTGGCATTCCAAATAGTGGACTTGTCAAAATACCAGCAACTCCTAAGCCCCTAGGACTTATATCTGGTTCTACTACAATTGTTTCTAAGTTATCATTTTTTTTAAAAACACGTATTTGTTCTTTTTCTAGTCCACCTATAACTAATGGGTCATGCGTACAAAAAACTATCTGAGTTTTAGCAGATTTACTCACTACATTTTCTAAAAATTCAAGGTATTTCCATTTCCATAAAGGATTCAAGTGTGTATCAGGTTCATCAAGAAGAATAAGAGCTTCATCATCTTTTGTGAATTTAAGCAGACCAAGAACCGTAATCAATTGCTTTTCACCTTCACTAAGTTCACCCATAGCCAATTCGCCTTCAACGTGTTCTTTTAAAACTTTAATTCTTACATCCTGATCTTCTACTAATTCAGAATAATGAAGGCTACACAAAGCATTAAATAAGGTAATTTTGTTTTCATATTTCATTTCGACAAATGCTCTGATTGATTCTTTGTCTTTCAAGAAAAGAAAGAGCCTATTTAGTGTTTCTCTTTTATTTAAAGTTCCTCTCACAGTTTCCTTGTAAAACATTGGCACAATAGAAAAATTCCATAAATCTTCAATAAATCTGCGCACTAAACCGGCTGTATTCCAAAAGTGATCAGGGTCTTTACGAGATTTAGACCAATTGGGTTGCTTTAACATAAAAAGGGCTGAACCAAAGTCTACTATATTCAGTTCTCTTTTTAAAAAATCAATGGTTTCTTTCTCTCTTTCATCAAATAAATAAAAAGCAATTAAAGCAAAACTGGCATGGATTGGCTCTACTAAGAAAATACGAGGCATTTCTTTAAAATCCTCATATTTTGATTTTGGGTCCATCATTTTTTTAAATTGCTGAAGTTTGTGATCTGCATAAAGCGATTTTAAACGTTCACTTAAACCCGAATAATAAACAAAAACATGGCTAGGTAGATACTCATTTTTGTTTTTGAAAAACTGTGCTTTTGATTTCAATTTTTCACCATCAATAGAGAAAGTATATCCTGGTTTTACGGAATAATCCACTTCTATACTTTTGTCACGACAGATATAGCTAATCGTATATTCAAATGGTTGACTTTGCTTATGTAATATTGGAACTCTTTCTAAATCTAAATCTCTAAAGATTACAACTAACGCTTCCATAAAATTAGACTTCCCTGTAGCATTCAATCCAAGCAATACAGTCTCCATGGAGTTTTTCCCGAAATCAAAATGAAAATCTTCCAGATTCTTGAATCTACCTTTTATATGTACGTTATTTATTTTCATCTTTTAAAGTTAAAAGTGATTCTGTCTTTGATTTCAACTCATCAATTTGATTGTAAATTTCCTTTATTTCACTGTAGAATCGTTCAATATCTCCATCGCTCGTTGATTTTTCCCAAAGCTCTTGGGCAGATAGTGGTCCATCAGATTCTTTCAAAATTTCAAGTATGGATTTTTTCTCTTCCATTTTTTTATTTTGTTTTGGTTTATTATGATTTAGTTCTTTTTGCTTTTCAAAATATAATCTCTTTTCTTCTTTAATATCATTTAATAAGTTTTCTGCAGATTCATTTGAAGAATTATTAACAAGTCTACCCTCAAATGCCTTTTTTAAAATTGAATGTTTAAGAACAATAATTTCATTTAAAACATTATCAACGGTTTTTTCTAAATCATCAACTAACGTAAGTCTCGACTCCAGTATTTCGACAATTACATTTTGTTCTTCAATTGTAAGTAGTGGAATTGGAATAATTTTCAATTCTTTCACTCCTTTAATGTTGGGAATCGCTGAACCTTTTGAATTTTCAAAAATTTGCTTCTGAAAATATGGACTTCTGAAAAAGTGAAGAAAAAAATTATTATTAATAACCTCATTGTTGATGCGAACTCTTAATAACGCTTGATTAATAATTCCTTCTTTATATTTGTTTGGAATTTGAGTAATTCTTCCAAGTGTAACTCCTGAACAAGAAATCAAATAATCACCATCACGAACAGAGAATGATTTCAATTCTTCATATTTCTCTGGAGTAATGTAATACCTTTCAAATGAACAATCATCATTTATTGGACAATACTGTTCATAAATCTTATATCCATTTTTTACAAAAATCGATTTCGTTAATGTACTACCGAAAGGTCCTCTTTTGAAAGCATCTTCTTTATAATCTAATATTTCATTCCAGTGTACCCATTTCCATTCTTTTGGCAACTTGGTTAATCTACTAAAGTCCATTTCGCTGTAAGGAAAAGTAGAAAATGGCTTGGGCTTGCCGATCTTTACTTTTTTCTGACTATCCTCTTTTATTCTTAAAAACTCTTTTTCCCAACTAATCATAGTTTCGTCATGATAGTTAGTTCTTCTTGTATTTAAATCTTTAAATATTTCTGAAGCATTATTTGGATTATTATGTTCTCTCCAGTTTATTGTCAATTTGCCTTCAAATGCATTTTTTGATAATGCATATTTATAGATCTCCAGTTCTCTCTTTGAATTTTTTAAGACTTTTTCAGCTTCATAAAGTTTACTAAATAATGATTCGATCTGATGAACTATTCTTTCTTGTTCTTGCAGAGGAGATAAAGGAATAGGAAATATTTGCAGTATCTTTTGGCTAATGTTAGGTTGTGCCCCACCAACTCTTTTTTGCAAAAGGTTCTCTCTATTATGTAACAAATAATAATATAAATACTTACTTTTAAAGCTACTTGTTGTTTTTAGAGCCGCAATAGCTTGATTTGTTGCAGCATCTATTCCTAAAAAAGCTAATTTTCCAACTGTTGAGCCATATAAAGCAATTAATAAAGTTCCAGAAGAGACTATTTTAGCACTAGAATTTTCAATCGCTTCTTGGGTTATAGTCTCTTCAGTTTTAGTTATTATACCATGATTTAACTCACCTGATTTGACCCAAGGAATATCACCATTAAAATAGTTGCGATTTCCTCTATCTGGTGTGCCTCCACTAGATAAAACTGCGATTTCTCCAATAGTAGTCCATGCCCAATGCTCGGGTAAATTATATTTATCCTGTTGTTCTTTCATTTTAAATCTTTTCCAAAAGATCTGTTTCTACAAATTCATATACCTCATTAATATCGGATAGCATATTGTTTTGTAATAATCAATCAAAATGGTACTTAGTTATTTTTCCTTGTTGAATTCAAAAGTTCTTTAATATCCACTTTTAAAAGCTCAGCTATTTGCGCTAATGTTTCTACAGATGGTTGTATTTCATTGGTACACCATCGCGACACAGTACTTTCACTTTTACCCAGTTCTTTGGCTAGCCATTTACTAGTCTTGTATTCTTCTGCCAATATAATTTTCAATCGATTGATTTTCATACAATGCTATTTAATACGCACACAATGCGAATTTAGCATTATTAATAACACAAACAAAGTACTCAAATAGATTTTGTCATCATTATACACCCTAGGTTTTCATTGGTGATTAAACTAATTAATGAAGCTCTTAAGTAAAATAAAAAGGGAGTTTGCTTACACAAACTCCCCAATATCAAAATTCTCCAAATCATTTTTCCGCAAAGTGGAAGAACCGGCATCTGTTTCAGAAAAAAGGCTCCCGTCTAATAGCTCAGCTATTTTACGGGAAGCACTTTCCATAGAATTCTCCAGTAAGGTGAATAATTCGGTTCCTTGTATTTTCTGAACTATAGCAACTGCTGTTTCCTTTTGAGATGGCTCCAATTTATCTTTTTGCAGCAGCATCCCCACAGAGCTTAGTTCTTCAAAGGTAATCCCTTGGGCAAAACCGTTATCCCCACTAGATATTCCATACCTGTTCCATTCTTCTTCCTCTTCCTCCAAATCAGGCTTATTTCCAAAAACTTCGTCCAGTTCTTCCTGCGGTATTTGCATATCGACATCTTCCTCGTCGATTTCAATATCAAAATTATCCAACTCCTGTTCCTGCTCTTTAATTTGGCTTTCAGTGGCACTCTTTGGCATTGAAAGGCTTCTCATCGGTTTGGGTTGCCCCATTATATCGGGTAGTTTCAGATTGGGTTTTTCCTGCGTTGGTTTTTGCTCCTCCCCTTTCCTGATGACAATCTTATCCTCCAACAACAGCGCAATAACAATCAGTAGGCATATAACGATTACTGTTTCCATAATTATAAAATAGGTTTGTATTTATCATTGAAGCTTGTTGTAATCTGCTCACCGAACTCCTGAAAATGATATTCAAGAAGATTGTCTAAGTAGGCGTAAATGGTTATCTTATCTTCGCCTATTACCTGTACGATCCGAGACAGTTTCTCATGGAAATCCGGTCGGATATATACCGTTTTGCCATCACGGGCAATGGTACCAGGCTTTTTGAAAAAGATGCTTTCGTAATCCTGTTCATTTGCTTTTTTGCCTTTGTTCCCTTCCTTCGCAAAAGGCTTTTCCTGCAATGGTTTTATTTGAGTTTCGGGTTTTTCCAGCGGAAGTTGCAAACCTTCCTTCTTTATTCCATCTACCATCAAATTCATCATTAACTCTTCGTTGATTTCAGGAATGGCTTTTTTCTTATTGTCTTTTTCCATACTATTACAATTGAACGATTCTTAAAAATTCCGTCATAAACTGGTCTAAGCGGCAAGCTTTCATCAAACGTTCATCGGGAGGCATTAAAGTTGAACGAAAAACAGTCTTGGCACCAGCTTCGCTTTCCTTGCGGAAACGTGTGCTGTTCTTAATCTGACATTGCATCAGACTTAATCCCAATTCATCTATCAAATTATTATAAACATCGTACAAAGGCGAACGCTCACGACCATCTACCTGATTCCAAAACAGGTTAATGGTTTCAATGGAGGTTTCTCCTTTTTTCATAATAACATCCTTCATCAACTGGGTAAAAATAAGCGTACTTTCCATAACTACACGATCTGCTATAATAGGTGTGAAAATATGGTGCATCCCCGCCAGAGCTTTCAAAATACCGGGAGTGTTTACTGTACCCGGAAGATCAAAAAAGATAAAATCAACCGGAACGGAAGCGGATTCCAAAAAATCATGCGCAGCTTCCAATACCCCTTCAGCTTTATGTTGGATGATAGGATAAGCTTTTTTGTTAATGATTGTAAATTGTTTGAATGCCACCCTTTTTAAAAACTCATTTTCCATCACCATAGCTAAATCACGAATCTTCATTTTCATTAAACTATGTTGTGGAAAATCAACATCGAATACGGCTACATTGTAGCCCAGCCGATAATGCAGCGTACTGGCCGCAAGTGCCGTAAAGGTGGTTTTACCTACACCTCCCTTTTGGGAAGAAAAAGCAATGAATACTGTTTTGTGTTCTGTTTTCATTTTTAACTGTATTTAATTATTTACTTATATCGTTGCGTTGGTAGATACTTATCTGCTTTTACCTATACATATGCAGTTTTGTAGAAAGCTATGTGGTCATTTAAGTAGGTATTGCTCTGCTTGAATACTAACATATGTGCCTCTATTTTTAGGCACCTATACATATAGGTTTGTTTCATCAGACCTAGTTATATGCAAACCCAAGTCTGTAAATATGCACATATACAACTATATGATTTCATATCCTCAACTGCATCTATCCACATCCGGACGCTTTTACATACACAAGTGACTACATACATAATTAAGTAACTACATACCAACATAGTTATCTGTTTACATCCGCTTGCATGTACAAAGAAATGCAGATATATACGTCCTTATTCAAAGGTGGAACGAATTGGCGTTCATTGGCACTGTTTGGCACTGCAACACAGCTCAATGCTCTACTGAAGAGGAGTTTACTTTGTAAAGTGATTTTTATTAACGGACTTATGCAAAAATATTATGAAATATCAAGTAAGAAAGTGAACGGCCCGAAGCCGTTTATCCCTGCTTTATTTAATCCGTCCCGAAGGGCGGATTTTTGTGTTCACCAGAACACGGCAAGTTGTGTTTTGAGGCACTCGAAACTGAGTTCGTGCCTCAAAACAACTTGCCCTGCTGGGGCTGAAAAGCCTTCCGAAGTCAGGCTTTTTTGCTAAAGTTAAAAATGGATTAGTGATGAACGAAAACAGTAACAGAAAACAGAATAAAGGCGGACGGACGCCCAAGAGCAATCCGAGTATTCACCGCCACGTTTTTCGCCTTACGGACGAAGAAAACGCGAAATTATTATCGCTTTTTGAAGCATCGGGAATGGTCAATAAAGCAAAATTTATCATTTCCGTACTGTTTGGAAGAGAGATTAAAACGGTCAAAATAGACAAAGCTCTGTTGGATTTTTATATGAGGTTAACCTCTTTTCACAGTCAGTTCCGTTCCATTGGCGTTAATTATAATCAGGTCGTAAAGCTGTTGTACCGCAATTTTTCGGAGAAAAAAGCGGCAGCTTATCTCTACAAATTAGAAAAGCAGACAGCTGAAATGGCAGTATTATGTCAAAAAATTATTCAGCTAACAGAAGATTTTGAAGCAAATCATTTGAAAAAATAGTATTGAAATGATAGCGAAAATCGGAAGAGGGAGCAATTTACACGGAGCTTTGGCATACAATCAGCTCAAAGTCGAGAAGGAAAACGGGCAAATTCTGTTTACCAATAGAATAATTGAAACACCTAATGCGCAATATTCCGTTGCTCAATTGGTCCCATCTTTTGAACCTTATCTGATAGCCAACCGCAATACTGAAAAACCAATTTTGCATATTTCACTCAATCCTGACCCGAAGGATAATGTAAGTGATGAAAAATTCAAACTGATGGCTCAGGAGTATATGCAGGAGCTGGGTTATGGGGAACAACCTTTTGTAGTATTCAAGCACACGGATATTGACCGCACACATATCCATATCGTTTCGGTTTGTGTGGATGAAGAAGGCAAAAAGATTTCGGATAGGTTTGAAAAAAGACGGTCTATGAATGTATGCCGTGAACTCGAAAACAAATATGGATTACTACCGGCTATGGAGAAAGGACATCGGCAGAATGAAAAGATTTTTCGTCCCGTTAATTACCAAACAGGAGATATAAAAAGCCAGATTGCTTCGGTTGTCCGTTATCTGCCTAAGTATTATAAATTCCAGACGTTGGGGGAATATAATGCTTTGCTTTCCCTGTTTAATATTACCACTGAAAAAATAGAGGGAGAACTACAAGGAAAAATCAAGCAAGGCTTATTATACTTTCCTTTTAATGAAAAAGGAGAAAAAGCCGGGCATCCACTCAAGGCTTCCCTATTCGGTAAAAATGCAGGGATTCCGGCTTTGGAAGGACATTTTGAAGAATCCAAGGAAGCCTTAAAAAACCATACAGCAAAACTAACCATCAAAGCTTCGATTGAAATTGCCTTCCAATCGACAAATGATGAAAAGAACTTTAAGAAGCAATTAGCGGAACAGGGAGTTAATGTAATTGTTCGTAGAAATGATACAGGACGCATTTATGGCATTACGTTTATCGACCACAATTCCAGAACCGTTTGGAATGGCTCCAGATTAGGGAAAGATCTTTCGGCCAATACCTTTAATGATTATTGGAACCATAATATCAAACCGGAAATAAAAAGGCTTAACGAACCTCATCCTAAAATATCTCAGCACAACGCAATGAAAGATCTACCAGCCGAAAAGCCCCATGAATTATTCGATTTCCTAAACAAAGAAGTCCCCGCTTCCAGCACAAATGAAACTAGTATTGTGGAAAGTTTTGGGGGACTGTTGCCTGAAGCACACGGAGAAGATTATGAAGAACAGGACTTTACCAATAAAATGAAGAAGAAAAGAAGAAGTAAGAGAGGTCAGTAGGTTTTGTTGTTTATTATGAACTCCTGATTATAAAGACACTTTCAATCCCAATGCATAGCTCCAGTACAAAATCTTCGGAACAGTTGGTGTCTTGAACTGATAAATACCATAGACATATAATGAAAAAAGTATAAATGCTCCCCAACTCAATCCAATACACAATATACTTTGTCGTTCTGTCAGATTAAACATACCTGCAACGAATGATTTTACTATGAGTGCGGGAATAATACAGCATATTAACACACATATTACCCAAGGTAATATCCATAGCTGCCTATTCTTTGCCTGCAAACCAATGATAGTTCCTTTAAAGAAATAAATAATGCAGAAAATAAGGTAGGTAAATAATAGGGAGAGACCACAAATTTTAAATTTGTCGGTTTCTTCTCCCCAGAACTTTTGAGACAGTAAAAATCCGGCATAAAAAAACATACCGAAAATAGCAGCGATTTTTAAGACGAAAATAAAACCCTCAACGACCACAAACATTAGTCCTGTAGCAGAATCACTTTCTTCTCTTTTCCGAGCTATATATTCATCTTCACTTTCTGCCGGATCAGCATCAGGATTATTCCTATTCATATTATTCCCCTTTAATATTGATTATCAAATTGATGAGATAACCCAAAAATTTTTCAAGAGTATAAATTTAATAAAAAATCATTATTAAATCTGAACCTGGTTGGAGCCACTTAACGCCAAACACTGCCACGCACCGCTAATGCCTGCCACTTTTTTAAAGCCACGCTACACTGCCTTTAAATTAACACCCGAACATTTAATAATTAGAAAATGCAAGGAGAAGACGATTTAAGAGGTTTAGCCAAAATAATGGCTTTTATGCGGGCAGTGAGTATCCTTTTGGTACTAATGCACCTTTATTGGTTTTGTTACGGTTTCTTTATGGAACATGGCTGGACATTAGAAATCATCAACAAAATTTTAGGCAATTTCGACAGAACGGCTGGCTTGTTTTCACACATCTTATATACCAAAATATTTGCTTTGATATTATTAGCATTAAGCTGTTTGGGAACAAAAGGCGTAAAGAATGAAAAGATAACCTGGACAAAAATTTATGTGGTTTTGGGAATTGGTTTTGTACTATTCTTTCTGAGCACATCATTGTTAAAACTGTCATTAAACATCGTTGCATTTCTTTATATCCTTACCACAGGTTTGGGCTATATCTCCCTTATGGCTGCAGGAGTTTGGATTAGCCGTCTGCTCCGTACCAACCTGATGGAGGATGTTTTCAACAATGAGAATGAAAGTTTTATGCAGGAAACTAAGCTAATGCAAAATGAATTTTCCGTGAACTTACCCACCAAATTCTGGTACAACAAAAAACAGCATAATGGTTGGATCAATATTGTAAACCCTTTTAGGGCGACCATTGTATTGGGCACACCCGGTTCGGGTAAATCGTATGCTGTAGTAAACAACTATATCAAGCAGCATATTGAAAAAGGTTTTTCAATGTATATCTATGATTTTAAGTTTGACGACCTATCTACAATTGCCTATAATCATTTACTAAAACACACTGATAAGTACAAGGTAAAACCGAAATTCTACGTCATTAATTTTGATGACCCTAGAAAAAGCCATCGTTGCAATCCCATAAATCCAGATTTTATGACCGATATATCCGATGCTTACGAATCGGCGTACACCATCATGCTGAATCTTAACAGGAGTTGGATACAAAAGCAGGGGGATTTCTTTGTAGAATCTCCAATCATCTTATTGGCTGCCATTATTTGGTTTCTTAAAATCTATGAAAACGGCAAATACTGCACGTTCCCTCACGCCATTGAACTGCTCAACAAAAAATACGCTGACGTCTTTACAATCCTAACCACCTATTCGGAATTGGAAAATTATTTATCCCCTTTTATGGATGCCTGGCAAGGCGGCGCACAAGACCAGTTACAGGGGCAGATAGCATCAGCAAAAATTCCTTTATCAAGAATGATCTCACCACAATTGTATTGGGTAATGACTGGAGATGATTTTTCATTAGACATCAACAATCCGAAAGAACCTAAAATTTTATGTGTTGGTAATAATCCAGACCGTCAAAATATCTATTCCGCAGCGTTGGGATTATACAATTCAAGAATTGTGAAACTGATTAATAAAAAGGGACAGCTTAAAAGTTCCGTTATCATTGATGAGCTGCCTACCATTTACTTTCGTGGACTGGATAATCTGATTGCTACTGCCAGAAGTAATAAGGTAGCTGTTTGTTTGGGGTTTCAGGATTATTCGCAATTAACTCGTGATTATGGAGACAAAGAAAGTAAGGTTATACAAAATACCGTAGGTAATATATTCAGTGGGCAAGTGGTTGGCGAAACAGCAAAAAGTCTATCTGAGCGCTTTGGAAAAGTGTTACAGAAACGACAAAGCCTAACTATTAACAGAAACGACAAATCTACTTCAATATCTACACAACTGGACAGTCTTATCCCCGCTTCCAAAATTTCCACACTCACGCAAGGTATGTTTGTGGGAGCAGTTTCGGATAATTTTGACGAACGTATTGAACAGAAAATATTCCACGCTGAAATTGTTGTGGATAATGAAAAAGTAGCAACCGAAACCAAGACTTATCAAAAAATACCGGAAATTTTATCCTTTGTAGACGAACAAGGAGAAGACAAAATGAAACAAGAAATTGAACTCAATTATAAACAGATAAAGCGGGACATTGTTCAGGTTGTTGAAACTGAATTGGAACGTATTAAAAATGATCCTGATTTGCAACATTTGGTACAAAAAAAATAATGGAAAAGGCCGATGTATATGTTATATATCTCAGATTTACAATGGCGTTAAGCAATTTTTCCACTATCAAAAACCTTTTTTAGGGTATATAAAAAGAGTATATTTATCACCAGAATAATTACATACACTTACGGAGCAAAGCCAACATCAATTAGTTCTACTGGCAGCATATTTTAAAAAGTATAAACAAGTTGCCGGCAATTATATTAAGATTATGACTATACAAGAAAAAGCACTAAACGAAATAGTAGCGTACAGAGACCGATTAGATAAAATTGAATATGAAGATATTAAAACGTTAATTAAAGAATCTATTCGTCATATACCAATAGCTCTAGCAAAACTACATAAAGGAGCAGATATTGACAGAGTGAGATTAAATAAAGGAAAACCGTTTTTCACTTCACAGAGCGAATTATCATATATAACTGATGAAAAAATAATTGCTGATTGCCTAACTGGATTCGGGAGAGCTAACAAACCACATCAGCCATTATTCTATGGTGCTTTAACAAGTGAACGAATTAAAGAAAACAGAACGACTGCATATGTAGAAACTTCAACACTAATAAGAGACAATGATGCCGTGAATACTGAGGGAGAATTATTTACTTTAAGTAGATGGAGAACAAACAAAGAATTGGTAGTTCCAGAAATTGTTTTTAGCGAAAACGCTATTAAGGAAAATCCGCAAACCGCTGCTGCTTTTCAAAAATACTATAAAGATTTGATGCAAGAACCAATGAGAGAACTTGCACTAAGACAATTACAGTTATTCAGTCAAGAATTTGCACGTAAAACACGCTCTCATCATGATTATAAAATTGCAGTTGCTTATGCAGATTTATTGATGACCGAAGGAAATCACCCAGGTATTTTATATCCAAGTGTACAGACAGGTTATCAAGGACAAAATATAGTTTTACGACCAGATATAGTCGATAAATATCTCACATTAACAAAGGTTTCGACGCATAGGATGCACAAAAATAAAATGAATGCAACTATGGCTAATTATTATCATGCAAAAGGCTTTGGCGAAAACAATTCAAATTTTGAATGGGATTTAAAGGAATGTGATGAGCCAACATTGATAAAAATGTGGTCTGAACACGTAGCTGACTTAGTATAACTAACGGCAATAGCTATTACTTGAGTAATTCACTTAAACTGAATTGGTCGTTAAAAATTACCTATAATCGTACAGCAGGTCTTTCCTGAACCTGAATATCATTGATTTTAATTATTTTTTTTTCCTCTTCAGCCAGCTGCTCTTTAGGTTCGGGAGCAATAGATAATTGGATTTTCCTTTCAATGGCCGCGAGTTCGGTTTTTAGTTCGCTCAGCCTCCTTTCCTTTGTCCACGTACCATTGACCATTTCCTGAAGTACAGGGAGATCTTTTTGCAGTACTTCGATTTTCTTTTGTTCCTGTTCGATATAGCCGGGTATTTTTTCCAAAGCATTAAGGAAATTCATTGATGCAAGCTTTTCATCATTAGCAATCAATCCATTATTGTAGGTGTATTTTATATTACCCTCGCCTTGTACCAAAAACCGATTGACCCTAATATCAACACCCTCTTTTTCGGACATTTCGGTTTTAACCAACAATGCAAACCCATATAGGCTGCCTATTTCTTCATATTGACCACCAGTACGGGCTTTATCTGCAATCTGGTTAAGCTTGGCTCCAATCTGTTTCATATCTGCATTAGGCGATAATCCATCAAGTAGTACAGGATTCAGTATCGTACCATCCTGTCGTTTTTGTAAGCGTTGTTGCAGGTTTTTCCAATCAAGGCTCATTCGTTCCAATCGTGACCCGGCAGACTCCAGTGCAGCGGTAATATCTTCCAGCTTGTGTTTGGAGCTGAACTTGGAACGGTTGAATGCCTGCTTCTCACTTTCCAGTCCGGCAATCTGTTTTTCCAGCTTCGCTTTTTCCAAAAGATCGGTATTGCCTGAAAGGATAGCTACATATTCCGAAAAGTTCATACCCGATTTTTCATCCATACTGCCTTCATCAATAGTCCGCTTTCCGAGATTGTTGGTTTTAAGCTGGTCAATAAAAAGCTGTTTATTGTACAGCAGATTAAACTTGTAGCTGTCCAGCGATTTTTCGACTGCATAGATAATTACATCCACCTTGTTATCGGCGAAAAATTTGGCGATTTCATTGCCTTTCCGGACAGCTCTTCCGTCACGTTGGGCAAGATCGCTTGGTCGCCACGGAATATCCAAATGGTGAACGGAAACGGCTCTTTTCTGTGCATTTACACCGGTTCCCAACATAGCGGTAGAACCAAACAGCACACGGATTTTTCCCTCATTCATACCACTGATTAGCTCCTTACGTTGCTTATCATTTTTAGCCTCCTGTATAAAACTGACTTCATGTGCTGGTATGCCGTGGTCTTCTACAAGTTTGCGCTTGATTTCCCCATAGACATTCCATTCTCCTGGCTTGTAAGTACCTAAGTCAGAAAAGACAAACTGCGTTCCTTTCTGCGCATGGAACTTTTGGTAGTATTTAGCAATATTAGCAGCACAATGGGAAGCTTTGTTATCGGGGTGGTCATCGTATTTGCCGCTTACCATCCGCATATCGAGCGACATCTTACGGGCATAATCTGTAGCAATCAACATCTTTGCTTTTTCTTCCCGATCTGTCAGCGGAGGTCTTCCTAATAAGGTAGCATTACCTGATTTGGCAAACTCCATCAATTTCTGGATGAATACTTCCTGATCCGATGTAGGCGGTATATTATAGAGCACCTCGTTCTTTTCCGGACGATCTATACCAATATCCTTAGCGGTTCTGTAATCTGTGATTTCCGAATAAAACTGTGCCAGTTCCGGCACTTTGATGAAGTAACGAAAGCGCTCTTTTGACACGATATTATTCGCTACCGAAAACTCATAATCAGTCGTTTTCCTTGCATAGATAGCCGCCCATGCATCAAAGCAATTAATCCCTTGTTTTTCCAATGCTCTTGGACGCAGATATTTGAACAATAGATATAGCTCGGTTAAGGAATTGCTGATAGTTGTTCCCGAAAGAAAGGTAGCGCCCATATCTCCTTGTATGTGATCCTGAATGGTGCGGATGGCAAAAAGCAGATTCATGGCCTTTTGACTTCCCATCATATTGCCCAAACCTGCAACCCGGTCATGGCGGGTATTGAACATCAGATTTTTGAATTGGTGGCTTTCATCAACAAATAAATGGTCGATGCCCATCATCTTAAAGTCCACTACATCATCTTTTCGGTTTTCGATGTCGTGTTCCAATGTTTTCAGCCTAACTTCAAGGTTTTGTTTCCTTATGATTACACCTTTGAGCATTCCCCTTGAAATCTCTTTGCCCTGAGCTTCTAAGGTGGCAAGATTATCCTCCACGCTGTTGAGTTCGACTTGCAGGATTTCCTTTTGCATTTCTGGTGACTGGGGTATCATGCCAAACTGGTCATGGGTCAATATCACGCAGTCCCAATCGTTGTTTTTAATATCTCCGAAAATCCCTTGTCTTTTCTGTGGGGTAAAATCTTCTTTGCCAGGATACATAATTTTAGCGTGTGGGTAAGCTTTACGGTACGTTTCTGCAATCTCATGAACATTGGCTTTCAATCCTATTATCATAGGTTTGTGTACCATTCCCAAACGCTTCATCTCCTGTGCTGCGGTACACATCACCAATGTCTTTCCGGCTCCTACTTCGTGGTCGCAAATGGCACCGTTGTTCAGCTTAATCATCCATACCGTATCCTTTTGGCTCGAATACAGGTCTCTAATGCCCAAGCCTTTTCTGTCCAGCCCGGGAAATTCCTGATGGCTTCCGTCGTACTGCGGACGTACAAAGCAGTTAAAGATATCGTTATACTGGTCGGTCAGCCTTTTTTTAAACTCATCGTTTTGGGCGTGAAGCCATTCGGTAAAGACTGTACGTATTTCATCAATCTTGGTATTAGCCATCTGTATGGCTTCCATATCCCGTACCTTGACCTCCTTATCATCAATCTTGACCTTTTTGGTAATATCAGGAGTGGTATTGACTAATGCATTTTTCAGCAGAGCAATCCCGTCAAATGTTCGGCTTTCAGACTTGACGGCATATTTATCCCATATATGCACATTTTTCTGATCGCATTTTATAGAAAAGTCATCAGAAGTCTCGGAATACTGGATGCGCACCTCCGTATCGAAAAGATGAGAAGCGAAACGGGCATAGATCCCTGTCGGTATCCAGCGCTCCCCGAGATTGAAATCCAGCTCTTCAAATTCGATACGTCTTGGTCGGGCTTCTTCTAAAGCCGTAAGGCTTTCTTTAGTCTTTACATCATCGGGATTGTTTTCCAGGCAGGTTTTTACGGCTGCGGATTTCTCCACCACATTACCAGCTACCCATCTTTCAGCTATTTCATATTCCTTTTCCAAAGGATTGTAAAAAATGCGTCCGCGTAATGCCGCTTTCAAATCGTCAGATGGCATACCGCTGATTTGGGACATATAACCCAGATCAATGTTGCCGTATTTGTTCAGCGATGCAGCTAACGCCTCATCGGGATTATCGGTAGCCAATGTGGTAATGGAGAAGCTTACAGGACGGTGGAAGATATCCGCTTTGTGTACCACACCGCCCACCACACGTTCCAGATAAGGAATTTCCTTACCTGAACTGTCTGTTTTGATAAGCTTGATATTATCAGCACTGTTTAGGTTGCCGTACCTTTTTACAAAGGCATCGTAAGCCTTATTAAATGTTTCTCTCTCTTCTTTATGTTCGATTTGCAGTTCGGCTTCCTTCTGATATAAATCTAGATAGCTATCCCGTACATAAATATAGGCTTCAGCTCTTGCTTTCTGCAAGGACGATAATTGCAAAGGATGAAACATTACCTCCTGTTTATCGTTATCAAAATCTTTAAGATAGCCGACCCAGCCGTTATGTACTGCAAGGCAATCGTTACGATGAAAAGATTGTATTTCTTTGGTATAAATTGCAGGTTCGGGAATAGTGTTGCCTGCGGTAATCTTTTCGGCTAGACCATTTCCGTTCAGTCCTGAAAACAAATCGCCGATAACTTCCTGCGTATTCCTTTCATTTGGGGTATTGTTATTTACAAGAGAAATAGAAACAGGAGGTTGCTGCATCAAACCGCTGAACAGGTTTCCCTGATACCCGTTCACAGTTCTTTTTCTTTTGGCTGGTTGTTTTGTTGTTGCGACTGCTTTAACAGGAGTGGCAACAGCCGCCAGTTCTTCTGAATTTTCAAAGAGATCAAAAATGCTTAGTTGCCTTTCCTCTTTTACAATGTCCTTATTTGTTGTTGAAGCAGATAAAGTCTGTGTTTCCAATGTAATAGTTACTGACTCGACGACAGAAGGTGTAACCGTTGGTGTTATCGGAATTTGTATGACAGACGCATCGTTCCGTTCACCTTTATACAAAGCAGTGTCCAGATGCTTCCCAAAATCTTCCAATAGCATTTGCTTCAGGTCTTTGACTATTCCTTCCATACCATTCGTGTGCGTATAGATAAATGTAGGTTGTCCGTAAGGATTAGTGCCAAGCACACGTGTAGTATGGACAATCCTTACGTTATCCTGAAACAAGGCATTGTTTGGTGTATTGTATTCCGCTATTTGGCTTTGACAAAACAGTTCTTCCGCTTGGGTCAAACTTTGCTTTGCAGTGTTCTTTTGCAGGATAATAAGGTCGCTACCGACTTCCGTACCAGCATAGTCCGTAAACAGGTTGTTTGGCAATCGGACTGCTGAAACCAGATTATTATCCTTCATCAATGCCTTACGAATGGTTTCGTTCTTAGGGCTGTTCAGTACACCCTGTGAAGTGATAAAAGCCAGTATGCCACCCTCACGGAGCATATCGGCTCCTTTCAGGAAAAAGTAATTGTGTATGCTTCGGGTAGCCTGTACTTTTGCAGTGTCCCTGCTTCTGGAATAGGAAAGATCAAAAACGGAAGTATCACCGAAAGGGATATTGCTGGCTACTATATCGTAGCTGTTTTGTTCTCTTTCGGGTATTTCTTCAAAACCGTTTATTCGGACAGCACTGTCAGGATAGAGCTGCTTTAAAATTTTACCTGTAAGCAGATCCTTTTCATAAGCGGTAACCTGTGGTGAGTCTCTATCGGCAAAAGATTGTATAAAAGAGCCGATACCGGCAGAAGGTTCCAGAAATTTTTGGATGTTTACACCACTTTCTTTTAAGGAAACGGAAATAGCATCAATTACCAAAGGCGGCGTGTAAAATGCCGTAAGTACGGAACTCCGCATACTGTCCACATACCTGCGGTATTGTTTTTCACCAGCAGCATTCTCTTGTAAAACCTGATGGAGTTCCTGTGTGAGCTGAAAAAGTTCGTGCTCGCCCCTTCTCCAATGGTTGATATCTATCGAGTTTTGAACAGGGTTCAAAACAAATTTTAGACCGCCAAATCCGCTGTATTGCATCATTAGCAGTCTTTCACCTACGGAGGCTTTGCGGTTCTCTTTTTCCACTTTAAAAGCAATTCGTAAGGCATCAATATTCCTTTGGAGATGTTGACGTTTACTAAAGCCCATTTTCTTCTATCCAAATGGCTATTGTTCCAGTCAGTTCGGTATAGAGCAGGTCAAACTCCGAAGAATAGGCAAAGTCATCCGTCAATTTGTAGTTTGTAAAAACAGAGTCGCAAACAGGCAACATCTTTAAGGCTAACGGTCGTAGTTCTTCGTCTGCCATTCTAGTATCAAACTCATTGCATACCAACTGAAAAACGGTATCAAATCTGGAGAAGTACAATCCTTCAAATAAAACATAATCAGCAATATGATCGCATTGACTGACGGGGTTTCCTGCCCGAAATGCTCCTTCATAAGCATTGGAAGCCCAACTTGAACGCTGGTCAATAAATTTAACATCATACGCTTTTTCAGGAAAGCTTGTAGTCAATAGTTCTTGTAGTCGTAACCAAAAATACGACAGGTCTTTTTGCTGTGTATCCATACTATATTTTGTTTATGTTTTGCTTAATGGATAAATTTTGGAGCATTCGGCCAATCTCAATATCCATTCTCGAAAAGGCAAACCATTTTTTACCCACATCTTTCAATGATGCTCCGATGTGGTAGAGTTCGGTATTGTCAATGATTATAAAACGGTCGTGGGCATCCGAAAAAACTTCAACTTCAACCGGAGGATATTGACTATTATATCGTTGCACATCCAACCGTAGCTGATTACTTATCCTTTTGGTATAGATTGTTGCGGTAACATTAATATTTCTCTTGCCCAACAAGGTTAGCACTGTATCGTCTACATAATTATCAATAAGAATAATGGAACTTTGGGCACTGCGGATAGTATCCGATACAAAGGCATAGGCATCAAAAATTTGTCCATCATAGAAAATGCCCTTTTCACTGTGCAACTTTCCGCTTTCGAGAGCCTTAAAGATTTCTTCAAATTTCTGGTTTGCTTCTGTGTGTTTCAGTTCCATCTTATCCAGTCGGTGAAACAAAGCTGCGTTATCAACAAGCATCTTACGCATTTCGACAAATGCATTCATTATCTCGATACTAACTTTTACGGCAATATCGCTACGGAGTACTGCCGAAAGCATAGCGATACCTTGCTCGGTAAAAGCATAAGACAGATAACGCCTTCCCCCGTAATTCAAACTTGAGGTCACAAATTGTGACCTCAAGTTTATAGTATCAAATTCATCTTGGGTCAACTGGAAACGGAAGTTTTTGGGAAAGCGGTCTGTATTCCGCTTTACAGCCTGATTGAAGACTTTAGTTTCTACTTGATAAATCCTTGCGAGATCGCTGTCGAGCATAACCTGCTCCCCTCTTATAGTATAAATTCGGTTCTCAATTTCCTGACGGGTAGCGATAGAATTGCTCATTATTTCTTCGGAAGTTTAGATTTTTCAAATTCAAAGGAGCTTTCCGCTTTCTCATTCAATACAATATAGGCATCGAATTTCTTTCCAGCTTTACTTTTCATTCCTCTGATAAGAGAAGTTCTGCCAGTATTGACAAGACTTTCAATATCAGTTATACCTACCTGCACACCACATACATTTCGGAACTGTACCCAGTTGCAGACCTCATCAGTACATTTAACAATTTTATCCCTTATAATCAGTTGCTGCTTTTTGCATTTAGGACAAACAAGGCTAGGCAGGTTTTCTTGTGCAATGGCCGTTTGCAACAATTCATTGGTAATGGATGTGGCATAGATTTCCATTTCTTTTTGAAAAGCTTCCGCATTACTTTCGTTGTTTTCAATTTTCTGCAAAGCCAGCTCCCACTCTGCGGTCATTGCTACATCGGCAATTTTCTTGTCTTTGACCAGTTCATAGACTTGCAATCCTTTATCGGTAGGTATCAGGGATTTATTTTCCCTTTGGATATAGTTACGGCTAAACAGGGTTTCAATAATGGCGGCTCTTGTGGCTGGTGTACCAATACCTACGTTTTGCATTGCTTTTCGCTCCTCTTCATTTTCAATCTCCTTTCCTGCCGTTTCCATAGCTGATAAAAGTCCGGCCTCAGTATAAAGCACAGGTGGTCTGGTTTTCTTTTCCAAAACCGAAGCATCTTTGATTTTAAGTTCATCACCTTTTTTCAGTTCGGGTAATTCCTGCACAGGTCCAGTATCATTATCGGAAAAACTGCCTTTGATGGACCGCCAACCTGGTTCCAACATCTTGCAGCCTTTCAGGGCAAAATCATAATGCAAAGCCTGTAAATTAATATCGGTTATCTTTTTTTTACAGGCTTGTGAAATTGCTTCCAGTAGTCGAAAGGTAATCATATTGTAAACGGCATTTTCCTTAGCCTGTAATGCTGATGGGATTTTGTCCGTAATCAGCAGACCATGATGATCTGTAACACGAAGGTCATTTACGATACGTTTATTGAAATGCCCCCATTTCACTTTGGTTACTGCTTGCTTGAAGGCTCCCATATCCTGCAAAGCCCTGATAAGATTAGGAATCTCTGCCCACATATCTTCAGGAATATATTTACTCCCAGTACGCGGGTAAGTAATAAATTTCTTTTCATACAGGCTTTGGGCAATGTTCAAGGTTTCTTCAGCCGTCAGATTCAATTTATTATTGGCTTCTTTTTGCAAGCCTGTCAGGTCAAACAGCAGAGGCGGTTGTTCCGTCACGTTTTTGGTTTCTACAGATGTAACAGTAGCAGTATTCCCATTTCTTTGGATGGACTTTAATGTATCTTCCGCCTGCTTTATATCTTCCCATTTGTTTTTGGAAAGGCATTTAAAGTCTGTGAATTCTTTTGTATGGAACAATTGTATCTGCCAGTATTGCTCCACCGAAAAATTTCTGTTTTCCTGATAACGCTTACATATCAAAGCCAGTGTAGGTGTCTGCACTCTTCCGAGCGAATAGATGCCGTTGCCTGCGGCAATGCTTAATGCCTGAGAAGCGTTGATGCCCAAAAGCCAATCCGCTCGGCTCCTGCCCTGCGCTGCCTGATTTAATCCGTCAAAATCGCTACCAGGTTTTAGGTTGTCAAAACCCTGCTTGATTGCCTTTTCGGTCAGCGAACTAATCCAAAGACGTTGAAAGGGTTTGTTGCTTTTGAGGTATTCATAGATATAGCGGAATATCAGTTCACCCTCACGCCCGGCATCGGTTGCGACAATTATCTTTTCACTACGGTCAATGAGATGTTCAATTACCTTTAACTGCTTTAACGCTCCTGCATCTGCTGTATAGATTTTGTCTTTTTTGACTTTTCGGACGGTCAATAAAAAAGGATTGGGAAGTATCGGCAGGGACGATTTCTGAAATCCGGAAATGCCGTAATCTTCCGGCATACCCAATCCCACCAAATGTCCAAAAGCCCACGTAACATAATAGCCGTTACCTGTCTGATAGCCATCCTTTTTTCCGGAGGCTCCCAACACGCTGGCTATTTCCCTTGCTACACTTGGTTTTTCTGCAATAACTACTTTCATGTGTTTATTTTTACTGTTTTTTATTTGTCACATGGAATGCAAAAGGCATTTCATGACACATTACATTTTACGTCCTTTAGATTTGGTCGGCGCTTTGGCTGCTTCCTGTTCCTCCAGCTGACCCTTGCTGTCGGGATTTTTTTGTCCTGATTTTAAAGGCTCTTTGATATTCTTGGTCGCTTCATTGGTTTTCCCATCAGAATTGACCGCAGTTTGCGTTTTATGAGCTTCAGCAGGTTTTGCCTCTTCTTTGATTTTGTTCGGATTTTGAAAAGAGAAATCCGTCTTACTGGTTTCCTTGTTGAAAGTGATGTAACCATTGTATTCTTTACCTTTCTTATCCACTAAGCCACTAACATATGCGGTTTGGCCGTCTTTGAACTTTTGGTATTGCTCATTATCCAGTTCTTTACCGCGAAAAGTTTTAGGGGCTTCCTGCGACTGGCTTTGCTGATTGTTTTGTGTTTGCTTATTGGTATTATTTCTGTCAAACAAGAACTCTACAAAACGTTTGTCGGCATTGAATTGTACGGTAGCATCAAACGAAGTTCCTTTTTTGGCAGTCATACCCTCGATATGAAGCGGCTTACCCTCCATTAGGGTTTGCTTTTGTACATCATCCAGTTTCACGCCTTTGATCTCATCAGGGATTTTGATTTTGTCTGTTCGCAGAGCAATAAGCTCATTAGTCAGCCTATCCACGCTGACAATAGAGGGAATGGTCTCATCCGTTTTAGGATTGGTCAGATTGACCACGCGCCCCATATTGCCTGTTTTAAGTAGATTTTCTTTATCTTCTTTAGAGAACTCATGACCAAAAAAAGCAAAATTCAGGTTAGGCTCTTTGCGAATACCGTGAATGGCAACCACAACCACTCCTTCATCATTTTGTTGCAGAGACAGCCTTGCATCCATTCGGGTAACGGCAGTGCCTAGATTAAGGCTTACAGGTACAAGCTCATTGGTTTTAAACCCTCTCAATAAAGGATCAAGGAGGTTCATCTTTTCAAGTTTTTCTTTGTTCAGCCCGAGACTGTTCATTGTTTCCCAGTCAATCTGTTCTGGTTTATAGCGGTATTCGCTTTTTTCTGATGTTGTCTGTGTTGTTTCCATTCTATTTTTATTTTCATGTTTATTATTATTTTTATCAGGTTCTGCTTTCACTTCGTGTTGCTTCATCAGCTGTTCCCCTCCGGGAGTTGGTCTATCCAACTGTTTTTGCATTTCATTTGCCATATCAATAGCGACAGGTTCAGGAACTTTGAAAAATGAAAAATTAGTTGGGTTCTTTAATTGACTGACGAAGTTGGAAAAGAAGTTGGAAAAGAAATCACCGTGCTTATCCACCCGCACAAACTGGTTTTGGTTTTTCTTTATAGGTTCAACGGTTTCCAGCTTGCCATTTTTATCAATGCCCTTTACAGCCTGAATTTTCTTTTTCTCTTTATCCAAGACCAATAATATCTCGGATAATTGTTCGGGAGATTTTGGTATATCTAAAGTTTGTTCGCTCATAATCTGAATATTTTCTATTTCAATGCCGAAAGTAAAGAAGCTGTCACTGTTTCTCTTTGGTTGGCTTTAATTGACATCATTTGTCAGCCGTTGACTTTTGCTTTGGACATGGGAGAGCTAAAGCTTTCTCTGATGAACTGGTGCACATCTGAGAGCTTATAATAAATTTTCCCACTAATTGTATAATAGGGTAACTTGCCCGAAGAGCGGTAACGTTGCAGGGATCGTGCGCTTATCTTCAGCATTTGCAAAATATCCTGATTGTCCAACAGCTCTTCTCCATCAATAATAGTACTTTGATTTTTAGCCCCGCTTACCAATTCCATAAGGATGTCAAATCGCTCCATGATTCGCTCCATCCAAGCCATAAATTCTATTCTGTCGATATTCATATAGATATGTTTTAATCAATTATTACTTTTCGATTAATGATATATGCAAAATTGGAGGCTATTTGTTGTATTTTCTGCCAAGCTTTACCAATTGAAAATCATGATTTTGGAAATTTCTACAATACAGACAATTATTAATAATTAAACTAAATTTGAATTTACACTATCAAAGAAACTCGAATTGGAGAAACATTTTGCCAATGGGTAAGGATGGGTAGATATAAAAAAAGCAGTGTAATAAAACACTGCTTTAAAATAATAGAAGATTATAATTATTTATAGATCTTTATCCATATAATGCTCTAAAGAAGATTTGAGCTGGTCTAAAAATAAAGTGCGGTTACCTGCACGGTCTTTCATACGATGAAACGCATGATGAATATCCCCCAATTGTGTACGGAATAATAGCTGAAAAACTAAACTAATTTTACGTATTCCGATTTTACCATTGGAAATCGCACCAGATACGTATAGCGCATAAATCAATTCTATCATCGCGTTTTTAGATTCTGTCCAAAAGATATCTTTAGTAGATTCGGCATTTTGTAAAACCATATCAGGTTTGTCGACAGGATTGATTTTGAGAATCAAGTAATTATAAAGCAATTCATCGGCTATAATGCGCGACACTTTGTAATCATAATAAGTAGAGAATTGAGTATCAACTTCAAAGATAAAGCTGTTAAGACCCGTATTAAGATTTATTTTCCCTAATTTAAAAAAATCATGATCTCTATCTGTCCGTCCTGAACGATAATACCGGTAAAAATCAGAATTACAGATATGTTCTTTGTATTCATTCTTTAACTGCTGTAATTCACAGGAAAAGTATTTATAGTACATTTTACCACTGTTTACCGGACAAGAGGTCTCTATTCTATAAACTTTGTTATAATAAATCAACTTTCCAAGTATTTGTGGCTTAATGATTCTAAAAAATTCAATTTCTTCATTTTCTTCTGTAAAATGATGATCTAGCACACGTTTTTTCATATCTGAAAGTAAATCCTGAAGAAAAACAATCATACGATAGGATTCATCAATAACATGCACTGATTCCAAACTAATTTCCTGTTCTTTTTTCAGTATACTGTAAAGAGCATCTTTATAAGTAGACTCCATAATCATAATAACTAATAAAGCGAATAATTAATTCATTTGTATATTTCATTGCAGACAGCATTAAATGATTCAATCGTTTTTCAAATATTTTTTTTGATATTAGCTGTCAATATGCTTTCGTCATTTTGCAATTGATTTGTAATCATTTTGCAAAGTATTCATAAGTTCCATTGCGTAATTATCTCTTGTCTGAACATAGGCTACTTTTGGAATTATCCTAGCTCCTAATTTTCTTTTTTCAAATGAGGCTGACACTCCAAAATCTATCTTTTGAAGCTGCAGCTCATTAGCTCTTTTTATGGTTTGAAATAACAATTGCCTGTACAGTTGGTATTCTTTTGCCCATTTATAATCCATACCTATTAATTCCGGGACATAGGTATGATTTTCGTTTTTGTAGCAAAACATAATTCCTATGAATGGATTTTCAGTTTCTGCTTTCAATACCAGTACTATGAATTCCCAGTTTGGACTTTCATTCATGCTTTCGAAAATTTCTTGGGTATATCGGAATGTATTGATAGCGTAATTATTGTCTTTTACATTGTTGTAGAGTTGATATGCTCTTGCTATTTCTGATTTGCTCAATTTATCTTTTATTGCAACATCATAGTACTTCTCATAAGGTTCTATCTCTTTATTGAAATGTTTACGGGAACGCAGCGATAATGTTTTTGTAAACTCTTCGTATGAATGCCAAACTTGGTTTTCAATTACACAGGATTCCGGCATGTCTATTTTGAAATAACCTTGGTCTACTATTGTTTTGTAGTAGCTGTTGTCTTTTTCGAAATCTCTTAAAACTAGCATGTCTGCATTTAAGTCATTGTATTTTTCTTCCAACTTATCCAATAATAGTTTCAATGCTTTTTCTGCCAAAGGATGTGCCTGATTGATGAAGCAATGTTTTCCTTCGGTGAATAGAGAACCCATACCCAATACTCTTGAGGTTAGGTATAAAGGATTAGTCTTTCTTATTTCTTCCAAATGGATGGAGACCGATTCAGTAGCCAGCATATCGTCTTTCCAAAGGCCATAAGTAAAAAAGGTCATTAATACTATGGTACCTTTGTTGTCTTTAATAGTGAAATAATAAAAATCCCATTGGTTTGTTGGATCCGGATGCTGGCTGAATGTTTTTTCTAAATAAACCAGTCCTTCCCAATCAAAGATATTTTGTTTCCCCATGTATTGGTTCCATTCTTCTTTTATGATATCCTGAATGGTAATTTTTTCTTCGATAAAAAGCTCCTGCTCTTTTGATTCTGAAATATTTTCTGCTTTTTTATTGTCCATTCCAAAAGCCTGTCTGATTTTGATTTCGCTATTATTTGTTTCTTCCAAAGCTTTAGGAAAATGATGTTCCATCGCTTCGCCCAAGGCTGAAATGTCCTGTTGTTGATTGTGACTAGATAGCGTAATTCTAATTCCAGTATTCTTTATCGGTACAGCAGGGTAAATTCCTAAATTCAGAAAAAAACCTTCCTTAAATAAACGTTGCACAAAGTTATAGGCCGTTGCGGGTGTACCCATTCCCAAAAAGAAAACCGGCGAATCATTTTTTGAAATTATTGGAAGGTTTCCTTGCGACAGCAATTGGTTGAAGTAAGCAATTTTATCCGCCAGGTTTTTTTGTCTTAATTCTATTTCAGGAGATAAATGAATGTCTGCAGATGCAATTGCAGCCGCTACAGATGCAGGTTCTAACTGGGCGGAAAAGGTTAATGGCCCACCAAAATTTTTGATTTTGTCCCTCAATTTTTGATTCTTGCAAAATACTGTTGCACCACTGGCTCCGAAGGTTTTACTTAGAGTACTTACCACAATGCAATTTTCAGGCAGTTCTTTGATAGCGTCAAAAACAAAACCGGTTCCATTTTTGCCTTTCCAACTCATTCCGTGGACATCGTCAAAATAAAGGTTTAGTTGTGTGTATTTTTGAGTCAAAGCCAATAATTCTGGGATGGGTGCATAATCACCAAACATGGAATATACACCATCAGCCATGTACCATATTTTGTTGCATTTGGTGGTTAGTTGCTTGATTTTATCTTCTAGCATATCCAAATTACTGTGTCTTATTAGTTCTATTGGAATTCCCCTTAGTTTTAAAAGTTGACATGCATTTTGGACGCTCCAATGCACCTGATGATCCATTATTACGGCATCCTCATCTCTAATGAGTGTTGGAATAATAGCTAAATGCCCCAGCGTACTGTTCTTGGTTATAATAGGAGGAATATTATACATTTGTTCTATTTTACTTTCTAATTCATAGTATAATGGATGTGAAATGTATGATTTTGACAACGGAAATTGTGTGCCATAATCCCGAATGGCTTGAATTGCAGCTTCTTTGAGTCTATTATCTTGTTCTAAACCAAGATATCCTGTCGTGCCGAAATGAAACATTTCTTTTCCTTTAATTTGTATGGTTCTTCCTGTCAATACTTTGTCTTCAGAATATAAGTGCAATACACCTTCTTTTTTTGCTCCTGATAAAACCTCATCGACCGTATCAATGAAATTGTTATGCTTGATTTTTGCCATATTATTTAAATTTAAGTTATTTAAATGTAAAATTTTGTAAGTACTTCTTTCTTACTGGATACTATTTTTGGGTAAAAATCTGAATAAATAATGAATCGTATTGTATAAAATATCACAAACTCCCGATATGGTAAGACATACTCCCGATTTGATAACTACAATGCTATTTTTAGTGATTTGCGCTGTTTTTATGCTTATTATAATTAGAATTATTACTATTTTTACAAATAACATCATATTTATCTAAAATCTTATGAGGTTTTCAGCTAGTTACTTTGAGAATGAATATGCCCATTTTTGGATTCGAAATAGTATTCTTTTTTTTGAATACAAACCCAATGTTGTTATTGATTTAACTGTAGCCCAGCGCATTGTAGCCGATCGAATACAGATACAAAATGAAAAGGCTTATCCTATATTGTGCGATATCAGGGGTATTGTGGATTCTGACAAAGCTGCCAGAGATTATTTGGCTCAATCTGGTTCCGTTTTGACAAAAGCTGTAAGTCTTGTTGGGCATCAAAGTATTTCTCTAATTATAACCTCTTTTTATCTTAAAATTGGTAAACCAAGTGTTCCAACAAAGCTTTTTACTGATGAGTCAGCCGCTTTGGCTTTTTTGGAAGCTTACAAGTAATATTATAAATCACTACTTTTAATAAATCTTTTAACTGGTACCTTATAGTTCCTATATGCAACAAGAAATTAATCAACAGCGTATTCAAAGTATGCATAAAATGCTTCTTGAGATGGGAAGTGGTAATTTTACCAATCGCATCGAACGTACTGAGCAGGATGATGAACTGGAGGCATTGGTAGTGCTTGTTAACATGGTAGCAGAAGAAATGAAAGGATCTGTTTTTCATTGGGGCTTTATTAATCCTCACCATACTTATACCAATCTTGTTCAAACCACTGTTATTCTGGATACCGATTTTATTATCAGAAGTTATAATTCAGCTGTTCCTAGAGTATTAGGTTTTACTGATGAAATGCTCTATAATACTGCTTTCAGCAGTATACTCTCGAAGGAATCTTTACCCATTTGGGATAGTATTAAAGAATCCATAATTCATGATGATAACTATAATGGTACCTTGCAACTCATTTATATTACTCAAGAGCAATTGCTTGTACCTTGCTATTGCACCATTTCACGACTGATACACAGTACCAATATTTTAATCAGTTCGGTTACTACTGTTATTGATGAGACAATAGTGGCTAAAGCATTGGTTTCACCAGAAGATATTAATTTGCTTGGGGGGTTCAGTAGTTATTCTGATGTACAATTGATACAGCATGTCTATGATTATATTTTAAACCATTTGGATTCCCCACTACCTTCTTTAAAAGAACTTTCTCAAATTTTTGGAACCAATGATAATAAATTGAAACAGGGGTTTAAACTTTTATTTAAAACGAGTATTTATCAATTTTATGCTACTGAACGGTTGAAAAGAGCTCATCTTTTGATCCAGCAAACAACAATACCCTTAAAAAGAATTGCAACTATTATGGGATTTAACACTTATCCCAATTTTTCAAGAACCTTTAAAAAACACTTTGATTATGCGCCTAATGCTATTCAGAGGAGGTAGAAGGTTTGAAGTGGAAAGTTAGAGGTGAAAAGTAGGAATTAAATGCAATATCAATGTCAATTCCAACACATAATGTTAACAAGGCGGTGAGAATAGGGAATACGAATTACTCCATTATTTAAAAACTCCCTTTGGAGCAAGTTAAGCTCCCGAATTGATAACACTTATTCCCTTGTTTTTTCGGAATTTTATATCGGATTAAATTTAAAGTTTACCGATATGAAACTGAGTGCCACAATCAAAAGTATTTTTCTCGACAGTATCTGCCTGCTGTATGTTTTATTGTTTGTTTATGCGGCAGTGAGTAAACTGCTGGATTTTGAGAATTTCAGGGTACAGTTGGGGCAATCGCCTTTGATTAGTTCTTTTGCGGGATGGCTTTCGTTGACGGTACCTTTAAGCGAACTGCTGATTGCCTTATTATTACTGATTCATAAAACGAGGATGTACGGTCTTTACTTGAGCTACTTCTTGATGGTTTTGTTTACGACCTACATTTTTATCATTCTCAATTACAGTGCATCTATTCCATGCTCTTGTGGAGGCGTTTTGGAACAGATGGGGTGGCAGGAACATCTCTGGTTTAATGTTTTCTTTATAGCTTTGGCAGTGGTGGGAATTATTCTAATGCAAAGGAAAGCGAAGTTATTAAAAACAATATTCGTCCTTTTTGTAGGTGCTTTTGTTGGAGTTATCAGTTTGGTAGTGCTCTATAAAGTTTCCCATACCATTACCAAGCACCACAATACGTTCATTCGAAATTTTCCAATGGCTTCTCGTAAGATTTCCGAAATGGATTTAAACTACAATAGTTATTATTTTGCAGGTGCAGCTGCCGATAAAGTTTATCTTGGAAACTCTACTGCACCACTTGAGGTGTTGGTTTTAGAAAAGGAGGGTTCAAGAAAAGAGCGTTTTCGTATTTCTTTTGATAGTATTGATTTGCCTTTTCGGGCTGTACAGGTTCGGATACAACCTCCTTATTTTTATGCTTATGACGGCACGGTTTCCTGTTTGTATACGGGTTTGATTGCCAATTGGAAGTGTAATCTTCAATTCCGTGGAGACTTATTCTTCGACCAAGTCATAGCGCTCGATTCCACTCGTTTTGTATTTCGGGAGCAAAAGGCCAACGGGAGTGTTCTGGGCATGCTTGATTTGAAAAACAAGGACGTAATAACTTATAATAGAGATATTTTACAGAAGCAGATAGACGGCATTTTTGATGTGGACGGAAAATTGCTTTTGGACGCGAACCAACAAGAGTTAGTCTATATTTATTCCTATCGTAATCAGTTTACTGGTGCAGACAAGGATTTAAAGATTCGCTATCGCGGTACTACCATTGATACCATTACGCAAGCACAAATCAAAATCGCCAGCGTTAAGAATCGTGGTCAAAAGAAATTAGCAGTGCCCGCTCTTGTGGTCAATAATTCAGCGGCGGTGTATGGTAGTTTGCTCTTTGTCCACTCAGGTATTTCAGGTCGATATGAACCTGAAGAAATGTGGAAAGTGGCGAGCATTGTAGATGTATATAGTCTGGTGGACCGTTCCTATATTAGCAGTATTTATGTGCACAACATGGACCGTAAAAAAATGAGCAGTTTTATCGTAGAAGGCAACCGTCTCTATGCTATGGCAGGAACTAAATTAGCCATATATGAATTGGATTCCTTGATTACTTCAAAATATAAACAAGTGAAAAAAAATCTATCGGCCGATAGCAGGGGAAGATCGAAAACCTGAGATAGAGTAGATCTAATTAATATTTTTTTACTATGAAGTCAAATTTTTTTCGCATCCTACTACCCGTGGTAGTAGTTGCATTTGCCATTTTCGGAGCAGCAAGTACTGACTCCATTACTAAGGAAGGTAGCCTTGTACCAGATGAGCAGGGTTGGTATCATTTGAGTCCTACACAACCTTGTATCGCTTCTACGATGTGTAATGAGCAAGGAACACAAGTGTGTACGGTTAATAATGTACCTGGAGCGCAACAATTATTTCGTAAAACCGCAAATAAGTCTTGTGAAATTACGTTGTACAAGCCACTTACTCCTTAAGAATGTTTAATCTTTAAAAGTAATGCAGTTCTCTAATGGGAACTGCATTTTCATTTAAAGTCTATAGCTATGTAACTAATTTTCTATATAATTGGGAGTCATCCAAGGTTTGTATAGTCCATCTTTTAGATGGTAATCAAACCACTCTTTTATTTTAGTACTCAAGTCTATTTGATTTTGATTTTTTTGTATTACGTGTCTTTCATTCGGGTAAACAAGTAAAATATTTTCTTTTTGTAATCGGCGTAGGGCCATGTGGAATTTGTAACTGTGATTGACATCCACGTGTCGGTCTTCTGCACCCGTCCATAAGAGTAGCGGTATGGATAAGCCTTGTGCCGATAAGATGGGAGAATTACGGTGGTAACGCACTGGATCTTCTAAAAGTGTTTTCCCCATACGCATTTGTCCGTGCTCATATCTTCTGTAATCGGCAGTTTTAAAATCCCACGCGACGTGTAGAAAATCGGCTGCCAAGTCGTTGTAGGATGCTCCGGAAACTGCTGTTTTAAAAGGGTTTTTCTGAGTAACGATGAAGTTGGTTTCATAACCTCCGTAAGAATGTCCAATCAATCCAATACGGTCTTTATCTATGATACCCTTTTCTACAATACTTTGTACAGCTGCATTGATGCACTTTGTGGCCACTTCACCTGTATTGCCTATTTCGTAAAGCATATTGGGTAAAGCTACAAAATAACCTTGTGTGGTAAAATTAGCTACGCTAAACCCTCGTGAATCTAATAATGTTGGATTTTGATACTGATGTAGATCCATAGTTTGTTTTTGATAGACGTGCACAATCATTGGGTATTTTTTTTCGGGATTGTAATTAGCCGGATAAAGCAAAACACCACCTACGTCCTTACCTAAAACATCAAAGGAGAATAATTCCGATTTTCCATAGTAGTACTGGAGGTGTTGCAAATTGCTTTGATGTACTATTTTTTCTATTTTTGATTTTACGTCCAATAGAAGCATTTGTGGAGGAAGATCAAAGTCCTGTTCTGTATAAAGTACCTTGTTGTGGTCTGCAGTTAATAGAATATCACTGATTTGCCTATCTTTAGCTACCACTTTTTTGACTTGTTGCTCCTTTATGTACCTATAAATTCCATTTTGTTGGGTTCCTTCATTCACGGATTTTAAATACAAAGGTTTTGTAAGATCCACCTCAGCGGCCAGCAACCCATCATAAACATAACTTCGGCCTTGAAAGTTAGGCTGAGTTACTAGGCTAAATCGGGTTTGTGTTTCACGACCTTTAGTGATTCTTTCGGTCGAAGTCCCATCCGTCCGTACCTTCCAAATGTCGTAGGTATCGTAAATGAGAACCTCTTTATCCTCCATTGTAAAGCCTGCCACTCTCGAGTTGAGTGCATTAATAGCGTTAGCATCATCCCTTTCGGTTTCCACAAAGTTGATTCCTTTGGTCAGCAAGGTATGTTTCTCTGAAGCAAAATCATACGACCACCAAGCATCATTTTTATAGTACAATAGATATTTGCCATCCGGAGAGGATACGAGGTCGGAAGGTTCTCCTGAAGCTGCTTCAAGTAATAACTTTTTTTCTCCTGTTTCCAAATAGGTAAGGTAATAATCGCGGTCACCATGATACTTGAATTGGGGTTCGTACGCCAGTGGATTGCTTGTGATGGCGTACTTCATTTTTGCATCCAGTTGTACAAAAGGAATATTTAGGTCTGTCATTGGCATTGCTTTTCCATTTGCAGGCCACCAGATGGAGATAATCGGTCGTTTCCTCCAGTCGTTCATGTCTATTTTTCCTGGATAAATGCTCTTGTCAGCCGTATTCCAGACTTGAACCGACGAAGGGTCTGGCATCGCTCGCTCCGCTTTTTCTTCCATTCCAAAAAACACCCGTTGTCCGTCATCTGAAATCAGCAAGGCTGTAGTATAGTTTGCCCCAATAGCGTGCGTAGGTGCGAGAGTAGGATGTTCAGAAAGATAAAGTGTAGCCAACTTTTGCGTTTGTGTATCGTAGGCATATACCGCTCCTCTAGCATTCTTTTCTATCGTGTCCGTATATGGACTCAAGAAGGCCAAGGTGGTTCCCGAGGCGTTCCATTCCAACTGCCGCAGTATAGTTGCATTTTCAAACAAGGTGGTCTTTCTCAATTTTTTATCCAGCTCAATAATAACCACAACAAAGCGGTCTTCTTTTTGCGTGATGCAGGCGACTTTGCTTTGTGTCGGATCCATTTTCCATGCGACAAGATTAGGTATTTCTTGCTCTAGCTTCCCATTTATATCGGTAATCAAAAGGGCTTCCTTGTCTTTGGGCGCACTTTGCAGTACTAAATAACGGTTGTTTTTTGCTATTGCATATTCGGATATCTGCTCCAGTAACATACTACTTTCTTTTGTCAAATCGAAAATAGTAAGGGTATTTCCGGGCTGTTGGTAAATTAATTTAGATTCTACCACAAAGTTTGGTTTGAATCCTTTTACAAAGGCATGAACTTTAAAGGAAGCTGTGTTTTTTACAAAAAGCGTATCAGCGTTGGAGTTATAATGATGGGTATAAGTCATCCAATTTCCCTGCTGGGAAATACCCATTGTAAAGAGTTGGTGCCAACGACCATAATCTTCCGTCAACAACTCTCTTTTTTGCTTCATTTGAGCATGGAGGGACTGGAGACAGGAGAGGGTTACTATTAAGTACAGAAGGTAGTATTTATATCTTTTCATTTTAATAGCCAGTGTTTTGCGGTTTTAAATTGGGATTTAGCAGCAGTTCTGTTTCTGGTAGCGGCAGTATCTTGTCATTCGTATCCCAACCTGGTTTTGTAGGGGTTAGTATTTCATCGAGCAGGTTATTTCTTTTCAAATCAAAAAAACGATGCCCTTCCGAAAAGAGTTCACTTTTTCGCTCTTTGACAATTGCGTTAAGGATTTGCTCCGCGGTTAAGGCTGAACTGTTTCCAAGACCGGCTTTATTTCGTATTTTGTTGAGGTCTTCTAACGCAGTGGTCAGTTCTCCCTGTTGGGCTCTTGCTTCGGCCCGAATCAAATACAACTCTGCAGTTCGAAATACAATAGTATACTCTAACGAGCCCTGCGAATTATTATAGGCTTTATATTTATAGGCATGGTACCACACGGCTGTTCCATTCGTCACTTCCTTTATCCACTGTGCTCTTCTGAGGTCTCCTGCTTCAAAAGAATTTACGAAGGCCACACTTAAGGCCGAAACTGGTGGCGGACCTTGTAGAAACACATGGGTTTCAGCTTCTAAAGTATTACGTCCATCCGTGTCAGGCAATAATTGCCAGATGTTGCCCAAGTTGCCTTTCAAAAAGACAGTTTCTAAGTTATGATCATCCGCATAGAGCGTGGTATTGTTGAGTACTGCAGAGGCACTATTGGCGGCCTCTGCCCATCTGCCACTGTACAAATACAAGCGTGCTAAAAGGGCTTGCACTGTTGCCTTGTTGGGGCGTATGCGCTCCGAACTAATGTAAGCTACACCCAATAGTGCTTCTGATTCGAGCAAATCCGCTTCTGCATTTTCATATACTTGTATCTTACCTATTTTGCCAATCTTGGTGTTGGCTCTATAATCGGTCGTTTTTACATAGGGTATCGCATCAAATAGATTTGTCAAATGAAAATGCAAAAGGGCTCGGATGAAGAGGGCTTCGCCTCGAAGCTGTTCTTTTTGAAAAGAAGTTAGGGATTTGGAGTTTTCAACGCCTTCTAATAGGGCATTGGTAGCATATAGTTGCTGGTAGGTTGTGTTCCACCAGTCTTTAACATCCGTATTAGTGGGCAATACAATATTATTGTAAAAGGAAGCATCGGTCTGCCCACCCGCGCCATAAAATGTCAATTCATCGGTGTATTCGCCTAATTTTACATGCATACCTTTAGGATTCCCCGTCAGCAAGCCGCTGTCTCTAATTTGCGCATAAATAGCGACTAATGCAGCCGTTGCGGTGCTGTTGTTTTCAAAAACTAGTGGAGAGGAAAGCTGGGTGGAAGGAACTTCTACTTGCACGAATTCATCACAAGAGATGGTTGTTAATGTGATTCCAAGCAAAAATATCCCCAGTGTATTTGACCAAATGGAAAACCGACTGTTTTTTTTAGTTCTATTTTTCATAATGAGTAGTATTAGAAATTAAGTTGTATTCCTGCCGTTACAATTTTTAAAGGTGGTAGTGAATTGGTAGTTAAAAATTCAGGATCAGCTCCTTTGTAGTGTGTAAAGGTGAGCAGGTTCTGTCCTTCCATGACTATTTTGCATGCAGCACATCCCAGCCAGTTCTTAGGTAAGTTGTAGCTCAAGGCAATATTTTTTAAGCGAATAAAGGAAGCGTCCGTAACGACACCATCACTACTGTAGTAATTTATTTGAGCGGCAACAGCGCCTGCATCCATGCCGGTTGTAAAACGTTGGTAGGTAGCGATGTCTCCCGGTTTTTGCCAGTGGTTTGAAAGTGCTGCGGCTTGGTTGCCCAGCATTCCGGGAAAGCCAACTGCTGCCGTGTTTAGATTTTGTTGCTTCACAAATTGAAACAAGAAATCCAACTGCCAATTTTTATACCTTATTTGGTTTTGCAAACCCCCATAAAATTTAGGATTAAGGTCTACAATAGCTGTTTTGTCAGCGTCGGCAGTAATTTTACCATCGCCGTTGACATCCTTAAATTGATAGAAGCCCGTTTGGGGGTTGACTCCTTCAAAGTGGTACATTTTACGAATGTTCAGTGGTGCTCCTATAGCAAACTGATTGCGATAGGTTGAGGCTTCTAAATCAGGGAAAGACACTAATTTGTTTTTAAGTACTGTTGCATTAAATTTGGTGCTCCAGCTAAAACTTTTGGACTCTAGGTTTACGGTTCGTAATGTTACTTCTATCCCTGAATTTTGTACGGTAGCATCCAGATTGGCTTGGATGGAAGTAAAACCTGTTGTAGAGGGTAATGGCGTACCTACTAATTGATTCGAAGATCGGTTGCTGAAAGAAGCGAGTGTCAAGAAGATTTTATCTTTCAAAAAGCCCATTTCCAGTGCGACTTCCAATTTTCGGTTGGTTTCCCAAGCAAAATTGGGATTGAATAATCGGGTAGGCACTAAGCCAATAACGCCTTGGTAGTTACCTCCCGTTGCGCTGTAGGTATCTAAAAACTGGTAATTGCCAATCTGGTCACTACCCGTAAACCCGTAACTGGTTCTCAGTTTTCCAAAACTTAGCACACTATTCGTTAAAAAGGATTCTTCGCTAAACAGCCATGCAGCTCCAACGGCTCCAAAAGCGGCAAACTGTTTTCCAGGACCAAATCGACTGGAGCCATCGCGTCTGCCGGTCAAATTGACGATGTATTTCTTTTTCCAATTCAAATTGACACGTCCAAAAAAGGCTTGGTATTTGTAAACCGAATAGTCATCAATATCCACCGCTATATCCGAGGCAGCTGCAAGGTTGTTGATGAGACTGTTACTGGTAAAACCACTCGCGCGTTGCACCAGTTTACGAGCTGTTTGTTGCTGAAACGTACTTCCCAACAGCACATCAAGTTCAAGATCGTCCTGCAAGTTTTGTCTGTAATTAAGTTGAGGTTCGATAATCCAAGATTGGCGTGTGGTATTTCCAATCGAAATCAATGAATATTCAGGACCCACTTCCCAAGCTGGGTCATAGACGGTAGAGGGTTGTGAACTACTTTCTTGGTGTTTTAGATCGGTGAAACCCAAGTTGGATTTGATTTCCATATTGGGAAGCAGTCGATAGGAAAGCATTAAATTAGAAACCAAATCGTAGGTTTTAGCGAGGAATTCTCCTTGTAAATTGCGCAATGGATTATTGAATGTACCGTTTTCCCAATTTAGGTTGCCTTCTTCATCGTACAATACGGGTGCATTGGGAGCCAGCGTTCGAGACTCCACGGTGTAATCCTTTGCCGGTTGGTCGTTATCTTGAAGCGTGTATCCGGCCGCAAAGTTGGTTTTGAAACGTTTGTCCTCCGAAGTATGGTTTAAGTTGACGCGGATATTTCCTTTTTGGTAGTTGAAATCGCCTGGAAATACCGTGGTTTCTTTTCCGTAATTCCCACTGATCAGAAACTGGGTCAATGCGGAACCTCCAGAAATGGAGCTTTGCACATTGGTTATTTGTGCTGTTCCTCCTGTCAATTTCTTTTGCCAGTCGGTATACCGATTGAGATCCCAGGTACCATTCACATCGTAGGCATTGGCAGGATAGATGGTAACCCCATCGTTAGCGAAAGCCTCTCTACGCATCTCAAGATATTGTTCAGCCTTCATCAAGTCGGCAAATCGGGTGACTTGTGCCGTTCCACGGTTTAGGTTGAACGAGAAAGTTGTTTTACCGGCTTTACCTTTTTTGGTTGTCAGCAGCACTACGCCATTGGCGCCTCTTGACCCATAAATAGCCGTGGCGTCGGCATCTTTAAGAATCTCAATACTTTCAATATCTCCAGGGTTGATGTTGTTGAGGGGGCTGGTGGGTAATGGCATAACAGTCGCTGTATAGCCTACACCAATAGGATCAGAAGCATAGGGCACCCCATCGATGATGTAGAGCGGTGCATTTCCGTCGGTTCGTAAACTGTTTTGACCCCGTATTTTAATGTCGAAACCACTTCCTGCAATACCTGAACTTTGCACGATATTCACCCCCGCCATTCTGCCTTGCATGGCGGCCAATACGTTCGTTACAGGTTGCTTTTCAATATCTTTAGCCGTAATTCGGGCAATGCTTCCGGTGCGTTCTTTTTCTTTGACGGAATAATAACCTGCATTGACACGGACTTCTTGTAATGAAGTTATGTCTTCCTGCAATTGTATGTTGATTATTTTACGACCGTTTATGGGAACTATTGCTGTTTTGAATCCTATAAAAGAGACCATCAAAGTATCTGTAGCTGTAGCCGAAAGGATGTATTGGCCGTTGAAGTCGGAGCTAACGGTATTGTTTCTTTTTCCTTTTATGGAAATTGTCACACCAGGTAAAGGGCTTGTGCCATCAGTGATGGTGCCGCTTATTTGGTTTTGTTGCCATTGCAACTGATTTTGTCTCAGTCTGTTGTTTGCTTGAGCAGGGGTGCAGCAGAGGTATAACCCGAGAATAAGCGGATACCAAAGTGCTCCCAAGCCTTTGTTTAATGAAAAATTTTTCATAATATTGGTTTAGTTAAATGAAATGTGAGTTTTGTTTTGCTATGGTCCTCTAGTTTAGCTTGCCGGCGAGTTAGGGGACTTTTTTTGTTTAGTCTCAAGTCGAATGTCTTAAAGTCTTTAGGGATGGTGCTTTTTACTATATCATAGGCGTTTTTTAGTTATGAATTGATGTTGCGGCTAAATAACCTGTATCTCAACCACAAAGCCACATGCACATCGTTGCTATAAAAAGTATAATTATTCCTATTTGTATTTGTCTGTAGTATTTCATGGCATTTTTTTTAGTTATCGGTTAAGGGTTATAAGTTATGTTGCGGCTAAATAACCTGCACCTTTTATTAACAAATTCAAATTAAATTAACTAGGTGTTTTTATTCAAAGGGCCTTTCGGTGCAGGTGTTTTTAGTTTTGAGTCATGGGTTTTGGGTTATTGGTTTAAAGTTGGGCATAGGAATCTTGTGCCGGTTACGAAAAGGGCGTTTTCTTAACCGGGATTTTGTGGTTTAGTGATTGAAACCACTGCTAAGGTTTAGCTTAGGCTGTTTTAGGGATGTGTTTTTATTTTACTCATAGGCATGCGGGTTTTAGCGTGTTAAACTGCTGCGAGACTATGAAAAATGAGGAAGCGGTGCTAAGAATGTAAGCTTAGTATGTGCCAAGAGAATAAAAAAATGGCATGGAACTCAGCTTACTGCCCTTGAGGTACTGGTATACCGTGCAACAATAAGTGAGCCCACGCCATGGGACGTGAGCATCTTACTTATCATCTAGTTGCAAAAATTACCAGTTTTCAAGAGCTAGATTCTAAGCGAATGCTTCAATATTTTATTTGAAGGATCGCAAAAATACAATTCATTTCTGAATAGGAAACAAATATAGATTTTTTTTTTAAATACTGGCATATATCCCAATAATATTTTTACTAATAAAATGGAAATTGCTTGAAAACATATTGAAATGGAATTAAATGCAGATTTGCAAAAATATATAGGAAGAAGAATTTCTGAAATAAGATTAAAGAATAACCAAACTCAACAGGACATTGAATTTTTGACGGGTATTGATTCTGCAGAGGTAAGTAAGTATGAAAGTGGTAAACGAAATTTAACGCTAAAAACTTTAATGAAGTTTGCTAGAGCTTTACAAGTTCATCCTAAAGAGTTGTTTGATTTTGAATTTGATATTAAAAAATACCGAGTTGATGAGTAAACAAAAAATATGAATTTGAAAGATGATTAGGCATCTTTTTCTGTTTTATAGCGATACTGAATACTTGTCAATTCGGGATTAAAGCTTGCCAAAAACGGAGGAATTGATTTGATGCTAAAAGAGTAACTCTCTAAACATATTGTAAGCTTTAAAATGTTAATTTGTAAAACTTCCTAAAGAAGGTAAATATACTACAAATTACAAAAAAGTTATTAGATTTCAGCTTATAATTGAAAAGTGAATTTTTATGAATATAAGCAAGACTGGTAAAACAGCAAAATATCCTTAACTCAATTCAGTCTAACGGTTAAAAAATATTTTGAATAGATCGATTTTATTTCTTCTCGTGAAGGGAATTCTCTCTCTACCTCTACCTCCTTTACTGTGCATTTAAAGTTAAGCTTTTTTGGGATAATTAGATCAATAATGGTGTAAGAATAGCTCACAAGTTGAAATAATTATCAAGTTGAATTACTATATTTTTTATGAGTTTTAGAAATAATATGCCTATTTTACAACCGTAAAAAAATAATTGCAATATCCTTCCTATTTATATTTCTGTACGCCAACACAGAAAAAGGACAATTATTGAAATTAAACAACTTAATAGAACATTTCACAGAACAGACCACGAAGTGAAAAAACTGATACTGTCTCCGCTAGTTCATAATGATCAGGTAATCAAAACCATACAGGAGGGATATTAACTTTTCACTTGTTTTACAAATATGGTAGATAGTGCTTTTGAATATGCTATGAGTGATCCCACACAACTTATGAATACAACAAAAGGAAGAGTGTTCGGCGCGTACAATGCAGTCACTGGGTATTTCCAAAATATCCGAAATTAACAAAGATGATGAAGCCAAACTATCAATTATTTTTCTAATACTTTCCTGTATGCCTTGTGCAGATGCGGAACCAATTGTATCGTACAATAAGGTCACAATCAACAATCAATCAAATCCATTTTATTACTAATTTTCGTGGTCTATAGGAAGTTCGAACCATTACCCAATAAAATTAAAGTATTTTAAAAGTTATTTTTTTTAACCCTAAAAATATTGCATTATAAAAAGAGGCTGTCTCACAATTAGTGAAACAACCTCTTTTTCTGTTTTTAGTTCAGACTCCTTATCGGAGACTATGTCTCGAATATTCAATTCTAAAGGACTTATTTTAGTTTTGAGACAGCTTTTTTTTTTATTTTTTAAATTGCTCAATACCTAATTTCAGCCATTGTTCATATTCAGCAATGTCTGGCATATATCCAGCTGGTTGGTTTAAACTTTTCTCTTTTGTATCCAATATGATATAATACGGCTGAGCGTTTGCTTTATAACGAGTGATTTGGAAATCACTCCATTTATTACCTATTGATTTTATCTTTTTACCAGTTTCTTTTGAAATATACTGTTCATTGATTGGTAATTCTCTTTTATCATCAACATATAGTGAGATCAGAACAACTTCATTATTCAAGATTTGTAAAATGCGAGGATCTGACCATACATAATCTTCCATTTTTCTACAATTCACACAAGCAAATCCTGTAAAATCCAAAAGGATTGGCTTATTTACTGTTTTAGCATAAGCTAATCCTTTTTCATAGTCTGTAAAGGCAACAATGTCGTGTGGACCTTTATGTGCGCCGTCTGGTAATGCTATTGCTGATGTAGATTCTCTGTTGGAACCTCCTACACCATATGGAGATTCGCTATAGGTCATAGGTGGAGGGAAACCACTAATAAGTTTTAAAGGTGCACCCCATAAACCAGGAATAAGATAAATTGTAAATACCAATACCACCAACCCGATAGATAATCGTCCTACCGAAATAGAAGATGAAGGAGAATCATGTGGCAAAGTTATCTTTCCGAATAAGTAGAATGCCAAAGTACCGAATATCGCTATCCAAATGGCTAAAAATATTTCTCTTTCAAACCAGTGCAATTGCAATACTAAATCGGCATTAGACAAGAATTTAAATGCTAAAGCTAATTCTATAAAACCTAAAAATACTTTTACTGTATTTAACCATCCGCCAGATTTTGGTAATGTATTTAACCAACCTGGGAACATGGCAAATAACATAAAGGGTAATGCTAAAGCAAAAGAAAAACCTAACATTCCTACAATTGGTGCGATACCTCCTTTGGAAGCTGCTTCAACCAGTAAAGTTCCTATAATTGGTCCGGTACAAGAAAAGGAAACGATTGCAAGAGCCAATGCCATGAATACGATTCCTAATATTCCACCTTTATCCGCTTGACGGTCTACCTTATTTGTCCAAGAATTAGGTAACATGATTTCGAAAGCACCTAAAAATGATAACGAAAATACAACTAATAATACAAAGAAAATAACATTAAACCATACATTGGTAGATAATGCATTTAGTGCATCGGCACCAAAAATTAAGGTAATTACTGTTCCCAAAAATACATAAATCAAGATAATCGAAATACCATAAATAATCGCATTTTTGATCCCTTTGGCTTTGGTTTTACTTTGTTTTGTAAAGAAACTTACCGTCATGGGAATCATAGGAAATACGCAAGGAGTAAGCAAGGCTGCAAAACCAGATAAGAAAGCGATAAAGAAAATCATATATAAACTCGAATCAGATTCTTTCGATTCTGGTTGTTTTTCTATTGTGGAATTCGCATCAGTTTTAGTAGTTTTCTCATTTACAATATCCGCAGCTTGGATTTCTTTTGCTTCAAGCGTTTTAAGATTAAACTCAAAGTATTTTGTTTCACTAATACAGTTCTCCTTGCATACTTGGTAAGAAAGCTCTACTTGTATTGTTTCTTTTTCGGGATTAGTTTGTTTAATTAGTTGAGTAAAAACAACCTTGTCTGAGAAGAAGATTTCATCGACACCAAAGATTTCATTAAACTCACGTTTGGTTTCACTTTCGGTTGCTTTTCCAATAAGTTCATAATTGTTTTTACTATCATGAAAAAGGAATTCGGCAGGAAGCGGACCATCTTCGGGTGTAAATTGAGAATATACATGCCAACCTGTTTCGATGTTTCCTTTAAAAGTAAGCACATATTCTGAGGTGGATTTCTTCTCGATTATAGGTTCCCATTTCACAGGATTTATAATCTGTGCCTGGGCTTTGACAAAAACAAAGCCCAAGAGCAATAAATAAAAGATTTTCTTCATTTTATAAGTTTAATCAGAACGATTTGTTCTGGTGATAATTTGATTTTATACGTGCCATTTCGCGATAAGCCATAGTAAGTGTTTCGATGGATTTTGCCATCGAAACACTTATTTTTTATGAACTTTAGATTTAAATTAAAATATTGGCGGAGTAATTTATTTGGTCACATTAAAAAAAGTATATTCCAATTTTAAGAAAACACCATCAGATGTGGCACGTTGCATCGAGCTATACAATTCTTTTTTGTATGCAAGGTCAATTCTCGCCTGACTGTTAATGATAAACTGAATCGAAGGAACTACATCCAGATATGATTTTCCGTTTTCGGTTATCGTTTGTCCGGTAAATTCCAACATTGCATTAATGTTGGTTTGTTTAAAACTTGTATATTTTTTTGGATACATTAATTTCCCTACTGAGAACGTATAATTTACTGCGCTGTTACCCAAAAAATCCGGAAAGCTATAATCACTGTTATTAAGTGCCCGCGCGTAACTTACAGAAGAACTTATGGCAACTTTATGGATTAACTGAGTAGCTACCAGACCAGCTTCGTAACCAGAGTTTCCTCCCATTAAGTCTATAGCTTCCTGATTAATAAAAGAGTTATTATAACTGTATCGTCCAAAGGCAGCCATCCTAAAATGACTTTGTAAATCATCTACGGAAAAAAATCGGTATTTAGCATAAAAACCGCCACCTTTAAGTCCCAATCCATTTTCTTGATTACTAAGAAAAGCTGAGGTACGAACCATGATATTTTTATTTATTCCCCAAGTAACTTCTGGCGTTAAATTATACATAGAGCCACTTTCTAGTTGGTTTTTCATAAGCGATTGTCCAACACGAATCCCGATAGAACCCGCCGGAACATTACTAGCGGGTTCGGTTACTACAAATAATTCCTGTGCATCTACTTTGAATGAAACAAGTAATAAGAAAACAATTGATAGATATTTCATTTTATAGGGCTTTTAAATAATAATCATTTTCATTTTCCGTAGCATAACCAGGATATTTAGAATATGATTTAACTAGTTTTTTATACTCTTTTTGGGTTACAAAACCTTTATCCAAAACTCTGAATTTAACTAATGTATCTGCTACTGCGTTTTTGGTATCGAGAAAAGTATAAGTAGCTTCATCAATTTTTACGGTTGCATTATCTTCAATTTTTGGAGTATCAAATTTTACAGTCAAAACCATAGAACCTACGAAAAAACCAGCTTTTTCGACCGCATTTTTCAATACTTTAGGTTCTAATGAACTATCTTTCTTAAAATAAACGGTAAACGTATTGGTGTTTAAATCTGTACCAATACTATCGACTTGAGTTAAGGATTTTAATTGTTTATTTATGGCATTAGAACACATAGAGCAAGTTAATCCTGTTGCCATTATCTCAGCTTTAGTGATTTGAGAATATGATTTTACACCAGTTAATAATACTAAAAGTGTAGCGGCTATGAATTTTATATTTAAGGTTTTCATTTTATTTTTTGTTTTTTTTGATTTGAGCAATTATTTGTGCTTCGGTTGGGTTGATGGCAATCAGTTTTCCTGATGCATTAAAAAGATAGGTTGAGGGCAAGGTATCAACTCCAAAAGTTACGGCCGTTTTGGCATCAAAACCTTTTGGGTCAATTAATTGCTGATGTTTCATTTTATCTTTTTCAATAGCTTTTAACCATTTAGATTTATCGATATCTATTGATATTCCAACAATTTCAAAATTCTGGCTTTTGTATTGGTCATACATTTTAACCAATTTTTTATTAGCCATTCGGCAAGGCGCACACCATGAAGCCCAAAAATCTACCAAAACTGTTTTTCCTTTAAAAGAGTTTAGTTTAACTGTTGAATTTTTATTGTTTTGAAGCTGAATATCTGGAAAACTATCTCCAATTTTTATTTGTGCACTTGCTATGGAAACAGTTGCTATTAGGGAGAATAGTGTGATTATATTTTTTATTTTAAACATAAAATATGATTTTAAATTGATAGATATTGGTATTACTCAACCTTTTTATCGCTTGTTTCTCTGTCGTATTGGCAACATCCGTGCAATTGGTCGTAAACAGCATTTGGGGCATTAAATTTTTCATTGTCATATCCTGCGTTTGCAACGCGCTTTAGTATTGCATCCAGATTGGTTTTCTTTGTATCATAGGTAACTGTAGCGGTTTTGGTGTTCGTGTCCCAATTTACTTTGGCAACTTTATCAATGTTTGCAGCCGTTTCAATAGTTTTTTTGCACATACCACAATTACCATTGATTTTTACGGTTTCAGTTGTTTTGTTTTTTATTTGCGCGGTGGCGAAAGTGACTGATAGCAATAGAGTCATTGCCATCAATAATTTTTTTATTGAGTTCATTGTTTTTATAATTTTGAATGAATTAATCACAAAGCATGACAGAAGCCATAGCATTTACAGCTATGAATAGTATTGGTTGGATTAATATTTAATGATTTTTAAGCCATAAACAGGCTTTGGATTTGACACATTTACAGCCGTCAAAAAAGGAATCTAGCTTATTTTAGGCGGAAGCCAGATAGAACGGAAATCTGAAGAAATAAAGATTTCTGAATAATAGTGATTTTGTTTTCTTTCAGAAAAACTGAAAAGTGAATTGTTTTCTGTTTCGAAATAAGCCAAAGAAGTAAAACTACAATAAGCTGTTGGGCAACCACAAGAATTACTTAAACAACTAGTATCGCAATTGTGTTCTTTCTTATTAGAATCTTTTTTCTTGCAACAGTCTTTTACTGTAGATTCTTTTTTACAACATGACATTTCTTTTTTTGTCCCATGCGCATAAGTAAGCGTTGGTCCCATAAGGAAACCAAGCGTAACAATTAATAGTATGTAGATTTTTTTTGCCATGTTGTCAGCAAAGATATTATTTAATTCGCTGTCTCGGTTGTTAATTTTTTTATAAATATTCTACTATAATTGATTCTTCAATTATGCTTAGTGTCATCTCGCCGAGATAAAAATATTTAATTGTTTGATATTCAGTATTTTTGTTTTCAGGGCTAAAAGATTGTTTTTAATTTACTGAACACTTGTAACATGTAGATTAGTAATTTTTACAAATTAAAAGAAATATAATTGTTGATTATGAAACCAGATAATTGATTTAGTCGATAACGCACCCTAACTGAAGAACTGGAAATTCATCGCTTTCATTCAACCAAGGGAAAAGAATTTGATAAAATTAGCGATGGATTTGAAGAGCCATATATCTTCCATGAGATAATATTAAAAGGTAGTGAATTTAAATTTCTAATTTTAGATTATGATGAGAAAGATAAAAATTTCGATATAATAGTTTTCTTGTAAAACTACAATTTGTATCAACTGGCTCAAATACCAGATTACAATTAGGAATTAATCCATTTATATGATTTAAAATTTTACATAGATGAGATTAATACTCATAACAAAGATTAAAGTAGTTTAGTCTTTATCTATTTGCTTCCCTAATAAAACTTTTAATTGAGAATATAAATCAAAACAAAATAGTAGTGATGAAATTTTTTTAACAAGTCTTTAGCGAGAATTAAGATTATTTCTCTAACTTTGTTCAATATTAGATTTTCGATACAAATGAAAAAGTTTCACATTTTATTAATCGTTGTACTTGGCTTCTTCTTGATGCCAATGGTAACTTTTGCGTGTGGAAAGAATTCAGAAAAACAATCTTGCAAAAAAGAAATCTCTTCTAAAACAGATAAAAAAGATTGTTGCGAAGGTGATAATCATTCGAAGAATAAAAACCACGAGGGTTGCGGAGGAAAATGCAGCCACTCTAAATGTGGTTGTGCTTCTTCTTGCAACACATCCGTTTCTATTAATGAATTGAACTTTAATAGAAATATTTGTAATTTCTTTTCAGAAAAACAAAATTTTTACAATTACGAAACCTCCATTTCTTCTGGTTTCAATTCTTTATGGCTTATACCAAAAATAGGCTAAATTTTAAATTTGATAGCCATAATTGTGTCAAATCAAAAGCAATTATTGCTTTAAAATCATTTACTTTCTCAGTTAATTTCATTTTCAAAAGGGTGGCTTTGTTGTGCTGTCATTTTGTTCTTGTTTAACTAATTCAATTTAAAATTATTTTACAATGAAATCACTAAAAAAAATAGTGATGGCAATAACTCTATTGCTATCATTCACAGTGTCTAATGCGCAAATCAAAAACGCTAAAACTGAAACCGTAAAAATATTCGGGAATTGTGGAATGTGCGAAACCACCATAGAAAAAGCAGGAAGTCTCAAGAAAATTGCGAATGTTGATTGGAATAAAGACACCAAAATGGCTACGCTTACTTATGATGCTAAAAAAACCAATCAAGATGAAATCTTAAAACGTATTGCACTTGCGGGTTATGATAGCGAAAAATTCCTTGCTCCAGATGCTGCATATTCAAAACTTCCGGGATGTTGTCAATACGATCGTGAAGCAAAAGTTGCAGTAAAAACGGAAACAAAATCCGAAGAAACTAAAATGGAAATGAACGACCATTCTACAATGACTGAAAACCAAGGAACAGACCAACTAAAACCAGTTTTCGATAATTATTTTTCATTGAAAGATGCCTTGGTAAAAACAGATAGTAAAATGGCTTCTGCAAAGTCAAAAGATTTATTAACCGCAATCACTGTCGTAAAAATGGAAACATTGAAAATGGATGTACATATGACTTGGATGAAAGTTTATAAAGATTTAACTGCTGATGCAAAAAATATTTCTGAAACACAGGATATCAAAAAGCAAAGAGAACTTTTCAAATCATTATCTAAAAATACGTATGAGTTGATAAAAGTTTCAAAATTTACTGAACCGGTTTATTATCAATATTGCCCGATGCAAGATGCCAATTGGTTAAGTAAAGAAAATACAGTTAAAAATCCTTACTACGGATCACAAATGTTGAGTTGTGGTAAAACAGTTGAAACAATAAAATAATAAAATTAAAACTTTAAAAAATGAAGAATATATCTTTTACCGCATCAATAATTGGAGCAATTCTTTTATCATCTTGTAATAAAGATGATAATATGGATATGACAAATGCAGCATTAAACGTTAATTATCCAGCAGCGTATGTTATCAATGGTGAAGATGCAACAATTTCAGTAATCAAATTATCAACTAATGAAGTTACAGGAACTATTCCATTGATGGGAACCGGTACAGATATGATAATGTGGCCACACCATATTTCTTCACATTCAAATCATCTTGCAATTGGAGTTCCGGGAATGGATTTAAGCGCAGGACACGCAGTGACAGGAACTATGTCGGGTAAACTTGTTGTTATTGATGCAACAACTGGTTCAATTGTTAAAAACATGGGTTTACCTGTAATGAACCACAATACTATTTATTCTCCAAATGGTACAGAAATTTGGGTGCCTCAAATGGATATGAACGGAAAAATATTGGTGTATGACGCTACAACTTATGCGTTGAAAAATACAATTACTGTAGGTATGATGCCTGCAGAATTAACTTTCTCTTCGGACGGGACAAAAGCCTATGTTGCTAATGGCGATGATGATAACGTTTCAGTAATCAATGTAGCATCAAAATCAGTTATTGCAACGGTTACAGTAGGAGATAATCCTGTCGGAGCTTGGACTGGTAGCGATGGTAAAATGTATGTTGATAATGAAGACGGACAATCTATTTCTGTTATCAATGTGGCTACAAATGCCGTTGACCAAACCATTGTTTTAGGTTTTATGCCCGGAATTGCTTCACACAACGGAACAAAAAGCGAGTTATGGGTTTCAGACCCAATGGCTGGAAAAGTACATTACTGGACTTGGGATAATGCAATGATGATGTGGATGCACGGTGGCGCTTTTAATACGGGTGCTGGTGCTCACGCAATTTCGTTCACTACCGACGGAAGCACTGCTTATGTGACCAATCAAACAGCAAATACAGTTTCTGTTGTAAATGTTACCAATCATACCGTTACTAAAACAATCAATGTTGGTAAAAAACCAAATGGGGTTGTAATAAAAATGTAAACTATTAATTTCTAAAATATCAAATGTGAATTTGATAAACGATTAAAATGGCTTGCAATTGATCAGTGTTAATATTATAAACAATTAATTAAAACTGTAAAAAATGAAAAATCTAATTATCGTACTAAGTGTATTCTTAGCAGTTAGCACAGTAGCATCAGCTCAAGGAGCTACAAAATCTTCGCAAAAGGAAGCTCAAAAAACAACTTATACTTGCCCAATGCATCCAGAAGAAGTGAGTTTAATAGAAGGAAAATGTAGCAAATGTGGAATGACAATGGTAAAAACCACTGAAAAAATAGATACTCACGCTTCAAAAGGCAGTCAACCTAAAACTAAAATTGTAACAAAATATGTTTGTCTAATGGACGGCTCAACTTCTGATACCGAAGGGAAATGTTCTAAATGTGGAACTAGGATGGTAAAAATTACCGAAAAGATAGATACTCACGCTACAAAAGGCAGTCAACCTAAAACTAAAATTGTAACAAAATATGTTTGTCCAATGGACGGCTCAACTTCTGATACCGAAGGGAAATGTTCTAAATGTGGAACTGGAATGGTAAAAATTACCGAAATGATAGATACTCACGCTACAAAAGGCAATCAACCTAAAACTAAAATTGTAACAAAATATGTTTGTCCAATGGATGGCTCAACTTCTGACAAACCGGGGGAATGTCCTAAATGTGGAATGGAAATGACTAAAACGGAGGGTAAGAAAAAATAATCCAGTCGTTAAATTTCCTTTTAGTTTAATTCAATGCACATGATACCAATAATAAGGATGCAATGATTTTAATGACCCTATAAAATGAAAAAATTAATTTCTATATAAAAATGGGTTTTCAAAAAAATATTCATCAAAAAATGTTGCAAATACCAACAATATCAATTAAAAAAAAATAATAAAATGAAAAATCTAATCCTTTCAGCCATAGCGATGGCATTTGTACTAGTTTCTTGTAATCAAAAAAATAAAGAAGCTGCAACAACTAATTCGGAAACAACAGAGAGTACCTCGCAATTATACGCGTGTCCAATGCACCCAGAGGTTACAGGAAAAAAAGGTGAAAAATGTTCAAAATGTGGAATGGAATTAACCGAACCAGTTGTACAAAATGAAGCAGCTCATGATCATACTGATGGTAGTCATAGTCATAATGATACAACAACAGTTGAAGTTAATACTGAAGCTACATCGGTTACCCAAACAACATTTTCAACAAGCGAAATAATCTCTGGTTATTTAAAACTAAAAAACGCACTCACAAAAGACGATACAAAAGGAGCAGCCAATGCGGGTAAAGCATTATATGCAACTTTCAATAAAGTCAATACCAATGCAATAGATCCAAAATTAAAAACAGAATATATTGATATTGCTGATGATGCTAAAGAACACGCAGAACACATTGGTGATAATGGTGGGAAAATTGACCACCAAAGAGAACATTTTGCGATGTTGAGTAAAGATGTGAATGATTTGATAAAAATATTTGGAGCAAAACAAAAACTATATCAAGATTTTTGTCCTATGTATAATGAAGGAAAAGGGGCTATATGGATAAGTGAAAGCAAAGAAATGAAAAATCCTTACTACGGTTCGAAAATGCTTACTTGTGGCTCTATGAAAAAACAATTATAAAATGAAAAAAATCATCAAGAAAATACTCATAATCGGGTTTGTTATTTTTTTGTTGATGCAGTTATATCAACCTGCTCGTAATGAAAGTTATGAGCAGGAATTAACTGCAAATTTCACAAAAATGTACGATGTTCCTAAAAATGTTGAAACTATTTTACGGACATCTTGCTACGATTGTCACAGTAACAATACTAATTATCCATTATATTCTTACATTCAGCCAGCACGGTTTTTTATGGAGGAACACATTAAAGATGGTAAGAAGGATTTGAACTTTAATGAGTTTGGAAAGTACTCCAAGCGAAAACAAGAAAACAAATTAGAAGCTATAATCAAACAAATAAAATCTGATGAAATGCCCTTAGCGTCCTACACGCTACTTCATAAAAATGCAATAGTAACACCTGCTCAAAAAGAGGAGGTAATCAATTGGATAAATAAAACAAAAGATAGTCTTTCATTAGAAAACTAAACATTATGGTAGAAAAATTAATATCATTTTCACTAAAAAATAGATTTGTTGTTCTTCTCGTCTCAGCTTGCTTATTAGCTTGGGGTATTTATAGCGTGCAACAAAATCCTATAGATGCCATTCCGGATTTGTCCGAGAATCAAGTTATTGTATTTACAGAATGGATGGGAAGAAGTCCGCAGGTTATAGAAGCTCAAATAACGTACCCTTTGGTTTCAAACCTGCAAGGAATACCAAAAGTTAAAAATATTCGAGGTGCATCTATGTTTGGGATGAGTTTCGTATATATCATCTTTGAAGATAATGTAGATGTGTATTGGGCAAGAACTCGAGTGTTGGAACGGTTGAATTATGCCCAACGATTATTGCCTCAAAATGTAGTGCCCACATTAGGACCAGATGGAACTGGAGTTGGCCATGTTTTTTGGTATCATTTAGAGGCTAACGGTATGGACTTGGGAGAACAAAGAGCTTTACAAGATTGGTACGTGAAATTTGCATTACAAACTGTTCCCGGGGTGGCTGAAGTGGCATCATTTGGGGGTTTTGAAAAACAGTACCAATTAGTGTTAGATCCCCTGAAAATGCAGTACTACAATGTGAGTATGATGGAAGTGATGAATGCAGTCAAAGCAAATAACAATGATGTTGGTGGTCGAAAATTTGAGATGAGTAATATGTCTTACATAGTAAGAGGTTTAGGGTACATAAAAAACATAAAAGATGTAGAAGACATTGCTATTAAAAATTATAATTCCGTTCCAGTAAAAGTAAAAGACATTGGTTCCATACAAATGGGTGGAGATTTACGCTTGGGAATTTTTGACGAAAATGGAACAGGTGAAGTTGTAGGAGGAATTGTAGTCATGCGTTATGGTGAAAATGCAGATAAAGTTATAAAAGCTGTAAAAGAAAAAATGAAAGAAGTTGAAAAAGGATTGCCTGAAGGCGTTACTTTTAAAACGTCTTATGACAGAAGTGAATTGATAGAAAAAGCAATCGCATCGGTTAAAGGAACTTTAATAGAAGAAATGATTGTTGTTTCAATTGTTATACTACTTTTTCTTTTTCATTGGAGAAGTGCTTTAATTATCTTAATACAATTACCTATCTCTGTGGCTATTGGCTTTATTTTGCTCGAAGCATTTGGAATATCATCTAATATCATGTCATTAACGGGTATTGCATTAGCTATAGGTGTTGTCGTCGATGACGGAATTGTAATGGTGGAAAATGCGTATAGGACAATTTCGGAGAAACAGGAAGAGATGGAGAGTAATCAAAATAATTCGGAAATAAAATGAAAGATAAAATAAAAAATATATTCAAAAAAGAAAATGACCCCTTATCTTCTGAAGAAAAGTTACAGCTTATAGAAAAGTCTTCAAAATTAGTTGGTCCAGGTGTCTTTTATTCAACACTCATTGTGATCGCGTCCTTTTTACCTGTATTTCTTCTCACGGGTATGGAAGGTAAATTATTCAGCCCATTGGCTTGGACAAAATCGTTTATACTTATAGTAGATGCTTTTTTAGCCATTACCCTTACTCCAGTTCTAATTAGTTTTCTGCTCAAAGGCAAACTTCGTCCAGAAAACAAAAATCCAATTAACAAAAAACTGGAAAGCATCTATACTCCTATTCTAATTTTTTGTTTAAAATGGAGGAAAACAGTATTAGGTATTAATATAATTGCGCTCCTGATTGGTGTTTTAATGTTTACCCGTTTAGGCACAGAATTTATGCCCCCTTTAGACGAAGGTTCCGTGCTTTTTATGCCTGTAACATTGCCAGACGTATCCAATTCTGAGGTGAAAAGAATTCTACAAGTGCAAGACAAATTGATAAAATCGATACCCGAAGTGGTTCATGTTTTAGGAAAAGCCGGACGCGCTAATACAGCAACCGACAATAGTCCAATAAGCATGATTGAAACGATTGTTTTACTAAAACCCCAAAACGAATGGAGAGAAGACAAAACGAAAGCCGATATTGTTAATGAAATAAATAATAAACTTCAAATTCCAGGAGTTACGAATGGTTTTACACAGCCCATCATTAATAGGATTAACATGCTTTCTACTGGTATTAGAACCGATGTAGGAATAAAGATTTACGGAGCAAGTTTAGACACTATCAATGTTTTATCTCAAAAAATAAAAAAAGCCCTTGAAGGTACTTCTGGCGTAAAAGATTTATATGCGGAACCGATTACTGGCGGAAAGTACATCGATATCGAAGCAAAAAGAGAGGCCATAGGCAGATACGGACTTACAATAGATGATATAAACAATGTGGTAGAAGCGTCTATTGGTGGAATGAAACTAACCACAACCATTGAGGGAAGACAACGATTTTCTGTAAATGCAAGATATGCTCAAGAATACAGAAATAGTATTGAGGCGTTAAAAAAACTCCAAGTGCAAACAATGGAGTTTGGTCCTATTCCATTAGAAACCGTAGCCGATGTAAAAATAAGCGATGGTCCTCCAATGATAAATAGCGAAAATGCAATGCTTCGAGGCAGTGTACTGTTTAATGTACGAGAGCGTGATCTAGGAAGTACGGTAAAAGAAGCGCAAAAAAAATTGAATGCAATGATCACTAAAATGCCAAAAGGCTATTATGTGGAGTGGAGCGGACAGTGGGAAAACCAAATCAGAGCCAATAAAACATTAAGCATGATTTTACCTATAGTTGTTATCATTATTTTCCTTATTCTGTACTTCACCTATCATTCTATGAAAGAAGCACTGATTACAATGATAACCGTACCGTTTGCATTGATTGGAGGGATTTTTATGGTCTATTTTTATGGAATAAATTTATCCGTAGCCGTTGCAGTTGGTTTTATAGCTCTATTTGGTATGGCAATCGAAACCGCTATGTTAATGACTATTTATTTGAATGAAGCAATGAATAAAATGGTAGAAAAACACGGGAACAGTGCAGCAACAATTACAGAAGCAATTTTGAAACAGTACATTATTGACGGTTCCGCCAAAAGGTTGAGACCAAAATTGATGACCGTTTCCGTTTCGTTATTTGGATTAATCCCTATTCTTTGGGCAACAGGAACGGGTGCCGATGTGATGCTGCCAATTACGGTTCCGCTCATTGGGGGTACAATTACCTCAACAATTTATGTATTATTAGTAACCCCTATAGTTTTTGAGATGGTGAAACTTCGAGAATTAAAAACAAAAGGCAAAATAGAACTTATAGATGTTAAAGAATAACTATTATATCGCAATAAGCTGTTTGATTTTAAGTACTGCTAATATGGTGGCGCAAACACTTTCGTTGGATGCTGTTTTGACAAATATCAAAACAAATAATCCACAAATAAAAATGTATGATGCTGATATTCAAAGTATGGATGCTGCTGCAAAAGGCGCCAAAAGTTGGATGGCACCACAAGTGGAAACGGGTTTTTTTATGACACCTTACAATAGTAAATTATGGAAAGCCGATGAAATGGGACCAGGTATGGGATCTTACATGGTTGGTGTTACACAAATGATACCGAATGCTAGAAAACTTAAGTCTGATTTCAATTACATGAATGCAATGTCATCTGTTGAAAAAGAAAATAAAGGTTATACGATTAATCAATTAAAGGCACTGGCAAAAACGAATTATTACCAATGGCTGGTATTAAATAAAAAAATAAAAATTGCGGATGATAATTTATTGCTCTTAGACTATATGATAAAAAGTATGGAAATACGCTATCAGTATAATATGGATAAATTGCCAACCTACTACAAAGCAAAATCGCAATACGGTGCATTACAAAGTATGATTGTAATGTTACAAAACGATATTTCCCAGAAGCGAATTCTGCTAAATACCTTGATGGCTAGAGATAAAAACACTTTGTTTGAAATAGATGAAACCTATAAATTAAATGATTTTGATGCCATAAAAGCAGATACAACCTCACTTTCCCAAAACCGAAGTGATGTTAAAGCTATTGAAAAAACAATGGTATTAAATCAATTAAAAATTGAAACCGAAAAAGCAAAATTATTACCAGAATTTGGTGTCAAATATGACCATATGTTTGCATTTGGAGAACAGCCAAAACAATTCTCTTTAATGGGAATGATTACTATTCCCATGCCTTGGTCAACAAAAATGAATAAAGCCAATATCAACAGTTTTAAAATCAAGAATGAAGGTCTCAACTGGCAAAAGCAAATGATTTTGAATGAAGCAGCAGGAATGATTTCGGGTATGAATACAGAATTGATAAACCTAAAAAAACAATATGATATTGCTGAAAAAAATATCATTCCTGCCTTAAAACGAAACTATGATACTGCAATATTGGCTTGGCAGAATAATACGGGAGATCTATTTGTAGTATTGGATGCTTGGGAAGCATTAAATATGGCACGAATTGATGCTCTGGATAAATTGCAAAATATTTTAAGTACACAAGTAGAAATTGAAAAACAACTAGAAATCAAATAATTATGAATAGATATTTAAAATATAGTTTGGTTTTAATCATAATTTCTAGTATAGGACTTGCTGTCTATTTCTTTGCTATAAAATCAGATAATCACTCGGAGAATTCACATCAAAAAGAAGTATACACCTGTTCTATGCATCCCCAAATTATTAGCGACAAACCTGGCAATTGTCCTATTTGCGGAATGACTTTAGTAAAAAAAATAACAGAAAGCCAAGCTGAGGAAGATAATTCTATTGACAATCTTTTGAAACCTACTGATAATTTTATCGTCGGGAATTATCAAACTACAACAGCCAAAGACACTACATTAAGCAGTGAGATAAATTTGCCCGGTATCGTGGCTTACGATCCAAATTCATCAGTAAATATTGCTGCTCGAATAAGTGGAAGAATAGAAAAAATGTATGTAAATTATAAGTACCAAAAAGTAGCTAAAGGACAGAAATTATTTGATTTATACAGCCCTGAGTTATTGACAGAACAGCAAAATTTTATTTATTTAGTTTCCAATGATTCCGATAATACATCAATTATTAAAGCCTCAAAGCAAAAATTATTGCTTTATGGAATGACTAAAAATCAGATAAATTCATTGTCTTCTTCCAAAAAAGTAAATCCTCAAGTTTCAATTTACAGTCCAGCTTCTGGAATTATTCAAGGAACAGAAAAAATGGATAATACAAGCAATTCGACGATGCAAAGTGCAAGTAACAATACCGAAATATTAAATATAAAAGAAGGTAACTATATAAAAAAGGGAGAAGTAGTTTTTAAATTAGTAAATACAGATAAAGTATGGGGTATCTTTAATGTTAGTCAAGGGTACAATAGTCTAATCAAAACCAATCAAACTATCAAAATTGCTACAGAATTAGACAAAAATGAATTCATTGATGCACAAATAAATTTTATTGAAACTCAATTTAATCCAGCAGATAAATCCAATAGAATTAGGGTATACCTAAACAACAATAAACTAAAATTCTCCATAGGTCTGCGATTACAAGGAATTGTGAAAACAAATTCAATACAAGGGGTTTGGTTGCAAAAACAAGCATTAGTGAGTATTGGCAACAAGAAAATAGTTTTTATAAAAAAGAATAATGGCTTTAAAGCAACTGCAATAAAAGCAGGAATTGAAATAGATGATTTTATTCAAATTATCAGTGGAATTTCCGTTGAAGATACCCTTGCTAAAAATGCACAATATTTAATTGATAGCGAAAGCTTTATTAAAACCGAGTAATTATGAAAACGATAAAAATAATAGGCATTCTATCAATACTATTTGCAGTATTTATAGCTTGCAATACTAAAAACAAAGAAGACCATAGCAAACATAAAAACAAAGAAACTATTTTTTACACTTGTTCTATGGATCCTCAAGTAAAGGAAGATAAGCCCGGAAAATGTCCCATTTGTCATATGGAGTTAACTCCAATAAAAAGTGATGACACAGCTGCAAATGAGATAAGCTTGAGTAAACAACAGCTACAATTGGGGAACATCACCACGCAAACTGTTGCAACAACTCAAAGCAGTTTAGAGCAAAATTATACAGGGGTTTTAACAATTAATCAAGAAAAAATTAACACCATTTCTGCTAGAGCAATGGGGCGAATTGAAAAGTTATACTTCAAAACGGTTGGTGATTATGTTGCTAAAAACGAACCAGTATATCAATTGTATAGTGAAGATATTGCCATAGCCAAACAAGATTACTTCACAGCATACAAACAACTTACCATGCCAGGTGATTTTGGAAAAAATGCACGTACGATGCTCATTGCTGCCAAACAAAAACTATTATTCTTTGGTTTATCCAATGCCCAAATTGAAACTATAAAATCGAGTAAAGAAATTTCTCCGTACACTATTTTCTATAGTAATAGCAGTGGAACTATCTCGGAGATAATAGCAACAGAAGGCAGTTATGCAATGGAGGGTGCTGGTATAATTAAATTGGCAGATTTAAAAAGTCTTTGGCTCGAAACACAGGTGAATATAAATTATGCAAAAAGCATGCACCTTGGACAAAACGCCAAAGTTTCATTTACTGATTATCCTGATAAAACTATAATTGCAAAAATTTCATTTATCAATCCTGAAATAAATCCAGATACCAGACTGCTTTTAATTCGAATGGAGGTGCCCAATCAAAACTTGCTGTTGAAACCCGGAATGCAGGCAATTGCAAGATTGACACAATCCAATATAAAAGGAGTATTCATACCTACTGATGCTGTTATCAGGGAAGAAAATGCTTCTTATATATGGATTGAAAAAAGAACAGGAGTATTCGAAAATCTTATGGTAGAAACTGGAATAGAAATAAATGGGATGATTGAAATCAAATCTGAAATAGATAGCTCTAAAAAAGTGGTTATTACCGGAGCATATGCCATAAATAGTGAATATAAATTCAGAAAAGGAAGTGACCCGATGGAAGGAATGAAAATGTAAAAATAAAAAATTATGACACACACTCATACTATTACTGGGACGGCAGGTGTTCTATAATAAAAAAATGTTATCTGCGTGCTTTGCAAAAATCATTGACAAAACTTGGAACGATAACAAATAAATAGCGAATTGAAACGAGTACGAATAAAGCATATTCTACTTTCAATTTTAAAAGTTATGAAAATGGATAATCAAAAAGTAGATACCAATTGGTATGTTATTACAGGTGGACCCAGTACAGGTAAAACAACAGTAATTGATATATTATCTAAAAGGGGCTATAAAACAAGTATTGGGCACGCTAGGCATTATATTGATAGTATGAGGAAAGAAGGTAAAAGTCTAGAAGAAATAAGAGAAAACAAAAGAAAATTTCAATTAGCGGTGTTAGATATGCAAATTGAACAAGAAGCAGAATTATCACCGATTGAAACTGTTTTTCTTGACAGGGCTATTCCTGATGCAATGGCTTACTATCAATTTTTAAATCTTGATTTTGACGAAAAATTACTTAGTGCCATTAAGAAGGTATCTTATAAAAAGATTTTTATTTTAGACCGATTACCATTTACAAAAGACTATGCAAGAACAGAAGACGAAGAAGCACAAAAAACCATTCATAGATTAATTATTGAGGTTTACAATACATTAAGTTTTCCAGTCATTTTTGTTCCATTATTAACACCAAATGAAAGAGTAAATTTTATTTTAAAAAACATATGATACATACCTATAAAATTACCGGAATGACTTGCGATAGCTGTCGTTCTAAAGTGGAAAAAACATTGAATGCCATCGATGGAATTCAAGCAACGGTTACTTTGGATCCTCCAATTGCAACAATAACAATGGAAAAACACATTCCACTGAATCAATTTCAAGAGGCATTAACAACCGTTGGAAAGTACACTATAGAAATGAGTAGCGCTAACGATACAACTCACAAAACTGTCAATGAGCCAATAACAAAATCGTGTTGCAGTACTAAAACTAGTGATAACATGGATACAATACCTTCACTAAGTAATGATCAAGGCAAATACTATTGTCCGATGCATTGTGAAGGAGACAAGGTTTACGATAAGCCCGGGAGTTGTCCAGTATGCGGAATGAATTTAGAAAAAGTTCATGAATTAAGTGCGGTCAAAAAATTATACACCTGTCCGATGCACCCGGAGGTAATCAAAGAAGAACCTGGCTCCTGCCCTATTTGCGGAATGGATTTAGTACCAATGGAACCTACAGATAGTGAAGACAAAAAGGTTTACAATGATTTGCTTAAGAAAATGAAAGTAGCAACAGCCTTTACAATTCCTGTTTTCGCAATAGCTACTATAGAAATGATGTCAAATAATCCGTTAGAAAAGATAATGGGCATTTCATACTGGAATTGGGTACAATTGATTTTGACGCTTCACGTGGTTTTTTATGCGTGTTGGATGTTCTTTGTTCGCGCCTGGAAGTCAATTGTTACCTGGAATCTCAACATGTTTACGCTGATAGGAATTGGTACTGGAGTAGCTTTCTTGTTTAGTTTGGTTGGCATGTTTTTTCCTGATATTTTTCCAAATGAATTTAAAACCGAAAGCGGTACAGTTTTACTTTATTTTGAAGCTACAACCGTAATATTAACCTTGGTTTTGTTAGGACAACTATTAGAAGCAAGAGCACATAGTCAAACTAGCGGTGCCATAAAAGAATTATTGAAATTAGCACCCACCGAAGCGACTTTGGTTATCGAAGGAGGTGACAAAGTAATCTCGATTCACGACATCAAAAAAGGAGATTTATTACGTGTAAAACCAGGAGACAAAATTCCTGTTGATGGAAAAATTACTGATGGAGAAAGTACTATTGATGAATCTATGATTTCAGGAGAGCCTATTCCTGTTGATAAAAAGAGAGATGATTCAGTTATAGCGGGAACTATCAACGGAAACAAATCATTCGTTATGATTGCCGAGAAAGTAGGTTCGGAAACCTTGCTTTCGCAAATTGTGAAGATGGTAAATGATGCCAGTCGTTCAAAAGCGCCAATCCAAAAACTCGCGGATAGCATTGCTAAATATTTTGTCCCAATTGTAGTCGTTATTTCTGCCATAACCTTTTTTGTTTGGGCAAAATTTGGACCAGAACCTGCCCTGGTCTATGGTTTTATCAATGCCATTGCAGTATTGATTATTGCCTGTCCTTGTGCATTAGGATTAGCTACGCCAATGTCGGTAATGGTCGGCGTAGGTAAAGGAGCACTATCAGGTGTTTTGATAAAAAACGCAGAAGCATTAGAGAATATGAACAAGGTAAATGTTTTGATAACCGATAAGACGGGTACCATTACAGAGGGGAAACCTTCTGTCGAAAAAGTGTTCTCCTTACAAAATGACGAAAATGGGCTATTACAAAACATCGCTTCCTTAAATCAGTATAGCGAACACCCATTGGCGCAAGCCGTAGTCAATTTTGCGAAAGCTAAAAACATTTCATTAATCGAAGTCAACGATTTTGAAGCTATTGCTGGTAAAGGGGTTATTGGTACGGTAACCACTAAGAAAGTGGCTCTGGGGAATAAAAAACTAATGGAGCAAGTAAACGCCAAAGTTTCTGATGAATTGGAAAATAAAATTGTAGCCGAACAAAAACTAGGAAAAACCGTCTCCTATATTGCTGTAGATAGAATTGTAATTGGTTTTGTTGCCATTGCAGACAAGATAAAAGAAACAAGCAAAGAAGCAATAAAAGAACTGATGCGTCAGGGTGTTGAAGTAATAATGATAACGGGCGACAATGAAAACACCGCAAAAGCCGTTGCCGCCGAACTCGGCCTTAGTTCATTCATCGCAGGAGCCCTCCCCGAAGACAAACTAAATGAAATAAAACGCCTCCAATCCCTCGGAAAAATTGTCGCGATGGCAGGAGACGGCATCAACGATGCCCCTGCATTAGCGCAGTCAGATATCGGAATTGCCATGGGAACCGGAACTGACGTGGCGATAGAAAGTGCTAAAATAACTTTAGTAAAAGGCGATTTACAAGGTATTGTGAAAGCCAAAAAATTGAGCCACGCAGTAATGAGTAACATTAAACAAAATTTGTTTTTTGCCTTTTTCTACAATGTTTTAGGTGTGCCAATTGCAGCCGGAGTTTTATATCCATTTTTCGGGATTTTACTTTCTCCCATGATAGCAGCTTTGGCAATGAGTTTTAGTTCAGTATCGGTAATTGTAAATGCGTTAAGATTAAGAAGTTTGAAACTTTAGAAAATAAGAATAGAAATTTATATAATGAATTAAAATGAATAACCTTATTCAAATCATTCAACAATACAAAACCGATACCGAAAGTGTTTTCAATACTTGGTTTGTCGATAACGACCAAAGGCTAAAAGCGTTTCGAACCATTCGTAGAGGAATTTTACAAGTCATTGACGATATCAAAAACAAGGCTTTTCCAAATGATTTTAAAGGGAGTAGTTTAGAATTTGTGTTGAGTTGTATTGCAGAACAAAAACAAATATTTGTTGGAGTTGCACATCCTTTTTATTGGAAACCAAAATTAAGAATTCCAGATATTTACGAAAATCAAAATAATAAAATCGCTTTTGGGCAATTTCTCGAAAACTGTATAAACGCAAAAACCGAGGAACAAGTTGTAAAAGAGATTGTAAAATTAGATGAATTAAAAATAAAAGGTTTAGGTCCAGCAGTGGCCAGTATTTTATATTTTTTACATCCTACTTGGTTTCCACCGTTCAATACGGCAATTCTTAACGGATTTAATTTTTTATTCAAAGACAAAAAGAAGTTAGGAAGTTGGACAGAATATTTAAAAATCAGAGAGACATTAATAGAAACCAACAGCAAACATAAATCTGAATTATCAAATGATTTAGGAGCGATTGCGGGATTGTGTTTTGAAATTGGAACCCAAAAAATGCTAATTGGTAATGATGAATATTTAAGCGAAGACGAACGTACTCGGTTTGAAAAGAATATTTTAAAACGACAAAAAGAAATTCAGGAAGAAAAATTGGCAGAAAATCTTCATAACGAAATGCAGTACCATTTGCTTAAAATTGGAGTTTCATTAGGTTATGATGTTATGCCAGCCAGTAATGATAAGAGTAAATCTTTCAATGGTCAAATTTTTTCGTTTATATCAATTAGTAAATTTCCTGAATTGCCAACAGATAAAGATACCCAAAACACGATTAAACTCATTGATGTGCTTTGGTTTCAAAAAGGAACAAACAATATCATTGGAGCATTTGAAGTAGAAAAAAGCACCAGTATTTATTCTGGAATTTTAAGACTTTCCGACTTGTATTTTAGTATTTCCAATGGCGAAGAGGTATTCTATATCATCATTCCGGACAGTCGCGAAAAAGATGTGATTCTTCAGCTAAATAGACCAGTCATAAAAAATTCAAAAATGAATATCAAATACATTCTGTTTTCAGAATTGCGAAGTCAATGTGACGCGATTTGCAAATTTGGCTCAGACTATTCAATAATGGAAAAAATTGCTAAATCAACTTAAATAATAAAAAAATGAAAAATCTTGTAGTACTCAAAAAATTTCAGATTATCGTAGTATTAGTAGTGACTGGCTTAATAATAGGCAGCTGCAATAATCCTAAAAAACTAATGCAATTAGCAAAAGTATACGTAGCCAATGAAGATGGAGGTAGCATTTCTGTTATAAACCTTCAGGACAGTACAAAAAACACAGAAATATCAATTAGTGACTCTTCAGGAATGATGTTTATGGCACATAACGTACAAGTTGCACCTGATGGGAAATCCGTTTGGGTGACGGCAATACCTATGGATAGTACAGCAACAAACCAATTGATAGTAATCGATCCAAACACTAATTCAATAAAAAAGCGTATTGAACTTGGTAAGGATTTACATCTGGCTCATGTAGTTTTAGATAATAAATCCGAATATGCTTATGCAACTGCAAATGAAACAAATCAGATATTTCAGGTTGATGTCAAAACATATAAAATAACTGAAAAATTTGAATTAGGAAAAGGTTATTTACCACACGGTTTTAGACATCAAAACGGAAAACTTTATGTTGCAAATATGGATGCAAAAAGTTTGACGATCGTTACTATTGCAGATGGCAAAATAACAGACATTCCACTGGGAGGAGTGGCTGTGCAAGTTGCAACTACACAAGATGAAAAATTTATTTTTGCGAGTTTGTATGATACTAAAGAAGTAATAAAATATGATATTAAAAATGCTCAAATAACAAGAATAAAATTGCCAAATGATGCGCAAGGTCCAATTCAATTATATGCCACGCCAGACAGCAAATTGTTATATGTAGCCGATCAAGGGGAAACAATGGGTAGACCTGTTTCAAATAAAGTTTTTGTAATTGACATAACCAGTAACAAAGTTATTAAAACTATAACCGTAGGTAATAAAGCGCATGGTGTAGTGATTAGCAAAGACGGAAAAACAGTTTATGTAACCAATAGTGGTGACAATACTGTTTCAGTAATAGAGGTGGCAACTCAAAAAGTAATTAATACAATTGCAGTAGGCAAAAAACCGAACGGAATAAGTTATTGGTTCGAAACTGGCGGAATGGAATAGAAAATTAAGATAATAAAAAAAACAATTTAAAATTAAAAAACATGAAAAAAATAATTCTAATACACTTCTTTATTTTACAAGCCATAGTAATTTCGGCACAAGAAAAAGCTCAAATAAAACTAACTTCTGCTAGTCCATCCGCATCATTTGAACAAGAATTGGGTAGTACAATAATCAAAGTTTCTTACAGCAGACCACTAGCGAGAGGCAGAAAAATATTTGGTGAATTAGTGCCTTTTGAAAAACTCTGGCGCACTGGCGCTAGTGATTGTACTTCAATAACCACCAACGAAGATATTGTATTTGGAAATACTACTTTAAAAATGGGTAGTTACTCAATATTCACAATACCTTCTAAAAAGGAGTGGACAATAATTGTAAATACAGATACTACATTACACGGTGAAACTGGGTATGATGCCAAAAAAGATGTTTTTCGTTTTACAGTTCCAGTGGAAAGCATACCCAGTTTTTATGAAACATTTACAATCGAAATAAATGATATTAACAGCAAAGGAGAGGGATTCCTAAAAATAATATGGGGAAATTCGATGGTGAAAATTCCATTAAAAAGTAAAGCAGATGAAAATATTTTAGCAGTAATAGATAAAAATATCATTAAAGAAAAAGCCCTTGATGCTAATTTATTATTTCAAGCGGCAAACTATTATTACAGTACAAACAGAGATTCCAAACAAGCAATAGCTTGGCTAATTGAAGCCGAGAAATTAGATCCGCAAAATTTTTACTATCCTAATTTGAGACAAAAAATTGCAACGGAACTAAAAGACTATCCAAGTGCAATTGAAGCAGGCAAAAAAGCTTTATCAGTAGCAGAATTAAAAAAAATGAAAAGTGTAGAATCACTCAAAAAACAAATTTTAGAGTTGGAGTTACTATTGAAAAAATAAATTAATTTTAAATCAAAAAATTATGGAAATGAAACACACAACAGAAGAACATTCAAAAGAATTAAGTTTGACTATGTACAAGAAATTAGCGATTATGATAGTGGTATCATTTATAGCTATGTACATACTAATGTATTCAATGGTAGATGTTTTTGCCAATGTAATACCCAATATAAACCAATTTTACATGGCTGGACTGATGACCATGCCGATGCTCATAATTGAACTTCTAGTAATGGGTAGCATGTACGGAAATAAGAAATTAAATATTTCACTGGTTGTTATTGGTTTTATTGGTTTGATTCTATTTTTTACAGGCATTAGGCAACAGACGGCAGTTGGAGATAAAGAATTTTTAAAATCAATGATACCACACCATGCGGCAGCAATATTAATGGGAAAAGAAACATCGGTAACCGACCCTGAAATAAAGGAATTAATTAAAAATATTATTACCAGCCAGCAAGCGGAGATTGACCAGATGAAAGCAAAGCTCAAAGAATTAGACAAATAACTCCATGTGAATTAGTAAATCAATTTTAAACTAAAAAAAATGAAAAAAATTATAGTATTAATATTCATTATGTCTATTTGTTCCTTTGCCCTGGCACAGGATATAAAAGGTATGGATATGTCAAAAAAAGAAAAGGCGCAAAAAGTGCAGCACACAACGTACACCTGCCCAATGCACCCCGAAATTCACGCTGACAAACCGGGAAAATGCCCTAAATGCGGAATGACGTTAATAAAGGAAAAAGCGAAAACGGTTAAAAAAACGGTGGTGAAGAAGCATGATGAAATGCAAATGCCCATGAAAAAGACTTCTAAAAAGAAGGACGACATGGACAGTATGAAAACGGATAATAATACGGTGGCATCCGTAACATACACCTGCCCAATGCATCCCGAAATTCACGCTGACAAGCCAGGGAAATGCCCTAAATGCGGGATGACTTTGGTAAAGGAAAAACCGAAAACAGTTAAGAAATCGGTAGTAAAAAAGCAGGATGAAATACAAATGCCCATGGAAAAGACTTCTAAAAAGAAGGACAACATGGATAATATGAAAACCGAGACTACTGATGCACATCAAAATCATAATATGGGTAATATGGATATGCCAAAAGCAAACCTAGAGCCCATAAAGACAATTATAAACAACACACCGCCAAGAACAGTTCGATACGATTTATATGTGCGAGACACCATCGTAAATTTCACGGGTAAACCTAAAAGAGCCATTGCAGTAAATGGGCAAATACCAATGCCGACACTCACATTTACAGAAGGCGATACCGCTGAAATTTATGTTCATAATGAACTAAACGAAGAAACTTCTCTCCATTGGCACGGCTTGTTTTTACCAAACAAAGAAGATGGTGTGCCAAACCTTACACAAATGCCAATCAAACCGCATACTACACATTTGTATAAATTTCCAATTATTCAACACGGTACGCATTGGTATCATAGCCATACAGGCTTGCAGGAACAAATAGGAATGTACGGTTCTTTTACTATGAATAAAAGAGAAGAGCTTGATATTCCCACCGTGCCTATAGTTTTGAGTGAGTGGACTGATCTGAATCCCAATAATGTACATCGAATGTTGCATAATGCTTCGGATTGGTTTGCTATTAAAAAAGGAACAACCCAAAGTTATGCAGAAGCGATAAGAAGCGGATATTTTAAAACCAAACTTAGTAACGAATGGAAGCGAATGAACGCTATGGATGTGAGCGATGTGTACTACGATAAATTCTTAATAAACGGAAAAAGTGAAAGCCAACTTTCACAATTTAAAGCAGGCGATAAAGTCCGATTACGAATTGCAAACGGCGGTGCCTCCACTTATTTTTGGCTAACGTATGCGGGCGGTAAAATAACAGTTGTAGCAAGCGATGGTAACGATGTAGAACCCGTTGAAGTAGATCGGTTAATTATCGCCGTTTCCGAGACCTACGATGTTATCGTTACTATTCCTGCCGATAAGACGGCGTATGAATTTTTAGTTACATCCGAAGATCGCACAAAATCCGCTTCATTATATTTAGGCGACGGTATCAAACAATTAGCCTCTCCTCTACCCAAGTTAAAATATTTTGAAGGAATGAAGATGATGAACGGCATGATGAAAATGAACGGAGATCTAGACGATATGGGAATGCAAATGTCGCTTAACCAAATGGACATGAACGTAGTCATGTATCCGGAAATAACTGGCGAGCTAAAGAAAAAAGGCGATGATAAAATGCCGGGTATGAATATGGAGGGAGGTAAAATGGATATGAATAAAGAGGAAATGAAAGATAAGGATATGGGCAATGAGAAAAAAGAGGGTATGAATATGGGAGACCATAAAATGCAAGGCATGGATCAATATGATTCCAATGCACTATCTGATATCGTGACCTTGAACTATGCTATGTTGAAATCTCCAATCAAGACAACCCTTCCTAAAGATGCACCAGTAAAAGAATTAAAGTTTGAACTTACCGGAAATATGAATCGTTATGTATGGAGTCTGGATAACAAAGTAGTTTCAGAAAGTGATAAAATCTTAATTAAAAAAGGAGAAATCGTACGCATGATACTTCACAACAATTCAATGATGCGCCATCCAATGCACTTGCACGGACATGATTTTAGGGTAATCAACGGACAAGAAGATTACGCTCCAATGAAAAACATCATTGACATCATGCCAATGGAAACCGATACGCTCGAATTTGCAGCCACCGAAAGCGGCGATTGGTTTTTTCATTGTCATATTTTATATCACATGATGAGCGGAATGGGCAGGATTTTTAGTTATGAAAACTCCCCTACAAATCCATTAATCCCAAACCCTAAATTGGCGCAACGCAAATTGTTCGCTGACGATAGAGCATTTCACTTTATGGTAGAAAATGATTTTGCCACAAACGGAAACGATGGAGAAGCAATGTATCAAAGTACACGTTGGAGCATAGGAACAGAATGGCGTTTAGGTTACAAAGAACACCACGGTTATGAAACAGAAACCCATATAGGGCGATACATCGACAAAATGCAATGGATGATGCCTTTTATAGGTTTTGATTGGAGATCTAGAAAAGGGGGAATAGACGTGCAAGAAAGAAATCTATTTGGGCAATCCAATTCCAAAGACAAAAGAGCTGTTTTTAGTGCAGGGGTTAATTATACTTTACCAATGCTTATAGTGGCACAAGCCGAAGTATTCACCGATGGAAATGTACGTTTACAGTTTGAACGAAAAGATATCCCAGTTTCTAAAAGACTACGAATGAGTTTAATGTGGAATACTGACAAAGAATATATGGCAGGTTTAAAATACATTGTCAAAAGAAACTTTGGATTTACAACCCACTATGATAGTGATATGGGAATTGGTTTTGGCGCTACTTTGAATTATTAAAAAACTCAAATTTTAAATTTGTATAAAGGATGCTTGTTCTAAAAGACAAGTGTCCTTTTTTTGCAATTACATTTTTTATAAAATCAAAATACATTCCTGATAATGTGTGAATTATATAATTTTTATTAGAATTTCACAATACTTTTTCAAGTTAAAAAGCTACCTTTAAACTGCGAAAATTAATTCGCAATTTAAATTTAAAAAAGATGAGTCATCAAAAATTTAAAGATTGTATCGATGCGTGTTCAGAATGTGCAGTAGAATGTTCACATTGCGAAAGTGAATGCTTGAATGAGCAAGACGTAAAAATGTTAGCGCGTTGCATAAAACTAGATCATGATTGTGCAGCTATTTGTTTATTCGCAATGCAGGCTATGGCAAGCGGGAGTGAATTTACGGAAAAAATATGCAAATTATGCGCCGAAATTTGTACAGCTTGCGCCGAAGAATGTGAAAAACATGCACACATGGAGCATTGCAAAAATTGTGCGGAAGCCTGTCGCAAATGTGCTGTTGAGTGCAGTAATATGAGTAAGTTAAGTGCAGTATCATGAGTAAAATGGGAGTATTTAAATCTCTTAAATAAAGTTTCGTTTAGAGGAATTATTTAAGAGATTTTAAACCATCAAAATTATAAACTATGAAAACATTACAAAAAATCACATTAATTATTGTATCGATTGGTTTGTTTACATCGTGTCAATCCAAAACTGATGTGAATCAAATTCTTTCAAATTCAGATACAAAAAAGGCAATTATGGATACTATTGCAAACAATAGCGATATGTCTAAAGATATGATGCAAGCGATGATGAACAGTAGTAAAGGAAAAATGATGATGACAAATCACGAAAACATGATGAAAATGATTAAGGATAATCCAGATATGAGGAAAGGAATGATGACCGAAATGATGGAAGCATCTAAAACAGATACTACGATGATGTCTGAAATGTGTAAATCGATGATGGATAATCCTAAAATGATGGATATGATGAAAGATAAAAAAATGCAATCACACAAAATGACTGGAATGGATAAAAATATGGATATGTCCAAATAATACAAATACAAACAACATTAAAATATAAAAAAATGGAAACTCAAAAAACGTACACCTGCCCAATGCACCCAGAAGTTACTTCGGATAAACCCGGAAAATGTCCCAAATGTGGAATGAATTTAGTGGAGAAAAAAGAATGAAAATTCTACTAGCAACCGATGGTTCAAGTTATAGTAAAGCAGCTGTAGACGAAGTTGCAAACAGACTATTTCCAGTAAACACTAAAGTATGTATTGTTTCTGTTTATGAAAGAATGTCGCTAATAAATACTCTTGAACCAATGGGAGTTTCACATGAGTATTATGCTGAAGTTGACCAAAACGCCTTTAAATCTGCAAAGAAAATTACGGAAAATGCAGCGAAAATTTTGCGTGATAAAAATCCGGCTTTAATTGTAACTACAGTGGTTATTGAAGGTTCTCCAAAAAGTGCAATACTCAAAGAAGCTGAAACATTTGGTGCTGATTTGATTATCGTTGGTTCTCATGGTCATGGGGTTATAGAAGGCTTTCTGCTTGGCTCGGTTTCGCAAGCGGTGGCATTACATGCAAAATGTTCTGTGGAGATTGTACGTAAATAAAAAACTTAACAATACTTCCGTTCCTTGTTTGGTATCTTTGTTGACTCTTAGCTGAAAAGCTCCATAGTAATAATGCCATAGTGTATATCCATACTGTTTTAAGAATTTTTACCATTGCTTTATACATAATGACGATATAAATATATGTTTGCAATTACTTTTCTGAATTTGAAATATTCTCCATTTCTTTTAAAAGTACTTCGGTTATTATCATTTGAATTATTTATGTTTTTTTTCATTCATTTTCCTAATGATTTTGCCCCTGGTGTTCCATCATTTCGCCTGAATTTTTCAGAGAATTTACATATGCATAGACCGAAAGGATTTCTTCTTCGCTCAAAACGTTTTCCCATGCTGCCATTGCAGTTCCCTTCATTCCTTTTTTTATGAGGTATATTCGTCCTTGATTTGAATAAAATGACGAATGTTCAGGATCAGTAAAATCGGCTGGTTTTGGTTGTAATGTCGTTGCTCCTGGACCATCGCCTTTACCGCTACTACCGTGACAAGTAGCACAATATTTTGTGAATATATCTTTGCCTTGTGCAAGTTGTTCCTCTGTACCGAGAGATACGGGCTGATTATATTTTTCGCCCAATTCCTGTTTTAACCATTCGCGAGTTTCATTCATTAATTGTGAATGTTCGCTATGTTCATGGTTGTGATTTTCTTCTTCTTTTTGTTGAGGGTGGTTCTGTTTAACTTGTTTCTGTTTTTTTTCAGAATTCCTGCAAGAAGTAAGTATCAACTGTGTATACATTAATGCGGTAATGATTACTAATTCGATTTTGATAGTTCGGAAGAGTTTACGCAGAGTTTGACTGAAAAACACACCATATTGTTTTGGTTTTTTCATAGTTGTTGTTTTAGTTTTTAAGTTAAACCAAATACAAATACTCAATAATTTCGATCACTAAAAAATGTTTAAATTGATTATAAATCACTATTATTCAGTAATTTAATATAAATTTACGGTTTATTTAAGCATGTAACTTGGAATTTTTTAAATTTTTATTTGCACAAATAAATAATATATATCATGCCGAAGGAATGATTCATTTCATAAAACCATTACGAGTTTTATCATCTTTTCATTCCGTGCATATCGTCTTGCTTACCTAATATTTTATCTATGTTTATAAAAGTAAAAAGACATTACAGAAAATAGTATGTGAATAAAACCACATACTAATTTTTATTAAATAAATACCGTACTTTTACAATCTTGAAAAAAACAATTGCCATATTATTCCTTTTCATCTTTTTGTGTGCCAACACAGAAATAGGGCAATTATTGAAACTACCCAACTTAGTAGAGCACTTTACAGAACATCACGATCAAGATGAGGATAAGCACGGGATTTCTTTTTTAGATTTTATAGCGATTCATTACAATGATAGTCAACATCATTCTAATCAAGAAAAAGACAATCATCAAAGTTTACCTTTTAAGACTATTAACCAATCTGTTAATACTGTACTTGCTTTTGAAAACATAACCGAGTTTTCATTTCGCAAACCAAATACTATTTCCGTAAATAGTAATGTTCCGTTTTCTCCAGAATTTTACACTTCCGATGTTTTTGCATGCATCTGGCTTCCACCCAAATTGAGTTAAATTAATTTTTCAATGCTTAATTAATGATATTCTGAATATTTCTAATTAAGTATTAAAAAGTACTTTGCTATATACTTATAGCGAATGTTTCTTTGCATCAATTTCACTAATATTCAGTATTAAAAAACAAGTTTTTTAGTGAGTTAATGTAGCTAAATAACTAGAATCATTTTTTAGCCGCATACGCTATAAATTGACTTTTTAGTAATGTCGAAGACATACTCAATTACTTTTAACACTACAACATCAAAAATGAAAACAATTAAATCCATTGCAGTTGCGATACTGCTAACCATTGCAGGCACAACAATTTCAAATGCACAAGTAAGTACTAATACTGGCAAAACACCACACGGTGGAATAATACAAAATTCAGGTGATTACAAAATAGAAATGGTCGAAAGAGAAAACAATATTAGTTTTTACGTGCTGGATGCAAAAGGAAAAACGGTTTCAAATAAAAAAATTACTGGATCGGCTGTTTTTGAATTTTTCAATAAAACAAAAGCAACGAATCCAGTTTCTTTGGATACCAACAATTCTTTATTAGTACAAGTTCCTAAAGCAAGCATATATGCTTATTGTACCATCACATTACTTGTCAATGGAAAAACAATCTCTTCTAAATTTAGAAATAGCCAAGTTTCTGAACAAGATATTAATCATGGACACCAACATTAATTCAATTTTATTATTCTTTATAAACCCAATTTAAATTACAATTATGAAAAAAATTTTAATCGTAGCTACTATCGCAATCGGAATGTTAGTTTCTTGTAACAAAAAAGCAAACAACGAAACTGAAAACACTGAAGTTCAAACTATTGAAACAACAGAGCAAGTTCAAGTTATCACAGATACTACTGGTCAATTAAGTACGGATAGTATTAATAAAGTGGAGCAAGACAAAGTTGATACGGCTCATGGACACACGCATTAATATAATTTAACAGGCTGCTTCTCTTCAAAAAATTGCAGGAGAGAAGTAGTTTTAAAAGAAAAATAAAATTATGAATTCAAAAAAAATAATATTTCTTGTTTTACTTTTTTTTGTAAGCATCACAGGTGTTTTTGCTCATGGTGTCGATGAAAATACACAAACTTTTTTGTCAGGAAATGATGGCGTTGCTTTTGGCCCATTTCTTTATATTGGTGCAAAACATATGCTTACGGGTTACGATCATTTGCTTTTTTTAGTTGGCGTTATCTTTTTCCTTTATCGCCCAAAAGAAGTGCTACTTTATGTAAGTTTCTTTACAATTGGTCATAGTGCAACATTGTTGTTTGGCGTTATGAGTAATATATCAATTAATTCGTATTTAATTGATGCCATCATTGCACTATCAATAGTGTATAAAGGTTTTGATAATTTAGGTGGTTTCAAAAGATTTTTCGGGAAACAGCCCAATACAAAAGCAGCCGTTTTAATTTTCGGATTGTTTCACGGGTTTGGGTTAGCCAGCAAATTACAAGATTTCAAATTTGAAAAAGAAGGATTGTTTACCAATCTGCTTGGATTCAACATTGGGGTCGAAATTGGTCAGTTTATAGCATTAACTTTTGTGTTAATCCTTATTACAATATGGCGCAGATACCCGAGTTTCATTAAATTTTCAACATTCACAAATACCATGCTTATTGCTGCTGGATTTGTCTTATTAGGGTATCAATTAACAGGTTATTTTACATCTTAAAAAAATTAAACAATGTCAGAAATAAATCATCAAATAGTAGAAAAAAAAGAAATTATCAAAGCAGTCTTATTTGCATTGGTATTAGGGATAGTCATTTTAGTTAGTGCCGTTTTACCCGCTGAATATGGAATCGACCCAATAGGAACAGGGAAATTGTTCGGTTTCAGTAAGCTTTATGTGCCAGAGGATGCTCCTGATGGCTTAGCAACAACAACCGGGAAAACATTTCCTCTAATAAAAATGGAAAAAGCAGGTTCTGGACCAGAAGTAAAAAGACCAGTCGAGGCGGATAATCCTATTCCAGAAAAGCAATACGCAGAAAGAGAAGATACGGTTGAAGTAATTGTTCCTGCAGGAAAAGGGATTGAATATAAAACCTATATGCTAAAAGGCGGGAAAATGAAATACGAATGGAAAACTAATGATGGAACCGTTTATTTAGATTTTCACGGTGAAGTAAAACAGGCAAAGGCAGTTAATGATGTCTATTTTGAAAGTTACACACTTGCTTATTCCAATAATATGGTAGGAACTTTTTATGCTCCTTTTGAAGGAAAGCATGGATGGTTTTTTAGGAATAATGAAAATAAAGATATTACAGTTACTCTAAAATTAAAAGGTCAATATTCAATGTAACTATTGACTAACCATTAATCTTACTAATTATGCTAAATAAAATTATTGAGTTTTCAATCAAAAACAAACTCATTATTGGACTATTTATTTTTGCGCTCATCGGATATGGGAGTTATCAATTTACCAAATTACCAATCGATGCGGTTCCTGATATTACAGATAATCAAGTTCAGGTAATCACTTCAGCACCATCATTGGGTGCAACCGATATTGAACGACTGATTACTTTTCCAATTGAACAAGCGAATAGTAATATTCCTGGATTGAAAGAAATTCGTAGTTTCTCTCGTTTTGGCTTATCAGTGGTTACCATTGTTTTTAAAGATGCAACGGATGTTTACTGGGCAAGACAACAAGTAACAGAACGATTAAGCGCTGTTAAAGACCAAATTCCCAAAGGTATTGGAGATCCAGTTCTTGCACCGGTAACAACAGGACTAGGCGAAATTTATCAATATGCTGTTCGAACCAAACCCGGTTACGAAAAAAAATACGATGTAACCGAGTTGAGAACCATTCAGGATTGGATTGTTCGCCGTCAATTATTAGGAGTTGAAGGTGTTGCAGAAGTAAGTAGTTTCGGTGGAAAATTGAAACAATTTGAAATTGCCGTTGACCCAAATAAATTGCAATCCTTTAATATTACTATTACTGATGTTTTTACTGCTTTAGAAAAAAACAATCAAAATACAGGTGGTGCTTATATCGAAAAAGGACCTAAAGTTTTGTACATCAGAAGTGAAGGGTTAATTAATACTATCGAAAATATTAAAGATATTTCTATTAAAAATACCAGTAGCGGAAGTCCTTTATTTATTCGTGATGTAGCTGATGTACGAATTGGAAGTGCTATCCGTTACGGAGCAATGACTTTTAATAAAAAAGGAGTTCAATCTGGTGAAGTTTCGGGTGCAGTAGTAATGATGTTAAAAGGAGCCAATAGTAATGTGGTTATTAAAAACATTAAGGATCGTATTGCACAAATCGAAAAAACATTACCCGAAGGCGTTATTCTGGAGCCTTTTCTAGACCGAACCAAAATGGTCAATAATTCCATTTCAACAGTGGAAAAAAACTTATTGGAAGGAGCATTAATTGTACTTTTTGTTCTTATTTTATTTTTAGGAAATATAAGAGCAGGCTTAATCGTAGCATCAGTTATTCCATTGGCGATGCTGATAGCGGTCATACTGATGAATATTTTTGGGGTGAGCGGTAATTTAATGAGTCTAGGGGCACTAGATTTTGGATTAATTGTGGATGGGGCAGTTATTATTGTTGAAGCGTGTTTGTTTAGTTTACACAGCAGGAAAACGTCTAAAATATCACAGCAAGAAATGGACAGCACCGTATTAAATACGTCAATAAAAATGCGTAATGTTTCCGTATTTGGAGAGTTGATTATATTAATCGTGTACATTCCCATTTTTACTTTGCGGGGTATTGAAGGGAAAATGTTTTTACCAATGGCACAAACCATTGCATTTGCATTATTTGGTGCTTTTATATTGTCGCTGACTTATGTTCCGATGATGACCGCTTTATTTTTGAATAAAAATATATCTCACAAAAAAACTTTTTCAGATAGAATGATGGAAAAATTAGAAAATTTCTACCAACCTCTTCTGAACAAAGCATTAGGAATTCCAAGAACAATTATCGGTGCAACTTTGGGATTATTTGTTTTAGCGCTGATTACACTTTCGTTCATGGGTGGCGAATTTATGCCCTCGTTAGAAGAAGGAGATTTTGCTGTAGAAACAAGGGTTTTGCCGGGAAGTAATTTGCAAACTTCAATGACTGCAATTTCACAAGGCGCAAAAATACTAATAGAAAAATTTCCGGAAGTGGAAAAAATAGTAGGCAAAACAGGAAGTAGCGAAGTGCCAACTGATCCAATGCCCATTGATGCCAGTGATATGATGATTATTTTAAAGGACAAAAGCGAATGGACTTCTGCCAAAACTTTTGATGAATTATCAGAAAAAATGGCAAAGGAATTGGAAGCCGTTCCAGGTGTTTCTTATGGTTTTCAATATCCGGTACAAATGCGTTTTAATGAATTGATGACAGGAGCAAGACAAGATGTAGTCTGTAAAATATTTGGAGAAAATTTAGACACACTGGCTTTGTACGCCAATAAATTAGGTAAAATTGTAAATACAGTAGAAGGAACTTCAGACCTATATGTAGAAACCGTTACTGGAATGCCTCAAGTAGTAATTGACTACAACAGAGCTTCCATTGCACAATACGGTTTGAACATTCAGGATATCAATCGAATTGTAAACACCGCATTTGCAGGACAAAGCACTGGGGTTGTTTACGAAGGTGAAAAACGATTTGATTTAGTTGTTCGTTTAACAGGCGAAAAACGTCAGGATTTGGTGGATGTTCAAAATTTACTAATACCAACGTCCACTGGTTCGCAAATTCCTCTATCTCAATTGGCCAAAGTTGAAATTACTGAAGGCCCGAATCAAATACAAAGAGAAGATGCCAAACGTAGAATTGTAGTTGGTTTTAATGTTCGAGGTCGTGATGTGCAAAGCATCGTAAAAGAATTACAAGGTAAAGTCGAAGCTCAAATAAAATTTCCTGCGGGCTACTATCCTACGTATGGCGGTGCTTTTGAAAACTTAAACGAAGCCAAAAATCGTTTGATGATTGCTGTTCCAGTTTCATTACTATTAATATTTATTTTGCTCTATTTCGCATTCAATTCCGTAAAACAAGGATTATTGATTTATTCCGCAATCCCGCTTTCTGCAATTGGAGGTATTTTCTTTTTAGCGATGCGGGGAATGCCGTTTAGCATTAGTGCCGGAGTTGGTTTTATTGCTTTATTTGGTGTAGCGGTTCTGAATGGTTTAGTATTGATTGCAGAATTCAATAGCATACGAAAATCGGGTGAAACCAATTTAAAAGCGATTGTTTTACAAGGTACCAAAATACGTTTACGACCAGTTTTAATGACTGCATTTGTAGCATCATTAGGCTTTTTACCCATGGCATTAAGCAATGGTTCTGGTGCAGAAGTACAAAAACCTTTGGCAACTGTGGTAATTGGAGGTCTGTTGATTGCAACGTTCTTAACATTATTTGTTTTACCAATTTTATATATCATGTTTGAAAAAGGAATTAATTTAAAACCAAAAAAGATAAAATCAATTACAACAATCATGGTATTGGGACTGTTTTTTTCTTTTCAAAGTACTGATGCTCAGGAAATAATTTCAATTGATAAAGCGATTGAAACGGCTCTTTCAAACAATATAAAAATTAAAAACGAAAAACTAAATTCAGAGTACTTGCAAAAAATGACCAAAACAGGCTATGATATTTCCAACACGGGAATTATTGGGGAATTCGGTCAGTTTAACAGCAATGCAAATGATGTGAAAATTGGTATTTCGCAAAGCATAAAATTCCCAACCGTTTACAAAAGGCAGAAACAACTTTTAATAGAAGAAGCCAAAAAAGGACAATGGAACGAAGCTTTGCAAAGAAAGGAATTGACTAGACAGGTAACAATCGTGTTTTACGAAATGATGTATCTAAAAGAAAAGGAAAAGTTGTTGTTAAAAAGTGATAGTATTTATTCCGAATTTTTAAGGAAAACAGCGCTTCGTTTTGACAAAGGCGAAAGTAATATATTAGAAAAAGCAACCGCTGAAAACCAATCTGGACAAATAAAAATTCAACTTCTGGAATTACAAAGTGATTATAAAATAATACAATCGCAATTAAAGTATTTACTTAATACTGATAAAGACTTTGTCCCAGTTTCAGATAAATTCAAAATGGATTTTACCGAAAATTTAGATAAAAATGCTATTGGCAATCAACCCAGTATAAAATTATTTGAGCAAGAAGTAAATAGTAGCAAAGCTGAAATTTCACTTGAAAAATCTAAAAAATTGCCCGAATTAATTGGTGGTGTTTATTACCAGACTTTCAAAACAAATGCGGAGTTTCAAAACAGTTATAATGGTGTTTACGGACAATTTGGAGTGGCAATTCCGTTATTCAATGCGGCAATAAATAATAAGAAAAAAGCATTAGAGATAAACACCCAAATTGCCGAAAATAATTTAAATAATGAAAAACTAAAACTGGAAAGCAAGAATCAGGAATTAGTCCAAGAATATAAAAAACACAAAGAAACTATTGCCTATTTTGAAAGTCAAGCCTTGAAAAATGTTGATTTGGTAACCAAAGCTGCTAATGATAAATTTATCAATGGTGACATCAATTATCTGGAATGGGTAATGCTTATTAATCAAAGCACAGGAATTCAAAGTGATTATATTGAAGCGGTTAGAAAATTGAATATAAGTATAATAGAAATCAATGCATTAACTAATTAAAATAGTTTAATTATGAAATGAGCATGACCGTAATTGGGGTCGCAAGCGCCAATGATGATATGCGAATTACATATGACCGATAAAAAACAATAAATATCAACATATGAATTATACACAAACCTTTTTTTCGCGACAGTTCCTTTGGGAAATTGTACGGATCATAACAGTGGGAATAGCCTGTTTATTATTTTATTTCGATGTTATTCTATTACCCATTTTGATAGCCGCAATGGCTTTCGGTCTTTATTCGTTAGTAAAAACTGCGGTACTGGATATCATAAAAGAAAGAAAAATAGGTACCGAATTGTTTATAACCATAGCGGTCATAATTTCAGTTCTTGGCAAAGAATATTTGGCTGGTGCTGTCGTGCTTATGATCATCCTCATTGCAGAATATATTGCAAGTGCGAGCACTGAAAAAGCGAGAGCATCTATAAAAGAGTTGATTGGTTCCGTGCCTAAAACGGCAATAGTAAAAAAAGACAATCAGGAATCCGTAGTGCAAATAACCGGTTTAAAAATCGGTGATATTGTTCTGGTAAAAGCTGGAGAAAAAATCCCTGTTGATGGCAAAGTGATTGGCGGATCAGGTTCTGTGAATCAGGCACCAATAACCGGCGAAAGCGTACCTCAAGAAAAAACAGCGGGAAGTGAAGCATTTGCCGGAACCATACTGGAATTAGGTGCGCTAGATATAGAAATGACTAAAGCAGGATTAGACACCGTTTTTTCGCGTATTATAGCCTTGGTGGAAGAGGCAGAAAGCCAGCAAGCACCTATTGAAAAATTCACAGATAAAGTGGCTTCATGGCTTATTCCGGTGGTATTTATTTTTGTTGGTACTGTTTACTTTTTTACCCGTGATGTCAAACTGGTGATTGCATTGCTGATTTTTACTTCCCCTGCCGAATTAGGTTTGGCAACACCGCTTGTGACCATTGCGGCAATTGCTCGTGCAGCGAGAGAAGGTATTTTGATAAAAGGAGGTTTGTTTTTAGAAGAGCTTGCTAAAGTAACTACCATTGTTTTTGATAAAACAGGGACATTAACCGTTGGAAGTCCTATTGTGAATACCGTTGAAATAATAGATCCTGCTTATAATGAAAACCAATTGGTTCAATTTGCTGCTAATGTTGACCGTCGTTCCAGCCATCCATTAGCAAAAGCAATCTTAAGCTATGCGGATCAATTAAAACTTACCTATGGCGAGCCTGAAAATTTCGAGGTGGTAAAAGGACGGGGTGTTTCCACAAAAATAGATGGCAAATCGGTTTTATTAGGGAACAAGCTCTTTATGGAAGAAAGTAAAGTACCGGTGTCGAAATCCTCAGAAAATAGTACCGATACTGCTATTTATCTTTCAGTTGACAATAAATTGGCGTGTATCTTTTATATATCCGATGCGATACGCGAAGGTGCAAAAGAAATGATTGAAGGTTTAAGAAAAAGTGGAATTGAAAACATAATTATGCTTACCGGTGATAATCCTGAAACTGCCAAGCACGTTGCCAATCAGATAGGAATTAGCGATTACAGAGCAAATTTATTGCCCGAAGACAAAATCAATATTATAAAAGAATTGCAAAAAGAAGGTTCAAAAGTAGCAATGGTCGGTGATGGGATTAATGATGCGCCAGCTTTAGTTCAGGCAAATATAGGCATAGCAATGGGTGCTATGGGAACCGAAGCAGCAATGGAAGCAGCCGACATCGTTCTGATGCAGGATAAGTTGGAAAAAATCGCAAAGGCTCGTGCTATTAGTAAAAGAGCCTATCGAACCATTCGTGAAAATATTTTTGTGGGAGTTGGCGTTGTTCATGTGATTGGAATTACCCTTGTCTTGCTTAAAATAATTGGACCAATTGAAGCAGCTGCTATTCATTTGCTTCCTGACACTTTAGTTTTTATTAATTCCGTAAAACTCCTTCGCGTTAAGATTGATGCCTAACCGATTAGCAAGGGCAATGAAATTTTAAATAACAAACACTATCTTACTATTCAAAATAAAATGAAATCGCAGATTCACAAACACCAAAATAAAAATACAATCATGAGTAAAAACACAATAGTTACAATAATGGCAATAGTATTCCTTTCTTCATGTGGAGACAAGAAAACTGAAAGCCAAACAGAAGCCACTCCAACTATCGAAAACACGACAACACTTACCGATGCACAAATAAAAAATGCAGGTATTGAAACGGGGAAAATAGAGCAAAAAGAAATTTCATCTACCTTAAAATTAAATGGAAAAATAGATGTACCGCCTCAAAATTTAGTTTCCATAAGTGTGCCGATGGGTGGTTATTTAAAATACACCAAACTTTTAGAGGGAATGTATGTAACCAAAGGACAAGTATTGTGCGTTGTAGAAGACCAGCAATACATTCAACTACAAGAAGATTACCTTTTGGCGAAAGCAAAAATAGGGTACGCAAAAGCCGAATTCGAAAGACAAAAAGAACTCAACCGAAGCAAAGCTAGCAGCGATAAAGTATATCAACAAGCACAATCAGAATACAACTCACTATCGGTAATGGTACAATCGTATGGCGAGAAATTAAAATTCGCAGGGATAAATCCAAGTAATGTTTCTACAAAGAACATTTCAAAAAGCATCAATATTTATTCGCCAATAAGCGGTTATATTTCTAAAGTCAATGTAAATATTGGCAAGTATGTAAACCCAAGCGATATTTTATTCGAGATTGTTAATCCTTCGGATATTCATTTGGCATTGACCGTTTTTGAAAAAGACATCAATAAATTGACTATTGGCCAATCAGTTATATCCTATACAAATACCAATCCTGAAAAAAAATATCTTGGCAAAATTATTTTAATCGGTAAGGATTTTTCCGAAAACAGAAGCACTGAAATGCATTGCCATTTTACAACTTACGACAAAGCACTTTTACCAGGAATGTATATGAATGCCGAAATAGAATTAAAAAGTCAGCAATCAAATGTATTGCCATCTGATGCTATAGTGAATTATGAAAACAAGAATTATATTTTTGTTGCCAAACAAAACAAACAATTTGAAATGAAAGAAATTAGAATTGGAACAGCTGAAAATGGGTTTACAGAAATTCTTTCAGACGATTTGAATGAGGCGACTATTGTGATTAAAGGTGCTTATTCACTTTTGATGAAAATGAAAAATGTAGAAGAATAAAAACGTAAATTTACAGTATGGACAGAAAAGAGTTTTTAAAATCAAGTACATTGTTTGGCGCAGCTGCATTAGTGTTTCCCACTACAAATGCGTTTTCCAAAAATTTAGCTGACAATTCAATTGATAAATTAGTAGATGTCAATGGTAATTATATTCAACAGACCTTACCCTATAGCGAAAGTTTTTTAGAACCCTATATGGATGCTGAAACCTTACATCTACATTATACTTTTCATCACGGTGGAGCAGTAAAAGGAGCGAACAAGGATTTGCAAATGATAAAAAAAGCGTTGGACGATAATAATTTGGAAACTGTAGATTTCTGGACGAAGAAATTATCCTATCATTTTTCATCACATATCTTGCATTCCATATTTTGGACAAACCTAACTAATAAAAAAACAGCACCACAAGGCGAGTTGCTAAAGCGAATAGAGAAAAATTTTGGGAGTTTCGATAAACTTAAAATCTTAATTGCTGCTACCGCAAAAAATGTAGATGGCAATGGTTGGGGAATTTTGGCATATCAGCCATACAGCAATAGTTTGGTGATTTTACAATGCGAAAACCATGAAAAACTAACACAATGGGGTGCCATTCCTTTATTGGTTATTGATGTTTGGGAACACGCCTATCATTTAAAATACAAAAATAAACGAACCGATTTCGTGGATGCTTTGTTTAATATTATTAATTGGGATAATGTAGCATTACGATTGAATGATGCGTTAAAATTGACATTATAAAATTTTGAAATTAGGATATCAGGACAAATGAGAAAATGACTCATTTGTTCGGTTCTTTTATTCATTAAATCGTTGTTAATCAAAATAAATATTATTTTCAATCACATTTATTCTTGGGGTTCGATACTCATTTTCATCAAAAAGCAATGCATTTTTCTGTATTTAAATTATTACAATTGGTTCAAGAAAACGTTTAGGACACTATTAGTAAAAAATATTAAATTAGCGTTAAACTGCAAAAATATTAAATAAACTTTTTGGACTATCATAAAATTACTTAATTTTGATTTTCAAAACATGAATTACATCATTCAATTTGAACAAGTTAATTCAATAATTTACTTAAAAAATGGCTTAAAAATTGTCATGTAGAGTTTTGTGGCAAAATCGTGGCACATCGGTTTTTAAGTAGTTGAAAATGCAGCATAGGCGCGGGTTCCAGCTTATTGGTTCGAATCCTGCTCTCCCCACAAAAACGCTTCAAGCAATTGTAGCGTTTTTTTATTTATCCTAATTGATACTTTCATCACATTTAGTATTGTAGTTGATTCAAAAAATAATCCCATCTCATTTTTATCTGAGATGGGATTATTTAACTATAATTTTTAGCTTCTTTATTCTAAAATAAAACTCACTGTTACATTAGCTGTAATATTGATTTCTCCTACCGCCAGAGTTTCTCTTGGCGCACTAGCATCACTCATTTCCATTGTTTTCATTGCTGCATACATTGGCTGCGGATAATAGGTTTGTGAATTATCAGATATTGTCATGGCACGCCCAACTTTTTGTCCTAAAACAGAAACATAATCCTCTGCTTTCAATTTAGCCTCTTTCATTGCTAATTTTCTAGCTTCTGATTGATATTGTGCCAACTTTGAAGATTGAAAAGTAACATTGTCAATTCTATTAATTCCTTGGTCTACCAAACCTTCCATCAATTCATCATACTTTAATAAATCTCTCAATAGAATTTCTATTGTTTGAGTAGCATTATAACTGTGTTTCTTTTTTTCATAATCGTATTGTGGATTCAATGAAACACGTTGCGTTTTATAATCTGTCGGCGCCAAGTTCATTTTTTTAATAAACTTTAAAACTGCCTCTATCTTTTCATCATTTTGCTTTTTTACCTCTTTGGCATTATTCCCTTTTGTTTCAACAGTTACCGCTACAGTGGCTTGATCCGGGATAACTTTTACTTTTCCTTCTCCACTTACATTTACTTGAGGAACTTGCTTAACTTCTTGTCCATAAGACATCGAAATAAATAGAACCGACAGAATTAATAGTGCTTTTTTCATTTTTATATAATTTAATTGTTTGTACTAATTTCTTTTCAAAAGTTGTGCCATTATAGTTTTCCCATTTTTTCCATCACAAAAAGAATAACTATTGGAATAGCCAATAATATCACCATTAAAGTATGATCTACTAATAAAGTAGGCTCTTTGAGCAATGTAATCAAATAACCACCTACAGCGCCTCCAAAATGAGCCGTATGTCCTATATTATCATTCTTTGCCTTCATACCGTAAATAGAATACAATAAATAAAGGATTCCAAAAATATAAGCAGGCATTGGGATAATAAAAAAGATTCCCAACATCATATCCGGCTGTAATAATATTGCTGAGTATAAAACTCCGGTTACCGCTCCAGATGCACCTACAGCTCTATACCCATAATCATTTTTATGGAAAACCATCGTCAGTAAACTTCCAAAAATTAAACTTCCAAAATAAATCAATCCAAAAGAAAAAGCACCTAAATAACTAATGACTACCGGAGCAAAAAACCAAAGCGTCAACATATTAAAAATCAAATGAGTCATGTCAGCATGAAGAAAACCAGACGATAACATTCTAATTTGTTCTCCTGTACGAATACTCCCAACATGAAATTCATATTTTCTAAAAAAAGAAAGGTCGTTAAACCCCTTGTAACTAATTAAAACATTTACTACAATTATTGCTATTAAAACGGTATTCATAAAGTGTGTTTATTGTGAATTGTAAAGATAGTCATTCTAAAATACCGATACAGTAAGCCGTCAAAATTAATATCAATCTACATTTTTGACTTATATTTGCAAGAAAAATAACGGCATGCAATTTCTTGTTTTTATCTTAACCTTTCCGCTTTTATGGATTATTTCCATTCTTCCATTTAGGGTTTTCTATTGGTTTTCTGATTTCATCTATTTAATTGTTTATTATATTATTGGCTACCGCAAAAAAACGGTTAAATATAATTTGGCACTGGCTTTACCGCATCTTAGCGCAGAAGAGCGTCTTGTCATTGAAAAAAAATCGTACCACCACTTGTGTGATATGTTTTTGGAAATGATAAAAACCATGACAATTTCATCTGCTGAAATGAACAGAAGATTCGTAGTCACCAATATCGAATTGGTAAAAGAATTCGAAAACAAAGGAAAAAGCACTGTTTTATTGGCATCACATTATGCGAGTTGGGAATGGTTATTGTCTATTAACGCCAAAACAAAATTTAAAGGAATAGGCGTTTATAAAAAAATTACCAATAAATACTTTGATAAACTAATACGAGACATTCGATCCAAATACAATGCTGAACTAGTGGAAACTAAAAAAGCGATTCCATTGATGGCCGAAAACCAAAAAAATGAGATTCTTAGCATGTATGGGCTTGCCAGTGATCAATCTCCAAAATTAAATAGAGCCTTTCATTGGGATAAATTTATGGGCGTAGAAGTTCCTGTTCATACCGGTGCCGAAATGCTTGCCAAAAAATACGATTTGAATGTTCTTTTTGTAAAAGTAAAAAAAGTAAAAAGAGGTTTTTACAAAGCTACTTTTGTACCCATTACAGATAATCCCAGATCGATTCCTGATTTTGAGATTACCAACACCTTTTTACGAGAAGTAGAAAAACAAATTCTGGAAGCTCCTGAATATTATTTCTGGACGCATAAAAGATGGAAACACCGCCGTTAGAGGTTAGAGTGTTCAGTAATCAGCCTCACTGGTCAGTTAAATAAAAAATCACCTATTCAAAAACCGTATAGTTTTTGAATAGGTGATTTTTTCAATCTTTGAACCTTTGAATCTTACAAAGAAAACCAGTTTTTTACCAATTCATCTTCTAACGGTTGTGCATTCTTATTTATAAACTCATTGGTAGCAGGATTATAATCATAATCCAAAGCCCAAGTTTTATGATTTTCAGCCAATGCTTTTATTCCGTTACAAACAAATTCAATTTCGGCATTTGTAGTTGTAGGATGAATAGACATTCTAATCCAGCCCGGTTTTCTGATTAAATCTCCAAGAGTAATTTCGTCTATTAATTTATGGGACGTTTCCTGGTCTACGTGCAATAAAAAGTGACCATACGTTCCGGCACAACTGCAACCGCCACGAGTTTGAATTCCGAATTTATCATTCAGTAATTTCACGCCCAAGTTAAAATGCAAATCTTCCACAAAGAAAGAAATCACCCCTAACCTATCATGATGCTGTCCTGCAAGGATTTTAATATTGGAAATATTTCCTAATTCTAAGAAAATATAATCTACTATTTCGTGCTCTCTTTTTAAGATATTTTCAATCCCCATTTGCTCTTTCAACTGAACAGCCAATGCGGTTTTTATTACCTGAAGAAACCCCGGAGTACCACCATCTTCCCTATCTTCGATATTATCGATGTATTTGTGTTCTCCCCAAGGATTCGTCCAACTTACCGTTCCTCCACCCGGATTATCAGGAACTAAATTTTGATATAATTTTTTATTAAAAACCAAAACACCACAAGTTCCAGGTCCGCCAAGGAATTTATGAGGTGAAAAGAAAATCGCGTCCAAATAACTTTCAGCCTCTTCAGGATGCATGTCGATTTTCACATAAGGTCCTGAACAAGCAAAATCCACGAAACAAAGTCCGTTATTTTGATGCATTATTTTTGCCACTTCATGATACGGAGTTCTGATTCCCGTAACATTCGAGCACGATGTGATTGAAGCTATTTTAAAAGGTCGCTCTTTATATTTTTCTAATAAAAGCTCAAGATTTTCTATACTGAACAATCCATCTTCTGAAGAAGGAATAACTTCAACATCAGCAATGGTTTCTAGCCAAGACGTTTGATTCGAATGATGTTCCATGTGCGAAATAAAAACAATTGGTTTCTTTTCGGCTGGAATAGTGATGAAATTTTTTAAGTTTTCGGGTACTTTTAAGCCCAAGATTCGTTGGAATTTATTGACAACACCTGTCATTCCTGTTCCATCAGTAATCAAAACATCGTCAGCACTTGCATTCACGTGATGTTTAATAATATGACGCGCTTGATGATATGCTTTAGTCATCGCAGTTCCCGAAACCGTAGTTTCTGTATGCGTATTGGCCACAAAAGGACCAAATTGATTCATTAATTTTTCTTCAATAGGACGATACAAACGACCACTCGCCGTCCAATCCGTATAAATAATTTGTTTTCGCCCATAAGGAGATTCAAACTCTTGATTTATTCCGATTATGTTATCGCGAAACTGTTGAAAGTATTGCTCTAATTGTGTTGACGCTTCTTTGGTAATCATTGTATGTTTAATTTGAGTTCAAAGATATTGATTTTTACTAAATAGTCTTTTTCAAATTTAGTTAATACTGATTTTTAAATAAATTTATAAACATGGTCCAAATGTAAAGTAGCTGACAAACTCTGATTTTGTTTCGTTTTATATTTGATTAACGAATTAAAAAACATTTTCACTATGAAAAAAATTGTTTTTACACTACCGCTTTGCTTGCTTTTACTTTCTTGTGAAGTAGAAGGCGATTTGACCCGTGATGCTGAGTTAAGCATACCAATTCCTGAAAACAATTCTCCTGTAGCTACCGGTAATTTTATGCCAACCTCAGGAATCAAAGTTACCGGTTCTGCTAAAATTTATTTGAATGGAAATCAAAATGAAGTGCGATTGGACGGTTTTAGTGTTTCCAGCGGTCCCGATTTGAAAGTATACCTGTCAAAAAATGCAACCCCTACAGATTTTGTGAATCTAGGTAATTTAACATCTTCCACTGTGTATGCAATTCCAACTCAGGTTAATGTTTCAGCTTATAAATATATACTGATTCACTGCCAACAGTATAGTCATCTTTTTGCAGTGGCGCAATTATCTCAAAATTAAAACCTGATTTATGAAAAAACTACTGCTAATCATCGCTATTGGAATGTTCTCTAACTCCTTTGCACAAGGTTGTAGCGATGCCGGAATTTGTTCCATTGGAACCGGTTTTCAAATTACAGATAAAGAATTAAAAAACGGAATTGAAGTAGGAAGTATTTTTGGTGCAGGCGAAGCTGATGTCATTTATTTTTCACCTTATATCAGCTATACCAGAACTATTAACGAACGATTTGCGCTAAGTTCTAAAATCACATATTCCGTTGCAAGTGGAAGTTTTGGTAAACGAGGCGCTTTTGGTGATGCATATTTTATAGGGAATTACAATTGGAAACCAAAAACGAATACGCAATGGAGTTCACTTTTGGGTTTTAAAATACCTTTTACGAGTTCAAATCTTAAAATAAATGAGTTTTCACTTCCTTTAGATTATCAATCCAGTTTAGGAACTTTTGATTTGATTGCAGGATTGAATCTTAATTATAAAAAATGGGATTTTAATACGGCTGTCCAAATTCCCGTCTTCAATAACAATAAAAATTCGTACTTCAAGGAGTTCTCCAATACGGATGATTTTCCTTCCACTAATTTATTCGAAAGAAAACCAGATGCATTGTTTCGAACTACATATACGTTTCAAACTTCTAATAAAAAATTTACTTTCAAACCCAATGTATTATTTATTTATCATTTAGGAGAAGATAGTTTTGAAAATGCTTTTGGAAAAAGAGAAACGATAAAAGACTCTGATGGATTGACAATAAACGGAAATATAATTGGCGCTTATGCTATTAATACTCAAAACAGCATCGAATTATCTTTAGCCACACCATTTGTAGTTCGAGAAGCTCGCCCTGACGGATTAACTCGGGAATTCACCGCAGGAATAATTTACAAAGTGTCTTTTTAAAAGACAAATCAGAATTTTTACTTTCGAAAATACATAAAAAAATGCCCAAGAAATTTTCTTGGGCATTCTATTTTTAAAACTATTTATGATTATAAATCAAACCCTAATGAAAATTGTAGCACTCTGTTTTGTGCTTTGCCGTCATCATATAAATCTCCTAAACCTAAATGATAACGCACTCCTAAACTAATACCAGAATCGGTTTTAAACCCTCCTCCAAAGTTTATTCCCCAATCAAAATTATTAGGCTCATACTCTTGTGAACCACTAAAAAGTCCATCATATTCTTCTTTATGAGAAACTGCTAATCCAATTTGTGGACCCGCTTCCAAAAAGAAATTTTGAGAAGGATATGCTTTAAGCATTATTGGTAAGTTTATGTAATCTAATTTTTGCGTAAAAGTCCCACTGCTATTTGTTATTTCGTATCCTTGTTGAGAATACATCAATTCAGGTTGTATAGAAAAGCTTTCGCTAATAAATGACTCGCCATAAACTCCTATATGAAAACCGTGTCGTTGTTCTGTTTCTCCATCTCCGTCAAAACTTACTGCAGCTAAATTATAACCTCCTTTTATTCCTCCATTCGATTTGGGAATAGCATTGTCCTGAGCATTCATTGTTGAGCCTATTCCAATAAATAAAGCTATTGCTAAAAATTTTGATTTCATTTGTTTCATATTATTATAGTTATTTAAATTAAATTCTATTTCCCTCCATTGGCACGAAGATCTGCAATACATTGCGCATCTAATTGTGGTGCTGAACCACCCGAAACCATATTTCCAATACCGCTTCCGGTTTCGGATGACCAATACATTAAACAGGTTTTTTCAATACAATGTTTTGGATGCGCTGCATCTTCGTGATTGCTTTGCAAGGCTGTACCAAGGTTAGTCAATCCTAATATATGTCCAAATTCATGGGTAATTACTGTTGTTTCTAACAAACTTCTACTGGGTTCAACTGGACTATCGCTCAAACCTTGAATAGTTTGTTCGAAAATAACAAAAGAAGTATTTCTGTAAGCCGTTCCTAAAATAACCCCTGTATCAGTATCTTTTGAAGATTTCCCATCTGCAAAAAATGCCCAAACCGCTATTACATCAGAAGTGTTATATTTTGTTCTGTTAGCATCTTCAATACTTACAATCTCTGCATCTGTGTAAGGTGAATTCCCTGGTGATGGTATAGAACGTTTTATAACACTAATACCGTTTGGCTTATATGTTCTTGCAGTAAGAAAGCTTACAAAATTATTAATTGTTGTACTGCTTGGCTCAAAACCGGCCACGTACACCACTTCAATAACCATACTCTTGAACTTTTTATCTGATAATAAATCGTTAGAAGAACTTCCAGTTTGCTGTTTATTTGTATTAGGATTTACTGCAATTGAGTTATCTAATGGATCATCTTCTTTTGAACAAGAAATCACTAATAGGAACAAACCTATAGTGAGTAGAGTAATTACTTTTTTCATTATTATTTTATATTATATGTTTATATTAAAGAACAGCTACAATATGTTTAGTAGCTGTTCTTTGAAAAAACTAACCAATCAAAATCCTAACTATATTTGTTTCAATACTAATATTACTGCAGCATCAGTCTTACTTTGCAATGTGATTGTCGAAGCAGTAAAACTTGTTACTTTCCAAGTATTATTCAATAAAGTAAACGAAGCATTACCTGAAAAATTTAGTTTTAGAAAAACATTTAATTCCGAGCTTACCGCATAGGTACCATTTACTGTTGTATTCAATTGATTCATGGCTGTTACCGATAAATTATTTGCGAAATCTAATGCATACCCAGAATAGTTGTTTGCTGAATTAACTCCTGCATTTACATAAGAATCTACTTTAAACTTACCGTTCACCAAAATCGTTTCTAATTTTTTTCCATTTTGAACTGCTTCTGCCATCGTTGCTTCAGTTTTTAAAGATGCAGTAATAGCTGCTTGCAATTCAGCATCACTTGAAACAGTTGTTTTTGTTCCATCCGCAATTTTCACTGAAATCGGATAGTTTACCGAAAATAATTCTGTGCTGCTTACATTAGACATATACGTATATAATTGTTGTTCGGATGTGATGACAACACTTCCTGTTTGTTGAAAACTTAAATTATACGTAAAAATTGTAATTGGGAAGCTGATATTTACAGAAGAAATAGCATCTTGACCAGAAGCTTCCGCTGCTGTACACGCATTAAGAATAGCATTATACTCCGTTTGATTGGCAACGGCAACCTCTGTATAATTACTTGATTTAATTTTTAAAGGAAATTGTAATATTACTGAATCTTGGTCATTATTAGACTGTCCCAAAATGCTAATAACTTGTTGGTAATCCAATTGACTAACAATGGAAACCTGAACTCCATTTACTTTAGCGGTAATTGGTAATATGATTGATGAACATGATGCTCCATCCAAGAAATCATCAAATGAACCATCGTGCATCGAAGTACGTTTTAGATTATTTGTTGTAGTTGAATTAGCCGAATTGGTATTTGGATTTTCTCCTTCTACCTCATCTACTTCACTTTGGCATGAGGTAAAACTTAAGATAGCCATCAATGCAATTCCTGTAACAATTTTTAACTTTTTCATAATTTCAAATTTAATGTTTTTTTTATATTTACAAGCGATGTTTTTAGCGCCTTTCTATTAGTAAGACAACTACGCTTATTTTTACCCTATCAAAATTTAAAAAAAAATATAAAATTTTACAAATAAATCCATAAAACACTACAAATCAACAAATTAAATTTTAAACTATTTTTCATAAAAAAGCAATTATAATTTACTCAACTGCTTTTTGAAAAAATATTTTACATTTACAACCTACAAAAAATGAATTAATACTCAATGAGCGACGAAAACAGTACACTTTGCGACGAAAATCACTTTAGAGACTTTTACTTAAAGCACGTGCAATCAGCAAATAATTTTGCGTATTACAAATGTGGTGATGATGAAGCTGCATTAGATTTGGTACAAGATGCGTTTACCAAAATTTGGGAGAATTGTTCCAAAATTGACTTTAGTAAGGTCAAAACGTACTTGTTTACCAGCATTAATAATTTATTTCTAAATAACATAAAACATCAAAAAGTAGTATTGAGGTACGCCAAAGATGCGCCTAACTTAGATACAAATAATCAAAGTCCCGAATATTTATTCGAAGAAGAAGAATTCAAACTTAAACTCACCAAAGCAATCGCATCATTAAGTGAAGCACAGCGAGAAGTATTTTTATTGAATCGAATAGATGGAAAAAAATACAGGGAAATCGCTGAGTTACTCAATATTTCTCAAAAAACCGTAGAAAAAAGAATGTCTGGAGCGTTGCAACTGTTAAGAGCCCAAATAGAAAATATTTAATTAGTCATTTAGCTGTAGGGTAATTTAAAAGTTAGTTGTCTTATAAACATAGAGATATAAAATGAAAAACGAAAAAGAGATATTAGAATGGTTAAATAATGAGCTTTCAAGCAAAGAAATTGAGGATTTAAAACAATCTGAAGATTTGCAAACACTTGAAAAAATTACTCATTATGCATCACAACTGGAAACCCCAAAAGTAGATGCCCACGCTGCTTTAGAAGCTTTTAAAGCCAGAAACCATTCTAAAAAGAAAACAAAAGTAAGAACTTTAAATGTTAACGCATTCTATAGAGTTGCTGCTGTTCTAGTTATTATGTTAACCTCAGCTTATTTCTTATTTTTTAACAACATTACATCTTTTGAAACTCAAATAGCGCAAACAAAAGCAGTTACGCTTCCTGATAATTCTGAAGTTATATTAAACTCCGCTTCAAAATTAAGTTTTAACGAAAAAAAATGGGCTGATAAAAGAGCTTTAACTTTAGAAGGAGAAGCTTTTTTCAAAGTTCAGAAAGGCCAAACTTTTAGTGTAAACACAACTGTGGGAGTCGTTACCGTTTTAGGGACACAATTTAACGTAAAAGAACGCAAAAACTATTTTGAGGTTCATTGTTACGAAGGTTTGGTGAGTGTAACGTATAATAACGAAACCATTAAATTGCCTCCCGGAAAAACATTCCGAGTTATAAATGGCATTATCGAAAATGTTGAAGATTTTAATGCCGAAAACCCTTCGTGGATTCAACAAGAATCAAGCTTTAATAAAATTCCTTTAGATCAGGTTATTGCAGAATTAGAGCGTCAATACGATATGAAAATTAAAGTTGAAGGCGTTGACACTTCAAAACTCTTTACCGGAACTTTTACACATACTGATAAAGGAATAGCGCTTCAAGCGGTTACAATTCCGCTTAAATTAAGTTACAGGATTGAAGGCAAAAACATTATATTTTACAACTATGGTGTTAAATAAATGGCTGATTTCTCTGTTACTTTGTATTGGCAGTATTTGTTACGGACAAAATACAACTAAAAAAACACCTTTAAGTGAGGTTATTATTTCCCTCGAAAAACAATTCAACATCAAGTTTTCGTATGCCGTTGAAGATGTTGCAAATACTGCAATTGAGCAACCAAATACTTCTTTTACATTACAAGAAACAATTGATTATCTAAACTCGAAAACGCTTTTAAATTTCAAAGCTCTAGACAATCGATATGTTACTGTTTCAGTGCTAAACAAAACAATATCCGTTTGTGGCATTGTTTTTTCTGATGAAAAAAAATCTCGTTTGGTTGGCGCTTCAGTACTTGTAAATAACATCGGAAGAAGTACAATAACCGATAAAAACGGCACATTTAACCTGCAAAATATTCCAATAACTGCAACGTTGACCGTTTCTTATTTGGGTTTTGAATCCAGACAGTTTTCTGCTAACGAATTGTTTTCTGCACAAAATAATTGCAAGGAAATTGTTCTTTCAACAAAAAATGAAGAATTGAATCAGGTTCTGATAAATGTCTATTTAACGCCCGGATTACAGAAATACCTAGATGGAAGCACTGTTTTAAATACTAAAAAATTCGGGATTCTTCCCGGATTAATAGAACCCGACATTTTGCAATCTGTTCAAGCGCTTCCCGGTGTGGAAAGTACCAATGAAAGCATTGCTAATATCAACGTACGTGGTGGAACTAACGATCAGAATTTAGTGCTTTGGGATAATATCAAAATGTATCATTCCGGTCATTTCTTCGGGTTAATATCCGCTTACAATCCTAATCTTACCAATAAAGTTATCGTCAGTAAAAACGGAACAAGTGCTGAACACAGCGATGGCGTTTCCAGTACTATCAATATGTATACGAAAGATCTGGTCACCAATGCCTTTTCTGGTGGAGCAGGAATTAACTCTATTAGTGCCGATGCCTTTTTAGAAATTCCAATAACTAAAAAAATAGAGCTTCATATTTCAGGACGTCGTTCTATTACCGATTTGTTTAAATCTCCTACGTACACTAAATACTTTGATCGTAGTTTTCAAGACACTGAAATCAATGCGGATAGTGACCAGAATAATACGTCTTCTGATTTTTACTTTTATGATTATACCGCTAAATTACTTTTCGATTTAAATGAAAAACATCAATTTAGAGCGAATATTATTGGTATTAATAATGCATTGGATTATTCAGAAAGCCGCATTACAAATTCAAATGAAACCCAATCTAAAACCAGTAATTTATCCCAGAAAAACATGGGGTACGGAGGAAGTTGGAAAGCACAATGGAATCCAAAATTAAGCTCAAACTTCATCACTTACTTTTCCAGATACAATATTGATGCTACCGATTACAGAGTGGAAACGGATCAGCGCTTAACTGAAGCCAATGAAGTGATGGAAACTGGAGCTAAACTCAATACGTATTACAAAACTAATGACAACTTAAATTTCTTGTTTGGCTACCAATTCAACGAAACGGGGATGTTAAACCAAACCACCGTTAGTGCTCCGTTTTACTCCAGCACTAAAAAAGATGTTTTATTGAATCACGCCTTATTTTCTGAAATCGAATACAATAAAAACAACACGTATTTGAGAGTTGGATTGCGTTTGAATTATTTTCAAAAATTCGAAAAGTTTTTGGTCGAGCCAAGAATAAACATTCGACAAAAACTATCAGATCAATTTGCTTTAAAATTAGAAGGGGAATTCAAAAACCAATCTACTACTCAAATAGTGGATTTTGAGGATGATTTTTTAGGTGTCGAAAAAAGGCGTTGGGTTTTAGTAAACGATAAAGACATTCCCATTGCAACGAGTAAACAAGGTTCTTTTGGTGTGGAATTCAATCAAAACAAACTAAATGTAGAAGCTACAGGTTTTTATAAAATTGTTGACGGCATTACAGCTTCCAATCAGGGTTTCTATAACAGCTTTCAGTTTACTAACGCGAATGGAAGTTACACTGCTAAAGGTTTTGAATTTTTAGCCAATAAAACAGCGCGTCAATATAGCGTTTGGGTAAGCTATACTTTCAGTACAAATGACTATGAATTTGATACTTTTACACCTTCAACCTTTCCTAATAATGTAGATATAAGGCATTCCGTATCGCTTGGTTTTTATTACGATATTCTTAAAAATCTAAAAATAGCTGTTGGCGGTGTTTGGAGAAATGGGCAGCCGTATACAAAACCAATTGAGGGAAATGAAACCGTACAAAACGGAAATAATACCATGGTAAATTATGATTCTCCAAACAATGAAAACTTAGATGATTTCATGCGTTTAGACGCTTCTTTAAATTACAATTTCAACCTGTCACAATCTATTAAAGCTTCGTTTACTGCCGGTGTCATTAACGCTACTAATCAGGATAATCTTATCAATCGCTATTATAAAGTCAATCCAAATGACTCGAATGATGCTATTCAAGTAGATAATAAATCGCTTGGCTTAACACCAAATATAAGTTTTAGGGTTAATTTTTAATATTTGCCTTAACCTTTAAGCTAATTTATAATTTTACCCTTTGTCAAGCTCAAAATTGGCAAGAATTGATTTCAAATTTATTCCAATAAATTTTATGATAAATTATAGAGATCGCTTTGTATATTCGCAAATTCTTACTTTTTATAAAAGGTATAGCCCTCGATTTACAAAAGCAACTATACTATAAGTAAAGGAGAGCTTAGCCCATACTGAAATCAAAACACAGAAATTAAAATGACCGAAAATAATCAAAGGAAACAACAAGCCAAATTGCTCAGGGTATTCAGGAAAATTCACCGAACAACTGGAGCTTTTTTATTTATTTTTTTCTTTTTTGTTTCCGTGACAGGAATTCTATTAGGTTGGAAAAAAAATAGTGGCGGGTTGCTGCAATCAAAATCATTTCAAGGAACTTCAATACATTTAAAAGACTGGCTTCCTATTGACAGTTTACACAAAAACGCTTGCAAAATTTTACTAGACTCTATTTCAAAAGAATCAACGCTGGAACTAGAACGAATTGAGATTAAAAAAGATAAAGGAATGGTGAAATTTATTTTTGCCGAAAACTTTTGGGGAATTCAACTTGATGGGGCAACAGGGCAATTATTACATATTGAAAGAAGACGGTCTGACTTTATTGAAAAGGTACACGATGGATCAATTCTTGACGATTATTTCAAGACTGGCAATGGACTCATTAAATTGGTTTACACAACCGTCATGGGACTGGCACTTTTGATATTTTCCATCACAGGGTTCTGGCTCTGGTATGGACCAAAAAGGATGAAACGAAAATAACGAATCTGTAATTCTTATAAAAACATCCTCTGTTTTTCAGCACATTACAAAAAAACAAGCCTATTCAATTAATCGAACAGGCTTGCAATATGTAATCTTTTAGACTTCTCTTATAATCCAGCTACTGCTTTAATTTCATCAATAATTCTAAGTGCCAAACTGTCTGCTTTTTCTTGTGAAGCCGCTTCGGTATAAATACGAATAATCGGTTCTGTGTTCGATTTCCTTAGGTGAACCCAATTTTCAGCAAAATCAATTTTCACACCGTCAATAGTGGTAATATCTTCATTTTTGTATTTCTCAGTCATGGCAACAAGAATCGCATCAACATCAATTTGTGGCGTTAATTCGATTTTATTTTTGCTCATATAATATTCAGGATACGAAGCACGCAAAGCAGAAACGGTCATTTTTTTGTTGGCCAAATGCGTTAAAAACAAGGCTACTCCTACCAAACTATCACGTCCGTAATGCAGTTCGGGATAAATGATTCCTCCGTTTCCTTCTCCCCCAATTACAGCATTATTCTTTTTCATCAATTCCACTACATTTACCTCACCTACGGCACTGGCTTCATAGCTTCCTTTATGCATATTTGTCACATCACGCAAAGCACGGGAAGAAGACATATTCGAAACGGTGTTTCCTGGTGTTTTACTCAAAACATAATCGGCGCAAGCCACCAAAGTATATTCTTCTCCAAACATTTCTCCGTCTTCGCAAATGAAAGCCAAACGATCTACATCAGGATCAACCACGATTCCTAAATCAGCTTTCTCTTTGACAACCAATTCCGAAATATCAGTCAAATGTTCTTTTAACGGTTCTGGATTATGAGGAAAATGCCCGTTTGGGTCACAGTATAATTCGACTACTTCAACGCCCATTAATTCCAATAATCTTGGAATAATAATTCCGCCTGATGAATTTACACCATCAACCACTACTTTGAATTTAGCCGCTTTAACTGCATCTACATCTACCAAAGGTAAATTCAAGACTTCATCAATATGAATATCCATGTACGCATCGTTAATCATGATAGTTCCTAAATCATCTACATCCGAAAAATCAAAAGCTTCCGCTTCGGCAATTTCCAGAATTTTTAGTCCTTCTGCACCATTCAGGAATTCTCCTTTTTCATTCAATAATTTTAAGGCATTCCATTGTTTTGGATTATGAGAAGCCGTAAGGATAATTCCTCCTTCGGCTTTTTCTAACGGAACAGCCACTTCAACAGTTGGCGTAGTTGATAAACCCAAATCAATCACATCAATTCCTAAACCAATTAAAGTGTTTACCACCAAATTGTGAATCATTGGTCCCGAAATACGAGCGTCACGACCTACAACAACAGTGATTTTTTCTTTTCCAATATATTTTTTTAACCAAGTTCCATACGCCGAAGCAAATTTAACTGCATCAACAGGTGTCAGGTTATCACCTACTTTACCTCCTATTGTTCCACGAATTCCTGATATTGATTTTATTAAAGTCATTGATTATTATTTTAATTTTTGAATTATAAATTTTAAATTGTCCGCAAATATAATAATTGACGGTTTATAAAAGTCATTTAGAATTCAAAATTCATCATTTAAATTCCTAAATTAGGCGAATGAATTTTCTAGCACACATCTATCTTTCCGGTGATAATGATTTAATCAAAATTGGCAATTTCATGGCCGATGGGATTCGTGGAAAACATTTTGAAAGTTATCCTTTAGAAATTCAAAAAGGAATCATTCTCCATCGTGCCATTGATACTTTTACCGATGCGCATCCCATTTTTAGGAAAAGCACCAAAAAACTGCATGAGAAATACCATCATTATGCCGGTGTAATTGTAGATGTTTTTTACGATCATTTTTTAGCTAAAAACTGGAACACTTATTCTGATGAAAACCTTGACGATTTTGTATCACGCTTTTATCAATCTTTACAGGACAACCATATCAATCTTTCAGAAAGGACCAAGGGAATGATGCCATACATGATTAACCAAAATTGGCTGGTGAGCTATCAAACTGTGGAAGGAATTAATCGAATTTTGACGCAAATGGATCAACGCACCAAAAACGAATCTAAAATGCGGTTTGCTACCCATGAACTTTCAGAATTTTATCCGGAATTTGAAAAGGAGTTCACCGATTTCTTTCAAGAATTAATACTATTTTCGAATACTAAAATAACCACCTTATGAAAAAAATATTTTTTCTACTTGCCTTTGCCGTTTTAGGTTGCAAATCGAATGAAAAAACTGTTGAACCAACTGGTTTAGTAACTTCAAAAGCCATGGTAGTTTCAGCTCGTGAAGAAGCTTCGCAAATTGGAGTTGAAATCATGAAAAAAGGCGGGAATGCTTTTGATGCCATGGTTGCCACTGAACTGGCTTTGGCAGTTTCACATCCTCAGGCCGGAAATATTGGTGGCGGCGGTTTCATGGTTTTCAGAAAAGCCAATGGCGAAACGGGTGCTATCGATTACAGAGAAAAAGCGCCTTTGGCAGCGTCAAAAGATATGTTTCTGGACGAAAAAGGAAATGTAATAGAAGGAAAAAGTACAGCAACCGCTTTGGCATCCGGAATTCCGGGTACCATTGCAGGAATATTTGAAGTGCATGAAAAATACGGTTCTTTACCCATAAGCGAAATTCTGAAACCTGTAATTGCCTTAGCAGAAAGAGGTGTTGTTGTCACTAAATTTCAAGCCGAAAGTTTGGCTTATTATAGAGCTTCCTTTATAAAAAGCAATGGTAAGAATAGTTTGTTTTCCAAAGCATATAAAGAAAATGATACCATAAAATATACCGCATTAGCAGCAACATTAAAAAGAATTGCTAAAAACGGTCGGGATGAATTTTACAAAGGAGAAACTGCTCAAAAATTAATCTCTTTTCTTGCTAAAAAAGGCGGAAATGCTACATTAGAAGATTTAAACCGTTATAATGCCAAATGGAGAACTCCAATTACCTTTCAATATAAAAATTTAAAAATCACCTCGATGTCTCCACCCAGCAGTGGCGGAATTTGTCTGAATCAAATCATGAAAATGATTGAGCCTTTCAATCTTTCACAAATGGGACACAACAGCGTAAAAACGATTCAAGTAATTACAGAAGCAGAACGAAGAGCCTATGCCGACAGGAATTATTTTTTGGGTGATCCTGATTTTGTAAAACTTCCGATAAAAGAATTAGTAAGCCCATCCTATTTAGAAAAAAGAATGAGTGATTTTTCATTCGATAAAGCTTCTAAATCTTCGGATATTGCCCATGGAGCAATTAAAGGATATGAAAGCAACCAAACCACTCATTATTCTATTGTGGATGCAGCAGGAAATGCAGTTTCGGCAACGACCACTTTAAATGATAATTATGGTTCTAAAATATATTGCGATGAATTGGGTTTCTTTTTGAATAATCAAATGGACGATTTCAGTGCCAAACCGGGAGTTCCAAACTTATATGGATTAACTGGAAGTGAAGCCAACAGCATTGCTCCAGAAAAACGAATGTTGAGTTCCATGACGCCAACGATTGTCGAGAAAGACGATAAACTTTTTATGGTTGTGGGTACGCCGGGAGGCTCCACAATTATCACTTCGGTTTTACAAACGATACTAAACGTGTATGAATTTGATATGAGCATGCAAGAAGCTGTAAACGCACCTCGTTTTCACCATCAATGGTTACCGGATGAAATTACTTTTGAACCGAATTCTTTCTCTAAAGAGGTATTAGAACAATTGAAGAAAAAAGGATACATCATCAATGAAAAAAACAAAGAAATTATCGGCGAAGTCGATGCTGTTTTGATTCTTCCAAATGGCAAATTGGAAGGTGGCGCAGATAAAAGAGGTGATAATAAAGCCGTTGGATTTTAAATTTATAGTATTCGAATGAAAAAAATTATTATTCTATTGAGTATTTTTTCTATTGGTTGTAAAACCCAAAATGTAATGATTCAACCCACTGGACTAGTTGCTGATAAAGCAATGGTAGTTTCAGCACGAGAAGAAGCTTCCAAAATCGGAGTTGAAATCATGAAAAAAGGTGGCAATGCTTTTGATGCGATGGTTGCAACCGAATTGGCTTTGGCAGTAGCCTATCCGTTTGCAGGAAATCTTGGCGGTGGTGGTTTTATGGTCTATCGAAAAGCAAACGGCGAAATTGGTTCATTGGATTACCGTGAAAAAGCGCCATTAGCAGCTACAAAAGATATGTTTCTTGACGAAAAAGGAAATGTTATAAAAGGAAAAAGTACTGAATCTCCTCTTGCTATTGGAGTTCCTGGAACGATAGCCGGCGTTTTTGCTGTTCATGAAAAACTGGGTTCTTTACCTATCGAAGAAATTCTGAAACCTGTAATTGAATTAGCAGAAAGAGGTGTCATTGTTACCAAAAAACAAGAAGATAGATTGGCTGCATATCGAGCGAAAATCATAAAAGTAAATGGTGATAAAACGCTATTTGCAACTGCTTTCAAAGAAAACGATGTGATCAAATATCCTGCACTGGCAGCTACATTGAAAAGGATTTCAAAAAATGGCAGAGATGAATTTTACAAAGGGGAAACCGCTAATATATTATTCAAATATCTTCAGGAAAAAGGAGCCATAATCAGCTTGGAAGATTTGGCAAAATATGAAGCCAAATGGAGAACGCCACTCATTTTTGATTACAAGGATTTAAAGGTAATTTCTATGCCTCCACCCAGCAGTGGCGGAATATGTCTGGCCGAAATATTCAAAATGATAGCACCTTTCGACCTGGCTAAAATGGGGCAGAATTCAACGGAAGCCATTCAAGTTATTGTAGAAGCCGAAAGAAGGGCCTATGCAGACAGAAGTTATTATCTGGGCGATCCTGATTTTGTAAAAATTCCCCTGAAAGCATTAATGGCTGATGATTATTTGAAACAAAGAATGTCGAATTTTAGTTTTGAAAAAGCCACTTTATCCTCAGATATAAAAGAAGGAAAAGTAAATTATAATGAAAGTACGGAGACGACCCATTATTCAATTGTGGATCAGTTTGGTAATGCGGTTTCATCAACTACAACATTAAACGACGGGTATGGTTCCAAATATTATTGTGATGAATTGGGCTTTTTCCTTAACAACGAAATGGATGATTTCAGTGCCAAACCAGGTGAACCCAATATGTTTGGGTTAGTAGGAAATGAAGCCAACAGTATTGCGCCACAAAAACGAATGTTGAGTTCTATGACTCCAACTATTGTAGAGAAAAACGGAAAATTATTTATGGTTGTGGGTTCTCCCGGTGGTTCTACGATTATTACATCGGTATTGCAAACCATATTAAATGTTTACGAGTATAGTTTGAGTATGCAAAAAGCCGTAAATGCGCCTCGTTTTCACCACCAATGGTTACCGGATTTAATCACTTTTGAACCCAATACATTCGATACTAAAACCTTTGAAACCTTGAAATCAAAAGGATACATCATTAATGAAAAAACAACACCCGTAATAGGAAAAGTAGATGCCATTTTGGTTTTACCAAATAAAAAACTCGAAGGTGGCGCTGATTTTAGAGGAGACGATAAAGCGGTTGGATTTTAAGTTATGAGTTACTGGTTATTGACCATGTTAAGCATTTTAAATCGATATTGTTATTGAATTTTGCCATTGAAATTTACTATTTATGAACTTTATACTTGTCTTAGAAAAAGCTTTTAAACAAAATAAGAATCCGGAAAATGCTTTTGCTATGGCAAAATACATGAAGAATAACTTTCCTTTTTTTGGAATAAAAACGGAGGAACGAAGACGCATTTTCAAAGAAATTTGGAAAGAAAACAAAAACGAGATTTCTGAAAACGCTAGAACAGTTGCAGTAGCTTTATATTCAAAAAAAGAACGGGAATTTCATTATTGCGCGATTGAAATTTTGATAAAAGAACTCAAGGGGAATTATAGAAAAGAAGACATTCAACTGATTGAAAAATTGATAGGCAACAATTCTTGGTGGGACAGCGTCGATACGATTGCAAAATACATATTGGGTGAATATCTATTGGAATTTCCATTGGAAGCCCAAAATGTAATAAAACGATTTTCTAATTCAGGGAATATGTGGTTGAACCGAAGTGCTATTTTATTTCAATTGGGTTATAAACAAAAAACGAATGCTGATTTTTTATTTTCACAATGTTTAAAACAGGCTCATTCTAAGGAATTTTTTATTCAAAAAGCAATTGGCTGGTCGTTACGGGAATATGCAAAGTCAAATCCTGAAATTGTGAGACAGTTTGTAGAAAACAGTAATTTAAAACCATTAAGTAGAAAAGAAGCATTGAAAAATATTTGTTGCCCTTAAAATAATAGTAATTTTGCACTCCCTTTAAAAAGTATCATGTTCAAAAAATATATTTCGAAATTAGAAACCATAATAGCTTTTGCGCAATCCATGTTAACTCCAAAGCAGTTTATATTTTTATCTGCGGTTTTAGTTGGTATCTCTGCCGCTTTTGCGGTTATCGTTTTGAAAACTTTTGCGCACTGGGTATTTTCTTTTGCTACTTATGTCAGTGGAATTTTAAAATTGGGTTTCATCAATAGTATTTTGCCTATAATTGGTATTCTGCTTACTGTTTTTGTTGTCAAAAGAGTTTTAGGAGGAACAATTCAAAAAGGGACTTCACAAATTTTATATGCTGTTGCCAAAAAAGCGAGTATTATTCCAAAAAAACAAATGTATGCCCAAATTGTAACCAGTTCGCTAACTGTTGGATTAGGAGGTTCAGCTGGTTTAGAAAGTCCGATTGTGATTACCGGGGCTGCTTTTGGTTCGAATTATGCCCAAAAATATAAGTTAAGTTATAAAGACCGAACGCTACTTATAGGTTGTGGAGTTGCTGCAGGAATTGCCGCTGCCTTTAATGCGCCTATTGCCGGAGTTTTATTTGCTATTGAAGTTTTGCTTGTTGATGTGAGTATTGCTGCATTTACACCCATTATGATTGCCGCTGCAACAGGTGCTTTAGTTTCGGTAATTGCATTAGATGAAGAAATTTTGCTTTCGTTCAAACAACAACAAAGTTTTGATTATCATAACATTGCTTTCTATATCCTTTTAGGTTTGTTTACTGGATTTATTTCGGTTTATTATTCCCGTAATTTCCAAAAAGTAGAACATTTTTTCGCAAGACTTAAATTATCACCTTATAAAAAAGCGTTGTTTGGTTCTTCGATTTTGGCCATTCTTATTTTTATTTTTCCGACGCTTTTTGGCGAAGGATACGAAAGTATTAAAACATTATCCGAAAATGATCCTGGGAAATTATTGGAAAACACATTATTTAGCGGTTTTCGAGACAATAGTTGGGCTTTATTGGTATTTGTGGGTTTGACTATGATGCTGAAAGTTTTTGCAACTGGAATTACTCTGGGAAGTGGTGGAAACGGAGGAAACTTTGCTCCTTCCCTATTTCTGGGTTCATATGTTGGTTTCTTTTTCTCTAAATTTTTAAATCTGACAGGACTTACTAAATTACCAGTAAGTAATTTCACATTAGTTGGAATGGCAGGAATTTTAAGTGGTTTGTTTCATGCTCCCTTGACTGCGATATTCTTAATTGCTGAAATTACCGGAGGGTATAATTTGATGATTCCTTTGATGATTGTGGCTTCCATTAGTTTTGCGATTTCAAAACGATTTGAAAAACATTCTATGGATGTAAAGAATTTAGCCAAAAAAGGACATGCTTTTACCAGTAATAAAGATACAAACGTACTATCCACTTTAGATACTAATTCTATTATTCAAACAGATTATTTAACCGTTTCGCCTGATGAAAATCTAGAAAAATTAGTTGATTTAATTTCACATTCCAATCAAGTTATTTTTGCTGTTGTTGATAAAGACCTAAAAATGGTAGGTATAGTACATTTTAATACGATCAGAGAAATTATTTTCAATCCGTATCGCGTAAAATATACTTTGATAAAGGAAGTTATGATTCCGCCTGTTGAAATAATATCCCCCGAGGATAGTATGGAAACTGTTATGAATAAATTTGAAAAGGCGAAAGTTGTTTTTCTACCGGTAATAAAAGAGGGCAAATATTATGGTTTTATTTCTAAATCTCTTGCACTTGAGGCCTATAGAGCTAAACTAAAATCGATGACGATTGAATAGATTTTAATATAAAAATGATATTATTGATCCACATCCATAATAGAAAACGCTAACTTAGGTTGGCGTTTTTTTGTATCCTAAATTTAACATAAACTCCTAAACTGTTCTATCGAAAAAATAAATCAAAATGTGTTTTTTAGAAGAAACATCAAATGTGACTGAATCCATAACAATCACATACTGTTATAATTATATTTTTTTATTTCATACTTTATTAATTAATATCTTTAAACATAATTATAACCTCTAAATTAATTAACAAGAATATCATTTCATCTTGTAACTTTTTAAAATAAATTTATACTAACACAGTAAACCAAACAAAAAATTATGAAAACATTAAAATTATCAATCGTTGCATTTTTATTTTCTATTGTCAGTACTTCTGTTTTTGCACAAAGTGCAGATGAAGTTATCTCTAAATACTTTACAACTATTGGAGGTGTAGAAAAATTAAAACCCCTTAAAGGTGTTAAAATGGAAATGAGCATTAATGCTCAGGGTATGGAAATTCCAGTTGAAATGGTACAATTAGCTGGAGGTAAGATGTATGTTAAAATTTCTTTACAAGGAAAAGAAATCACACAAATGGCATCGGACGGTAAAACCATTTGGAATACTAATTTCATGACGATGAAAGCGGAAAAAAGTGATGCTGAGACAACGGCAAATGCTATTCTAAGCAACAACGACTTTCCGGATGCATTGTTAGACTATAAAGCTAAAGGATACGCCGCAGAATTTATAGGAAAAGAAACTAAAGAAGGTACGGAATGCTTCAAGATAAAATTCACAAAGAAACCAGTCACTGTTGATGGTGTAAAAATGGATGATATATCCTATTACTATTTTGACACAGAAAACTACTTAGCAATAGCAACAGAAACAGAGATTAAACAAGGTCCAATGAAAGGTCAAAAATCGGTTTCAACAATGAGTGATTATCAAGAAGTTGACGGTGTATTTTTTCCATTTTCAATGAATATGGGAGGACAAGATATGAAAATTAAAAAAGTAACTTTAAACCCTACAGTTGCTGACAGCGCTTTTGCTTTTCCAGCGCAATAATATCAAGCTATAACTATCAATCCTCAACCTGCGTTGGGGATTTTTTTAAAACTCTTTTTATGAAATAGCCATGTTTCTTAAAACACAAATTGTGTATAAAGATATTTCCTCATGGTGCATACATATTCCTATAAAAAAAATATTATCTACATATGAAAAAAACCAATCTATTAATAGCAACTTTACTTCTTTTTGCGTCATCAGCAGTTAATGCACAAGAAAAAGTAATCCTTAAAGGAAAAGAATTATTTGGTGACATTTCCGCAAGACATCTTGGTCCGGCGTTGATGAGCGGTCGTATAACCGACTTGGAAATGCACCCAACCAATAACAAAATAGTCTATACGGCTACCGCTGGTGGTGGTGTCTGGAAAAGTTATGATGGCGGAGCCTCATTCGCTCCAATTTTCGATGGGCACATTCAGTCTATCGGTTGTGTAGCCATTGACCCATCAAAACCCGATCAGAATATTTGGGTAGGAACTGGTGAAACCTGGACACGAAACAGCGTATCCGTAGGAGACGGAATCTATAAATCTACAGATGGAGGACAGAACTGGAAAAATATGGGATTGCCAAAATCTGATCGTATCAGTTCTATTGTAATCGATCCAAAAAACAGTGATGTGGTATGGGTGGGTGTATTAGGAGCCTTATGGGGAGATAGCGAAGAAAGAGGTATTTATAAAACGACAGACGGCGGAACCACTTGGAAAAAAGAATTTTACGTTGATGCAAAAACTGGTTGCTCCGATTTAATTATAGATCCAAAAAATACTAACATCATGTATGCCAGTTTTTGGGAATTCCGTAGAACGGGATGGTCATTTAGTTCTGGAGGAACACAATCTGCATTATACAAATCATTTGATGGTGGCAAAACATGGAACAAAATCCACAATGGTTTTCCTCAAGGTAAATTAGGAAGAATCGCAATTGCCGTTGCGCCTACAAATTCAAATATTTTATATTCCGTACTTGAAACTGAAAAAAGTGATAAGAATGGCTTATACCGTTCCGATGATGCAGGCGCAACATGGAAACATTTAAACAGTGATTTTGGTTTGGTGGTGCGTCCTTTTTATTTTTCAAGAATTGTGGTAGATCCAAAAAACGCTGACATCGTTGTTAAAGCAGGATTAATGGGTTCTATTAGCCGAGATGGCGGAAAGACTTTTAAGAGTTTAGGAAACATGCATGGCGACATTCACGATGTTACTTTTGATATTAATGACAGCAATCGCATGTATTCTGGAACCGATGGCGGTGTATATAGAAGCTGGGATGGTGGCTCAACCATGGAAATGGTAAGTAGTTTACCCGTTTCCCAATTTTATCATGTAAGTATAGACGATAATGAACCTTATAATGTATATGGTGGATTGCAAGATAATGGTTCTTGGTATGGGCCTTCAAAAAGTCCGGGTGGCATTGAAGCAAGAGATTGGACTCGCGTAGGTTATGGAGATGGCTTCAGAGTAGTGAAACATCCATCCAAGAACATTATTTATAGCGAAATGCAAGGTGCCGAAAATGTTTGGCGCTTCAATATTGACAGTCAAGAACTTATTACTATACAGCCACTTGCCGTAAAAGGAGATCCTAAACTACGTTTCAACTGGAATACTCCTATGGATGTCAGCAAAAAACAAACTGACCGCCTTTATATCGGTAGTCAATTTGTTCATAAATCGGAAGATATGGGGCGCACCTGGACAAAAATATCACCAGATTTAACTACAAATGATCCTAAAAAAATGAATCAGGAAAATTCAGGTGGTTTATCCAAAGATAACTCAGGAGCCGAAAATCATTGTACGGTTTTCACCATTGCAGAATCACCGCTAAACGAGAATATCATTTGGGCAGGAAGTGACGATGGTAACATACAGGTGACAAAAGATGGCGGAAAAACATGGACAAATGTTGTGGCTAACATCACAGGATTGCCTAAAAACACTTGGTGCTATCATATTGAAGCCAGTGTTTTTGGAGAAGGAACAGCTTATGCCGTTTTCGAAGGACATACCAAAAACGATTATGCGCCATACACCTATAAAACAACAGATTTTGGTAAAACCTGGAAATCTATAATCACGGCTGATGTGGACGGATTTGTACGCAACATTCAGGAAGACTATATAAATGAAAATTTATTATTTTTAGGAACCGAAAAAGGATTATATATAACTATTGATGGTGGAAGCAATTGGTCGCATTTTACAAACAAAATGCCATCAGTAGCGATTCATTACATGGAGCTAAACAAGAAAACCAACGATTTGGTTATGGCAACCCACGGAAGAGGAATAATTATTCTGGACGACATTAGTCCGCTACGTCAAATTAACCAGGTAGTATTAAATAAAGACTTGCATTTCTTTGATTTAAAACCAGCGGTAATAGAAGAACAGTCCAGTTTTGGAACAACGGCAACCGAATTGGAATTTGTTGGAAATAATCCATCTTCGAGTGCCCAGATTATTTATTACCTAAAAAAACGTCATACTTTAGGGAAAATGGATCTTGAGATTCAAGATGAAAATGGCAACAAAATAACTACTCTTACACCTGGTAAACAAAAAGGAATCAATGTTGTAAATTGGAATTACAACATGAAAAGTCCTAAAATTGCAGCAGGAAAAACGCTCTCCTATTATGGATTTACAGCACCAAGAGTAGCCGAAGGGAACTACAAAGCGGTCCTTACAAAAGGAAAAGAAACCTACGCGTACATGCTAAAAGTAGTAAACGACCCTAAAAGTAGTATTTCTGCAACAGACCGTCAAAAAGAAAGAAAAATCACACGTGTATTATTCAACATGAACGAGGAATTGGCCTACACGGTATATGAAATTGATCAGACTAATAGTTTGCTGACCGAACTTATGGCAAAAGACAAAGCATATACCAAAGAAGCTACCAAAATAAAAACGGCTTTTGATAATTTAAAAGCAAAATTGGTGGTGACAACTGGTGATAACTACGTAGGTGCAGCAGAGCCACAATTAAGAGAAAAATTGGGAGAATTATATTCTAATATCGCCAGCAGTTTTACGGCACCATCCCCTTCACAACTGGAGAATATGGAAGCGATAAAACAACGATTTGACAATTCAATAAACGAGTTTAAAACGTTAAAGTCAAAACACGAAGCATCTTATCAAAAGAAAGCAAAAGAAAGTAATATTCCTTTCGTGCTTAAGCCTTTTAATGAATTTATAACCGAATAATATTTATCAAAATTTCTCAAAGAAAGCGTTAAAAATTATGTTGGCGCTTTTTTTATATGTTGAACTTTTTATTTGCACAAATCTAATTTCAGAAGAATCTTTAACAAAATCTTCCAAACCGTTGGGTGAAAAGAACAACTCAAAATTGTAACTTTGCTTTTTTGCAAAAATTATGTTAGACAAAGACAATACTATTGAAGTTCAAGGCGCTCGCGTTCACAACCTAAAAAACATAGATATTTCCATTCCTCGTGAAAAACTGGTCGTAATTACCGGTCTTTCTGGTTCCGGAAAATCCTCCTTAGCTTTCGATACCATTTATGCCGAAGGGCAACGCCGTTATGTAGAAACTTTTTCTGCTTATGCACGTCAATTTCTGGGTGGCTTGGAACGTCCCGATGTCGATAAAATCGACGGACTTTCACCTGTAATTGCTATTGAACAAAAAACGACCAGTAAAAGTCCTCGTTCAACCGTGGGAACTATCACTGAGATTTATGATTTCCTGCGTTTATTGTACGCGCGTGGTTCTGATGCATACAGCTACAATACCGGCGAAAAAATGGTTTCCTATTCTGATGAGCAAATCAAAGATTTGATTATTCAAGATTTTACAGGGAAACGCATCAATATTCTAGCGCCTGTTATTCGGGCTCGAAAAGGACATTATGCTGAACTTTTTCAACAAATTGCCAAGCAAGGTTTCCTAAAAGTTCGAGTAAACGGCGATGTGCTGGATATTACTTTGGGAATGAAATTAGACCGTTACAAAACACACGATATCGAAATTGTTGTGGATCGAATGGTGATTGAAGATACGCCAGATAACGAAAAACGTTTGACTGAAAGCATCAATACCGCGATGCATCACGGAGAGAATGTTTTGATGGTTTTAGATCAAGACTCTAATGAAGTTCGTTTTTTCAGTAGAAATCTGATGTGTCCAACCACCGGAATTTCATACCAGAATCCTGAACCTAATTTATTCTCTTTCAATTCCCCAAAAGGTGCCTGTGATCATTGCAACGGATTAGGAACAGTAAATGAAATTAACCCAAAGAAGATTATTCCAAACCCAAAATTATCCATTAAAGCGGGTGGTTTTGCTCCTTTAGGCGAATATAAAAGCTCTTGGATTTTTAAGCAACTGGAAATCATAGGAGAAAAATACGGTTTCAAATTGACTGATGCGATAGAAACCATTCCTGAGGAAGCAATGGAAATGATTTTGAATGGCGGAAAAGAGAAATTCACCATCAACTCCAAAGATTTAGGCGTTGCCCGAGAATATAAAATTGATTTTGAAGGGATATCCCATTTCATAAAAAATCAACATGACGAAAGTGGTTCAACAACTATAAAACGTTGGGCGAAGGAGTTCATGGACGAAATAAAATGTCCTGTTTGTGAAGGTTCCCGTTTGAAAAAGGAAGCAATGTTCTTTAAAATCAATGAAAAAAATATTACCGAATTATGTGATATGGATATTTCGGATTTGACAGCTTGGTTTTTAGATTTGGAAAATCATTTATCTGATAAACAAAAGCGTATCGCTACTGAAGTAATCAAAGAAATTAAGGATCGATTGAACTTCCTGATGAATGTCGGTTTGGATTATTTGGCTTTAAGCCGAAGCTCAAAATCACTTTCCGGTGGCGAAGCGCAACGCATTCGATTGGCAACACAAATTGGTTCGCAATTGGTGGGAGTTTTGTATATTTTGGATGAGCCAAGTATTGGTTTACACCAAAGAGATAATGATAAACTGATCCATTCTCTCGAACAATTACGCGATATTGGAAACTCGGTAATTGTGGTGGAACACGATAAAGACATGATCGAACGTGCGGATTATGTGATTGATATTGGTCCAAAAGCAGGGAAATACGGTGGAGAAATCATCAGCAAAGGAACGCCTGCCGAAATCCTGAAACATCACACTATTACAGCAATGTATATGAATGGGGAGATGAAAATTGAAGTTCCGGCAAAACGTAGGGAAGGAAACGGGAAGTTTTTAAAACTGACCGGAGCAACAGGAAATAACTTAAAAAATGTTTCGATAGAATTGCCTTTGGGCAAAATGATTTGTGTGACCGGAGTTTCGGGAAGTGGAAAATCGACTTTAATTAACGAAACGCTCTACCCTATTTTGAATGCCTATTATTTTAATGGTGTCAAAAAACCACAACCGTATAAAAAAATTGAAGGATTGGAACATATTGATAAAGTGATTGATATTGACCAAAGTCCGATTGGGAGAACTCCAAGAAGTAATCCAGCAACTTATACCGAAGTTTTTACTGAAATCAGAAATCTGTTTACGATGACTTCTGAAAGTATGATTCGGGGATATAAAGCGGGACGATTCAGTTTTAATGTCAAAGGCGGACGTTGCGAAACCTGTGAAGGTTCAGGGGTACGAACCATAGAAATGAACTTCCTGCCTGATGTGTATGTAGAATGTGAAACCTGCCAAGGGAAGCGTTTTAACAGAGAAACATTGGAGATTCGATACAAAGGAAAATCCATTTCTGATGTGTTGAATATGACGGTAGATGAAGCGGTTCCGTTTTTTGAAATGATTCCGAAGATTTACAGAAAAGTAAAAACCATTCAGGATGTTGGTTTAGGATATATTACACTTGGACAACAAAGCACGACGCTTTCCGGTGGCGAAGCACAACGCATCAAACTGGCTGGGGAATTATCCAAAAAAGATACCGGAAATACCTTTTATATTCTGGACGAACCCACTACGGGCTTGCATTTTGAAGATATTAGAGTATTGATGGAAGTGATTAATAAACTGGTTGATAAAGGAAATACGATATTGATTATTGAGCACAATATGGACGTAATTAAACTAGCCGATTACATTATCGACATTGGCCCCGAAGGCGGAAAAGGCGGCGGACAGCTTATTGCGAAAGGAATGCCTGAAGAAATTATAAAAAATAAAAAAAGCTATACGGCGCAGTTTTTGAAAAAAGAGTTACTTTAGTAAAAGTTGAATTTGAACCTTAACAGGGTTAAAATAAAAAATAAAATAATATGAGATTAGAAGATTTTGACAATGACGAGGATAAAGTAATCCAAGACCGACTGAAGAGAAAGACTTGGAACGAGATTAGAACCAATGATAGTTGGGCAATTTTTAAAATTATGGCCGAATTTGTAAACGGTTATGAAAGCATGGGACGCATAGGTCCGTGTGTTACCATCTTTGGATCGGCAAGAACAAAACCCGAAGATGCTTATTATTTATTGGCAGAAAAAATTGCCTATAAAATCAGTAAAGCCGGTTATGGCGTGATTACTGGCGGTGGTCCAGGAATTATGGAAGCGGGAAATAAAGGCGCACATCTTGGCGGAGGAACCTCAGTGGGATTGAATATTGAACTGCCTTTTGAACAACATTTTAACCCGTATATTGACAGCGATAAAAACCTGAATTTTGATTATTTCTTTGTTCGAAAAGTGATGTTTGTCAAATATTCCCAAGGTTTTGTGGTGATGCCGGGTGGTTTTGGAACGATGGATGAATTGTTTGAAGCAATGACGTTGATTCAAACTAAAAAAATTGCACGATTCCCAATAATATTGGTGGGTACCAGCTTTTGGGCCGGATTAATCGAATGGATAAAAACGGTTTTAATAGAAAAAGAACATACGGTAAGCCCTGAAGATTTGAATTTATTTAAAATAGTTGACACCGAAGATGAAGTGGTTGATGTGTTGGATAAATTCTATAAAAAATACGATTTAACTCCAAATTTTTAACAAAAAAGCTGTCTAATTGATAGCTTTTTTTATGTTAATTAGGCAGTTTTTATAGTGTTTTAATCTAAAAAAAAAAGTATATTTATTTTTTTAATAAAATTAAGATCAGAACTTGAACTCATTCTTTAAAATTACGCTTTACACTCTTGTTTTATTGCTTTCAATAAAACAATATGCACAACATCGTTCTGATATAAAGGCAGAGTTAAATGCGGAGAATAAAACTTTAAAAATTCAACAACAAATTATTTTTTTCAATCAGTCAGATGATACCTTAACCTCGATTGTATTGAATGATTGGAACAATGCTTTTTCAAATAAAAACACCCCTTTAGCCAAACGCTTTTCTGATGAGTTTTTTAGAGGTTTCCATTTAGCCAAAGAAGAAGAACGTGGAAGTACGAAAAATGTAACCATTTTAGCTGTAAATAAATCAGTTTTGTTTTGGGAAAGAACAGATAAAAATCCAGATTTAATTGAAGTTAAATTAACTGAGAATTTACTTCCGAATCAGAAAATCGTTTTACACCTTACTTATGTCACTAAAATACCCAGCGATAAATTTACAAAATATGGGTACAATAATAACGGAACTATACATCTTAAAAACTGGTTTCTTACGCCAGCCCGTTATGAAAACCATGATTTCTTACGGTACAGCAATACTAATTTAGATGATATCGCCAATGCCTATTCCAGCTTTGAAATTGATTTAAAAACACCTAAAAACTTCGAAGCCATTTCTGATTTAAAAAGCATTAAATCAACCGCTAATGAAACTTATTTAAACTATAAATTATCTGGGAATAACAGAACTAATTTTAGCGTGATAATAGAACCAAAAACCCATTTTGAAAGTTATAAAAATAGTGCTGTTGAAGTAGTCACAGATTTGAGAAACAATAAATTGAATACTATTCAAAAAGCGATTGTAATAGATCGAGTTGTGAATTTTACAAACGATTTAATTGGAAAATATCCTCATGAAAAAATTATTGTTTCTCAAACGGATTACGAGAGAAATCCTTTTTATGGATTGAATCAACTTCCTTCTTTTATAAGTCCGTTTCCAGATGAATTTCTTTTTGAAATTAAATTTCTGAAAACCTATCTGAATGAATACCTAAAAACAAGTTTACAATTAGACCCCAGAAAAGACAACTGGATCTATGATGGTTTGCAGGTCTATGCCATGATGAAATATATGGATGAAAATCACCCCAACACTAAAATGATGGGGAGTTTGTCTAATATCCGACTATTGAATAGTTTTAATATTGCTACTATTGGTTTTAACGAACAGTATAGTTATTTCTATATGCTGATGGCTCGAAAAAATCTGGACCAACCGCTTGGAGATCCTAAAAACACTTTAATAAAATTTAATGAACAAATAGCCAGTAAATATCGTGCGGGATTAAGTATTCGGTTTTTGGATGATTATTTACAAAATGATGCAGTTACAACCAGTATAAGACAATTTTACAATCAAAATCAGATAAAACAAGTTTCCAGAACTGATTTTGAAACCATACTAAAATCAAATACAGATAAAGACATTAACTGGTTTTTTAATACCATTATTAATTCCAGAGCTATTATTGATTATAAATTTTCGAGCGTAACAAAAACCAAAGACAGTATCACTTTTTCAGTTAAAAACAAAACAGGAGCTCCTATTCCTATTCCTGTTTATGGCACAAAAAAAGGCGCAGTTGTTTTTAAACAATGGCTGGATATTCAAGAACGCGACAGCACTTTTACAATACAAAGAAAGGGTGTTGATAAAATTGTTTTAAATTTAAAAAATGAAGTCCCTGAATATAATTTAAGAAATAACTGGAAAAAACTGGATGGTTTTTTTCCGAATAACCGTCCGGTTAAGTTTGTGCTTTTGAAAGATTTAGAGGATCCGTATTACAATCAAGTTTTATACGTTCCTTCTATATATTATAATTTATACGACGGAATAACTCCAGGATTACGATTGCATAATAAAACTATTTTAGAGAAGCCTTTCACATTTGACATCAATCCGTCCTACTCTACTAAATCCAATAATTTATCCGGGGCAGCTTCATTTGCAGTCAATCAAAATTATCGAAACAGCACGCTTTACAATGTAAAATATTCTATTAGCGGCTCTTACTTTCATTATGCGCAAGATGCTTCTTACTTTAGACTAAATCCTATGGTTCAATTGCGAATTCGGGAGCCTAATTTCAGAGACAACAGAAAACAACTGATTCTCTTGCGACAAGTTATTGTAAACAGAGAAAAAAGCGCTTTTGCAATGGACAACTCTCCATCCAATTATTCCATTTTTGATGCACGCTATGTGAATACAAAAACGGAAGTAACGAATCATTTCAATTTTAGTTCCGATATTCAAATCTCGGGAAAATTTGGAAAAGTTACCGGCGAAATAGAATATAGAAAGCTTTTTGAAAACAATCGCCAAATTAATTTACGATTCTATGCGGGAAGTTTTTTATACAATAAAACTGAAACTGATTTTTTTAGTTTCGCATCCGACAGGCCTACCGATTATTTGTTTGATTATAATTACTTTGGACGATCAGAAAGCACTGGTTTTTACAGTCAACAATTCATAATGGCAGAAGGTGGCTTTAAATCAAAAATGAATACGCCATACGCTAATAGATGGATTACCAGCTTAAATGCAAGTGTGAGCGTATGGAACTGGATAGAAATTTATGGAGATATTGGTTTTATTAAAAATAAAAACCAAAATGCAAAGTTTTTATACGACAGCGGTATTCGCCTCAATCTCGTCACAGACTACTTTGAGTTGTATTTTCCTATATATTCTAACAATGGATGGGAAATAGCACAAAATAATTATAATGAGAAAGTACGATTTATGGTTACTTTTTCCCCTAAAACATTAATCAATCTTTTTAATCGAAAATGGTTCTAATCCAAAACAATTATCATCATTTATTAAACTATTCTCATTAAAATACAAACAAAATTACACATAGTAAAAAAATAAAGTTCTTTTTATTAGAATAAATCGAAATAATTTAATTTTATTTTTTCAATGAACTATGAAAATAGCTAGTTTTTAAGTAAATTTGCCACACAAAGTTATACTTTTCAATTATGATAAAAGAAAAAACCAATACTACATTGACATTTGAAGATTTCAAAATCGAGGTGTTGAAAGACTATAAATTAGCTATAATCAGCAGAGAATGCAGTCTTTTAGGACGTAAAGAGGTATTGACTGGAAAAGCTAAATTTGGCATTTTTGGTGATGGAAAAGAAGTGCCACAGCTAGCAATGGCAAAAGCCTTCAAAAATGGTGACTTCCGTTCAGGATATTATCGCGATCAGACTTTTATGATGGCTATTGGTGAATTAACTATCCAACAATTCTTTGCCGGATTATATGGTCACACCGATATTGAACAAGATCCCATGTCGGCAGGAAGACAAATGGGTGGTCATTTTGCCACGCATAGTTTAAATGAAGATGGTTCTTGGAAAGATTTAACAAAACAAAAAAATTCTAGTGCTGATATTTCTCCTACAGCCGGGCAAATGCCTCGATTATTAGGACTTGCTCAAGCTTCAAAAATATACAGACAAGTTTCCGGAATACCAAATGCAGCTAATTTTTCTAATGAAGGAAATGAAATTGCATGGGGAACTATAGGAAATGCAAGTACATCTGAAGGTTTATTTTTTGAAACCATAAATGCTGCAGGTGTATTACAAGTACCTATGGTTATGAGTGTTTGGGATGATGAATATGGAATTTCTGTCCATGCAAAACACCAAACTACCAAAGAAAATATTTCTGAGATTTTAAAAGGATACCAAAAAGAAAAAAACACTAATGGTTTTGAAATACTAAAAGTAAAAGGTTGGGATTATGCTGACTTGATTGCTACGTATGAAAAAGCAGCTGATATTGCTCGTGAAAATCACATTCCTGTCCTGATTCACGTAAATGAATTGACACAACCACAAGGACATTCCAGTTCAGGTTCCCATGAAAGATATAAAGACGCAAATCGTTTGGCATGGGAGAAAGATTTTGATTGTATCCGTCAAATGAAATTATGGATGATTGCCATCAATATTGCTTCGCCAGAAGATATTGATGCTATTGATGTTCAAGCCAAAAAAGATGTTTTAGAAGGCAAAAAAGCGGCTTGGAATGCATTTATTGAACCTATCGTTGAAGAGCAAAAAGAACTTGTCACTTTATTACAAAAAATTGCCGAAACCAGTAAAAACAAAGACCTGATTTTACAATTCACATCTGATTTAAATAGTATTAAATCACCTTTGAAAAAAGAAATTCTGGTTACTGCCCGAAAAGTATTGCGTTTATTACTGAACGGAAACAGTAAAGAAGAATTGTCGCATTGGATCACATCATATACGACTAAAACTCAAAAGAATTTTAGCAGCAACTTATTTTCAGAAACAGATTTAAATGTATTTTCTGTAGAAAAAGTTTTACCGGTATATCCTGAAGATGCTAAAGAAGATACGGACGGTCGCATGATTTTACGTGATAACTTTGATGCTATTTTTACAAAATATCCTGAAACATTGATTTTTGGTGAAGATGCCGGAGCCATCGGAGATGTGAATCAAGGTTTAGAAGGAATGCAGGAAAAATATGGAGAGTTGCGTGTTGCCGATGTTGGAATTCGTGAAGCAACCATATTAGGCCAAGGTATAGGAATGGCATTAAGAGGCTTACGCCCTATTGCCGAAATTCAATATTTGGATTACTTACTATATGCCATTCAAATCATGAGTGATGACTTGGCTACGTTGCGATATCGAACCGTTGGAAAACAAAAGGCCCCTTTAATTATACGTACTCGTGGTCATCGTTTAGAAGGAATCTGGCATTCCGGTTCTCCTATGGGAATGATCATAAACGCCATCCGAGGAATTCATGTGTTGGTTCCAAGAAACATGACGCAAGCAGCCGGATTTTATAACAGTTTGTTAGAATGTGACGAACCTGCTTTAGTTATCGAATGTTTGAATGGCTACCGATTGAAAGAAAAAATGCCTTTGAACTACGGAGAATTCAAAACTCCAATTGGGGTCGTGGAAACGTTGAAAAAAGGAACTGATATCACACTCGTTTCCTATGGTTCTACGTTGCGATTAGTGCAACAAGCAGCAAATGAGCTTCTGGAAGTAGGTATTGATTGTGAGATTATCGATTTGCAATCGTTGCTTCCATTTGATGTGAATCAAGATGTAGTAAAAAGTATTGCCAAAACAAATCGTCTATTAGTAATTGACGAAGATGTTCCGGGTGGGGCTTCTGCTTATATTTTACAACAAATTATTGAGCAACAAGACGCCTATAACTATTTAGACAGTAAACCGCAAACCTTGACTGCAAAAGCACACAGACCTGCTTATGGAACTGACGGAGACTATTTCTCAAAACCTTCCGCAGAAGATATTTTTGAAAAAGTATACGGAATGATGCATGAGGTTAATCCTTCGAAATATCCAAGTTTGTATTAAAACATCTTAAATTATTAAAAAGCCAGACAAAATTCATTTTTTGTCTGGCTTTTTTGTTACGACACAAAATTATATTTTAGCACAAATATTTGTAATGCGTGACAACCTTTTTAGAATAGATGCTATAAAAATATAATCATAAAATATATTTAAAAGGCATCCTTACTTTGTTTCTAATTTGGGTAATCAAAAAAAACTCGTTTTCACAATTAAAAGTTATAATGCTACTCTAAACTTTCAAAGTTTGCCTATTTTATTTTAAATTTAGAATTTATAAAAATTTACAAAAATATGACAGTACTGGAAACTATCTTAAAAGACATCCAAAACGTAAAAGTGATAGGCGAATCAATTGATTACAACGAATATATCCCTTTGGATTTATCCATTACAAATGAAGCTTTTAGAAAACACAATATTGATAATGCAAGCGATTTTGAAAAATACATTGAAAGCTATTTAGACGAAAACAATGTAAAAGTAGCTTTTGGAGGTTATAACGAAGTTAGAGATTTGTATAAACGAAGTGAAATTTTTAACGATTCTAAAACAGAAGAACGAAATATCCATATTGGTTTAGATTTATGGATTAAAGCTGAAACTTCAGTATTAGCGGCACTTGACGGATTTATACATAGTTTTAATTATAATACTGGTCTAGGTGATTATGGCCCAACTATTATCTTAGAACATAAAATAGAAAATCAGCGATTTTATACTTTATACGGGCATCTTTCGTTAGAAAGTATCGGTGCTATTGAAATTGGCGGCATTGTTAAAAAAGGGCAACAAATAGCGACTTTAGGAAATGCTTCCGTGAATGGGGATTATTCACCTCATTTACATTTTCAGATTATAAAAAACATCGGAGATAATTTTGGAGATTACCCAGGAGTTTGTACCAAAAGCGATTTGGATTATTATTTAGAAAATTGTCCTGATCCTAATATCTTATTAAAAATTATATAAACATGAAAAAAATAATTATTGTCTTTAGTATTCTTCTGCTCATTGGATGTAAATCAAAAAAGGTTTTGACAACCACTGAACCAGAAAAAGCTAAAATTGAAAAACTTGGTATATCCGAAGTTAACGAAAGTCAAAAGAATAAAGCGTATGAATTAGGGAAGAGAGTTTTAATGACGTGTAATACCTCAAAATTCAAGCCTTTCAACCAGAGTGAAGCGACAGCATCAGTAATTCAAAACACTACAGAGGAAAGATTGACAAAAACCTGCACCAGATTCCGCCAATATTATGGGACTTTTATAGATCTTCAATTAGTTGAAATCTATAAAAACAATTTTGAAGGAACAACTATTTTTCGCTATAAAGCACTGTATTCAAAAAAAGTAGCCAATAAAGAACTTCGTGTTTCAATGAATGAAGAAAATAAAGTTTCCTCCATTAAATCATTAGATTGGGTCACTCCTTTCCCAATGAAATAATTTCAAGTAATAGAACTGAATTCATAAAATAAAAAGTAATTCAAAAGAAAACTATTCACGGAATAATTTTTGTAAAATGTTGTATCCAAACAACTCATTTTTATAATGTTTTGTATGTATTAATTTATTGCCCGTATTTCAAAATTATTACAGTTCAACAATACTGTGATTTTTATTAAAACTCAAATCACCCTTCTTTCTCGCTGTTTATTTTTAAATTTATTTACATATAAATAGCGACTCGATAAATCTGTCATAAAATCAGCCCTTTTTCAATTACCTATTTTTTCTTCGAACGCTATATTATTAAATTAATAATGTGTGAATTATACAAATAAAAAAATTAGTTATATAAGTCCTTTTGATAAAATTTATTCGATTTTTACATAATCTGTTAAAAAAAATAATTTGAAACTATACATAAAATACATGGTCAGTAATCGCTGTAAAATGGCGGTAAAAGAGGAATTGAAAAAACTTGGACTACACTTCATTGTTGTTGATTTAGGCGAAGTTGAAATTATGGAAACCATTTCTATGGATCAGAGACAACGATTAAAAACGGTACTCTTAGATTCTGGACTTGAATTAATGGATGATAAGAAATCCATGCTAATCGAAAAAATAAAAAATGTAATTATTCAGATGGTTCATCATTCAACTGAAAATATTAAAATTAATTTTTCTGATTATCTGAGTCAACAATTAAATCACGATTACACGTATCTATCCAACTTATTTTCGGAAGTGCAAGGAACTACAATTGAACAATTTATAATTTCCCATAAAACGGAACGCATAAAGGAATTGATTATTTATGGTGAATTAAATATCACTGAAATAGCCTGGAAAATGAACTATAGCAGCGTTGCGCATTTATCCAGTCAATTCAAAAAAGTTACCGGTCTCTCTCCTTCCCATTTTAAGCAATTAAAAGATAAAAGGCGCAATCCGATTGAAGAAATTGGCAATTCGAATGATACAAATCATTAAAATGGAAAGAACAAGCAAGCACGCAATATACCAGAAGTTTGATTGAAGCCAGTTTAGATCCTTTTGTCACTATTAGCACTGAAGGTAATACAACTTGAGGAAATTTGTTTGCAAGTCTGTAGTGAATTAGAAGAAGAACTTAACTTAATGAAAAATACATAATGATAAAAAACGAAAATAAAATAAAAATTTTCCTGGTAGATGATGATGCGTTATTTTTAAAATCTTTAGAAATTGATTTTTTGGAGAATGCTGATTTTACCATTGAAACTTATTCCACTGGAGAACTCTGCATAGACAATATATCAAATAATCCCGATGTAGTAATTTTAGATTATCAACTTGATGGTATTGTAGAAAATGCTATGAACGGAATTGAAACATTAGATAGAATTAAAACCTTTAATCCTGAAATCCCAGTTGTAATGCTGTCTTCACAAGATAAAATTGAAGTAGCTATAAACTGTATGCACCATAAAGCATTTGATTATGTAGTGAAAAGTGAAACTGCTTTTGTACGCTTGCAAAAAATAATCACTACCATTTTTAAATATCAAAAAATAGAAAAAGAATTAAGTTGGTATATGGATAGAATGTAAATTTTATTCCTAATCACATTATAATTTTGTTTAAATTTAATTAATAGATTTAGATTAATCACTCCAGATTTGGTCAGAATTAAAACTAAAATTGTTTTAAAAAAAATGCATTATAAAGACACATCAGATTTGGAAATTTCATTGCTATTGGAAGCTATCTATCGGAAGTATGGTTATGATTTCAGAGAGTATTCCCAAGCCCATATCAGGCGTAGGGTTATGAATAGAATGGCGGTATCGGGATTCGAAGATGTTTCTCAAATGCAATCCAAGGTGCTGAATGATGAACCATTTGCTTCCGAACTTTTACAGGATTTATCAATAACAGTAACCGAAATGTTTCGTGATCCTGCCTTTTATAGGTCATTGCGAGAAAAGGTTATCCCTATTTTAAAAACGTATCCATTTATAAAAATATGGCATGCAGGCTGTGCAACAGGAGAAGAAGCCTATTCTATGGCTATCCTTTTGCAAGAAGAAGGCTTGTATGACAGAACTACCATTTATGCTACTGATTTTAACCAGATGGCTTTGAACCGTGCAAAAGATGGGATTTTTTCGAACAAAATGATAAAAGAATACACTTCAAATTATCAATTGTCGGGAGGAAAAGAATCTTTTTCCAGTTATTATACTTCCAGTTATGATAACGTCATTATGAATCAATCATTGAAAAAAAATATTGTTTGGGCCAATCATAATTTGGTAACCGATAGTGTATTTGCTGAAGTACACTTGATATTATGCAGAAATGTGCTGATTTATTTTGATAAAAATTTACAAAACAAAGTCCAGACTCTTTTTTACAATAGCCTCATCAATGGAGGCGTTTTATGTTTGGGTTCCAAAGAAAGTTTACAGTTTACCGATTTGTATGAGGAATATATTGAGTTGGACACAAAACAACGAATATTTAAAAAGAAATATTAAAAATGTATTATGAAGCAATAGTAATAGGGGTCTCTTCTGGCGGCATGAATGCTTTGAAAATTATATTCTCAGCCTTGCCGGTAGATTTCAATATACCAATTATCATAGTCCAGCATGTAGGGGCGCATTCCGATAGCCAATGGATAAAACTTTTAAATGAAAAAAGTCCTCTTGAAATAAAAGAAGCAGATGAAAAAGAGAAAATTGAAAATGGCAAAATTTATATTGCTCCGCCTAATTATCATTTGCTAATTGAAAAGGATAAAACATTTTCCCTTACTATAGACGAACGCGTAAGTTTTGCAAGACCATCAATTGATGTACTGTTTGAATCGGCGGCAGAAGCCTATAAAAACAAATTAATTGGAATTGTTCTTACAGGATCAAATCATGACGGGACAAAAGGAATAACACGAATAAAAGAATGTGGGGGTCTGGCAATTATTCAAGACCCGAAAACAGCAGATTCTGCATATATGCCGAAGTCAGCAATTGCTGCTATTGTACCGGATTATATTTTATCTTTGGAGGATATCGTTGCGTTACTAATACAAATGGATCAACAAAAAGATAATCGGAATGAACTTGACAAATAAGAAAATAAAAATGACCCTTGACAAAAAAATAGTATTAGGATTTATTGCTTGTGCCTTTGTACTTTTAGGAGTTGCGATTTTCTCTTTTAAAAACAGTGAAAAATTTGTGGTTTCAAATGCCTTGGTGAATAATTCCAATAAGGTATTATATGAATTTGAACAAATACTGATGTCTTCCGTTGATGCAGAAACAGGCGTACGAGGTTATGTCATTACAGGCGAAGCCGATTTTTTGGACCCTTTTAGATCTGCTAATATAAAAGCAATCGAACAGCTTGATAAAGTAAAGGAATTAACCAAAGACAATCCCATACAGCAAAGCAACATTGAGGAACTAGCAAAACAGCTCAAGTTGCGTTTTGATAATTTAAACAAAAGCATCGTCCTTCGCAAAAAGGATTTTGAAAAAGCCAGAGAATTTGTTGCATCAGGAGAAGGAAAACAATTACAAGACGAGATAAGAAAAACAATTGATAAAGCACAGGAATCAGAACAAACTTTACTTGCCGAAAGAATACAAATCAGTGAAAACGATGCCAGCAGGTTCAATATTGTTTTTGCTGTTTTATTGTTAATCATTGTTATGATTCTTATCGTTGTATACACTATAGTTGCTGGAAATTTAAAAGCCCTTAAAAGCTCCGAATCAGAAAATGCTAATAAAAACTGGTTGCTAACAGGCAACTCAGAACTTAATGAAAAATTAATAGGAGACCAAAGTATAGCACAGTTGGCAAACAATACCATCAGTTTTTTATGTACGTATCTGAAAGCAAACATAGGAGCTGTTTACCTATTTAATGACAAAGAAAATACCCTGACACTCAGCGGTAAATTTGCCTTTTCAGCTGCTAAAGACACTAAGGAAAATTTTAAATTAAATGAAGGATTAATTGGCCAGGCCGCTTGGGAACAAAAACAAATTTCTTTAACCGATATATCCGAAGATCAAATACGCATTACTTCATCCGTTCTAGACGCAAAACCAAAAAATTTGCTCATAACTCCTTTTTTGCTTGAAGGTAAAACCATAGGCGTAATAGAAATAGGTAAGCTTACTGATTTTAATGAAACAGAGAAGGAATTCATCAGTGTTTCCATGAACAGTATCGCTATCAGCGTTAATACGGTTCAACAAGCTGAAGAAAAAGAAAAAAGAGCCGCAGAATTAGCCATTGCCAACAAAGAATTAGCCTATCAAAATGATGAGAAAGAAAAACGGGCAGCAGAATTAGGAATTGCCAACAAAGAACTAGCCTATCAAAATGACGAGAAAGAAAAAAGGGCAGCCGAGTTAGGAATTGCCAACAAAGAACTAGCCTATCAAAATGACGAGAAAGAAAAAAGGGCAGCCGAGTTAGGAATTGCCAACAAAGAACTGGCTTATCAAAATGACGAGAAAGAAAAAAGAGCAGCAGAATTAGGAATTGCTAACAAAGAACTTGCCTATCAAAATGATGAGAAAGAAAAAAGAGCAACAGAGTTAGGAATAGCCAACAAAGAACTTGCTTATCAAAATGGTGAGAAAGAAAAAAGAGCCTCAGAACTAGGAATAGCCAACAAAGAACTTGCTTATCAAAATGATGAGAAAGAAAAAAGAGCAGCTGAGCTAGGAATAGCCAACAAAGAACTGGCTTATCAAAATGACGAGAAAGAAAAAAGAGCAGCTGAGCTAGGAATAGCCAACAAAGAACTGGCTTATCAAAATGACGAGAAAGAAAAAAGAGCTGTAGAGTTAAGTTTTGCAAACAGAGAGCTTTTGAATCAAGCGGAAGAACTTCAAATACAGCAGGAAGAGCTCAGACAACTGAATGAAGAGTTAGAGCAACAGGCGCAAAATCTTAAACAGCAGCAGGAAGAACTTCAAATGACCAATGAAGAATTAGAAGAACAGACTCAGTCATTAGAAGAGAAAAACAAAGAAGTTGAAGCCTCAAAAAATAACATTGAACAAAAAACAAAACAACTTGAAATTAGCAGCAAGTATAAATCTGAATTCCTTGCAAATATGTCGCATGAGTTGAGAACACCACTTAATAGTTTGCTTATTCTATCCAAAGATTTGTCAGAAAACAGAAAGAAAAACCTGGATGATGTTCAGGTTGAAAGTGCTGAAATAATTTATAAAAGTGGACATGACCTTCTTGTGTTAATTAATGAAGTGTTGGATCTCTCCAAGATTGAAGCAGGAAAAATGGCGGTAAATATTGAAAAAGTATCACTGAAAAACTTTACAGATAATCTCCTTCGCGATTTTAAACATCAGGCGGAACAAAAAGGATTGAAGATACTTTGCAAATTGGCCGCAGGTTTACCCGAATTTATCCACACCGATTCACAACGTTTGAATCAGATATTAAAAAATCTTTTATCTAATGCTATAAAATTCACCGAAAAAGGAAGTGTAATTATACGTATGGACCCAAATACGGACACTACTTTGAACATTTCTGTTGCTGATACAGGAATTGGAATATCAGAAGACAAACAGACAGCCATATTTGAAGCTTTTCAGCAGGCCGAAGGCGGTACTTCCAGAAAATATGGCGGTACAGGATTAGGACTTTCTATTTCACGGGAACTTGCAAAATTACTCGAAGGAGAAATAAAAGTAAAAAGTAATTTAGACAAAGGATCCACTTTTTCACTCATTATTCCATTGGAAATACACCCTAGACAAGAGTCAGTCAATGAAATTCCTTTGAAACCTATTTCGTATGCACCACGCTCCGAAAATAAGATCAACTATCTAAATTATCCAACCATAAAAGATGATAGAGATACAATAAACACAGATGATAAAATAGTTCTCATTATTGAAGATGATCAAAATTTTGCTGCCATACTTTTAAAACAAGCCAACAAAAAAGGATTCAAATGTTTGTCGGCTTCTTCTGGAGAAGATGGTCTATTGCTTGCTTCAAAATACAAACCTCAAGCAATCATTCTCGATATGGGTTTGCCAGGAATCAATGGGAAACAAGTATTACATGAATTAAAAGTAAATCCTTCCGTAAGGCATATACCGGTGCATATTATTTCTGCAAATGACCGTTCGCTGGAACCAATCAGAGAAGGTGCAGTAGAATATCTAATGAAACCGATATCTAAAGATGGTCTGGAAGAAGCTTTTAACAGAATTGAAAATTTTGTGAATAGAAAAATAAAAAACCTGTTGATTATTGAAGACAGTGAAAATTCCAGAAAAGCAATGAAAGTACTCATTGGTAATGGTGATGTAAAATGTTATGAAGCAGCAACAGGAAAAGAAGCTTTGGAATTGTTTGAACAGAAGCATATCGATTGTATTATTCTGGACATTGGATTGCCTGACATGACTGGCTTTGAACTTATCCATAAACTGGAGGACATAAAAGGTCATAACTTACCCCCTATTATTGTTTATACCGGAAAAGAGCTTACAAAAGAAGAAAATAATCTGCTTCACAAATATGCGGAAAGCATTATTATAAAAGGGATAAAATCCGAAGAACGATTGCTGGATGAAACTGCTCTTTTCCTTCACCGAACCATCAGCAATTTACCGAAATCAAAACAAATGATTATTAATAATTTGCATGATAAAGAAGCTATATTTCATTCAAAAAAAATATTATTGGTTGATGATGACATGCGAAATGTTTTTGCATTATCCAAAATATTACAAGAACGTGGAATGGAAGTCATAAAATCAGAAAACGGGAAGAATGCATTAAATATGCTGGAGGTGCATACTGACATTGATCTGGTATTAATGGATATTATGATGCCGGAAATGGATGGCTACGAAGCAATGAAACGAATACGATCTCAGATAAAATTCAGAAACTTACCTATAATTGCCCTTACCGCAAAAGCGATGAAAGACGATAAACAAAAATGTATTGATGCTGGTGCGAACGATTACATCACTAAACCTATTGATGTAGAACGCCTGTTATCATTGATGCGCGTATGGTTAAGTAAATAATAAAACAATAAGACAAAGGCGTTATATCACCGATGTCATTTAAGTTACATTTTTTTGTTGGTATTTTACTATTCGTTAATGAATACTCAACATTCAAACTTTTATTTTACAATTAAAAATGAAAATAAATTGCCCCGTTAAAATTTTATTGGTCGATGATCTGCCCGAAAATTTGTTTGCCTTAGAAATAATACTTTCTAATGAAAATTATTTATGTGTTAAAGCAAATTCAGGTAATGAAGCCTTAAAAATTCTGCTGCACCAACAAGATTTTGCCATCATATTAATCGATGTACAAATGCCGATGATGGATGGTTTTGAAACCGTAGAATTAATTCGCCAAATCGAAAAACTTAAACATGTTCCTATTATTTTTTTAACGGCCAGCATGCATAATTCTCAACAAATTTTCAAAGGATATCAGGCTGGTGCTGTTGATTATATGATTAAACCGATTTCGCCTGAAATATTAAAAGCAAAAGTGGCGGTTTTTGTGGATTTGCATAAGAAAAATCAGGAATTATTAGTTCAGGCAGAACAACTGAAAAAACTTAATACCGATCTTACAGCCCAAAAATTACTTTCTGAATATTCTCTTAGTCTTATAGAAGCAAGTCATGACCCTTTATTTGCAATTAGCCCAGAAGGAAAAATAACCGATATGAATAATGCATCGGTAAAAGTAACGGGTATAGGACGTCCGAAATTAATAGGAACCGATTTTTTTGATTATTTCACTGAACCACAAAAGGCTCGTGAAGTATATCAAAAAGTGTTTGAAAAAGGATTTGTTGCAGATTCTCCATTAATCCTTCGCCATAAAAATGGCAAATTGATTCATGTATTATTCAATGGCTCAGTATATAAAGATGATAAACGGAATGTGCTGGGAGCAGTTATTGTTGCCAGAGATGTGACCAATCAAAAAAGAATTGAAACAGAATTAATTGAAGCTAAAATTTTTGCGGAATTAACCACCGAAATTGCAGAAGAGGCAAAAATAAAAGCGGAAAATGCAACTATTTTAGCGGAAAATGCAGTAAAAGCAAAGCAACAATTTTTGTCGAATATGAGCCATGAAATTCGTACACCGATGAATGCCATTATCGGATTTACAAAAGTGGTCTTAAAAACAGATTTGACAGCCAAACAAAAAGAATATTTAAACGCAATTAAAATGAGTGGTGACGCTTTAATCGTACTCATAAACGACATACTCGATTTGGCAAAAGTAGATGCCGGTAAGATGACATTTGAAAAAACACCTTTTAAAATGAAATCTTCCATATCAGCGATGCTTCATTTATTTGAAACAAAAATTTTAGAAAAAAATTTAAGATTAGTTAAGGAATATGACGACAATATTCCTGATGTTCTTATAGGTGATCCCGTTCGTTTGCATCAAATTATTTTAAATCTGGTCAGTAATGCCGTAAAATTTACTACAGAAGGAAAAATTACGGTAAGTGTTCGTTTATTACACGAGGAAGAAGACAAATTAATTATTGAATTTGCCGTAACTGATACCGGAATTGGTATCCCCGAAGAAAAAATAGGAAAAATATTTGAAAATTTCCAACAAGCTTCTAGCGGTACTTCAAGATTGTATGGCGGAACAGGATTAGGCCTGGCTATAGTAAAACAATTAGTAGAACCTCAAGGTGGAAGTATTCGAGTAAAAAGTATCGTTGAAGAAGGTTCCACGTTTAGTTTTACATTAAGTTTTCAAAAAACAAATTCTGATGCAGAATTAGAAAATGAGATGATGGAATTGGATACTGAAATAAAAAATATTAAAGTATTGGTTGTAGAGGACATTCCTCTTAATCAATTGTTAATGAAAACATTACTGGATGATTTTGGTTTTGCCAGAGATATTGCCGAAAATGGTAAGATAGCTGTCGAAAAACTAAAAGAAAATTACTATGACATTATTCTCATGGACTTGCAAATGCCCGAAATGAATGGATTTGAAGCTACAGAATACATTCGCAATACTATGAAATCAAAAATCCCAATTATTGCTTTGACTGCTGATGTCACAACTGTTGATTTGGCTAAATGCAAAGCGGTAGGAATGAATGATTATATTGCAAAACCTGTTGACGATAAGCTTTTATACAGTAAAATTGTTGGAATATTAAAGAAACCTAAACTCGCAAAACTTACTGCTAAGATTAATGAAAATTTAGAAGATACTAATAGTTCTATGAAAAAAATAAAATGTATTGACTTGGTTTATTTAAATCAAAGAACAAAATCAAATCCAACATTAATGATGGAAATGATATCGCTTTATTTATCCCAAACACCTTCTTTAATTAATACTATAAAACAAAGTTTAGAAGATGAAAATTGGCCATTATTAGGAGCTGCTGCACATAAAATGATTCCATCTTTTTCAATAATGGGTATCAGCACTAATTTTGAAAATATTGCAAAAAAAATTCAGGAATTTGCTCTTGCACAAGAAAAATCAGAAGGAATAGAAGACTTAGTAAAGCAACTTGAGGAAATTTGTTTGCAAGCCTGCAGTGAATTAGAAGAAGAACTTAACTTAATTAAAAATACATAATGACAAAAAACGAAAATAAAATCAAAATTTTCCTTGTAGATGATGATGCGTTATTTTTAAAATCTTTAGAAATTGAATTTTTGGAGAATTCTGATTTTACCGTTGAAACTTATTCTACAGGAGAACTCTGTATAGACAATATTTCAAATAATCCTGATGTAGTAATTTTAGATTATCAACTTGATGGTATCGTAGAAAATGCTATGAACGGAATTGAAACATTAGATAAAATTAAAGCTTTCAATCCAGAAATTCCAGTTGTAATGCTGTCTTCACAAGATAAAATTGAAGTAGCTATAAACTGTATGCACCATAAAGCATTTGATTATGTAGTGAAAAGTGAAACTGCTTTTGTACGCTTGCAAAAAATAATTACTACCATTTTTAAATATCAAAAAATAGAAAAAGAATTAAGTTGGTATATGGATAGAATGTAAATTTTATTGCTATTCCTTGTTTTTATATTGTAACAGCCATAATTTATCAAATCTCTAAAAGTATTACCTTATCTTTATATTAAATATTCGGGAACACACTGTGTTCAAATTTGATTTTATTTTCAAATCGAAGTTTTCAAAATTGATAAAGTATAACTGTTAGACAAAATTTCATAGTCCGTCATTAAAACTATGAATTAAAAATACAAATCTAAAAATGGAATTAGCCCAAAAGTCCTCTCCAAAAAAATTGACACCAGAAAAAAAAGTAGAAAAAAAATCTTTTACAGTTGTAGCAATAGGTGCCTCAGCAGGAGGGCTGGAAGCTTTTAGCCTTTTATTAAAAAATTTACCTCCAGACACAGGTATGGCATATATTTATGTCCAACACCTAAGTCCAAACCATAAAAGTTTACTGACTTCAATTCTTTCTAAGATTACTAAAATGAAAGTGCAGGAAATTGATAATATGGCAAAAATGGAGCCCAATAATCTATATATAATTCCTCCAAATAAAGTAATTGAGGTAATTAACGGGCACATTCAATTACATCCCCGCATTAAAAAAAATGTTCCTAACCTCACCATAGACTTTCTTTTTTCCTCACTTGCTGAAACACACAAAAAAAATGTTATCGGTATAGTGCTTTCGGGATATGCCAGTGACGGTATGATTGGGCTCAAAGCGATTAAAGATGCTGGAGGAATAACCTTTGCACAAGATGAAACGGCTCAAGCCAGCAGCATGCCTAAATCTGCTATTTCATCAGGAGTGGTAGACTATATATTATCTCCTGAAGAAATTGCGCACAAATTAGTTCGCATTAGTCAAAATGATTTTCTTTTAAATGATACTAAACAAAAAGATAAAAAAGAAGAAATTGTCGTTGAAAATAACAACTATGATTTAAACGCAATTTTTGAACTTTTACTTAAACAAACCGGAGTGGATTTTAGTCATTATAAAATGCCTACCATTAAGAGACGAGTAAATCATAAAATGCAGCAATATGGAATAAAAACAATAGAAGAGTATGCAAAACTTTTATTTAAAAAAAATAATGAAATTGAAATTCTTTATACGGATTTACTAATTAATGTAACCAGTTTTTTTAGAGAAACAGAAACCTTCAAGTTTTTAAAAACGAGTCTTTTTCCAAAACTTTTGAACAGTAAATCTTCCGAAGAAACATTGAGGATATGGGTTCCAGCCTGCTCCACAGGGCAAGAAGCCTATTCTATTGCAATGATTATTGCCGAATTACAAGAGAATAAAAAGAATAAGACACCAGTACAAATTTTTGCAACTGATTTAAGCGAACAAGCAATAAGGTATGCTCGTATAGGAGAATATTCGCAAAGTGATATTGATTCTATTCCAAAAAAATATTTGTCCCGTTTTTTCACTAAAGAAGGTGATAATTATCGCATTATAAAAGAACTCCGTGAAATGTGCATATTTGCACCTCACAATATTTTACGCGATCCACCTTTTTCACGAATGGATTTTGTTAGTTGCTGTAATCTTCTTATTTATTTTGATTCAGCTGCACAAAAAAAAGTCTTTGCATCCCTTCATTTTGCATTGAATGAAGGAGGATCTTTAATGCTTGGTAAAGCCGAAAGCATAGGAACATCATCATTACTTTTTACTCTAATAAATAATAAATTTAAAATCTATTCTCGAAAAAATAATTTGGGAGTGAGAAAGATATTTGAATTAACACCCCGTTTTTCGCGTACAAATATGTCAAACAAAAAAACAAATACTCCCTCAAAAAATATAAGCGTAAATCAAGAAAGTTTAGAAAACGCTATTGATTCAACGCTACTTACTAATTATATGCCGGCTTGTGCAGTAGTTAATAAAGACATGGAAATCTTACAGTTTAGAGGCCCCATTTCCTCCTACCTTGAGCATGCTTCGGGGAAAGCCAGTCTCAATATTTTAAAAATGGCGCGACCAGAATTTGCTTTTGAGCTTCGAAATACAATTAATAGAGTAATAGAAACAAAACAATCCGTATACAAATCAGGCATTGAAATAAAAATAGACTCCGTTTTAAGGTTGATGTCTTTTGAAGTTTGCCCACTTAAAATTGAGTGGGACGAACCCTTGCTGCTTATTATTTTTAAACCTCAGGAACAGATAGAAAAATTTATTGAATCGGATTCAGACGGAAAAAATAATGCAACACTAAAAGACATAAAAATAAAAAAACTGACCGAGGAGTTAAATACTACTCGCACAGAAATGATTACTATCATTGAATCACAAGAAAGTATTTATGAGGAATTGCAGGCTGCAAATGAAGAAATAGTTTCGTCAAATGAAGAATTCCAGACCCTGAATGAAGAACTGGAGACCTCAAAAGAAGAAATTGAAGCCACTAATGAAGAGCTTATTTCTACTAACCAGGAATTGCAAATGCGCCATGATTTATTAATAGAATCACATGAATATTCTGAAGCAATTATTGCTACCATTCATGAACCAATGCTTATTCTGAATAAGAATTTCCATGTGATTTCAGCCAACAAGTCTTTTTATAAAAAATTCTTGGTTAATAAAGAAGAAACCGAAGGAAAATTATTATTTGATTTAGGAAACAAACAATGGAATATTTCAAAACTCCGTGAGGTTCTAAATGAAATAATTTTCAAAAATAGTAGTTTCGAAAATTTTGAGGTTACTCACACTTTCTCTGAAATAGGAGAGAAAATCATGCTGCTTAATGCACATCTTATTATTCAAAAAGTTAATAGCGAACAATTAATTCTACTTGCTATTGCTGATGTTACCGATATAAGGAAATTGGCAATCGAACTTCAGGCGAAAGAGAATATTGCTTTAGTTGAACAGCTTGAGGCCGAGAAAAAAATATTGAAAAGGATTCAGGATAGTAAAAAATACTACCGTAACCTGATTCAAAGTTTACCTGTAGCGGTTTATACCTGTGATAAAAATGGATACATACAATTATACAATAAAGAGGCCGTAGAACTCTGGGGTCGCAAACCGGAGATTGGTAAGGATATGTGGTGTGGTTCCTTTAAAATTTCAAATACTGATGGCTCTTCACTTCCTTTGGATAAATGTCCTATGGCAATAGCCTTAAAAGAGGAACGCGCTGTTCTGGAGCAAGAAATTATTATTGAGCGCCCTAATGGTGAAAAACGTTTTGTACTGCCAAATCCAAGGACAATTTTTGATGAAGAAGGGAAATTATCCGGCTGTATAAATACATTAATAGATGTTACGGATCAAAAAAGAATTGAGTCTGAATTAATAGAATCAAAAGTATTTGCCGAATTGGCCACTTTAATTGCTGAAGAAGCTAAAAGTAAAGCCGAAGATGCAACACGAATTGCAGAAGATGCGATGAAAGCAAAACAACAATTTTTGTCGAATATGAGTCACGAAATCAGGACTCCAATGAATGCCATCATTGGATTTACCAGAGTGATCTTAAAAACCGATTTAACTGATAAACAAAAAGAATATTTAAATGCCATAAAAATGAGTGGTGATACATTAATAGCATTGATTAATGATATACTCGATTTAGCAAAAGTCGATGCAGGTAAAATGACTTTTGAACAAAAACCATTCGAAATGGAAGTTTCTATAACTTCAATGCTTCAATTATTTGAAACAAAAATTCAAGAGAAAAATTTAAAATTAGTTACAAATTATGACCCTAAAATACCTGCTGTACTTTTAGGAGATTCTATTAGATTGCACCAAATTATTTTAAATTTAGTAAGCAATGCCGTGAAATTTACTTCTCAAGGTAAAATTATCGTTAGCACCAGTTTATTGTTTGAAGATGAAGAAAAAGTAATTATTGAATTTGCAATTACAGATAGTGGAATTGGTATTCCAAAGGACAATATCGATTTAATATTTGAAAACTTTCAACAAGCTACTAACGGAAGTTCAAGTCTATACGGAGGAACTGGTTTAGGACTCGCTATTGTTAAGCAACTGGTAACATCCCAAGGAGGTAGTATTCGTGTAAAAAGCAAAATTAATGAAGGCTCTACATTTAGTTTTACTCTGCCTTTTCAAAAAACAAAAATAGATACTGAATTAGAAACTACCATAAAAGGATTAGATACAGAAGTAAAAAATATAAAAATATTGGTTGTAGAAGATATGCCACTCAATCAACTATTGATGAAAACAATATTGGATGATTTCGGATTTGAACGTGATGTTGCTGACAATGGAAAAATTGCTATTGAAAAGCTTCTGGTAAAATCATATGATATTATTTTAATGGATTTGCAAATGCCAATAATGAATGGATTTGAAACTACAGATTACATTCGTAACACTATGAATTTAAAAATTCCAATTATTGCTTTGACAGCTGATGTTACAACCGTTGATTTAGAAAAATGTAAAGCTGTTGGAATGAATGATTATATAGCTAAACCCATCGATGAAAAATTACTATTCTCCAAAATTGTTGAGCTAACAAAATAAAATCTAATTTCACTGAACCTCAAAAGGCAATTCAACGGTTCTCAATAATTTTTAATGCAATATTAATCCCTAAATATTAGATTCCCTTATTTTAAGTGTGTGAATGATATAACTTTTATTGGCAATTATGTAACACTTTTAGAGTCTAACTGAAATACATTTGTTCTGTAATCAACTACATAACAAATATTTGAAGATGATTAACTCTAAGTATTTCTCTTTTTTATCAAGTTGACTTTTGACTGTTAAACAGGGAAATAAATTACAATATCAATCTAAAAAAAATAAAATTATGAATCTTAAAAGAATCTTTGGAGCATTACTTACTGCACTTGGAATAGGTGGTCTTATTTATACCGCAGTATTATTTGCTGGAACATCTGGCGACATGACAGATGTTAAATCATTAATTATTTACGGTGTGCTTGGCATTATTTTCTTCGTTTCAGGAATCAGCTTGGTTCGTACCACAAAAGACGAATCATAAAATTACAATTCTGTCTTTGTTTTTATTTTTGATGTTAAGTATCATTTAATTGGAAATCAAAAAATAATTTAGATTACCTTTTAATCTTTATTTCCCCTAATGTTACATTAAGGATTCTTCAAACGAATTTAAACTAAAATCGTTATATTTTACAATACCTATAACTTCTCTCCTCTTTTTTAAAATAGTCGAGAAAGGTTATTTCTACTATGCAAATACCTCATATTGTTTCTTAAACCTTCCTTTTCTATTAATATACATGTGAATCTTACAACTCATTTTAAGAATTATGTAATAATTTTTAGATCTTAAAAACGGAATTTTACTATATAGGATTAAACAACAATTAAATAGAAACTGATGAAAAGTACAGCCACCAAAACTATTAAAAAAGTAAAGTTGCAAGAAGGTAAAGGAAATTCAGAAAATACTATACCAGAGACAAAGCTAAATTGTCGCAATGTTTTTGTAGAGGAGTTAAAAGAAATCTACTTTAGTGAAAAAGCACTAATGATATCCATTCCCGTAATGATTAAGAATGCAACTACTGATGAATTAGTAGATGCACTCAAAGTACATCTGCAATTTACACAAGACCATATAAAACGCTTAGAAGATTTTTTTTGTTCAATAGGCGAAATAGATATTATACTAAAATATGATGCAATGTATGGATTAATTACACCCAAAGAATAAATAAAATAGTAAGAGTCCAGATGCCTAAAACAATACTGCTATTTTGTTAGATAGTCTATTTTCTGGTTTGCCAGGTTGGCGAAACAGCATCAAGAACATAGGGGTTTTCCAACCTTCCGCCTATGACCAACGAATAGGTACACGAGCTTGATACCTGTTAATCAGAACTTTTTAAAAGGCAAAATAATCTAACTTAATTTTTGAGAGCAATTTTATTTATGCAATATAAACCGCATAAATGAAATTGCTTTTAATTTTACAACAAACTCATTTAAAACATCTTACGGTTTAATTTATATCGTTTTCCAACAGACAAATCATTAAATATAATTATCTTTATATCAATTTTTTAAGGTTAAAAAAATATGAAAACATATACATTATTCACATCAAAAAAAGTAGGTTCCATTGATTTAAAAAATAGAATTGTTAGACAATTCATTTTATAAAGGTTAATTAATGTTAAAACGAATGTTTTTTTAAGTCTATTCAAATCAAAGATAAGATGAAAGATATAGCCCAATTATTAGCTTTATTAGGTGATGAAAAAGACTCTTTATTGAATCATGTCTGTAAAACAATTTTGAAAGATCAAATTCGCTTGCCCAATCCATCGCATATAGATACTGTTTTTTTGCAAACTAATCGGAATGCACAAACAATTCGAAGTTTGTCAGAGTTGTATCATCATGGCCGACTTTCTAATACTGGCTATATTTCTATTTTACCCGTAGATCAAGGAATTGAACATACTGCGGGAAGTTCATTTTCTCCAAATCCAATTTATTTTGATCCTGAAAATATTGTAAAATTAGCCATTGAAGCAGGTTGCAATGCAGTAGCTTCAACAATGGGAGGACTTGCCATGTTATCCAGAAAATATGCCCATAAAATTCCGTTTGTGGTAAAAATTAATCACAATGAACTCCTAACCTATCCCAACAAATACGATCAAATAATGTTTGGGAGTGTTCGAGACGCCTGGAATATGGGAGCTGTAGCTGTGGGCGCGACTGTTTACTTTGGTTCAGCCGAATCTGACAGGCAAATTATAGAAGTAGCAAAGGCTTTTGAAGAAGCACATAATTTAGGTATGGCAACCATTCTTTGGTGCTACTCGAGAAATGATGGGTTTATTAAAAACGGTGTCGATTACAATACAGCTGCTGATATTACTGGTCAAGCCAATTACTTAGGTGTTTCTATTCAGGCAGATATTATTAAACAAAAGTTACCAACTAATAACGGTGGTTTTACCACGATACAATTTGCGAAAACAAATCCAGATATGTATACCAAATTAGCCAGCAATCATCCCATCGATCTATGCCGCTATCAGGTAATGAATTGTTTTTCTGGCCGTATTAGTATGATTAATTCAGGAGGTGAATCAAAAGGTGAAACTGATTTGGCCGAAGCCATAAAAACAGCCGTTATAAACAAACGAGCTGGTGGAGCCGGAATGATTATGGGTCGAAAAGCTTTCCAGCGTCCCTTTGGCGAAGGCGTAAAACTTATAAATGCTGTTCAGGAAATTTATCTTGCAAAAGAAGTTTCTATTGCTTAAAACATGTATTTGCAAATTTATTAAACACTTTACAAATAAACTAAAATACTGATTATATAGACCTTACACTACCAAAAGGTGTGAATCATGTAACTTATTTTTACAATTTTATAATACTTTTAGAAAGGAATAAAAGGACCTTTGTAATAATTAGGATACTTTCTTACTTGTCACATACCGTTTAAATAATTCCAAAAAAGAACTGGTATGCAGTCATTAAAAAAGTAGCACAAATTAAATAATAAAAAACATAGAAAATATGAAAGCACAAATTGGAATTACACAAGAACATTTAAAAAATAGCATTTCTATCCTATCGTCAATTTTAGCGAATGAAATGACACTATATGTTAAATTAAGAAAATTTCATTGGAATGTTTCTGGAGAAAGTTTTATGGAATTTCACAAATTATTTGAAGGCCAATATATACAACTGGAAGCGTCAATCGATGAAATCGCAGAACGCATCGGCAAATTAGGAGGGAAAACTATTGGAACGATGAAAGAGTTTTCAGATTTAACAATAATAAAAGAATCACCAAATCATTACCCATCTCAAAAAGAAATGATTAAAGAACTTTTAGAAGATCATGAAACGGTTATCATTCATTTGCGAAAAGATGTTGACATAAGTACTGAAGAAAATAAGGATGCCGGAACGGCAGATTTCCTTACAGGTTTGATGGAAACACATGAAACAATGGCTTGGACACTAAGAAGATATTTAGAATAATAATATATATATACAAATGGAAAATTCAGAAAACGAAGTTTATTCAGCTTCCAAAAGTCATTGTAGAGTTGGTAAAATAACTCCTAAAAAAATTGAAGAAGATGCATCAATAACGGAAAATGATTTTAAAACAAAATATCATAAATAACTTATAATCATTTACTTAACACAAATTCTATATTCTTTTTAATATGGAAATCAGAACTATTAAAAAACTTTTTCAACTTCAATCCCAGAGCAGTTAATAAAAAACTAGTTTTTTAATAGTTCTTTTTTTGAGATAGAAATACAATAATCGAAATGTGGGAATGATGCAACTTATTCATAAAGTTCTATAACATTAACACATTTCATCTTAGCCATCTTTGTATTAATTAATTAATTAATTAATCAAACAATAAATTAAGATGAAAAAAATCCTGCTACTTTGTACATGCATAGCATTTACATTAATTTCGAAAGCCCAAACAGAAGATAAAAAATGGAATATTGGTCTTCATAGTGGTGTAACACAATATCAAGGAGATCTTGGTAATAATTTTTACAAAACGGATAAAGCATTTTATGGCTTTGGAGGTTTATCTGTAACTAGATATTTAGGTCGTCATTTTGATTTAAATTTTTTAGCATCTAAAGGAACAATTGGTTACAATAGTACTTCAGGAAGCTTCAAAACTGATTTCAATTCTGTTGCATTAAATCTAAGATTTAATTTTACGGGGCCTGAATCTATAGTCAGACCCTATGTATTTGCTGGAGTTGGAGCGATGTTATTTGACAAAGACCTCAACTTTGACCAAGATAGAATTGATTATGCTTTACCTACTGCCGGTGGTGGATTAAATTTCAGATTGAGTCCTGGAATCATGCTTAATTTACAAGAAACTTTTAGTTATTCTAATAAAGACCGAAGAGACGGAGTTGTTTCAGGTAAAAAAGATGCTTACTTATCACACATGGCTGGTTTGACTTTCAATATTGGAGACAAAAAAGACGCTGACAATGATGGCGTTTCGGATCGTAATGATACTTGTCCCGGAACTCCTGCCGGTGTTTCAGTAGATGCAAACGGTTGTCCTTTAGACAAAGACAAAGATGGAATCGCTGATTATTTAGATACATGTCCAGATGTTGCAGGAAGAGCAGCATTAAATGGTTGTCCAGATACTGATAATGATGGTATAGCTGATGGCAACGATAAATGTCCAGATACTAAAATGGGTACCAAAGTTGATGCAACTGGTTGTCCTATGGATAATGATAAAGATGGCGTAGCTAATGATTTAGACCGTTGTCCTGATGTTGCTGGTCCATTAAGTTTAAAAGGTTGTCCAGATTCTGATGGTGACGGTGTTGCTGATATGGATGATCGTTGTCCTACTGTTAAAGGAACCATAGAAAATAAAGGATGTCCTGAAATTACAAAACAAGATATACAAAGAATTACCTATTTAGGAAGTAAAATTTTCTTCGAAAATAATAGTGAAAAATTGAAAGTTGCTTCATTAGTTCAATTGGACGAACTGGTAATTTTGATTAATAAATACGATGCTTCAAATTTAGTTATCGAAGGACACGCAGATAGCAATGGTAGTGATGCATTCAATTTAGAATTATCTCAAAAACGTACTGAATCAGTTAAAAAATATTTAATGGAAAAAGGTATTTCGGGGTCTAGATTGACAGCAATTGGGTATGGTGAAAGCAAACCAATTGCTAACAACAAAACCGCTTTAGGTCGTGCAAAAAACAGAAGAGTAGAGTTGAAAATGAACTACTAAAGATAATAAGATTTGGTTTGGTTTTTTTGGTTTGGTAAGGGCTGTTGGAAACAACAGCCTTTTTTTTTATGTGTAACAATAGTTTTATTTAAAGAAAATGTCATTTTCAATTCGTTATTTGAATGAATCTATACTTCAATATCTCTTCTAAATTCAGATCGTATTATGAGGCCATTTCTCTAAAATAGGATCCTTTATAATAAATTGACTATCCAGTTTAAAAACATGTAAATTATATAATATTTACCTAAAGTAATGTAATATTTTTTAATATTAAATAAATGAACTTTAAATAGTTGTAACTTTATTAATTATAATAACTGTTACATCACATAACAACAAAAAAACAGCTATGAAAACAACAAAAAAATTAGGTATTTGGATGGATCATTCTATGGCACATTTAATGGAATTCACCTCTAAGCATTTTGAAATTGAAACGATTGAATCAAAACTTAACAATCAGGAAAAAAATACAAATTCAGCAAAATCCGAAAACTCAAATTTTAGTAAAGAAAAAAAACAACTTTTTGATTACTATAAAAAAATTGGGGAAGCTATAAAAAATTACAAACGCGTAATTCTCTTTGGGCCTACGGATGCAAAAATAGAACTCTTTAATTTTTTGAGTGAGGACACACGTTTCTTAAAAATTAAATTCGAGATAAAAGACACTGATAAAATGACCGAAAATCAGCAACATAGTTTTGTTAAAGAATATTTTTCAAGAGCTTAATTTAAACTGTATAAAATTACATATCAACTTAAAAATTTTAAAAAATGAAAATAAAAACCATAGGAATCGTTATGATTATTTTAGGAATAATTATGTTGTTATATACCAGTTTTAATTATGTAACAACCGAAAAAGTGGTTGACATTGGCCCAATTCAAATCAACAAAGAAGTTAATCATCCCATAAAATGGTCTCCAGCTATAGGAATTGTACTCGCTGTGGGAGGTATCGCTTTAATAGTAGTAAGTAATAAAAAAGAAGCTTAATTCTGATACATACACCTTAACCTATTGAATGTGTGAATAATGAAACATTTTATAATAGTTATGTAACACATTTATCAGCAATTATAATGAACTTTGTAAAGCAGATTATTTTAAATAAAGAGTAGTGTAGTATAACCTAAGTTTAGTTACTGTTAAAATAGAATAAGATGAATAAAGAGAAATCAATTGTAGTATTAAATAATCTTATTGAAATCAATAATGATAGAATTCAGGTTTATGAAACTGCAACAATAGTTACCGAAGAAAGTGATTTAAAAAATTTGTTTTCTGAGTTCCAAAAGACAAGTGAAAATTTTAAATCAAAACTGGCTGAAGAAGTTCAAAAAATGGGCGGAATTCCTGTCGATATAATTAAAAAAAATGGCTTTTTTGTGAGTCTATGGATTAATTTTAAAGCAAGTCTTATCGATAAAGACCGAGAAGATATTTTGAATACTCTTGAATACAAAGAATTTGTAGCTATAAAAAACTACAAAGACACCTTAGCAGATAATTTTGATCATCTTACCGCTGAACTTCTTATTATGCTTAAATCACAACAAATTTTATTAACTGCACATCATGATAAAGTCAAAAAGTTAGGAGATTTAATGTTGTCTTAATCAAAATATTTTCTTCACTAATTTATTTTAAGTAAATGGTTGATTCGCATCCATAAAAAATACAATAATAAATGAATAATATAGTAACAGCAAAAAAAGAAAGTATAATCATCTATTTGAAAGAAACTTTTAATGATGTAGGCAATATTACATTATTTTCAATGCGTTTTTTTAAAGAAGTGATTAAGCCTCCTTATGAATTCAAGGAATTCATTAAACAATGTTATGTGATTGGATACAAATCTTTACCATTAGTAACCATCACAGGTTTTATAATGGGATTAGTGCTTACGTTGCAATCAAGACCTACATTGGCCAAGTTTGGTGCTGAATCTTGGTTGCCAAGTATGGTTGCTCTCTCTCTAATCAGGGAAATTGCCCCCGTAATTACCGCTTTGATTTGTGCTGGTAAAGTTTCATCCGGTATTGGTGCTGAGTTAGGTTCCATGAAAGTGACAGAACAAATAGATGCGATGGAGGTTTCGGCGATAAATCCGTATAAATATTTAGTCGTTACAAGGATTTTGGCCACTACGTTTATGATTCCGCTTTTAGTGATTTATGCTGATGGTATTGGGATCATCGGAGGATATGTAGGTATAAATATTCATAGCGATGTAAATTTGTATCGTTATATATCACAAGTTTTAGAATCTATTACATTTTTAGATATTTTTCCTGCAACTATGAAAACTTTTTTCTTTGGTTTTTTTATTGGCATGATTGGTTGTTATAAAGGTTTTAATGCTGCTAATGGGACCGAAAGTGTTGGAAAAGCAGCTAACTCTGCCGTTGTTACTGCATCGCTTGCGATATTTATTATTGATATGCTTGCCGTACAAATAACTGATTTATTTTTCTAAAATGATACAAGAAAAAACAATAATAGCTCCTGCTCCTATTTCTAAAACTAATGCTCCAGTTATAGAAATAAAAGAACTTTATAAATCCTTCGGGAGTAATGAGGTCTTAAAAGGAGTTACATTTTCTGTAAATAAAGGTGAGAATTTAGTGGTCTTGGGAAAATCAGGTTCTGGAAAATCAATAGCTATAAAATGTTTAGTTGGTTTAGTTGTTGCTGATAAAGGCGAAATACATGTATTTGGTACAGATATCACAAAAATAGATAACAATGAGCTTAATAAAATTAGAGTTCGAATTGGGTTTCTTTTTCAAAATGCAGCGTTGTATGATTCCATGAGTGTTCGAGAAAATCTAGGATTTACTTTGAAACGACACGCCAAAGATTTATCAGCTGAGGAAGTAGAAAATCAAATTAAAGACGTTTTGGAAAGTGTCGGTTTGAGTGAGGCAATTGATAAAATGCCTTCGGAATTATCAGGAGGAATGAGGAAAAGGATAGGTCTTGCCAGAACCCTAATTTTGAACCCGGAAATCGTATTATATGATGAACCAACCACTGGATTAGACACAATAACTTCGAGAGAAATCAGCGAATTATTGTTAGAAATCCAAAAAAAAAATAAAACGTCTTCCATTATTATTACTCATGATATGGCTTGTGCAAAACACACTGCTGATCGGCTTGTAATTTTAAAAGATGGGGTGATACATGCTGAAGGAACTTACGAAGAATTGGAAAAAAGCGATGACGAATGGGTTCGCTCTTTTTTCATATAACCAATAAAGAAAGAAAAAATGAATAAAGAATCTGGATACCAATGGAAATTAGGAATGTTTGTAACTATAGGGTTGATACTTTTTGTGACAACAATTTATTTTGTTGGAAAACAGAAAAATTTATTTGGTGCTACATTTGAATTAAATTCAAAATTTAATTCAGTGAACGGGCTTGAAGTAGGTAATAATGTTCGTTTTTCGGGTATCAATATAGGTACAGTAGAAGAAATTGAATTTCTTACAGATACTTCTGTAGTAATTAAATTAATCATAAAAGAGGAAGTTCGCAAATACATTAAAAAAGATGCTATTGCAAGTATCAATTCAGATGGTTTAATGGGCGACAAAGTACTCACAATATCTTCAGGAAAAAACTCTAAAATAATTGTAGAAGACAACGATAACATAGCTTCAAAACCAGCCATAGAAATGGATGATTTAATGGTTAGTGTTAAAAAAAGTGTTGATAATGCTGGTGTAATTACGGCTCAACTTGCCCAATTCAGTTATAGTATGAATAATGGAAATGGGGCATTATCTAAATTAGTCTCCGATGAGGAATTTGGAAATAGTATAAAAAACATGGTTGCTAATCTGGAAAATAGTTCAAGCGAATTTAAAAAATTTACTGTCAAAATGAATAATGGAAAAGGAGCACTGTCAAAATTAGTGAGTGATGAAAAAATGGGCCAGATGATTGATTCTACCTTGACAAACGTTAAGACCGGAACAGTGGGACTTAATGAAGTGATCGAGGCTGCAAAACATAATTTCCTGTTAAGAGGTTATTTCAATAAAAAGAAAAAAGCAGAAGATAAAAAACTGGAAGATCTAGAAGATCAGGAAGAAATAGAAATGAAAAAGGAATTAAACATAGGAGCAAAATCAGATACCATAAAATAGTTTTTTGACTAGTAACTTTGGGTAGCAAAACCTTAAAAAATTCATTCAAAAGCACACCGAATTAAGAAACCATTTCTTTTTTTAAAATACTTAGAAGTGAGAATCCTACAACTTTATAGCATAGTTGCATAACATTTGATTTTAAAGCGCATAGTATCTTTACAAACCTATATAAATATTTTGAACCCCTAAATTAAAATGGAAATGAAAAAAATGCAAATTATTCTGTCTTTCATCATGCTTGGATTTTTAATAAATTCTTGTAACAATGATGATACCAATGGTGGGAGCTATCCCTATGCTGTGAGATTGACTGATGCTCCAGGTCCTTATGATGAAGTAAATGTAGATATACAAGGAGTGGAAGTTACCGGTGAATCAGGAGAAAGTGTTTCTCTGAATGTAAACAAAGGAGTTTATAACCTACTCGATTTTTCTAATGGTGTCGATACGCTAATTGCTACTGATTCATTAGGAACAGCTAAAGTGAAACAAATAAGACTTATACTAGGGCCCAATAATACAGTAGTTCTTGATGGTGTAAGCTACCCTTTGAGTACTCCAAGTGCGGAACAAAGCGGATTAAAACTTCAAGTTAACCAAACGCTTCAAGAAGGTATATTGTATAGTGTTCTTTTGGATTTTGATGCCAATAAATCAGTTGTTAAATTAGGAAATGGCGGGTATCAATTGAAACCAGTTATCAGAACTATAGAAAAAGCAATTAGTGGTTCTATAAAAGGTAAAATTACTCCAATAGGAACAACGGCGGTAGTTACAGCAACTTCATCAACAGCTGTGAGCTATACAAGTAATGTAAATGAAAATGGAGATTTCTTAGTAATGGGACTTCCTCCCGGAACGTATACAATTACCATAACTCCTGCTCTACCGTTATTACCGGTAACAAAAACTGATATCGTGGTTACAGCTGGTATTACAACTGACATAGGAGCTTATATTTTATTATAAGATGATTGTTAAAAATGCTGTTTTTTAATTAAAAAAAGAGCATTTATATATAACCTGATAAATCTAAAATCATTAAAAACATCATTCAATATTACGATGTTTTTAATGATTTTATTTTTTTTGGGATTCGAATAAAAATACCAATTTAAATAATCTCAAATTTAATTCATCATGAAAACAGAAAAAGAACTCAATGAAGCAATTCTTAAAATTACTATGAAAATACGGAATGAGTATCCTGAATTATCTAAATATTTATCAGAGATGCCTTTAACAATCCCGGACATTTCAAATCCTGAAATAAACAATAAAATACTAACGGATTATTACGAATCATTAGAAAATATTTTGAAAAAATATATTCCCAATCATAACGAAACCTCCTAATTAATCAGCAAATTAATTATTGATTTTCAATGTCATGAAAATGTTTTTTTAGTCAAATAGTATCCTTTCTAGGAATTCTGTTAATTTTTATAAAATCAGTGAATAAAACAAGTTATTCCAAAAGTTATATAACTGATTTAATGCTTGAAAGCATCAACTTTGTAATGTGAAAACTATTTCGCATACAATACATAAAAAAATGAATTCAATAGAACTAAAAGGAAATTGGGTAGAGCAAAAAGGAAAATTAAAACAAAAATTTGCAGCTTTGACCGAGAATGATTTACTTTTTACAGAAGGTAAGAAAGAGGAAATGATTAGAAAACTTCAAATCAAATTAGGCTTAACAAAAGAAGAATTACTTAAGATTCTTGAGTCTATTTAATAATTTCATTTCAAAAAAATTTTTAATCACATCCAAAAATTTAATATTAAAATTATATAAAATGAGAAAGACACTTTATACCCTTGCAATAACAACTTTTATGACTGGAACCGTTTTAATTGGTTGTCAGAATTCTTCAAAAAAAGAAGAAGCAGCTCAGGATAATGTAGAAGACGCAAGAGAAAATCTTGATGATGCAAAAGAAGAATTGACTGATGCTAGAAAAGTAGCAACCCAAGAAGAATGGGAAACATTCAAAGCAAGTACTAATGCTACAATTACTCAAAATGAAATTCGAATAGCAGAAATGAAAGCTAGCATGAAAAAAACGGGTAAATCAATCGATGAGGTATATACTAAAAAAATTGATGATTTAGAACGAAAAAATAATGAGATAAAAGCTAAGATTCAAACTTATAAAAATGATACCGATAGTGATTGGGAATCTTTTAAACAGGAATACAATCGCGATATGGACGAACTTGGCGAGGCTTTGAAAAACCTCACAGTAGACAACAAATAGCAAATTAAAAAGACGAGTTTTTCAACTCGTCTTTTTTTTGTCTAATTATTTTTTTTCAATCCAAAAAACACTTGTAAAATGCTTGATAATAAATCATTAAAGTGTGAATAATGTAAATTTAACCAAAAGTATTGTAACAAAGTTAGACCGTAAGATGCTGATATTTGTAGTATAGAAATTCAATATAAAACAAATAAAATGAAAAATTCAAAAAAACTAATTTTTGCTTCATTAGTCATAACATTCATGACTTTAACTAATGCTAACGCTCAAGAAAACGTTTCGAAATTTGGTATAAAAGGAGGTGTAAACTTCTCTAACTTATATACTGAAGATGTTGATGACAATAATATGTTAACAGGATTTAATGTTGGTTTTTTTGCCAAATTACCTATTGCGAATAACATCGCTTTGCAACCTGAGATTTCCTATACTGGAAAAGGGGCAGAACTAGTTTACAATAATGCTTTTGTAAGTGGAACAGCTCAGTTCAAATTAGATTATATTGAAGTTCCACTTTTATTGGTAGTAAATGTTACCGAGAATTTTAATATTCACGCTGGTCCGTATGCTGCTTTTCTGGTTAGTGCTAAAACTACAAATAAGTCAGATGATGGTAGCTATAATTTTGAAGATAATATTGACACGGATGATTTTAACAAATTTGATGCAGGTCTTGCCGGTGGTGTTGGGATTGATTTAGAACCAATTAGTTTTGGAATACGCTACAACTATGGATTAACTAAAATTGGAAAAGAAGACTCATCAACTAGCTTTAGCTCTCCAGATGCTAAAAATAGTGTCTTGAGTTTCTACGCTGCTTTTGCATTTTAATTAGCAGAAAAAACATAGTCTTAATTTTATCATAAATGTACATAAAACACTGTAAAACAAATCGATACATATTTGTTTTATATGTAACTTTACTATATTTAATCTAAAAATAATCATTAAAAACTAAAAATCATGAGCAACCTTCTTTACACAATCGCAGTAATTTTAGTCCTTTTTTGGGCTATTGGATTCTTTGCATACAGCGCAGGATCAATTATTCATATACTTCTCGTTATTGCAGTTATTGCAGTTATATTTAGAATTATACAAGGAAGAAGAATCTAATGCTTCTTCCTATTAATTAAATTACAAAAAAACAAATAAAGTATAAATCATTAAAAACTAGAAATCATGAGCAATCTTCTTTACACAATCGCAGTCATTTTAGTCATTTTTTGGGCAATCGGATTCTTTGCATTCAACGTAGGGTCAATTATTCACGTACTTCTTGTTATTGCAGTTATTGCAATACTATTTAGACTTATACAAGGTCGAAGTATCTAATCAAATAATAAATAATCAAAATATATAATTATGAAAGCAGATAAAATAATATTAGGAGTTTTAGGAGGCGTAGCCGTTGGGGCATTATTAGGAGTATTGTTTGCACCTGAAAAGGGTGATAAAACAAGAAAAAAAATCATGGACAAGAGCAACGATTATGCTGATGAATTAAAAGACAAATTAGATACTTTATTGGGGACAATAAATAAAAAGTACGAAAAAATTTGGAGCGAAGGCGAAAATTTAATCGCTGAAGGAAAATCAAAATTTGGTGATGCAAAACACGAAGGTGAAACTTTAATAGCTGAAGGGAAATCAAAATTTTATGATGCAAAAAACGAAATTAAAAATACAAGTATCTAAAAAGAGGCTTCAATATTGAAATTTCTCAAGTAAATACGTTTACAATTTATATCATGGAAAACAACGCAACAACAATAGAAATGCTTTTTGAGAAAGCAGAGGATTATACTAAAACAACGATAGAATTGGTGAAGTTAAATGCGGTTGATAAAACTGCTGATGTCATGTCCTCACTTCTTTCTCGATTAACTGTTTCTATTGTTTTTGTTATGTTTGCCTTCCTTGCTAATATTGGTCTTTCCTTATGGATAGGCGAATTATTAGGTAAAGTATATTATGGCTTTTTTATAGTATCCAGCGCTTATCTTCTGATTTCAGTAGTGTTATACATTTATAAAGATCAATGGCTTAAAATACCAATCAGTAATTTTATCATTGTCAAAATGCTTAAAAAAAGTCAATATGAAAACGATTAACGAGACAGACACTCTTAAGGAAACGATACAGTTGCTTAAAATAAAACAAGCTAACGAATTAGTATATCTTAAAGATCAGTACTATCATACGTATGAAAGTTTAAAACCTTTGAATTTAATCAAAAATGCTTTTGGACAAATGGCTACCTCATCTGATTTTAAAGGAAATATACTTAGTAATGTTATTGGCATATCAACAGGTTATTTGACTAAAAAAGTTTTGTTGGGATCAACCCATAATCCCGTCAAAAGAATATTAGGAACACTACTACAATTTGTGATTACTAACCTTGTCACAAAACATTCAGATACTTCAAAATCATAACTACGATTAGAATTTTAGTATTGAATTGATTTATTCAAATACAAGGTTTTCCATAAATCAATAAATCCAGTATTATCAGTATAAATCATTCATTTATTCTCTTTTAACTAAGCTTATAAACAACGGTTTTTAGCTTGTTGATTTATTTAATTTAAGATATATATGGCTTCAAAACTAATTTGAAAGACGATGGGAAAATACTAAAAAAGGAAGCATTAATATTATTAAATAAAGAACTTGCGTTTCAAAACTTAGAAAAAGAAAAACGAGCTGCTGAATTGATTATAGCCAATAAAGAACTTGCCTTTCAAAATCAAGAAAAAGAAAAACGTGCCGCTGAATTAATTATAGCCAATAAAGAACTAGTTTTTCAAAACTTAGAAAAAGAAAAACGAGCTGCTGAATTGATTATAGCCAATAAAGAACTTGCCTTTCAAAATCAAGAAAAAGAAAAACGTGCCTCTGAATTGATTATAGCCAATAAAGAACTTGCCTTTCAAAACTTAGAAAAAGAAAAAAGAGCCACTGAATTGATTATCGCTAACAAAGAGCTTGCGTTTCAAAATGATGAAAAAGAAAAACGAGCCAATGAATTAATTATCGCTAATCGAGAACTTGCGTTTCAAAACCAGGAGAAAGAAGAGCGAGCAAGAGAACTAGATCTTGCAAATAAAAGACTTGCGTTTAAAAACCAAGAAAGAAGAATTCAAACAGCGGAACTAAACATTGCTAACAGAGAACTCCTTTTACAGAATGGAGAAAAAGAAAAACGATCAGCAGAATTAATAACAGCTAATTTAGAACTTAAAAGAGCCCAAGAATATCAAAAAGAATACATCAATGGACTGGAAGAAATGATGTTTATGACTTCCCATAAAGTGAGGCAGCCCATTGCTAATATTTTAGGTTTATCTTATTTGCTAAATGATCAATCTGTAAATTCACCCGATGAGCTGAAAGAATCGTTAGATTATATCAAACAATCTGCTTTGAGTCTTGATACTTTCACAAAAGAACTTACCTTATTTATTTTTAATTTGGGAGAAAAAGGAAAAATTGTATTCAAATAAAAACATTTCGGATATTACAATTTAATAATAAACACGACACATAAAAGTGTGTCCGTTTAAAAATTAAAGGGTTTAACTTTTGCATTAAAGTTAAACCCTTTTTTATGTCTTTTCCAATATCTATGTGAATCTTTTTCTTCAAAAGTATTTCTAACACAATATGTTCCAGATTAATTTTTTTTAGACATTCCTGATTTTAGGAAGAAAAAAATTTAAATAGAAAGATCCGTTTTTAACACCTTTTAAATTACAACTAATTGACTATCAATCACAAAATTGAATTTTACATTTTTAATAAGTGAATCTTACAACATCCATTTTTAATTATGTAACACTTCCAGCCAATAACTAAACAATCTTTGCTGTACAAAATACTTAATCCCCTAAAATCAATAAAATGAAAACTAAAAATTTACTATTAACGTTCGCAATACTATTTATTGCATTAATTTCAGGCTGTGCAGAAGACGATTTTATAGAAATCGAAGGCGTATGTCCAGTTGTGTTATCAACAGATCCTGACAATGGTACTATTAATGTTCCACTAGACAAAACTATTACAGTAATCTTCAATGAAGAAATGAATGCGGCAACTTTTAACCAATCCTCTTTTACTTTACAAGGGACAACGGCAGTTGCAGGAACAGTTTCTTTTAGCGGAACAACTGCTTCGTTTGACCCAACAAGTCCACTTGCGGCAAATACTACTTATACTGGCGTAATTAAAACATCGGTTAAGGATATAATGGGTAATGCTTTACAAGCGGATTATGTTTGGACATTTAGTACCGGTTCAACTTTAACACCTATGGTGATTTCAACAGATCCGGCTAACAATGCTACGAATGTATTCCTTAATAAAATAGTTGCTGTTAATTTTAATATGCCAATGAATCAGGCAACTATAAGCGCTACAACTTTTACATTAAAACAAGGAACAACATTAGTTGCAGGATCAGTTGCATACAATGGAACAACTGCTTATTTTGCCTCTACGGCTCTTTTAGCTGCCAATACCATTTATACAGCTACCATAACAACCGGAGTAAAAAATGTTCAAGGAACAACAATAGCAAGTAACTATACATGGACATTTACTACAGGATCTATTACTGCTCCTAACGTAACAATTACTGACCCTATTAACAATGCCTCGGGAGTTGCACTTAATAAAACCATTACAGCTAATTTTAGTATGGCAATGGATCCTTTGACTATTAGCGCCACGACATTTACTTTAAAAAATGGTTCCGCAATAATTACTGGAACCGTATCTTACTTAGGAACAACGGCTACATTTAATCCAAATAGTGATTTATTACCCGGAACTACTTATACTGCTACAATAAATACCGGTTCTAAAAACTTGGCAGGTATTTCTTTAGCAAATGACTACGTTTGGGATTTCAATACTAATCCAGCTGTAGTTGGTAATACCGTAAATCTTGGATCAGTTGAAAGATTTGGAATTATAGCAGGTGTTGGAGTAAGCAATAATGCTGGTTTCAGTATAATAAATAATATGGATGTTGGTATAAGCCCAGGAGTTCGTTCTTCAATTACAGGATTTCCTCCTGCAATTATAGTCAATGGTGCAATTTACGCTTCTGACGACATTGCCCCTGTAGGAATTGCTGCCATGCTAACGCAAGCAAAACTAGATCTTACTAATGCTTATCTTTTTGTCGAAGGAGCTTCTTATAGCGCACCAATAACTGTTTCTGGTGATCAAGGTGGAAAAACGCTTGTTGCCGGTATTTATAAATCAACATCTACACTTTTAGTACAAAATGGAGATTTAACTCTCAGCGGTAGCGCAACTGATGTTTGGATTTTCCAAGTAGCATCTGCCTTCACAACTGTTGGTGGAGCTGGTGGAAATATAAAACTTACGGGAGGAGCACTTGCTAAAAATGTCTTTTGGCAAACGGGAAGTTCAGCAACTATTGGAGATTATACTTCATTTGTAGGTAATATTTTGGCCCTACAATCTATAACAATGGGATCACATTCAACTGCACAAGGTAGAATGCTTGCCAGAAATGGAGCTGTAGTAATGACTCATACTAACATAATCACTAAGCCTTAAAAAAATGAAAACTAAAACTAATTTTAAAAGCAGATCCTGCATTGCATGGTCTACAAATAAACTGAGCTTCAAAAGTGTTGCAATAATAGCTTTAGCATGGTTAAGCAATCAAACTCCGGTTCAAGCACAGGAAACACAAGTAATTAAATATGCGAAACCTACTTGGTACTTTGGAGTAGCAGGTGGAGCCAATTTTAATTTCTATCGTGGCTCTACTCAACAATTAAATACTGGTTTTAAATCTCCAACTGCATTCCATGATGGGAATGGCACAGGACTTTTTATTGCGCCACTTTTAGAATATCGTCCAGCTGATTCAAGATGGGGTGTAATGCTACAAGCGGGATATGATAACCGTAAAGGTTCTTTTGACCAAGTAGTAACGGCATGCAACTGTCCTGCTGATTTAGCTGCTGATCTTAGTTACATCACCGTGGAACCAAGCGTACGTTTTGCTCCTTTCAAATCTAATTTTTACCTTTATGGTGGTCCGCGATTGGCTTTCAATATGGAAAAATCATTTACGTATCAATTAGGCATTAATCCAGCTTTTCCTGATCAGGCCCCTACTCCTGCAGTAACTGGTGAATTTAATGAGATTGAGAAAACTATTTTGTCAATGCAAATTGGGGCAGGATATGATATTCCGCTTTCTTCTGATACTAACAAAACACAATTTGTATTGTCGCCTTTTGTTTCTTTCCAACCATATTTTGGCCAAAATCCACGTTCAACAGAAACTTGGAACATAACTACAATTAGAGCGGGAGTTGCACTTAAATTTGGACAAGGAAAAAACATTCAAGAAGCAACGGATTTGGCTAAAGACCGTGAAGTGCAGTTCTCAGTAAATTCTCCTAGCAATGTTCCCGGAGAAAGAAGAATGACTGAGATTTTCCCACTTAGAAACTATATTTTCTTTAATGACGAATCAACGGAGATTCCAAATCGTTATGTTTTATTAACGAAAAATCAAGTAAAAGATTTCAAAGAAGATCAATTGGAAACATTTGCTCCAAAAAATTTATCAGATCGTTCTAAACGTCAAATGACTGTTTACTATAATGTGCTGAATATACTTGGAGATCGTATGCAAAAAAATCCTGCTTCAACTATTACTTTGGTAGGTTCATCAGAAAAAGGTCCTGCAGATGGACGTATTATGTCAGAATCAATCAAAACGTATTTGGTAAATGTATTTGCAATAAATCCAACTAGAATTACTACTAAAGGTCAAGACAAACCAAATATTCCATCGGAACAACCTGGTGGAACATTAGAATTAGTTTTGCTACGGGAAGGAGATCGCAGAGTTTCTATCGAAAGTAATTCTGCTGATCTATTGATGGAATTTCAAAGCGGTCCTGATACGCCATTGAGACCGGTTCAGATTATAGCTTCACAAGAAGCTCCTTTGGAAAGTTATGTTACCTTTAATAACAAAGGCGCTAACGAAGCATTGTCTTCTTGGTCATTACAAATAACTGATGAAAAAGGAAAAGTACAGTCTTTTGGGCCTTATACTCAAGATGAGGTAAAGATTCCTGGAAAAACAATTTTAGGTAGCCGTCCTGAAGGAGATTACAAAGTAAAAATGATTGGCCAGACTAAAAGTGGTAAAGTTGTAGAGAAGGAAACTCCGGTTCACATGATACTTTGGACACCTACAAAAATGGAAGAAGGCATGAGATATAGTATCATCTATGAATTTAATAAATCAAAAGCGATTTCATTGTATGAAAAATATCTTACTGAAGTAGTTACGCCAAAAATTCCTGCTGGAGCAACCATAATTATTAAAGGTCATACTGATATTATTGGTGAAGAAGTTTACAATCAGGATTTGTCATTAGCTCGTGCAAATGATGTGAAAAACATCCTTCAGAGCAGTTTAGCTAAAGCGGGTAGAAATGATGTTAAATTCGATGTATCAGGTTATGGAGAAAATGAAAACAATGCTCCATTTAATAACAAAACTCCTGAAGAACGTTTTTATAATCGTACCGTTATAATTGATATTATTCCTGCCGCTAAATAAACCGAAATAACAGAATACAATTTAATAAATTATAAAAGAGGATAGAAACTTAAAAGTCTATCCTCTTTTTTTATTAAAATTTGAAACCTATAATCAAAGCAAATCGATGAATCGCAGCCAATCAGCACTATTGATTTGTCCAAACTAGAAAAAAAGCACGTCTATTTTTTACATTAGTATTTTTAAAACCGAAATTTTAACAAAAAAAATTAGTATTTTTACTACTTACTTTATGTAGATATGACTGCAAACGAAAAAACCCTTATTAAGTTCTACACTGCTTTTGCCAATGCCGATGCTTCAAAAATGTGTGGATGCTATCATTCTAAAATTGAATTTCGTGATCCGGCTTTTGGTTTGTTAAAAGAAAATGATGTTTGCCAAATGTGGAAAATGCTAATTGAAAAAAGCAAAGGAAATATAAAAATTGAATTCTCAGATATAAAAGCAGATGAATACGTTGGTTCCGCGCAATGGATTGCTACCTACAACTTCAGTAAAACCAATAGAAAAGTAGAAAATGTTATTCGAGCGCAATTTCAGTTTAAAGATGGATTAATTATAAAACACACGGATGATTTCGACATTTGGAAATGGTCCAAACAAGCTTTTGGAATTACAGGATATTTATTAGGCTGGACCGGGTTTTTTCAGAAAAAAATACAACAACTAGCACTGTTGTCATTGAAGAAATATAAAGAAACTAAAAATGCTAATTGAAAGTTTAAAAATACTGTTCAACCGAGATTTAAATAAGCTAAAAACCGAAATTGAGTCATACCAAAATGAAAGTGATATTTGGAAAATTCAAAAAGGAATAGCTAATTCAGCCGGGAATCTATGCTTGCATTTGGTAGGAAATCTGAATACGTATATTGGTGCCCAGTTTGGAAACACAAACTACGTTAGAAACAGAGCACTCGAATTTTCATTGAAAGATATTCCAAGAGCAGAATTAATACAAAAAATCGAAGAAACCATTATTGTCGTTGACAATGCACTTAATAACTTATCCGAAGAAGAATTAAAAATAGAATATCCGCTTTTAGTTTTCAAAAACAAGACTACAACTGCCTTTATGCTCATTCATTTGACCACGCATTTAGCCTATCATTTGGGACAAATCAATTACCACAGGCGATTATTAGAATCTTAAAAACATTCGAAATAACAAACAATTTAGTGCCCTATTACACGTTTTAAATTTATACTTTAATCGCAAATAAAAGTAAAGGAAGAATAAGAAATAAAGGTTATAATACAAATTTGCATGTTACAATCTTCTAAAACACCCGTTCCATTTCAATCCAATAGGAGATTTTCTGTTTTAGAAATTCTTCAGTTTATAGTATTGGCCTCTTTGATTCTGTACTTTGGCAAAACATTATTTATTCCGTTAAGTTTTTCATTACTCGTTGGTTTTATTCTGTATCCAATCTGTAAATGGATGGAAACAAAAGGGATTAATAAAGGAATTGCAATTGTTATTTCTATTTTAGGAGTAACGCTTTTGGCGGGAGCAATAATCTATCTATTATTCTCACAGTTCTCGGAATTTCTGCAGGAATGGCAATCTTTGAGCGCAAAACTTACCGAAACCACGAAGCAATTGAGTATTTTTCTTTACGAAAGATTTGGTGTCAGTATTGAAAAACAAACGGAATTCATCAACAATACGATCAACAACTCCGGTTCACAAGCCTTTTCAATAATACGAGATACCGCTTATTCTGTTTCAGAGTCTTTATTTTTCTTATCAATGATTCCTGTTTTCTCGGCATTGATACTTTTCCATCGCCAGATGTTATCGAATGCTTTGTATGAACTTTTCCCTCCGGAGCGAAAAAAAACCATTCACGAAATCCTTATTGAAACTATTCACGCGTATTACAATTTTATCAAAGGAATGTTAGTGGTCTATTTAATAGTTGGATTGTTAAACAGCATTGGGCTATTGATTATAGGAGTGCCACATCCTTTTCTGTTTGGTTTTATAGCCTCAATCCTGACTTTTATTCCGTATGTGGGTATTATGATATCCTCGCTCTTGCCCATTGCAGTTTCCTGGATAACGTACAATTCGATTTGGTATCCATTAGCCGTTGTTGCAGTTTTTTCTATCGTTCAAGCACTCGAAGCCTATATTATATTCCCTTTTGCGGTAGGAAGCCGTTTAAAAATAAACACACTGGTCATTATTATTGTGGTAATCGTGGGAGGCATTATTTGGGGTGCTGCAGGAATGATTCTATTCATTCCGTTCATCAGCATCATAAAACTGATTGCGGACCGCACACCAAGCTTAAAGACGTTATCCGTTTTATTGGGAGATGGCGAAAAAAAGAAAACTACGAAATAATCTATTTCAAAAGAGCAAAATCAAACGTCCAATCCAGCTCCTTTTTGTACCACAATTGACCTTCTGAAACTTCCAGCGGACAGTCAAAATTATTAGTGTACAATGCTCCGGTTCCCAATCCCTGAGGCATAGAATTGTGCTGCAAAAAGGTCCATTGTGCAATTGCATTCAGTCCAATATTACTCTCCAAAGCGGAGGTAATCCACCACCCGATTTTATGCTTTTCAGCCAATGAAATCCACTCTTGTGTGCCTCGAAAACCGCCTATAAAACTAGGCTTCAAAATGATGTATTGCGGCTTGATTTTTACCAATAATTGCTCTTTTTCTGCCAAAGAAAACACACCAATTAACTCTTCATCCAAAGCAATAGGAAAAGGAGTGGTTTTACACAGCTCTGCCATACTGTCAGTGTGATTTTTTTGTATCGGCTGTTCTATGCTATGTAATTTAAATTCAGTTAATTGTATTAATTTATTTAAAGCTGTATTTTCAGTAAAAGCACCGTTCGCATCTACTCGTATTTCGACTTGTTCCGGAGTGAAATGCTCCCTAATAAACCGCAATAATTGCAGTTCTTTATAGAAATCTATCGCTCCAATTTTTAGTTTAATGCAACGAAAACCATTCGCTAATTTTTCCTCGATTTGCTGTTTCATAAACGACTCCTCTCCCATCCAAACTAAACCGTTTATCAGGATGGATTTTGTACCATTAGTAAAGTCCGAAGGAAAGAGTAAAAAAGGAGTTTCACTCCCCAAAGATTGAAATGCCATTTCGACTCCAAATTGTATCGAAGGAAACTCCAATAACGCTTCCCAAAGTTGGTCTTTTCCCAAATGGATATTATCACAAGTCCATTGCAATTTTTCTTCATAATCCGGTCGATCATCAATACTCAATCCGCGAAGAATCCCGCATTCACCAATTCCTTTTTTATCCTCTTGTTCCAAGACGATAAACCAAGTTTCTTTTTCGGTCATAACACCACGGGAAGTTCCTGACGGGCGTTTGAAATTGAGAATGTATTTGTGGTAAGTTGCTTTCAAGAAATTATAAATTATGAGTTATGAATTATTTTAATCTGGTAAACTTGTATCTAACTAATTTTATCAAAACTTAATCCATCAACTTCAAAATTCTTTCAAAATCACCGGAAGTTATTCCTGCCTTTTTGAAAGCTGCAAAATCTTGTTTTACTTTTTGGGTCCAACTCAAACTATCCGTAACGTTTTGAGATTGATATTCTTTATAAATGGCTTTTGCCGAGGCATAATTATCATTCAACAAATAGGCGTGCGCCAAATTCAGCTGTATTAATAACTCCGTACTATCAAGCTTCTCGCCTTCTTTCAGGAATTTGATTGCTTTCCCGTATTGCTTCGTCAAAAGATAACTGTTTCCTATGGCATTGTAATCCAAAGCAGTTGCTTTTCCGTCATTGATGATCGTTGTCAATTTCAGGATGGCTTCGCCTTGCTTTCCTTGTTTTGCCAATAAAGTCGCTTGCTTGCGCAAATCGCCATAAACACTTTTAGAAAGACTGGTTTCACCAAAACAACTGTTCCCAAAATCCTTGAACGCTTTAGCACGCTCTACAGCCAATAATTTTTGAAATTCCTTAAACTTGTACTTGGATTGGATTTTATCGAGAATACAAACGCAAAAATCATCTGAATTGGTCATTTTTTGAGCCAAATTAGATGTTTTGCATTGATCGATGATTGCTTTTCTGTTTTCAAGCGTCCAGCCACGGCTGAGTTTATCATCAACCCACGGCACGACTTCAAGGATAATTTTTTGATTCATAATCCAGTTTTTACTTTCGAAACCAAACCATAAGTTCCCAGAATTGGATTGCATACAAGCTGATTTCTCAGCAGAAAGTCGCTTGGCATCTTTGCTAACCGGCGTATCTTGCACCAAACATGCGTCATCGGTTTTTCCGTTTTCTTTGTATTTTGTCGCTAAATCCGTGCTAGAAAAAACCGCATACTTGCATTTGTCATCTCCAGAGATTTTAGACAAAATAAAAACCGCTCCTGCCGAACCCTGACTGATTCCTGTTGGGTCTGGAATGGCTTTTAAAACCGAAACCAAACTACCCGCCATCTGCTGATTTTTATCCAAAAGTGTAATTCTGTATACTACTTCAGTAGTTCCTTCAGGAAAATCTTGGGTTTTTATAATAATTCTGTCTCTGGCTGAAACCGTAATTTCTTCCGTTGTAGCGCGGGTTTTATCCCAATAGCCGTCTTTTTGAGAGAAAACGGTATTTACTGTAATTAGAAACAGAAATAAAACAATGAAATATTTATTATGCATGGTTGATTTGGAATTCTTTATAAAAAATTTAACCGCAAAGTTCACAAAGTTTTTCGCAAAGTTCACAAAGCGTTACGTCAACGATACCCCTCCCTTTACTTGCTTGCTACAAAGCAAGTAAAGATATGAGCAGATAGCAGGAGATTGCTTCGAAAAACTCGCAATGACATTACAATTCGATGGAATTTCCTATTTCCAGCAACATCAAATCTTTTCCTTTATTGAAGAATTTACGAATGGCATCTTCATGATCAATTTCGATATAACCAAATGTATCGTAATGATAACCCAGAATTTTATCGCAATCCAAGAAATCAGAAGCGACAATAGCCTCTTCGACATCCATGGTGAAATTATCGCCTATGGGCAAAATTGCCAAGTCAAGTTTAGTGCGCATGGGTATAAGTTGCATATCCATGGTAAGCGCCGTATCACCTGCAATATATACGTTTTTATGTTCGCCTTCGATGACAAAACCGCCCGGGTTTCCTCCGTAAATGCCGTCAGGAAACGAACTGGAATGAATGGCATTTACGTATTTTAGTTTCCCAAAGTCAAAATTCCAGCTTCCGCCGTGATTCATGGGATGCGATTGAAACCCTTTTTGGGAATAATAACCGGCAATTTCAGCATTGGAAACGATTACCGCATTGGTTCTTTTGGCAATTGCTTCCACATCCAGAATATGATCTCCGTGTGCATGCGTTATTAAAATATAATCTGCTTTTAAAGTGCCAATGTCAATATGTGAAGCTTTTGGATTAGCAGAAATATAAGGATCTACAATGATGTGTTTTCCGCCAACTTCTATACCCAATGAGGCGTGACCGTAAAATGTTATTTTCATTTGAATTAAATTTAAAATTTGAAAAACTTAAAGATTGTAATTGAAATTGATTTTTAAAATTATCATTGCAATTGACCTTTGTTTTTAATAACTATTCACGATTAAATCCGAAAAGAAGAAAATCATACACAAAGCCAATAACACCGAAAGTGCAAAAGTACTAAGTGCCAGTTTTTTTAATTCAGGATCTAACTCCTTAGGATTTTGATTTTTATAAACAGTGAGTAAATGTTTCGTTAAAGGGATGTAGGCCAGTAGGAACAAGTATTGATCAAAATGAAAATCGTCAATAATTGCAAAAATCAATACCAAAACCATCGCTGTTACAATCAGGCAGTAATGATATATTTTTGCTTTGGCTCCACCAATTTTTACGACAATCGTGTTTTTATTTGATTTTCTATCTGATGCTTCGTCACGCATATTATTCAGATTCAAAACGCCGACGCTCAATAATCCAATGGCAATTGCAGGTAAAACCAATTCAAAATCCAATTGTTTGGAGTATAAAAAATTCACACCTAAAGTACTTACCAATCCAAAAAACACAAAGACAAATACATCGCCAAATCCACGGTAGCCATACGCTGTATTTCCAACCGTATACCGAATCGCAGATACAATTGAAAGAATCCCTAACACTAAATAAAATAAGGAATACCATAAATTAGTATCGGTAAACGCATAATAAATCAACAACATCGCCGAAAGCAACGTCAATGCCGAAGTAATTATAATTGCGCGCTTCATTGCTTGGGGAGTAATCACACTGCTTTGTATGGCGCGTTTTGGCCCTACTCTGTCTTCGTTATCCGTTCCTTTCATACCATCGCCGTAATCATTGGCAAAATTGGAGAGTATTTGCAATCCTAATGTTGTCAATATGGCAAAGCCAAACAGTCTCCAGTTAAAAACTTCTGTAGGCGTCAATATAGTATCTGTTGGGTGCGCCAAAGCATACATACTCCCAACTATTATTCCAGAAACCGATAAGGGTAATGTGCGTAAACGTGCGGCTTCAATCCAATGTTTCATATTTTTCTGTTTAAAAATTTAAATGTTCATTCGGTTATTTGAGTATTTGTTTAATCGTTTGCCGAATAAACAAATACTCAAATAACCTCTTTAAACTACATCCAATTACTATCGGAAGTTTCTATTTCGTACAACCAAAGGTTGACTTGTTGTTTTAGTATTGAATAATTCCCTAACTGAAAAGCTATATTTCCTCCTGCAGTATGCAATGTTATTGAACCAATATTCAACTTTTTATGCCAGAAAAGCTGCGAAGTTGTAATCGCTTGTATTTTACTGGGCTCAATAATATCATTGCTGACATCCCAAGCACCGCTTTGTTTTATTATAAAATTCTCGTTAATGAATAATCGGTTATTTATAAATTTAAAATACTGGATCAATCCAATAAAAACAGCATAAATCGGCACGACATAACTGTATTCAAAAAATAGAGGCTCAAGCCAATTCCCAATCGCCATAAATCCCAACAAAGGTAATCCTAATGAAAGAAAAACAGAAAAGACAAGTTTACGAAAATTAGGCTGAAGCATTAATCCTTTTTCCGGAATTTTATGGAACAATAATTTCAATATCGAATCTCTCTCGGTCTCACTGCATCCCGGAATTTCTATTACCGACTTGCGTTCCTCTTTTTCACCGCTGGTCGCTTGTTTGATTTTTAGTTCTAAAATTCCCATTTTCTTTTGGAAATAATTTCTGGTGACGGTCGTAATCTGAACCTTTTCGGGTTTAATAATCGTACTTTTCGTATTCAACAACCCAAAAGATAACAATAAAGACCCTTTTTGTCGGGTTATTTTATAATCATAATACTTAAAAACAGTACGTATTATATTTACAACCAAAACAATACCGAACAACAATGCAATCGATATTAAAATAGTTTGCAACACTAAGTTTTTATCGATGTAAGACCCCACTTTTTCTTTGTAAACATTGTTCGCATCTCCAAAATTTTGAAAATTCTCGTAAATCGTACTAAAGAAAATCACCAGTAAAGCGATACTTCTGCCATAATTAGACGTAATTCCAACTTTCAGCAAACTCAAAAAAGGTATTTTTATGAAAGGATGCGCAGCTTCAAATAGTTTTTGTTCAGTTTCCTCCAATGAAGTCTCTTCAATTCCAATTGTACTCTTTTTTTCTTCATTTTCCAACAAACGGAATTTCAACTCCAAAGCCAATTCATGCGAAATCGCTTTGATGGCGCCTTCTTTTTTATTGCTTCCTGCAGTATCTACATCCAATTCATAAACACCAATTAACTTTTGAATAAAAGACTGATTGATATTTACCTGTTGGATTTTACGCAGCTGAATAGCGGTTTTTGTTTTATTGAAAACTCCGTCTGTAATGATAAATTCTTCGTTTTCTGAATCTAAGAAAAAAGTAAAATTCAGATATTTCAAATAAGAAACAACTCCAATACTCACAAAGACGGCAATCATCCCAAGGAAAAGATACAATTTGTTAATCTCATCAAACTTGAAAATCCAAATCACAATCATAGGCCACAACGCTCTGGAATATTGCTGAAGCGTGTAAAAAAACATCACCAAAATTCCTATTACAGATTGTCTTTGTGGCTGACTAAAATCGACTCCCATTACAATTGCTTTTGTATTTTACCCATCAACAACTGCTTGATATTTTCGGCTTGTTCTTTTTCGATTCCCGGAATTTCAATATCACTGGAACTTCCACCGGCTGTGAAAATTTCTATTTTGGCCAGACCAAAAAAACGTGAAACTAATCCTTCATGCAACGCTACATGTTGTACTCGATTATAAGGAATTACGACGGTATTCACAGCAATAATCCCGTGTCTAAAAAGCACGTCGTGTTTCCTAAATGCAAATCCTTTTTTCTGGAATCCAATATAAGAAAACACAATAATCAAAAGTGAAATTATCGGAATAAAAGCTCCTAAAACTAACCAGACCCTTCCTGAGAACAGCTCTGGCTTGAAAACAGAAATTAGTACCGGAACAAGAATAAGTATTCCTATTATTATGGCGACATTGATTAATACTACTCTTATATATTTAGGATGTAAATTCGTAAAAGTGACTTCCTCAAATTTAGGAAGTTGATTGATATCAATTATTTCGTTTGTGAAATTTTCCATTTAAACTATTTTTTTTACCACAAAGACGCTAAGGCGCTAAGTTTTTTTATGCATTGTTTTGTGTCTTAACACTAATCCAGAAGTGTCTGAACTGAACACTGATTACTCCATTACGGCAACCATTTTTTCTCAAAATTTGGTTTTCTTTTTTCCAGAAAAGCATTTCTTCCTTCTTTGGCTTCTTCGGTCATATACGCCAAGCGAGTTGCTTCACCGGCAAAAACCTGTTGTCCTACCATTCCATCATCCGTAAGGTTCATGGCGAATTTCAACATTTTAATAGCCATCGGTGATTTTTGCAATATTTCCTGTGCCCATTCGTAAGCCGTATCTTCTAATTCATCGTGCGGAATTACCGCATTAACCATTCCCATATCCATAGCGTCCTGAGCCGAATAATTGCGTCCCAAGAAGAAAATCTCGCGCGCTTTTTTCTGTCCCACCATTTTGGCTAAATACGCTGAACCGTATCCTCCGTCAAAACTCGTTACATCGGCATCAGTTTGTTTGAAAATTGCGTGCTCTTTACTTGCCAAGGTCAAATCGCAAACTACATGCAAACTGTGTCCTCCACCCACGGCCCAACCGGGAACTACAGCGATAACTACTTTTGGCATAAATCGGATTAAACGTTGAACTTCTAATATATTCAAACGGTGCTGCCCGTCATCGCCCACATATCCTTGATGTCCGCGTGCGTTTTGATCGCCACCGCTGCAAAAAGAATACACGCCATCTTTAGATGAAGGCCCTTCGGCAGAAAGTAAAACGACACCAATAGACGTATCTTCCTGAGCGTCATAGAATGCATTGTACAATTCGGCAGTCGTTTTTGGACGGAACGCATTGCGCACATCCGGTCTGTTGAAAGCAATTCTGGCAACGCCATTGCATTTCTTATAAGTGATATCTTCGTATTCTTTGGTAGTGATCCAATCCATTACAATTGATTTAAATTATTTTAGTGTAAAAATAAATCATTTTTTACATTTTATCTATTCTATTTAGACAAGCTTATGGTAATCCTTCTCTGATTAAAGGCTCTAAAATGTTAAAAAACAATAAAAAAGCACCATTTTAACAGTCGGTAATTCAAATTATTTCTAAATTTAAATAATGCTAATCAGATGGATACAAATTGTTTATCTTGATTAATTATTGATTCTTCACTGATTTATTAACCTAAAAAAAGAATGCATTGAATACAATTAAAAATGTTGTCGCTCCTTTTTCTACGGTAATAGCTTATAAAAATATTTTTAAAGCCCCGATTAACGAGTTAATGTTACAACCATTTGCCCCAGCAGTAAAAAATAAAAAGTAACACCTACGGTTAAATAAAGATTTATTTTTCTTGTTCCTTGCGAAAGTGAGACATTAATAAACAATTGTTTTAGAAAATTATCTTCCAATATATACAAAACCAACGGCTTTATCGTGAAATTATTTCTTAACTCCTAAGCAAGTGATTGGACATTTAAAGACAAACTATTCTTTAGAGTACTTACGCTTAAGTTAATATTTTTAAAATAGTATAGAGCATACTATTATTCTTAAAGGCGGATAAAGCTACTTTAAACTTCAAATTTATTTTAGTGCTGCTAGAATTTAATATTCTAAAACAGCATTAAAAAGAGAAAGACTAACCGTTACGATTAGTCTTTCTTTTTTTTATTCCTTAACCAAGTAAATTCCGTCTTCCTTGATTTCGATTAATTTCTCTCGGTACAAAGCACCAATGGCTTTCTTGAAAGTCTTTTTACTCATTTTCAAAACCGTTTTAATGTCTTCCGGATGTGAATTATCAGTCAAACGCAAGAACCCTCTGCTGGCTCTTAATTCATCAAGAATTTTCTCCGCATTCGGCTCTATACTTTGATATCCTTGAACTTGCAATGCCACATCTATTTTATTATCAGGACGAATCGTTTTAATGTAACCACGCATGCGGTCACCCGTACGAATCGCATCATCATAGACTTCATCTTTATACAACAAACCTTTGTACTTTTCGTTGATGATCACGTTAATTCCTAATTCCGTGATATGGGAAACGATTAAATCTACCTCTTCTCCTTTTTCAACTGTAAGGTGGTCATTTTTTAAAAACTGATTCAATTTACTAGAAGCTACCAAACGATTGGTTTTTTCATCCATATAAAGGTAAACCAAGTAGCGTTTCCCTTTTTCCATAGGACGCGCCTGCTCTTTGAACGGAACCAAAATATCCTTTTCCATTCCCCAATCCATAAAAGCACCAATCTGATTGGTATAATTCACACGCAAAAGTGCAAACTCATTCAACAATATATACGGCTCTAATGTCGTGGCAACGGGTCTTTCTTCGTGGTCTAGATACACAAAAACAATCAACTCCTCACCTATTTCAAATTCGTTTGGCACGTATTTGTTAGGCAACAGAATATCATGAATTCCTTCAGGGTCTTCTTCTGGATTTCCCAGAAACAAACCCACTTTGGTATCGCGTAAAATGGTAAGCGTATTGTATTTTCCTATTTCAATCATTTTCTTTCAATTTCTAAAGTGCAAAGGTACGAAGTTTGAAAATAGTAAATTAAGAAACTGTCTACAAAAAAATAAAGCCTGAATCCGACAATTTTTTTATTTTCCAGTAGCATAACTTTCCGTTTTTTCATAAGGAGTTGTCCCGCTGTACACAGTATCTTTCCAGTCCTGAACTTGTTTCAGGATCCTGAAACAAGTTCAGGACTGGAAAGGATACTTGCTTCCATCAGGGCTAGATTAGAACGTTTTGTTTTTCAAAATGATTAATTCTTAAAAATCTTGAACATACTTAACGATGAACAATCCCTAAAATCCAATTTCCTCGCAATTTCTTTTTCTTTTTCCCTAACTTTGAGAAAACTAAAAAAACTATTAATGAAACCAACCTCAATTCTTTGTTTATTACTACTACTATTCATTTCTCAAACTAATTACGCACAAACCACAGTCGATGACCCGGAAATAAAAAAAATGGTCGCTGAAGTAAAATCGGAAAACATGGAGGCTACGGTTCGAAAACTCGTGTCTTTTGGAACCCGACATACTTTGAGCGACACCAAAAGTAACACGCGCGGCATTGGCGCGGCGCAACGCTGGGTAAAATCAGAATTTGATAAATATGCTTTGGCATCTGGCGGAAGACTGACTTCCGTTATTGATTTTTTCACCATCAAAGCCGATGGAAAACGTATTGCAACCGACAGCCAATTGGGTAATGTGATGGCAACCTTAAAAGGAACTGATCCTACGGATAATCGTGTATTAATTATAAGCGGTCATTTGGATTCTCGTGCTTCGGATGTAATGGATGCTAAATCAGATGCGCCCGGTGCTAATGATGATGCTTCCGGAGTAGCCGCCATGATGGAATTGGCCCGAATAATGAGTCAAAGAGAATTCCCTTTTACGCTGATTTTTGTGGCTGTAGTTGGTGAAGAGCAAGGATTGTACGGAGCCAAACATTTAGCCGATGTTGCCAAAGAAGGAAAATGGAATGTTATTGCCATGATCAATAATGATATGATTGGAAACAGTTTATCCAGTGGTACTTTATTGAGAGACAACACTAAAGTTCGCGTTTTCAGCGAAACAATTCCGTTCTTAGAAACGGAAGCCGAATCAAAAATGCGTAAATCGACCAATCGTGATAATGACAGTCCATCCAGACAATTAGCCCGATACATCAAAACGGTTACCAATCAATATGTGGAACAACTGGACATTAATTTAGTATATCGCAACGACCGATTTTTACGTGGAGGCGACCATACGCCTTTCAGTCAAAATGGGTTTACAGCCATTCGTTTTTGTGAAATGAATGAAAACTACGATCATCAGCATCAAAATGTGAGAAAAGAAAATAACATCCAGTATGGTGATCTTACTGAATTTATGGACTTTGAATACCTGAAGAAAGTAACCTGTTCTAACTTGGCTACTTTCAGTAATTTGGCTTGGTCTCCAAAAACACCAACAAACGTAGGAATTGAAGTGAAGGACCTGACTAATTTTTCTACTTTAATTTGGACCGCTCCTGAAGGAAAATCGGTTTATGGATACAACATTCTTATCAGAGAAACGGCATCGCAACATTGGGAAAAAGCAATATTCGTAAAAGATACTAAAGCTGAAATTCCCTATTCTAAAGATAATTTTTTCTTTGCTGTACAAGCTGTAGATGCATTTGGACATTCTAGTTTACCGGTTTTTCCAATGCCAATTCGTTAAAACCAGGACAAATAATAAACAAAAAAGCGTTTGCCGAGGCAAACGCTTTTTTTATGGGTAACATTCTCAAATTAAGTATTAATTGTAAACACTCTCTTTTTTGAAATGAACAGCCAATAAATAATAGAGCACTGCTCTATATTTATTTTTATTGGAACGGCCGTATATTTCCATAACAGCTTCTATTCCGGCATCTAAATGAGCTCCGTCAACTAGCTCTAATTTTTTGATTAGAAAGTTGTTTTTCACCGTATCCAATTCTGATTGTTGGCTTCCGGCGACAGTCGCTGAATCCGCATTATAAATGGACGGACCACAACCAATAGTTACTTTTGTCAACAAATCCATATCTGGATTTATACCACATTTGTCTTTCAAATCGGCAGCATACTTTACAATTAATTCGTCTCTTGCACTCATAAATAAGAGTTTAATGTTTGATTAATAGTTTTTTACACTCTCAAATTTAAACATTTAATCATGCCTTTTAACGAACACCCGAAAATAATTAGACCAATTCTTTAAAATATTGCAGTAAAATGCTGTTGTTTTCCAAAGTGGGTGTGAAAATTTCCAAAATACTTGGTTTTTCATTTTGAGCATACATAGCGGTCAAACTTGTTTCTAAACTCGTTTCATCACTCGCAATACTATATTCAAAACCATACATTTTAGCCAAATACTCTGCTCTCAAACAATGAGAAGTTTCAAAGAATGTATTAAAAACAGGAGTTTCTTCATGTCCGGGTAAAATCCTAAAAATTCCGCCACCTCCATTGTTGATTAGAATAATCTTGAAATTTTTTGGAATGTAATTATTCCATAACGCATTGCTGTCGTACAAAAATCCAACATCCCCCGTTATGAAAATGGTTTGTTTTTCATTGGCAATAGCCGCACCAATAGCCGTAGAAGTACTTCCGTCAATTCCGCTGGTACCGCGATTGCAATACACTTCAATCGAAGGATGGACATCTATTAATTGCGCATAACGAATGGCTGAACTATTGCTGATTTGTAATTGACTGTTCGTAGGCAAACACTGAATCACTTTTTCGAAAACTTTAAAATCCGAAAAAGGAATTTTAGAACGATACAAATCACTTTTTAGCTTTCGCAACACTTTTACGGCATCCAATTGCTTAAAATAATTACTTTCTATTGAATTTGTAAGTGGCAAGAAAGTATCAAAAAATACATTTGGATCTACTTCAAAATGTTTGGTCAAAGCGCCAAAAGTATCATACGCTCTCCAAGAATCAATATGCCAATGGTGTTTTGGTTTGTATTTTCTTAAAAAAGCCTTGATTCGTTTCGAAACGATCATTCCGCCAAAAGTCACTAAAATTTCTGGGCGAAAATCCTCAAAATCGTCATGGGTAAAAGGCGTAATTATCGTGTCAATGTTGCTTATAAAAGTATCATGATGTAAGTTAGAAGTGGTTTCAGTCAAAACTACAACTGACTCCTCTTTGGCAAAAGCTTCAATTATTTTTTCGTTGATGGCATTGGGTTCATTCACGCCAACTAAAATCAATTTTTTGGTGGAATTGTTCCAAATCGTTGCAAATTCCGAAACTTCTTCAATGGAAATTGTCTGAGTAGCATTTGCGGAAGCGATGATATTCACTTCTACTGAAAGTTCCGAAACGGTTTCATACAAAGGTTCTTCAAAAGGCGCATTGATGTGAACGGGACCTTTTTGAGTGATTGCCGTATTGATGGCTTCGTTGATTTTTAAATCATTTTCGGTCGAAGCCACTTCGTGTAAATTAGCATTGTACAATGAATGGTTTTCAAATACATTTTCCTGTCGAATCGTTTGTCCGTCACCAATATCAATTTTGCTTTGCGGTCTGTCTGCCGAAATCACTATCAAAGGAATCTGGCTGTAAAATGCTTCCGCAAAAGCCGGATAATAATTCAATAAAGCAGAACCGGAAGTACACACCAAAGCCACTGGCTGTTTCGTTTGTTGTGCAATTCCCAATGCAAAAAAAGCAGCTGCACGTTCGTCAGCAATACTGTAACATTGAAAGTCAGGATTACTCACAAAACCTATTGTTAACGGTGCATTTCTAGAACCCGGAGAAATAATTATGGTGGTGATTCCTTTGGCCAAACAAATTTCAATAATGCTTTGTGCTAAAGGTATTTTGGGGTAAATCATTGTTTTAGTTTCAAAAGAACAAAGATACAAAGTTGCAAAGGTTTTTCTCTTATCTTAAATAGTTTTCTTAAATTTGAAGGAAAATAGATTCTATATGGAAATCAAGATAAGACCGGCTGTTTTTACCGATTTAGATACAATATTGGAAATCATCAATCACCAAATACTTCACAGTACTTCGATTTATGATTATGAGCCACGTGATTTTGAAACCCATAAATTGTGGTTTGAAGAAAAATTGGCCCATGATTTACCTGTAATTGTAGCTGAAACTGAAAATGGAACGATTGGATACGCTACTTATGGCTCTTTTCGTCATAAAATAGGCTACCGCTTTACGGTGGAACATTCTGTTTATGTTGCAGAAGAATTTTTAGGAAAAGGTATTGGAAAATTATTATTGGCTGAACTTATCCAATTGGCAAAAAAACAAGGATATCACACTATGATTGGCGTTATTGACTCCGAAAACAAAGGCAGTATCGCTTTTCATAAAAAATATGGTTTTGAAACAGTTGGCGTTATTAAAGAATCTGGCTATAAATTTGATCGTTGGCTCAGTTCGGTTTTTATGCAATTGATTTTAAAGTAAATCAATTTGTACCACAATTTGCTTCATTTTCTAATATGTTTGACTTTAAAAACTTTATGACTTTAAGACCTGAGACTTTATAGTATATTTGCACAACTAAAAATTTCATGGACTATACCTTACTTTCATCACCTTTACAGGGATTTACTGACTTTCGTTTTAGAAATGCCCAAAACAAAATTTTTGGAGGAATTGACACGTTTTACTCGCCTTACATTCGCTTGAACGGAAAAATGGTTATCAAACCGTCATACGAAAGAGACCTGCTCCCTGAAAACAATATTGGTTTAGAGGTAATTCCGCAAGTTATAACGAACGATGCCGATGAATTTTTATTCGTGGCTAAATATGTTCGAGAATTGGGTTATAAGGAATTAAACTGGAATTTAGGATGTCCTTATCCTATGGTTACCAAATCTGGTATGGGTTCCGGGTTGATCAGCAATCCAGAGAAAATCAACAACATCCTTCACAGAGCACACACTGAATCTGACATTATTGTGTCTATGAAAATGCGTTTGGGTTATGATAACAGTGAAGAAATTCTTGATGTTTTGCCTATTTTAGATACCTACCCTATTAAGAATATTGCAATACATGCACGCATTGGGAAACAACTTTATAAAGGTGGCGTGAATCTGGATGCGTTTCAGCAATGTATTGATAACACAATACATAAACTGTATTACAATGGGGATATCACTTCACTGGCTAAATTTCATGAAATGCAAGAACGTTTTCCTACCATTGACCATTGGATGATAGGCAGAGGATTAATTTCTGATCCATTTTTACCAAGTATGATAAAAAACAATACTTCTGAATATCCTGCAGACAAAATGGAACTGTTCAGTGCGTTTCACGATACTTTATATGCTATTTATAGTGAATCCCTTTCTGGTTCGACACATATTTTATTAAAAATGTACCATTTATGGGAATACTTTTCGGCTACATTTTCTAATCCGCATAAGGTTTTGAAAAAAATAAAAAAAGCGCAAAGTATCCGAAATTACGAAGCAGCTGTTGCAGAAATCTTCAAAAATGAAAAATTTTAATTTGTAACTGTTTTAAAATAAAAAAGCGATTTTCGGGAAATTGAAAATCGCTTTTTTATTTTATTATTTCTTGATTATCCTTTAATCCAATTTACAATTGAAGCATCTGTTGGTAACGTTTTTGGAGAAATCACTTTTTCTAATTCTCCTTTTTCGTTGATTAGGTATTTTTGAAAATTCCATTCCACAGTTGAATCTTGTAGTCCATTTTTAGATTTTTGAGTCAAAAACTGATAAATAGCAGCCATATCATCGCCTTTTACAGAAACTTTATCCATCATAGGAAACGTTACTCCGTAATTCAGTTGGCAGAAAGTAGCAATTTCTTCATTCGTTCCTGGCTCTTGTGAAGCAAAATTATTAGCTGGAAATCCTACAATCACCAATCCTTTGTCTTTGTATTCTTTGTACAATGCTTCCAAATCTTTGTATTGTGGCGTCAAGCCACATTTTGAAGCAGTATTCACAATCATGATTTTTTTACCTTTCAAAGAAGCAAAATCAAAACTATTTCCTGATAAATCTTCTACTTTGTACTGATAAATATTCTGCTTCGTCTGAGCTTCGCTTTGAATGCTAAAAAGAAATATAGCACAACTGGCTAATACTATTTTTTTCATAATTATTTTTTTTATAAAATTAAGTAATAAATTGTCTTCTGAAAATTTATTTTGGTTAAACACACGTTAAAAAAAAGAAGTCTAACATTATGAAAATGTCAGACTTCCAAACAAATAAACAACAAATCTTCAATGTGTATTAAAAGGTATAGATAATTTTGCCTTTCATAAAAAAAGGTGTTCCGGGAGTAAAATGAATCTCTTCTACACTCTCTGGTTCATTTTGCAACCTTGATTCTGTTGCAAATTGTGTTTCATTCCATGCTGTATCAAAAATATTCTCTACTGAAATTCCAAAATTCACATTCTTATATTGATAATTAATATTCAAATCCGAAATAAAATAGCCTTTGGCAACAATAGAATTATCTTCATTTGCCGGACGATTTTTTAAATAACGATACCGGATTCCTCCTGAAAAACCATTCACTTTTTGAAAACTTAAACCTCCAGTAGTGGTGAAGTCCGGTGCTAGCGGAATGTAATCCTGACCTTTTGGTTCATCTATACTTCTCGCGTATGTATAATTGGCATCAGCATCAAAATACAACCAATCGTTCAACTGATAACGCAAACCGAACTCAGCTCCCATACGTTTTGATTTTCCGCTTGGCTCAATAATTCCGGCATCTCCCACATAAACAAACTCCTGTTCCAAAAATAAATACCATAAAGCTGAATTAACGATCAACTTTGGAAATGGTTTCCAAATGGTACCAATATCGGTTCCGATAGCGGTTGGTAAGATTTGTTTTCCACTGTTTTGAACCACCACTCGGGCATCATTTGAATGGAAACCCACTCCTGATTTTATAAAAAACTGCAAATTGTTATTTTGCGAATAAATGAAATTCAGCTTTGGAGAAAATTTGACTTTGGATTCCGATTGTGTTTTGTAATCCGTAGTCAACTTATCTTGATAATTGAATTTGAAATAATCCAATCGAATGGCTGGATTAATCATTAGTTTTCCAAAAGTAAATTCAGAATTCAAATACGAAAACAAATTTGACTCATCAATATCTCCTAATTTTATATTTTCTAAAACCGTTCTTCTGTTCAAAGTGTGTGAAAGCTCCGTGTCTTTTGTAGCATCCGCACGAAAACCTCCTCCAAATTGTAACAAAACATCTACATCATTTAATTTCGTTTTCTTGTTCAATTCCGCATTCATTCCATAAATGTCCCTGTTTTCTTTCTGTTTAATTTGGTCTCCGTTTATTGGATCTTCCAAAAAGAAAGTAAAATTAGAATACAATTCAAATTGATATTTCGAATAAAAAGCATTGGCCTTCAAGAATGTATTTTCATCAATTGGCTTGCTCAAACTCGCATTGAAGTTCGTTCGGGACGTATTTCCGCCTTCAGTATCATCAACAGAACCAAATCTTGAAATCGTTCCATTGTCAATCAAACGTTGCGGAATTTGTCCAGAAGCATCCCATTTGCTGGAAAAGCGAGAAGCCAAGATTGAAAACTTACTGTTATCATTCAAAATAGCTGAATATTTACCTAACAGATTGATTCGATTAAAATTTTGGGGAGAATCAAATGGACCATCCGTTAGAATATATTCTGTTGCAATATAGGCGCTTTGTGTTTTTTGGTTGCCCAAAAGATTAAACAATCCTACTGTTCTCATCGTGTTGAATTGTCCTATTTCGAGACCGATACTACTTTTTTCGATTTTATCTTTAGTTTGAAAAGCAACGTATCCTGCCGTTGCAAAATCCCCTTTGTTGGCATAATACGTTCCTTTTCCAAAATCTATTTTTTCTACTATTTCCGGAATTACAAAATGCAAATCGGCGTACCCCTGACCATGTGCATGAGAAACCATATTTACTGGCATTCCATCTACTGAAATAGCAATGTCTGTTCCGTGGTCAATATCAAAACCTCTCAAAAATATTTGCTCCGCTTTTCCCCCACCGGCATGTTGACCGATGAATAATCCGGGTACTTTTCGCAGAATTTCCTGCGAAGAATTTACCGGAGTCGTTTGCAAATCTATCTTCGAAATTATATTCATAGCCGAAAGTTTCGGTTGGATTACGATCTCATTTAATCTAAAAATATCATCTTCTAAAATAATTGTATCATCTGAAGAAACAATGGTGAAATTTGATTTTTTATATCCTAAAGCAGTTATCTTGATCACATCTCCCAAAACTGTTTTATCCAAGCTAAACAATCCGAATTCATTCGTATGGGCATGACTTTCAGAATTTATATTCACTAAATAAGCGTTTTCAACAGGATTTCCATCACTATCCAACACTTTTCCCTTTTGAATTTGGCCATAGGAAGACAACCCAAAAAGGGTAATCATCACTAAAATAATATTTTTCATACGCTACAATTGGTTTACCTTTTTGTCAAAATTGGGTCCTAATTCATACAAACTGGATAGTAATTCTTCCTTAATAGGTTTCGCTTTAAGCGCTAAATTATTCGATTTGTAAATCATTGCCAAGTGGTATTGCACCTTTGGTTCAAAGGATTTTCCAACCACATGGTTCTGAGCAACTTCCAATGCTTTTTTATTTTCGCCTACATTTAAGTATGCCCAAGCCAATAAATCATAGGAATCAGCTGTAGGTCTGTGCTCCACTTCAATTTTGGCAATTTCTAATGCTTTTGAAGCTGTTTTTTTGTCATCGGCATAAATCAAAGCATTGTATTTGTTGTACATCGCGCCATAATTATTATTTTTCATCATAGAAAAATAAGCGTTTCTGTTTTTTATCTCCTTGTTTTTATTTCCTTCAAATTGAGCAATTTGAGATTTCAATAAATAAAAATCAGGCGTATTATGGGTTACAGCTATAGCATCAATAATTCTATTTGCCTCCTTTGTATTTCTTTCTTTGGAGAAAACTATCCAAGCAATTCCTTTTAAAGCATAGGAATAATTAGGGTCTAATGCTAATGTTTTAAGAAAACTGTCATACGATTCCTGAATTCTTCCGGCATGACCATAAAAATCTCCAAGGTTAGAATAGGACCAAATTTTAAGTCCTTTATTGTCGTCTTTTTCAGCAATATCTCTTGCTCTTTCCATTAAAGTTATTGCAGTATTCAAGTCACCTTTGTGATCGTTCCATTTTGCCAAGCGAATCAAATAATCAAAACTATTCATGTCTCTAATAGCATTCAGATTTTTAACTGCTTCGGGATAATTTCCCAACTCCATTTGAACGTCGAAAAGTAATTTTTGAGTTTCTTTTTTTCCTTCGCCTATTGCTAATGCTTTATTAGCTAACACCAATGCTTCTTTAAAACGGTGTTGTGAAATATAATTTCTTGCCAAAGATCGAACAGTAGAAACTCTGGAGTAATCATACGCTTCGTTTGATTTTGCCAATAATTCTTCTGTTTTATATAGGTTTTTAATATCGCCTGTATATTCGAAAAGCATGTTGTAATTTGATGCTAATTGACTTAAATAACTGATTTGATTTGGAGCTGCATCAAATTTTTTCTGCCAAAAGTCAATTTCTTTATGTGCAAAAGTCACTGATTTATTGTCTTTTAAAGTCAAATATTTATTGTAGTCTTCCGTATTTGTAATTTGTTCTGATTTAGTCTCGCAACCGAAAATGAATAGGATTGTGAAAACTAAAAATGATATTGTTTTTAAAGCTTTCATCTCTAATTGTTTTGTTTGTTTGTTTGTTTGTTTGTTTGTTTGTTTGTTTGTTTTGTAAAAAAACAGAGCGAAGATTATTACATACACTCTGTCTTTTTTTATAGAAATACTACCAAGCTGAAGCTAAGTAAGGGAAAGTTGTTCCAAATGCTTTATCATTTGCATTTACATTATCTTTAGTAAGAGTAGGATTTGAAGTACCTGCTGATCCTCCAAAAATCAATAATAATTCCACATCAATTACATCATCGGCCAAAGCTCTTCCTGTCAAGACATTAGTTCCATCAAAGAAAGTCGTTTTTGCTGTTTTAGAAACTCCTAATACATCTGTAGCCAAAAGACCTGTAAACTGAGCAGCTGTTTGCCCTAAAGCATTTGTAGAATACGCTGGGTTTAGAGCCAATAATCTAGATTGAAAAATAGATTGGTATTTAGCTCCCATTGCTGAAGGAATTGCAGCATTAAAATCATCTTTAGGTTGCCCTGCAGCGATGAATACAGTGTTGATTGCCGGTCTTGCCATTTGATCTTGCTGAACATAAGTTCCTGTAAAATCAAGGCTTACAGTAGAATCACCGTTAGAATCGTCATTATCACAATTTACTGAAACAACTGCAGCTACTAGTGCGATTGTTATAATTTTGAATTTATTTGTTTTACTCATGATCTTTATATTTAAGTTTTTTTGGAAATCGTGAATCTCGATTTCATGTTTTTACTTTTTTAAATAAAATTAATTATTGCTTTTTCTTAGTTTCAGCCCAAACATTAACTGTACTTGAAGAGCCTAACATTGCTTTTGGAACTTCTACTACTATTGACATTACATTAGTTCCTGCAAATGTATCTGTTCCCGGATTTTTAAATCCAGTTGCTGTTCCTCCAAGTATCGCTTTAAATTGACCTAAATCAAAAAAGAATGGATCGTCTCTTGGTCCTGCAAAAAATTTCATTCCGTTTTGTTCAGCAGTTAAAGCAGCAGCACCATAAGAAGATATTGTAACACTGCCTGAAGCAGCTGCCGTTTTAACCGTACTCGATGTTCCTGTAGTTTCTGGAGCAACCGGTCCAAAGAAATACATCTTGTCACCTCTCTTGATTGCTTGAATCACTAAGTCTTCAACATTGTCACCTGTGTTATCAATGTTGATTTCGACCATTACATTTTCTTTAAATGTAGCAGCACCTGTAGCATTAGGACTTAACAATCCTTGTGTGTTCACTGTAAATACTAAATTACTTGTGTTTTGCCCTTGAAAAGCATACACATCAGTAATGTCGCCTGCGTCACCAGACATTGTTGCCGGAGCATCGATGTGATCCGCAGCTACTAATATTAAGCCCGAAATCGCCACTAGCGATAGACCTAAAATCATTTTTGTTTTTTTCATTTTGTTATAAGTTAAAAGTTTATAAAAGCATTTACGGGATTGTATTTATTTTGGTTTTAAAAATCTTAATAAAAAATTAATTTATTTTTCAAATAATTGATAATCAGCGCTTTAAATACTTAAAAAAATCACAACTATTTTACTTTTAATTATTTTTTTATGTAGTCAATCACAAAATCAGTCATTTGTGAATAAGAATGTATAAGTTTGTAATAGTAAAATATAAGATATGAGTCAAGAAGAGTTATTAGTATTAATTTATAAGAAAGACGAAAGGGCATTTACACATCTTTACGATATGTATTCCAAAAGTTTATTTTCGGTTATTAATGTTCTTGTAAAAAATAGAGAAGAAGCAGAAGATGTCCTTCAGGATGTATTTGTAAAAATTTGGAAAAACATAGATTCCTATCATGAAAGTAAAGGAAGATTCTATACTTGGATTCTGAACATTGCCAGAAATACTTCTATTGATAAGCTGCGTTCTAAAAACTTTAATAACAGTCAAAAAAACCTTTCCACTGATAATTTCGTAAATCATTTTGAAGACAGTTCTAAACTTGCCGACAAAATGGATGCTATAGGTATGCAGGAATTTGTAAAAAGACTAAAACCGAAATGTATTCAAATAATCGATTTACTGTTTTTTAAAGGTTACACCCAACAGGAAGCTTCGGACGAATTGGTAATTCCTTTAGGAACGGTAAAAACACAAAATAGAAATTGTATTAATGACTTAAGAAATTATTTGAAAGTATAATGGAAACAAAAGAATATATAGGATCAGGCATACTAGAACTCTATGTTTATGGTTTACTCAGTGAGCCTGAAAACGAAGAGGTAAACATCATGGCAAAAAATAATCCGGAAATTAACGACGAAATTATAGCGATTGAAAAAGCCATTATTGCTTTGTCTTCCAGCTTTTCGCCGTTCCATTCTGTGGCTAATTTTGAAAAAATAAAAGAAAAATTAGAGCTTAAACATGCAGCGGTAATTCAATTAGAGCCATCCAAAAATTGGTCTCAATACATTGGTTGGGCAGCGGCAATACTATTATTAGTGGGAATTGGTTACCAATATAATCAATTGGATCAAACCAATACACAAGTAGTCAATACTGAAATTGAGAAAGCCAAATTAGAAAAAGAATTTAACGTCTTAAAATTAAAAAATACAACAAACGAAACCAGTTTAGCGATTGTAAGAGACACAAAAAATACTGTTGTTGCTCTTGGAGGACAAGCAGTTGCTCCAGAATCTTTTGCAAAAGTGTACTGGAATCAAGAAACTAAAGTAGTTTATATTGATGCTGCCGGTTTGCCGGAACCACCTAAAGGAATGGTATATCAGGTTTGGGCATTGAAATTAAGCCCGTTGACTCCAACAAGCATTGGATTATTGGAAAACTTTGATGTAAATGAACAAAAATTATTTGCGGTCAATAATGCTAATGAAGCAGAAGCTTTTGGAATTACACTTGAGCCTGCCGGTGGAAGTTTGACTCCTACAATGCAACAATTATATACGTTAGGAAAAGTGTAAAAAACATCATTTTCAGATAAAACTAAAAAAGGTTCAACTATAAAGTTGAACCTTTTTTTATGAGAATTATCAAATTTTATTTCTTGTAATACTTCTTATATTTTGGATACGAAACAGCACCAAATAAAGCTATTCCTCCTAATGAATACCATATCCAATTTAAGGAATGGGCTTCTCCGCTCGCATAGGAATGCAATCCTACCAAGTGAAAATTCACACCATAATACGTAAACAAAATAGATATAAAGGCAAACATGCTCATCAAATTAAAAATCCATTTTCCACGTAAAGAAGGTACAAATCGAGCATGAATTACAAAAGCATATACCATAATACTAATTAAAGCCCAAGTCTCTTTTGGATCCCAACCCCAATAACGTCCCCAACTTTCATTAGCCCATTGTCCACCAAGAAAGTTTCCAATAGAAAGCATAATCAAACCTATTGTCAATGCCATTTCATTGATATACGTGATTTCCTTAATATTCAAATCCATTTTGGCTTTGTTTTTTTCATTGGTAAACAAAATCAGTAACAGTGAAACAGCTCCTAAAATCATTCCTAGCGCAAAAGGTCCATAACTCGCCACAATTACTGCAACGTGAATCATCAACCAATAGGAGTTCAGAACGGGTTGTAAATTTGCAATTTCCGGATCAATCCAGTTTTGATAAGCAGCCCAAAGAATCATTGCGGTTACAAAGGCTGATGAAGCAACAGTCAATTTTGATTTTATATCAAATGCTAAACCAAAAAACATGGTTGCCCAAGCTATATATATGATCGATTCATATGCATTACTCCAAGGTGCGTGACCGGAAATATACCAACGGGCAATTAAGCCTGCAGTATGCAATACAAATAATAATCCTATAATAATATGCATTGTATTTACTGCTATAGCTAATACTTTGCGCTCTTTGAAGATTTGCAAAATCGTAAAAAACAACATCAAAATCGCCGCTAAAATATACCAATAAGGAAGTTTCTTGAAAACATCATATGTATTATACAATATTTCGGTCGTGATTTTTTCTTCACTTGGTCTCACTTTGCTGCCAAATCTTTTTTGGAAACCGTTCATGCTTTCCAGTAATTCATCGGCTGTTTTATAATCATTGGAAACGGAAGCATTAGCCAACGAACCAAAATACAATGGCAATACACTCTTAGTATAGGTAGCTTCCATTCCTTTCAGACCGGATTCATTCAATTCTAAATAAGAAATCCATTTGTTGTTTTTATCCTCTGGAATGGGGAAAATTTTCAATATTCGTCCGCTTAGCGCAGATTCCATCAAGTTTACTTTTTTATCAGTTTCGATAAAACCTTTCTCGAACTGGTTTGGATTCGCTGATTTGAATGACTCTTCAAGATATTTAGAAAGTTTGTAATTCCCTTTTTCATCAAAAAAAGCGACAAAAGGAGCGTATTTTGCTTTTTTATCGATACCAATAATTTTTCGGATACTATCGTTTTCCGGTTTGATGTAGATAATTGGAATTTCAATCCAATAACTCGCATATTGTGTCATGGACAAAAATACTTGATCAGAATTCATTCCTTTATAAGAATCATCATGACTTACTTTTCGCAACAATTCAGAAGAAAACGTATTGATAGGTTTCATCCTTCCACCAGCATCCTGAATAACTAATCTTCCGAATTTTGCAGCATGCACTTCTGGAACTTTATATTTAGTAATCAAAGCATTTAGTTCGTCTTGACTCAATACTTTTTTAGTATGATTTGCATGTGCTGCCGGCGTTGCTTCGGCTTCAGTATGAGCTTGCCCTTCATGATCCGCGTGATTGTGTTCTTGCTCCTGTGCGAAACTATTGAAACTGAACAACAAAAGCAAAATTGTCAAGAGCTTCGCTTTCTTCATTTTTACAACTTCCAATTTTCTTTTTACATCTGCAAAACGGGAATATTTAGTAAACATAATCGCCATCATCGCAAAATACAGCATAAAATAACCAATATAGGTAATTGTAGTTCCCCAGAAATCGTGGTTTACGGATAATATTGTTCCCTTTTCATCAGGATCAAACCCCGATTGAAAAAAGCGATATCCATCATGATCCAACACATTATTCATATATATTCTGGCATCAAAAGGTTCTTTGTCCTCAACGGTAACTTTACTCTCAAATGAGGAATAACTTTTCTCTGTTCCCGGATATTTCTGTGCAATGAAATCATTCAATTTTATCTTGAAAGGCAATACATACGCTTTACTTCCGTAAAAAAAAGTATAATCGATTTTACCTATTTTCACTGTTTTAGAATCTCCTAATTTACCTTTGGAACCTAGAACAGTAACCGTTTTTTCTTGGCCATCGGCAGTAATTTTTATGGATAATGCATCTTCATGGTTCTTTGCTTTAAAATCATTCTCAGATTCATAATCAACAACACCTTTTACTGCAGGATCTGGAAATACAAATCGCATTTCGCCAATACTGTATAACGAACGCATCATCAATGGCTGTGCAGTATCCTTAGTCACTTTGCCTTGTAGTTTATCAGCCATTCTCATGAAGTTTCCTTCAAAAGGCGTTAGAATCGTATAAGCACTTCCTGTCGTATTAATGTTTATGGCTCCGTCAGTATGTTTATTTAAAGCAAATAATACATTATGAATATTTTGAACTTCACCGTCTTTCAAAAAATGCTCGTGACGACCGCCGTCTCCGGCTTCTACAATTTTCAAAAACACAGTTCCTTTAGGATCGGGTTTGATGTATTCTTTGGCTCCCATGATGAAATTTTCATATTCTACTTCAAATGGTGTATCCGCAAACTTACCTGAAATACTGAAATCATTGTTGGTAGCAGGAGAAAGCAGTACTTGTTCTTCAAAAACCCTGCGTTTCATTTCCCCATTATATTCCCCGTCTGCAAAAACAGTCAGGAACGTTTTATCTGAAAAAATTTGATTTTCAGTTGCGCCTTCGCGAATAGGCATCATCCCTTCATAACTGATGTAACGTGTTACAAAAGCACCAGCAATAATGAAGATAAAAGACAAATGGAGTAATAAAGTGGCCCATTTTTCTTTTTTTAATAACTGATAACGCTTGATATTTCCAATGAAATTAATCATGAAAAATACATGTATGGCCTCAAACCACCAGGCGTTATAAATTAAAATTTTTGCTGTGTCGGTATTGTACTTGCTTTCGATAAAAGTTCCGGTAGCCATTGCAACGGCATAAGAAATAAATAAAAGGGCCATTAATCGAGTAGAAAACAAAAAAGAAAATATTTTTTTATCCATTTTTATGGGATTATGTTTTGTAAAAGTGCCACAAAAGTACTTAAAAATGTTGACTTCTATATTCGCGCATTTGTTAATTTAATCCAAAATTAAGTTGCTCTGTTTTCTGGGATAAAAGTATATTTTAATTGATGTTACAGTTTGTTACCCAATCGAAAATTGAATAAAACTCTTAATATTTTTTTGCTAATTTTGTCATATGACTAAAGTTATAATTATTGGTTCAGGAAATGTAGCGCAACATCTGATTGCGGCATTTCAAAATTCTCAAAATCTGGGAGCTGAAATCGAATTGGTTCAAGTTTTTTCAAGACAAACAGGAAGCGTCTCTCACCTACTCGATTTAAGTCAGATTACAAATGATTTGGATACTTTAGCTGAAGCCGACTTGTATATTATTGCCGTTTCTGATGATGCCATTGAGGTCATTTCTTCGCAACTTCCTTTCAAAAATCGTTTGGTGGTTCATACCTCCGGAAGCGTTCCTTTGAAAGCTTTGGATGACAATAATCGAAAAGGAGTTTTCTATCCTTTGCAGACTTTTACTAAGAACAAGGCGGTTGATTTCAGAACAATTCCAATATGTTTAGAAAGCGAAAATGCAACAGATTATCAATTATTGGATAAAGTGGCCAAATCAATTTCTGATAAAATCTTCGCTATCAACTCCGAACAGAGAAAAGCATTGCATGTTGCAGCGGTTTTTGTCAATAATTTCACCAATCATTTGTACCAAATAGGCCAGGAAATTTGTCAGGAACATCAGGTTCCTTTTGAAATTTTAAACCCTTTAATTACAGAAACAGCTCAAAAAATAATGTTACTTTCGCCGTCAGAAGCTCAAACTGGACCGGCAAAACGCAATGACAATGCAACTATCGAAGCACATGAAGCTTTTTTATCCAATGAAAATCACCTTAAAATTTATAAAACACTAACACAATCAATACAAGAGAATGGCAAAAAGTTATAAAGAAATAATGAATGATATTACTACGTTTATATTTGACGTAGACGGCGTACTTACTGACAGTTCTGTTTTTGTAACCAATGAAGGAGAAATTCTTCGCACCATGAATATTCGTGATGGTTACGCCATGAAAGCTGCGGTAGAAAGCGGTTATAATGTTTGTATTATTTCGGGAGGAAGCAACGAAGGTGTTCGCGTTAGATTACGAAATCTGGGAATTACTGATATTCATTTGGGTACACCAAATAAAGTAGAAACATTTGATGAATATACTGATGTATACCAAATAAATCCAGAACACGTTTTGTACATGGGCGATGATATTCCAGATTATCACGTTATGAAATTAGTGGGATTACCAGCTTGTCCGCAGGATGCAAGTCCTGAAATCAAAGCTATTTCCAGATATATTTCACATAAAAACGGAGGAAGAGGAGCTGTACGAGATGTTATTGAACAAGTTATGAAAGCACAAGGGAAATGGATGACATATTTTGATGGGAAACACGATTAGTTATTATTTATAAATTTTAAATGAAATAAATGCTGCCATTTCTAAAACTAATCCGTTATCAAAACCTACTGATGCTTGCTTTTATGCAGCTTATTTTCAGGTTTGTTTTTTTTAAATTTCAGGATATTCATTTGGCATTAGCCGATTGGCAATATGGATTATTGGTTTTATCAACCATTTTAATCGCTGCGGGAGGGTATGTTATCAATAATATTTTTGATCAAAATACGGATACTATCAATAAACCGAACAACGTAATAGTAGGTAAAACCATCTCTGAAACCAATGCGTATAATTTATACATTGGACTTACTGTTGCCGGTGTCGCTATTGGCTTTTATCTGTCAAATGTTATAGTAAAACCTGGTTTTGCGTCTATTTTTATTCTGATTGCAGCCACGCTTTATTTGTATGCAACAAGCCTGAAACAAATGGTGGTTATTGGTAATATTATTGTGGCATTGTTGCTTTCTTTTAGTGTGATTATCATTGGGATTTTTGATTTATTCCCGACGATTCATGAAGGAAATCAACAACAAATGGGCGTTCTTTTTTCAATTCTTTTAGATTACGCGTTATTTACTTTCTTTCTTAATTTCATGAGGGAAATAATTAAAGATATAGAAGATGTTGATGGTGATTATAACCAAGGAATGAATACTTTACCAATTGCAATAGGCAAATCGAGAGCCGCAAAAATAGTTTTTGGATTGAGCTTTATCCCTATTCTTTTTATGCTTTATTACATCAATAAATACCTCCTTGAGTTAATATTTACAACTGTATATCTATTGCTTTTTGTTGTGGGACCATTGTTTTATTTTGCCGTAAAAATTTGGACTGCAAAATCTAAAAAAGAGTTCCATACGCTGAGTCTGCTGTTAAAATGGGTTCTGCTATTTGGAATTCTATCCGTTATTGTTATAAGTTTAAATATAAAATACAATGCTTAAAAATAAATTAAAAAAGTACACTTTAATTCTGGCTTCGGGTTCACCGAGACGCCAGCAATTCTTCAAGGATTTAGACTTGGATTTTGAAATTCGATTGAAAGAAATTGAGGAAGTTTATCCTCCGGAATTGAAAGCGGAGCAAATCACTAATTATCTGGCTGAATTGAAAGCCAGCGCTTTTGAAGGAGAGTTAAAATCGAATGAAATTCTGGTAACCAGCGACACCATCGTTTGGCATAACAATAAAGCATTGGGAAAACCAAAAGACGAACAAGATGCCTTTGAAATTTTGAAATCATTATCAAATGCGACGCATGAAGTAATAACTTCCGTTTGTTTTAAAACCAATGAAAAAGTGGATGTATTGCACGAAGTGACCAAAGTTACTTTCAACGAATTAAGCGACGAATCGATTCGCTATTATTTAGAAAACTACAAACCTTACGATAAAGCTGGTGCTTATGGTATCCAGGAATGGATTGGTTTTATAGGTGTTTCAAAAATTGAAGGTTCGTATGCGAATGTAATGGGAATGCCTACGGACAAAGTGTATGAATATTTGATTAAATTAGCGTAATTAAATTATGGATATGGCCTTTTTTCAAGAATATACAAGAGAACTAATTGCAACAGGAATTCTGGGAATTTTACTGATTTTATTCCGTATTATTTCAACAAAGCTGGTACGACGCTACGCTAAATCAAACCAAACTCTTGAGCATAGAACCAATTTAGTGATTAAATACCTTCACTTATTTATCAATATTTTGGTAATTATTGCCTTAATAATAATTTGGGGAGTTCAGACCAAAGACATTTTTATTGGACTTACCTCTGTTACAACCGTTGTGGGTGTTGCTATGTTTGCCCAATGGTCTATTTTGAGCAACATCACATCAGGTGTTATTTTGTTTTTTTCTTTTCCATTTAAAATTGGGGATGTCATAAAAATCCATGATAAAGATTTCCCCATTGAAGCAGAGATTGAGGATATTGGTGCTTTTCATGTCTACTTAAAAACCATTGATGGAGAAAAAATTATTTATCCAAATAACCTGCTTTTGCAAAAAGGGATTTCAATACTGAAAGACCATTTTGAGCATAGAGAATTCATGGATTAATTGTAATTTTACAAAAAGTTAATTACCAATTCATTCTATTTTGCAAATCAATTGATTAAAAGTGATAATTTTACAACTATTAATGAGAAATATATAATACTTTAATTTCTTTAACACTTCATATTTGTCAATTAGAAACAATGCGATTCATAATTGAATAATAAATTCGTTATTTAAAAAATAAGAGAATATGAATGAGATCTTAAAACTTCCATTTTATGCTAAATTAACCCTGATTTTATTGGGATTGATGGCTCTTCTTTTTGTTTTTTATATTGGTCAGGATATATTGGTTCCCATAATGATGTCGTTTTTATTTGCAATATTATTGTATCCTATCGTTCAATTTTTAAAATCAAAACTCCATTTCCCACATGTATTGGCAGTAATGATTTCAGTACTTCTTTTTGTATTAGTTTTTATTGCTCTTTTTGTATTCCTCTCCTTTCAGATTAGTGATATTGCCAATGATTTTGATAAAATTGAAAGAAATATAAATATTCATATTAGAAATATTCAAGGGTTTATCAAAGATAATTTTCATTTAAGTTCTAGGGAACAAAAACAATATTTGGATACTGCCACCGAAGATTCCATGGAAAAAGGAAAAGAAATGATTGGTACGACTATAATGTCATTTACGGATACCTTAGTCAATTTGACTTTAATACCCATTTATACTTTTTTAATACTACTGTACAGAACACATTTCATGCTGTTTTTATCTAAACTTTTCAAGAAAGAGAATCATGAACAGTTAAAAAATATTTTAACTAATATTAAAATAGCCATCAACAGTTATATTGTTGGATTAATTATAGAAATGATTTTAGTTTCAGTAATGACTACGCTCGGATTCATGCTTATTGGTGTTAAGTATGCTATTTTACTAGGCATAATTACAGGGATTTTAAATCTAATTCCTTACATAGGAATACTTTTTGCAGGAGTGCTGAGTATTGTGGCTTCGCTTACAGGTTCACCAGATTTATCCATAATAGTTGGGATAATTATTATTACCATAATTGTTCAGTTAATTGACAATAACATTTTGGTCCCTATGATTGTAAGTTCTAAAGTAGAGATAAATGCGTTTGTATCGATTATTGGGATTATTATAGGTGGCGCAATTGCAGGAGTTTCCGGTATGTTTTTAGCACTTCCAGTTCTGGCAGTACTTAAAGTAATTTTTGACAGGATAGAACCCTTAGAGCCCTGGGGATACCTGATGGGAGATCATTTACCAAAAACGTATACTTGGCGTAATATTAAATTACCGCTGTTTGATTCAGAATCTACACCAAAAAAAACCATCATTAAAACAGATATTATAGTTCCGGTGTTTACTGAAACTACAACAGAAAAAGACGCTAATAAAACCAATGAATAGTTTCTAAAATAGTAAATTCGAATATTCAAATTCTGAATTTTGTTAATTCGAACTAGTACTTAAAAGATTTTTTCTTTTGTTTTGTTAACAATGTTTATAATTATTTTTTTTATCATGTTTAAAAAACAAAAACTGATTCTAACTATTTTGATTTTCTGCTGCTATCAGATTTCTTTTGCTCAAGTAGACAAGAAGGAAAAAGATTCTTCAGTAGTGTATAAGCAAATTCAAACCTATTCCAAAAAAAATAAATTTACCAAACTCTTTCATAAATTAGTTTTCAGACCTGTTAATGCAAAAAACAATAAGGAAAAAATAGTGCCAAAAAAATTCAAAAACTTTGAAGGAAAAATTATCAGGAAAATCAATATTGTTACATTAGATCCATTTGGCTATTCTGAAATTGATACTACAAAACAACCTAAAAACTGGGCTGAGCGAACTGGAAACAGAATTCACATCAAAACAAACAGGCTTGCCATTAGGAACTTATTGCTTATCAAAAAAAACAAACCCTTAGATTCCTTATTAGTAAAAGAATCTGAACGTTTAATAAGAACTCAAAGATATATCAGTCGGGTTGATGTAACCCCGCAATTGATTAGCAATAATAAGGATTCAGTAGATGTTTACATTCGGGTTTTAGATACGTGGAGTATTATTCCAAAGGGTTCCATATCAAGTTCGAGAAGCAGTTTTGAACTAAATGATCGTAATATTTTGGGTTCAGGTCATGAATTTAATACTGAATTCACAAACAGATTCAGCGATGGCAAAAATGCTTATCGTATACAGTACACCATTCCCAACTTCAAGAATACATTCATTAAAACCACCGTGAATTATCATATCGATTTAGATGATTATTATAGTAAAAGTATAAACATCGAACGACCATTTTATTCTCCATTCACAAAATGGGCTGGTGGAATCTATTTTGACAAACAGTTTAGAAAAGATACAATTCCTGATACTAATGCCGTATTTGCTTTCCAAAATTTCAAATACAATTCACAAGATTTATGGTTTGGTCGTGCTTTTAGGATTTTCAAAAAAAATACGGAGAATGATAGAACTACGAATTTAGTAGTTGCTGGTCGATTTTTGAATGTAAAATATCTGGAAAGTCCAATAATTGATTATGATCCTAATGATTTTTATTCTGATGAAAAATTTTCATTTATAGGAATTGGTATCACTTCCCGTAAATTCGTTCAAGACAGTTATATTTTCAAAAATGGAATTATTGAAGATGTACCTATTGGAAAAATATTTGGAATAACTTCGGGCTATCAATATAAAAACAATCTGGGCCGTTATTATTTAGGAGCTCGGGCAGCTTTTGGGAATTTTTATAAATGGGGATTTCTAAGTGCTAATTTGGAGTTGGGTACTTTTTTTGAAAAATCAAATACTAAACAGAATGCTTTTTCTTTTCAGGCTAATTATTTTACTAATTTAATGAGTTTTGGAAAATGGAAATTGCGGCAGTTCATTAAACCTCAATTAATTATTGGTTCCAATCGCGTGGATATTATTGGCGATCAACTTAATATTAATGAAAATTACGGTATTCACGGATTTAATAGTGCTGATTACGGAACCGAAAAAGCAATACTGACTTTGCAAACTCAAGCTTATGCACCTTGGAATCTTTGGGGATTTCGATTAAACCCCTATTTTAACTATTCAATTGCGATGCTGGGAAATCCCGAAAAAGGATTATTGGAAAATAAAGCCTATTCTAAAATTGGGATTGGATTAATAATAAATAATGATTTTTTAGTATTTAGTTCTTTCCAAATTTCACTTTCGTACTATCCATCAATACCGGGAAATGGTGAAAATATTTTCAAAACCAACGCTTTTGAAACTACTGATTTTGGCTTTCAGGATTTTGAATTAGGCAAGCCACGTACCGTAATTTTTAAATAACAAAAGTTCCTTTTAGCAGTCACCATTTTGTGCAAATCAATTTAAAAATCTGATTTTAAAAACATTAAACACTCTTAATATTCCAAAAGTGAAAATTATGTAATTTAATATCATAATTATATAAGATTACATTAAGTAATATAGCTTACTTTTATAGTACAGAAATTAACAACTAAAAACCTATAAAGAAATGAAAAAGGCACCTTTTACTTAATGATGTTGGTATTGTCATTAAGTGTTGTTCCAACTCAAATGTTAGCTGCTGAAAAAAACCAACTTTGGTTTTAAACACTCCAAAAGAAGTTCCTGCAAAAGTTAAGGTTTTGCTTAATCGTCTTAAACTTTTATTGCAAATAAATTTATAGCTGTAGAAAAAGGAAATGAATCATTGTTTATTTTTTTTATGAAATCTTACCGAACCCAATTAAATGTTAATGAGTTCCTATTGGTACAATTGTTGACTTTACTATAAAATGGAATAAAAATAGTAATTGAAAAGTTACTATAAATTGATTACTAATTAAAATTTTGAAAAATGAAAACATTAAAATTAATCATCGCAGGAATGATACTTTTAGTATCCAGTAATACGATGCAAGCACAAGTTTCAGTAAATGTAAATATAGGTAGTCCTCCAGCATGGGGCCCAGTTGGTTACTCAGCTGTAGATTATTATTATTTACCGGATGTTCAAGCGTATTATGATATAAGAGCAACTCAGTTTATTTATTTTGGTGGAGGAAAATGGATTCGTTCGAGAAACTTGCCGTATCAATACCGAAACTATAATTTATATAATGGTTACAAAGTAGTACTAACCGATTATCATGGTTCAAGACCATACAGTAACTTTAATAGTCATAAAGTAAAATATTACAAAGGATACAAAGGTAAACCTCAAAAATCAATAGGTTCCAATCGTAGTAATAAAAACAAAGTATATAAAGATAATGGGAATAAAGGAAATGGGAATAAAGGAGGAAAAGGAAATAATGGCCATGGAAATGGGAAAAATTAATACTGATTTCATATAATTTAAAAAGAGAGTTCCAAAAAAATTGGGACTCTCTTTTTTTTTAAGCACAAAGATATAATTAAATGGTTTTTTTTTGTTTTGGCACAGTTGTTGGCTTAATGAAAAAAGCACCGTAATAAAGAGTTATTATAGAAAGCTATTATTAATTAAATATTTGAAAAAATGAGAACATTAAAATTACTCGCCGTAGGAATTATCCTTTTTGCATCAAGTTCAATACATGCACAAGTCTCAGTAAGTGTAAACATAGGTACGGCTCCATCTTGGGGACCTGTAGGATATGCAGAAGCTGAATATTATTATTTGCCAGATGTTGAAGCGTATTACGATGTAAGAGCCACTCAATTCATTTATTTTGGAGGCGGAAGATGGATACGTTCAAGATATCTACCAAATCAATATAGAAACTATGATCTATATGATGGATACAAAGTAGTATTAAACGATTATCATGGTTCAAGACCGTATAGCCACTTTAATAATCATAAAGTAAAATATTACAGAGGATATCATGGAAGAGAACAAAGAAATATAGGGTATAACAATAACCGTAGAGTATATGTAAGCCAAAGAGGGAATGATAATCATAGAAGATATGATAATGATAACCGCAGAGAATATAGAAAACATGATAACCGAAATAAAGGAAATAATGGACATGGAAACGGAAACGGGCGCGGAAATGGACATGATAGAGATTAATCCCAATTTTATTTAAAAGAGAGAGAGAACCTTAATGGGTTTTTCTCTCTTTTTTTTATTATTAAAGAAAACCCAAAACATTTCAGAAAAAATTATTTAATTCCTACATTTGAAGTTACTGCAAATTAAATTTAAAAAAATGCAAAAAAAATACGTACCAACTATTCTAACCTTTCTTTTATGTTGCCAAATAACAATTGCGCAACAACCCCAAAAACTAAATTCTGTTGAAATTTACAATCAAATTCAAAAGCTTAATTTTCTAGGTTCGGTACTTTATATAGCAGCACATCCTGATGATGAAAACACCCGATTAATTTCTTATTTATCCAATGAACAAAAAGCAAGAACGGGATATTTGTCTTTGACACGTGGTGATGGCGGCCAAAACTTAATAGGTACACAATTACGGGAATTACTAGGAGTGATACGAACTCAAGAACTTATCGAAGCCCGAAAAATTGATGGAGGAGAACAATTTTTTTCTCGTGCCAATGATTTTGGTTTTTCCAAAAATCCGACAGAAACTTTAGAAATTTGGGATAAAGAAAAAGTATTGGCTGACGTTATTTGGGCAATTAGAAAATTTCAACCCGATGTAATTGTCAACAGGTTTGACCATAGATCAGCCGGAACTACCCACGGTCATCACACTTCATCGGCATTGTTAAGCGTAGAAAGTTTTGAACTGGCCAATAATCCTGCTATTTTTCCCGAACAATTACAATTTGTAAAACCTTGGCAAACCAAACGCCAGTTTTTTAATACTTCTTGGTGGTTTTATGGAACTATAGAAAAATTTAATGCAGCTGATAAAAAGAATTTAATTGCTCTGCAAACTGGGGCTTATTATGCTGGATTAGGGAAATCAAATCAGGAAATAGCGGCATTAAGCCGCAGTCGCCATCAATCGCAAGGCTTTGGAAGCACAGGTACGCGTGGCGAAGAAACAGAGTATTTAGAGTTTATAAATGGAGACGCTTTAAAAGAAAAAAAATCACTTTTTGAAGGAATTGATACCTCTTGGAACCGGGTGAAAGGAGGAAAAGCCATCGGAGAGTTATTGACAACTATTACAGCTGAATTCGACCACAATAATCCTTCGGCAAGTATTCCAAATTTAGCGAAAGCCTACTCCATGATGGAAGCATTAGATGAAAATCACTGGGCACCCCTGAAATCGGCAGCCATAAAAGAAATTATAGCAGCTTGTTCAGGTTTGTATCTTGAAGCCGTAGCCCAAAATCAGGAAGCTACTCCCGGAAGCGTTATCAAATTGAAACTCGAAGCCATTAACAGAAGTTCAGCGTCAATACAATTAATGAGCGTAACCACTTTACCGGAACAAATAAATACCGCTCAAAATCGCGAATTAAAAAATAATATTTTAAATAACATAAACTTAGATTTAAAATTACCCGAATCTATTGACTACACACAACCGTATTGGTTAAGAGAAAATGGAACCGTTGGAATGTACTCCGTAAATCAACAACAAAACATAGGGATTCCAGATGTTATTCGGGAAATTAAAGTGGTTTTTAATATTCAAATTAACGGAATAGAAATCCCATTTGAGCGAACCGTTATTTATAAATACAATGATGATGTAAAAGGCGAAGTGTACAATTATCTCGACATCGTTCCTGAGGTTACCACTTCAATTTTGGACAAAGTATTACTTTTTAAAGACACAAAAATTAAATACGTAGGTGTAAAAATTAAAACGGGTAAAGATGCCGTAAAAGGAAATCTACAACTTGAACTCCCAAAAAACTGGGGTGTTTCTCCAAAATCAATTCCTTTTAACATCGAAAAAAAGGGAACTGAGCAAATTGTTTATTTTGAGGTAACTGCGCCAAATAAATCCGAAGAAGCCGTAGCCAAAAGTGTTGCAATTATTGACAATAAACGATTTGACAAAGAACAGATCATCATTAATTATGACCATATCACTAAACAGCAAGTTTTAAAATCAGCTGAAGCCAAATGTATCAAAACTGATTTAAAAACAAATGAAGAGAGAATTGCATACATCATGGGTGCCGGAGATGAAGTTCCTAGCAGCCTGACCCAATTGGGATACAATGTTACACTGCTTAAACCCGAAGAAATAACACCCGAAAAATTAGAAAATTTTGATGTAGTTATGACTGGTGTTCGTGCCTACAATACTGTTGCAGCATTAGCAAATAAACAAACGATACTTTTTGACTTTGTAAAAGGAGGAAAAACAATGCTCGTTCAGTACAATACAGCTGGTGATCTTGTAACCGAAAATATCGCGCCTTATCCATTGAAACTGTCCCGCGACCGTGTAACCGAAGAAGATGCTGAAGTTCGATTTTTAGCGCCAAACCATCCCGTTTTGAATTTCCCAAACAAAATCACTTCTAAAGATTTTCAAGGTTGGAAACAAGAGCAAGGATTGTATTACCCAAGTGAATACGACAAAGCCTTCACTCCTATTCTATCTTCAAATGATAAAGGGGAAAGCCCTAAAAATGGTGCTTTACTGATTGCTCCCTACGGAAAAGGACACTATATTTATACGGGCTTAAGCTTTTTTAGAGAATTACCCGAGGGCGTTACCGGTGCTTATAAATTAATTTCCAATATCATTTCGTTACAATCATCCGAAAAAATTCCTATTCAAAAAATCAAGCCCTAACCCAATCTAAAATGGAAACAAAAAAAGTAAAAACCTGGAAGAAGAATTATACCTGGGTACTTGTAGCCAATGCTATATATATCTTGATCTTTTGTCTCATCATGAAATTATACTCTTAAATTATGCAATTATTTGATTGGGTTATACTCATAGTTACTTTATTGTTCATTGTAATTTACGGTGCTTGGAAAACCAAAGGAAGTAAAAATGTTGAAGATTTTATTCTGGGTAGTAATGAAACGCCTTGGCATATTGTGGGACTTTCTGTTATGGCCACACAAGCCAGTGCAATTACGTTTCTCTCTACACCAGGGCAAGCCTATCATGATGGAATGGGATTTGTACAATTCTACTTTGGATTGCCTATTGCCATGGTGGTAATCTGCGTCACTTTCATTCCTTTATACCACAAATATAAAGTATATACTGCTTATGAATATCTGGAAAATAGATTTGATTTAAAGACCCGTTCACTTGCAGCAATCCTTTTCTTGTTCCAAAGAGGTTTAGGAACCGGATTGACCATTTATGCGCCGGCAATTATTTTATCGGCAATATTGGGTTGGAATCTAACGTACATGAATATTATTATTGGTGTTTTAGTCATCATTTATACCTTTTCCGGAGGTACAAAAGCAGTCAATGTAACTCAAAAACAGCAAATGTTTGTGATTATGTCCGGAATGCTAATCACCTTTTTTCTGATATTGCATTATTTACCTAATGATATGACATTTACCAGTGCATTGCATATTGCTGGTGCAAATGACAAAATGGACATTGTCAATTTTTCTTTTGATCTGGAAGAAAAATATACTTTTTGGAGCGGAATCACAGGAGGGTTTTTCCTTGCATTGGCTTATTTTGGAACCGATCAATCTCAGGTAGGACGCTATTTATCAGGGAAATCAGTTCGCGAAAGTCAAATGGGACTGATTATGAATGGTCTTTTAAAAGTACCGATGCAGTTCTTTATTTTACTGACCGGAGTTATGGTTTTTGTTTTTTTTCAATTCAATCCTGTTCCGTTAAATTTTAATCCAAACAACAAAGCCATGATTGAAAAATCGGCTTACAAAGGCGAATACAATGCTTTGGAGAAAAAATTAGATGATCTATCCGAAGATAAAAAAGTAATTAATCTGTTGTACATCGATCAGCTCAATCAAGATTATGACAATCCAATCCTTCGAAAAGAATTAGTGGCTTTGTCCAATAAAGAAAAAGATTTAAGAGATCGTGCTAAAGAAATAATCTTAAAAGCCGATAGTAACAGTGAAACCAACGATAAAGATTATGTGTTTTTTCACTTTATCCTTAATTATTTACCTAAAGGACTTATTGGTTTATTGTTAGCCGTAATCATTTCAGCAGCAATGTCATCTACCGCTTCGGGACTGAATGCACTGGCATCTACAACCGCAATTGATATTTACAAACGCAATCTAAAAGAAGAAAAATCAGATAAGCATTACCTCAATGCAACTAAATTCTTTACATTATTGTGGGGAGTTATTGCAATACTATTTGCTTGTATCGGAACGCTATTTGAAAATTTAATTCAATTGGTAAATATCATTGGATCCATCTTTTACGGTACTGTATTGGGAATTTTTCTGGTTGGGTTTTATATACACAAAGTACAATCCAAAGCTATTTTTTATAGCGCCGTAGTAAGTCAGATTACCATTTTTATCATTTACTATTACGCTATTTATATTTTTCCAAGCGGAGAAGAAAAACTGGGTTATTTATGGCTTAATTTCATTGGAGCCATGTTAACGATTGTTATTTCGTTACTGTTGCAATGGACCATTTTTAGAAAACAAAAAGCGATTACAGCCTAAAATCATTGAGAGGATTCCTTTTTCATAGGACACGAGCGACAGCGAACTTGCGAAGTAATGTCAATACTATAGGTCATTTATGTTCTACATTTAAAACCATAATTCCTTATTTTAAAAAAAAAAAACCCGTCTCGATAATCAAGACGGGATTTTTTTGTTTGTAAAACAGTTAGAATAATTAGTTCTTACTCCACTCTGCGATACTATCTTTATTCATTTTTACGTAATCTTGGTTTTTAGCAATTTCAGCCGCTGCAAGAGATAATTTTGCAGTTTCGATAGCACCTTTTTTATCTCCAAGTTTTGCTTGAATCAATGACTTCAATCTGTTGTACCAAAACGGTTTGTCTTTAGACATATCCAACGCTTTGTTTACATAAACCAATGCTTTTGCATTGTCACCATTCGATTGAAATAAAAACTGAGCTGCAGAAAAATAATCTCCAGCAGTTGGTCCTGCTAATGCTTTCTCAATATTAGCAGTTGCTTTTTGTTGTGTAGGGACTTCAAATTTTATAGCTGCATACGAATTCTCCCAGTATATTTCTAAAAATGCAAAATTGTTGTCTAAACCACTAACTCCAATAGTAAATGTTTCTACACTTCTATTTAACGTTTCCGGTTTAACGGTAGCTCTAAGTGCTACATTTTCTTCTTTCCACTCTTCTGGATTACCCCAGTTATCAGTAGTTCTATAAAATATTATTTCCCAGCTTTCTATTTTCGGAATCGTATACAACGAATATTTTCCTTTTTTCAACGTTTTACCATCAATAACAACATCGTCGCTAAAAGATACTGTTGTATTTTCATTAGCTCCAGTTCTCCATACTTTTCCAAAAGGAATCAAATTACCAAAAACAGCTCTTCCTCTGGCACTTGGTCTTGAATAATTAATCTCTACATCTGTCAAACCTACTGCTTGCATAAGTGTAGATTTCGGACTTGATTGAGGTGTTTTTACTTGTGCCTCAATGGTGAAATTTGCTATAATAATGGCAAATACAATAATTATTTTTTTCATGTTATAAATTTTTATGTTTTCCAAATTTACAAATTCAGTGGCTCTCAAATGTTAATTATTCCTTAATTTAGAATCAATATTCTTAACTGCATCAAAACCCAATTCGTTAAAATGATTAATAACAACATCTGCTTCCGATAAATCTTGTGCTTCAGAATGAATACTATTGTACCCCACACACAAAATCCCGGCAGCTTTCGCCGCTTTTATTCCATTCGTGCTGTCTTCAATAACGATACAGCTTTCCTTTGGTGCAACTGATAAACTTGCTGCATGCTCAAAAATAGCGGGATGTGGTTTCGATTTAGGAAAATCTTCCCCGCTTACCACATGCGTAAAATAGTCATGCAACTTAAACCGGCTAAACACACGCTCAATAGTAACTTTTGAAGCCGAAGAAGCCAGAATCAATTGCATCCCGTTTTGGTGTAATTCTTTAATAAGATTTTCAACACCTTCCAATAATTCCAAATCTGCTTTACTATCAAAAGCATCATTAAAAATATTGCGTTTTCTTTGAATTAAATCTTCTACTTCCTGTTCTATTACGAAAATTTCTTTCAATTTCTGAAATATATTCCGAGTAGAATTTCCTGTAAATGAAGTATACATTTCTTCTGTAACAGCTATATTTAACTCATCAAATTGTTTGAAATAAGCATAACGGTGAACGGGTTCTGTATCGACAATTACACCATCCATGTCAAAAATTACGGTTTGTATCATTTGTAATTATAAATTATTAATTATGAGTTCTAATTTCTGAAACGGAGACTGAACACTGAACACTATTTCTTAAGTAAATAGCGAATCACGGTTTCTGCAGCATACAAACCAAATAATCCTGGCATATAACTGTTTGTCCCGTAAAATGATTTTTTAAAATTGGATCCGTCGGTCATTTTTAAACTCGTTTCGTCTTGAATTTCAGAAGAGAACACCACTTTCAGTTTATCAATTTTTACTTCTTTCAATCGTCTTCGGATGGTTTTAGCAAAGAAGCAATTCACGGTATTGGTAATATCCGTCACTTTCACTTTAGAAGCTTCCATTTTTCCGCCAGCACCCATACTGCTTATGATTTTTACTCTTTTTCGCTTTGCGCCAATAATCAAATTCAACTTTGGAGTCACACTGTCGATGCAATCCAAAACATAATCAAATTCCTCCGAAACAATTTCGAAAGCACGCTCCGGCGAAAGAAATTCTTGCACACGAGTCAATTTCAATTCTGGATTGATATCCATCAATCGATCCCCAACAATAGTAACTTTGGGTTGTCCCACGGTAGAATGTAAAGCGGGTAATTGTCGGTTTATGTTTGTAATATCAACTACATCGCCATCAACAATAGTCATGGTACCCACTCCTGCTCTTGCCAAAAATTCGGCAGCGAAAGAACCAACACCCCCAAGTCCTACGACCAAAACATTTGCATTTTTCAAATTATCTAAACCTTCTTTTTTGAATAAAAGTTCGGCTCTTTCTGTCCACTCTGCCATAATAAAAGTTTATTTGTTAATTTGGTTATCTGTTTATTTGATTAAAAACAGTATTAAAATTATTATTCACCAGTTCCTGTATTTCTTTGACTGAAACTCCTTTGTATTTTGCTGCCAATTCATAAACAACCCCAATTCCTTCTTCAACAGTATCTGTTTCCAGAAAAAATCGATTATTGGGAACGCTTTTAAAAACAGCTTCTAGTTCCTTATTTAGCAATAAATATTTTCCAAACGAAATATAAAATCCATTGTCCATTAATTGTTTGGCAACTTGCATATTTTTTGAAAACCCATGCATCAACATTGGAACTGAAATATTCAATTTTTTCTTAATCGCAATCAGTTCCTGAAAAGCCGCAACGCAATGTATCACAACTGGTTTTTGATATTGCTGTGCCAAAAGCAATTGCTTTTCGAAAACCATTTGTTGCAACTCCATTGGAATATCGATGCGTTTGTCCAATCCGCATTCGCCAACAGCGAGACAATTTGCCTCTTGTAATTTACTTTCGATTATCGTCAAGTCAGCTTCTATGCGCTCTGCAACGATAAACCACGGATGAATCCCGATGGAATAATACGGAATTGTGGCATCAAATTCCTGTGGATATTGATTCACTAGTTCCAACACATTAGGTTGATTGGTATATTTATGCGTATGCAGATTAAAGAATTCCATTAGTCGTGAAACTTTTTAACCCCAGCTTTTATCTCGATATTCAAATCATTTTCCAAAGGGACTTTTGGACAGGAATATTTAGGGTTATAAGCGCAATACGGATTGTATGATGTATTAAAATCAATCACAATCGTATCTCCTTTTGGGATTCTTAAATCGATATATTTACCGCCAATGTAACTTTCGTTGCCTGAAGTCAAATCTGAAAACGGTAAAAATAAATAGTCTCTGTATTCCTCCTTTTTCGAAAGCTCAATATTCTTGTACACATTCAGTTTAAAATCCCGACCATCGATTGTAAAAGAAAGTTCACCATATTTTACATACAATGGTTTTCTGTCGGTTGATGTTTTCATTTCAAAAGGCTGTTCCTTTTCTGTTCTGACAAATGCAGCGGTCACAAAAAACTTTTCGTCAATAGAATAAAAATCAAGTGTTTTGAATTCCGCTAAATCTTCTGCAGTCAAAGGGCTTGTTTTGGCGTCGGCATATTCTGTGTTCAATTCCTTTTGAAATTTGGCTACAGCCGAAACGTCAAATTTATTTTGGCCAAAGCCAAAATTCAATTGTATTAAAAGCAACAAAATGAATAGCGTTCTCATGTTCTTATTTTTATGCAAAAATAGTTTAAAAGTTACTAGGACACAAAGACGCATCGGTACAAAGTTTTCTACCTTTGCAAAATTATAATTTTAGATATGCTCAAAACTGCTTTTCAACGCTACATAAATAATTTCAGAGGATTTACAAGAGAAGTTTGGATTCTTACGCTGATTACTTTTATCAATCGTGCCGGTACGATGGTTTTGCCTTTTTTATCCAAATATTTAAAAGAAGATTTAAGCTTTTCCTATGCTCAAGTAGGATGGATTATGGTTGCTTTTGGTTTTGGTTCTATGTTAGGATCTTGGCTTGGTGGCAAATTATCCGATAAAATAGGTTTTTACAGAATCATGGTTTTCAGCTTATTCACCAGCGGAATATTACTGTTTTTAGTACAATACATACGAACTTTTTGGGGATTGTGTTTTGCAATGTTCTTCATAATGACCGTTGCTGATATGTTTCGTCCCGCTATGTTTGTATCTCTGGGAACGTATGCAAAACCTGAAAATCGCACCAGAGCATTGACTTTAGTTCGATTAGCGGTGAATTTAGGATTTACCGCAGGACCGGCTTTGGGAGGTTTGATAATCATGAATTTAGGCTACAGCGGATTATTTTGGGTAGATGGAAGCTCTTGCATTGTATCTATCTTGATTTTTACCTTATTGGTAAAAGAACGTAAAAAACCAGCCGATTTAGACACAGCGAATAGTGAAACCGAAATACCAGCTTCAGTTTTCAAAGACAAGATATTCTGGATTTTTCTCTTTATTTGTTTTATAACAGCAATGCTTTTCTTTCAACTTTTTACCACTTTACCATTGTATCACAATGAAAAATTTGGTCTGACTGAATTTCAAAGCGGGCTTTTATTATCCTTAAATGGACTCTTGATTTTCTTTCTGGAAATGCCAATTGTGAGCATCAGCCAAAGGAAAAATATCGATAAACTCAAAATTATTCTTTGGGGCTCGCTATTAATGTCTATTAGTTTCTACGTTTTAATCCTCAATATGTGGGCAGGAATATTAATTGTGAGTATTCTTTTTATCACTTTTGGAGAAATGTTTATCTTCCCTTTTTCCAATTCTTTCGCTTTAAGCCGAGCGCCAAAAGGGCATGAAGGTCGCTACATGGCTTTGTTTACGATGAGTTTCAGCTTGGCACATATTGCAAGTTCCAAAACCGGACTGGAAATCATTGCTGCATTTGGCTACCAAACCAATTGGTTTGTCATGGGAAGTTTAGGAATTCTTTCGGTAGGCGGTTGTATTTGGCTGCAAAAATTAATTAAACTGGAAAACAAATAAGTAAGTCGAAAGTTTTAAAGTCAAAAGTCTTATTGTGGTAAAAAAATCACCATAAAATACAAATAACACCTTTGTTTCCAATAAGATACTTTAAATTAATATTGTTTTTTTGTAGATTTTAAAATACAACATTAAATTACATGTAATACTAAGTTCCCTTTATTCTTGTTTGATTTTGATGTTTTTGTGCTAAAATAAATTTGATCTCAGCACTAAACCTGTTTTTTTAGTTAATTAACTATATTTTTAGTTGTGTAACTAAAAATATAGTTGTAGATTTGATTCAAATAAAAAAATCATGCAAAAACTGACCAATAAAGAAGAAGAAATCATGCACATTTTATGGAAGCTCAAAAAAGCATTCGTAAAAGAAGTTATGGCAGAAATAACAGAAGAGCAACCCCATTATAACACACTTTCTACTATTGTGCGTAATCTGGAAGAAAAAGGCTTTGTATCGCACAATGCTTTTGGAAACACACACCAATACTATCCTATCGTGAGTTTAGAAGAATATAGAAAACGCTTCATGAATACGGCTATCGATAATTATTTTAACAGTTCCTATAAAAATATGGTCTCCCATTTTGCCAAAGAAGAGAAAATTTCTGCAGCCGAATTACGGGAGATTTTGGCAATGATTGAAACTCAAAAAGAAGAAAAATAATCCTTCTTAAAAAAACAACTCCAGAATAAAATCAAGAATCGTTATGGAAGCATTCTACATTTACCTCATCAAATCCAGTGGATTAATCGCACTGTTTTATTTGGCTTATTATTTTATGTTGAGAAAAGAAACCTTTTTCACGAGTAATCGTTGGTTTCTTTTATTTGGTTTATTCACTTCTGTTGTTTTGCCGTTAGTTGTTTATACCAAAATAATAATGGTAGAATCAAGCTCTAAGAATATTGATTGGTCAAGAATTCCAATAACAAATAGTATCGAAAATGAACCTTTTGAAATCAATTGGTATTTAATATCTGGAATTGTTTACGCAATTGGAATAATTTTATTTCTGGGAAAATTTGCTTTCGATTTTTATAGTTTAAATACCGTTTTGAAAGGAAAAACGATTCAAAATCAAGCTGATTTTAAATTTATTGATACTACTGAAAACATTGCTCCATTTTCCTATTTTAATACTATAGTTTACAATTCGTCCTTATACAGCGACTCCGAATTAGAAAATATTTTGGAACACGAAAAAGTGCATAGCGATCAAAATCATACCGTAGACGTATTGATTTCAAGACTGTTTTGTATTCTTTTTTGGTTCAATCCGTTAGTTTGGTTGTACAAAAAAGCCATCTTACAAAACTTAGAATTCATTGCTGACAGTGAAGCCACAAAAAAAATATCCGACAAAAAAGCGTATCAGTTCACGCTTTTAAAAATAACAACACAGGAGAATTGTGTTGCCATTACCAATCATTTTTATCAATCATTAATCAAAAAACGAATCGTTATGTTAAACAAAAATCAATCGAACAAAAGAAATTCTTGGAAGTATGCGCTTGTTCTTCCTGCTTTAGTAGCATTTATATCTTTATTTCAAATTGAGGTAATTGCTCAGGAAAAAGTAAAAGAAGAAACCAACAAAGTGCAATCAAAACATCCGGTTACTGCTGCTATAGAAATACAACAAGAAAAAGACAGTATCAAAAAAATTAAAGCTCACATAGTTAATAATAGTAAAAATGAGGGTATTGATCCAAATACAGAAATTTTTATTGATGGAAAAAAAGTGAGCAAAGAAGAATTAGATAGAACCAATCCGGATGACATAACTACAATGAATGTCACTAAGGATAATAACAAATCTATAATAAGAATTGCAACAAAAGGTAAAACCGCAGAAAGTAAAAGTATATTTAATTCTGATGTACAAACAATGGATTTGGAATTAGAAAATGTAGATTCTAATAGTTTAAATATTCTTCAAAAACCAAAAAGCACGTATACGGTTACAAAAATAACGAAAGAAATAAATGGTATACCTAGTGATGCAGAATATTTTATTGACGGAAAAAAAGTAAGCCCGCTAGAGGCCGAAAGCATGAATCCAAATCATATAAGCTCGGTTAATGTACAAAAAGAGGGGACTTCAACTAAGAACTCAATCCGTATTATTACTAAAAGCTATTTAGATGGGAAAGAAATGATACCAGAGCCACCAACTCCTCCTAATGCTCCAAATTTTAAATTTAAAGCCCCTAAAGCACCCCTTTTTCCCAAAGCGCCAAAAGCACCAAAAGGTGACCCAATTAAAGGAGATAAAAAAGCTTGGAAAGAGTTTGAAAAGAAAATGGAAGACTACGAGGCTAAAATGAAAAAACTGGAGCCTCAAATGGAAGCTTTCGATAAACAAATGGAAGAATTTGAAAAGAAAATGAAGCCATTCAATAAAGAAATGGCTGCTTTTGAGAAAAAAATGAAAGTGTACGAACAACAAATGGAAGAATATCATTCTAACTTAGAACGCGAAAGAAAAAAATAATATCATCATAAAACCAAAAAAGACGGTCCCCAAACAAGACCGTCTTTTTTTATATCTTTGTCAAAAACAAAACGATATGTATAAAATTCTGGCACAAATCAACAAAGTCATTTTACCTAGTTTCACCAAACAACGATTGGATTTGGCAAAAGCCAAGAAATGGCAAATGGCAATTATTGGTTTTAGATATTACGTAACCACACGTGCATTAGATTAATATGTAATTGCGGCAAAAATTTCATTTCCTTTGATTTTTGCTCTTCCATTCAAGAAAGCTAATTCCATCAGGAAATTGCATTGTACGATTTCGCCACCCAATCGTTCCACCAATTCACAAACCGCTTTCGCCGTTCCTCCGGTTGCCAAAACATCATCGTGAATCAGGATTCGGTCTCCTTTTTGAATCGCATCGGTATGAATTTCTAATGTATCCGTTCCATATTCCAAATCATACGTTGCCGAAATCGTTTCGTAAGGCAACTTGCTAGGTTTTCGAACCGGAATAAAACCCACATTTAATTCCTGAGCAATCAACATTCCAAAGAAAAACCCTCGACTCTCCACTCCTATTACCTTGTCTATTTTTTTATCTGCAAGGGATGAAACCAATATATTCAAGCATTTTTTCCTTGCTTCGGGATCAATTAGCAAGGGAGTAATGTCTTTAAACAAAATTCCTTCTTTGGGAAATCCCTGAATATCACGTATATAATTCTTAAGTGGCATGTTTTTTTATTTTTTTATAAATTTAGACTTGCAAATTACACAATTATACCTATATTTGCACCCGCAATAAGGCGCTTTAATAAGCTCTTAAAAAGCAAAAAAAATGGCCTTGTGGCGCAACTGAATAGCGCACTTGATTACGGCTCAAGAGGTTACTGGTTTGAATCCAGTCAAGGTCACAAAACAAAAACGGTAAACGGCTATAAAATAAGCGTTTACCGTTTTTTTATTAAATAAAATCCCCACATGTTCCTCACAATATAAATAAAACTATGTTATTTCTAATCTTAAGTATTATTTGCAGTGTAACCGTGGGTGTGATATTTAAAGTCGCCCGTAAATATACCATCAGCCACACACAAATAGTCACTTGGAATTATGTGTTTGCATGTACACTTTGCTACCTGTCATACAGCCCAGATTTAAATACCGTTGAAACTAAAGCGCCATGGTGGCTTTATATAACTATTGGTATTTTATTACCTTCTATATTCCTTTTTTTGGCGGCATCCATTAAACACATGGGAATTGTAAAAACCGATGCTGCCCAACGACTCTCATTATTTATACCTATTCTTGCGGCCTGGCTACTATTCAAAGAACAATTCAGTATGCTGAAAATTTCGGCTTTCGTATTGGCAATCCCGGCATTGTTGCTTATTCTCACAAAAAACAGCGAAAACACTAAAAATAAATGGGGTTATCCAGCAGTAGTTTTGATGGGCTTTGGAGTTATAGACATTCTCTTCAAACAAATTGCCACTTATACCAGTCTGCCATATACCACTTCATTATTTGTCATCTTAGGAATAGCAATGAGTATAATGATTACTGTGGTTGCTTATGAAGTGATTTTTAAAAAAGCAACATTAAATATCCATAACATTCTTTTTGGCGGTTTAGTCGGTATTTTCAACTTTGGAAATATTCTTTTTTACCTTAAAGCACATCAGGAATTTTCAAAAAACCCTTCTACCGTTTTTGCGGGCATGAATATGGGAGTGATTATTATAGGCAGTCTTGTGGGTATTTTAATTTTTAAAGAAAAGCTGAGTAAAATGAATCTTCTAGGGCTGTTTTTAGCTTTAATAGCGATTGTCTTAATCGTGCTCTCACAGCATTAAAAATAAGATTTACAAACTTACTACTAAACTGTAATCACATTCACTAAATCTTCTTTCAGGGTGTTTTAAACCTTTCAAACAGTTAGAAAACCAATACATTTCTTGAGTCTAATAAGATAATTTTGGGCCTACTACTTCTTTTTGAAGACTGACTAAACAGCACAAAAAAACCGTCAAGTTGTTTAACGAGACGGTTTTTATATAAATGAATTTATTTTCTAAATTTCTATACTATTCAACTTACTGTTTTTACGGCTAAAGCTAAAATAGACTACCAATCCAATTAAAAGCCAAATCCCAAAATAAATCCAGTTCCAAACACTTAGTTCTGCCATCAAATACAAACAACAAATTAGGCCTAGAAGAGGAATTAAAGACAAATTTTCTTTGAAAGACCAAACTGACAATCCAACTAGAGTAAGAAGAAAAATCCACATCGGGATTTTATGCTTAAACAAGTCAAAGCCGCTCTCGTATTTAACAGAATCCGCAATTGGCAAACCTGCAATTACTGAAGCATATTTTGCATCATCTTGTTGGTATTGACTCAATAAATGTTCTAAATCCGGTGTTTCAGTCGTACTGTTTTTAGCATCAATAGTTACTAAATAGTCGTATACTTTTTGAGTTTCTTCTTTATCCAATGAAGTAATAATATCCGCTGAATTATTGATTTGGGTTTCATTGGTAATAAAATCCATAGTCGCTTTTTTGTTATAGCCAAAAGCAAACACAAGCCCAATAATCATTAAAACTGGAAAGATGAATTTGGAATTAACATAAGGGGTTTTAAATTTACCTCGAGGAATATCTTTTTTATTTTGTAATACCAGAACTCCCGCACAAACCAATACAAAAGCAAATAGCGTTCCTATACTACACAAATCTGTAACCAATGTTAAGTTCAAAAACAAAGCCGGAACCGCTACTACAAAACCAGTAACAATTGTCGCATAAGAAGGAGTTTTATATTTTGGATGTACTTTTGAGAAACGTTTTGGCAACAAACCGTCACGACTCATACTCATCCAGATACGTGGTTGCCCCATTTGGAAAACCAATAAAACACTTGCCATAGCCACAACCGCACTAACCGCAATAATTCCTGACATCCATTTCAGGTCTAATTTTTCAAATACAAAAGCTAATGGATCTCCTACATTCAATAGGTCATAACTCACCATTCCTGTTAATACCAATGCTATAGCAATATATAAAATGGTACATATAATAATAGCCCACATCATCCCTCTTGGCAAATCACGTTGTGGGTCTTTACACTCTTCGGCTGTTGTTGAAATAGCATCAAACCCAATATAGGCAAAAAACACTGCAGAAACTCCTTTTAAAACTCCTGTAACACCATTAGGTGCAAAAGGATCCCAATTAGCAGTATCTACGTAGAAAACACCAACAGCAATAACCAAAAGAACGATACATAATTTTACAACCACCATGATATTACTCGCATTTCGGGATTCTTTCATTCCACGGTAAATCAATGCTGTAATTAAAACGATAATTAATAATGCAGGAAGATCAGCTACAAAATGAAACGAACCAATAACTGGTGAAGTCGTCCAAGCGGTATAAGCATCTTGCAAAGCAGGACTCAAGTTCGCAAATTCTTTTCCACCTTGCATCAATGCAGTAGCGTCATCGAATCCTCTGGAGGCGGACAAAAAATCCATTTGAACCCATTTTGGCAAATGAAGGCCACCACTTTCAAGTAAACTTGTAAAATAATCACTCCACGATATAGCGACCGTTATATTACCAACTGAGTATTCCATAATCAATGCCCAACCAATAATCCAGGCTATAATTTCACCAAAAGCAACATAAGAATACGTGTAAGCACTTCCTGAAACGGGAACCATCGAGGCAAATTCAGCATAAGCAAAAGCAGCAAAACTACACGCTATAGCAGTAAACAAGAAAAGAAAGATAACTGCAGGACCTCCATCAGCACTCGCTTTTCCAATGGTACTAAAAATACCTGCTCCTACAATTGCCGCAATACCAAAGGCTGTCAAATCACGAGCTGTCAGGTGCTTACCTAAAGCATTATGTCCATCGGCATCCCTTTTTTCAACCTGTTTTAAAATATCTTGTACTGTTTTCTTTCTGAATAAACCCTTTAATGCCATATTGCAAATTTTATCATTAAAAATTAATATACTGTAAATTATATGCTCTTATCTTAAAAATAATGCAGATTATCTTGAAAAATCAAAAGTATAAAACAAATTGAACTAATAAAGTTTCTCGAGCTTTTTTTTTATATTATTTTTCAAAAAAGACAAAATGATTTTTATTGTCAATATAAAAAGTCAAATCGAATACAATTAAACCAATAAAAGAAAAATCATTTAAATAGACAGAGAATCACTATTCCTTTTAGAATTCATTTCAAGCTGAAAATTATTTCACACAACTTCTTAGAATAGTAATCGGATGCAAGGCCTTTCTACTGGTTCCGTCAAAAATTTGGTGACGACAACTGGTTCCTGCAGCAGCAATGGCTACATTAGCATCTGTAGCTCTAATTTTAGGAAACAACGTATCTTCACCCATTTGCATGCTGATCTCATAATGTTCTTTTTCATATCCAAAAGAACCTGCCATGCCGCAACATCCTGAATTATAAATGGTAACCAAACTGTTTTTG